>JBGAGQ010000101.1:0-15417 GCA_044226625.1 Thermoanaerobaculia bacterium
AGCTGGCCGATCTCCTCGGCCTTGAGCCGAGTCTGGAACCCCGGCATCGCCGTGTAGCCGCGGGTGATGCGATCGTGGAGCAACATGCGGTCTTTCGCGATCCCCATCGGCGATCGGGTGAGGTCGATGCGCGGATAGAGCGGCAGAGAGCGCGGATCTCCGCGGCCATCGGTTCCGTGGCACTTGGCGCAGTTCTCGGCGAACAGGACGTCACCGGAGCGGACCTGTCCCTCGGAAGAACATCCCCCGGTGAGGATGCCGAACCAGGCGACCCCTCCCAGGGCGATCGCCCACCGGCGCTTCATTTCGGCCGCGGCTCCGGCGTCCGCTCCCCGCGCATCTCCTGCAGGTAATGGGTGACCTGTCGAATCTGCTCGGGGGTCAGCTGGTCGGAGAAAGCCGGCATCTGGCCGAACACGCCCGCCTCGATCACCGCCCCGATCGCCCCCTCATCGGCCGCCGCAGTCCTCCAGGTGTTATCGCGCAGGTCGGTGTAGGGGTTTCCCATGAATCGAGGCGTGTTGCCTCGGGCGTCGATGCCGTGGCACTCGGCGCAACGCTTGCGGAACACGACCTCCCCCGGGGAGCGATAAGGGAAGAGCTCGTCACAACCCGACAGGCCGGCGAGCGAGACGGCGAGACCCGCACAGAGGGCGAGCGGAAACCTGGTTCGACGGGACGTCATCGGCGCGTTACCTCGGGTGGAGCGACGGGAAGGATCGATGCTTGGCGATATTACCAGGACATCGATCCGGGCGCTCTTACCCGGTCGGGTACGCCTTCGGCTCAAGGGGGCCTCCCCCAGAACACCGCTGAATTGGCGGCGCTGCCGAGACCCGGCCCGGGCTATCCCCGGCGGTGAACCAGCGTCGCCGTAGCCTGGTCGAGCGGGCGGATCACGATCTCGTCGACGTTCACGTGCCGGGGCCGGGTGGCCGCCCAGACGACGCAGTCGGCGACGTCTTCCGCCGAGAGCGGCGTCATGCCCCGATAAGCGGCCTTGGCTTTTTCTTTGTCGCCGCCGAAGCGGACCTCGGAGAACTCGGTCTCGGCCAGGCCCGGCGAAACGTCGGTCACCCGGATCGGCCGGCCGATCAGCTCCAGTCGGAGGGTCTTGGTGACCGCCCGCAGAGCGTGCTTGGACGCCGTGTAGCCGGCTCCCCCGGCATAGGTCTCGAAGCCCGCGATCGAGCCGATGTCGACGATGTGGCCGTCGCCCGAAGCTTCGAGCTTGGGAAGGAGCGCCCGGGTGAGACGCATGACGCCCATGACGTTCGTCTCGAACATGGTCCGCCAACCGTCTTCGTCCGCCCGCTCGACCGGGTCGAGGCCAAGCGAAAGGCCGGCGTTGTTGACCAGCAGATGGAGCGCCGGTATCTCCGCGGCGAAGGCCTCGACGCTCGCGGTCGAGGTGACGTCGAGATAGAGAGCCCGGCCGCCGATCTCGCCAGCGAGCCGCTCGATCCGGTCGAACCGGCGCGCGCCGAGGACGACGTCGAACCCGACGGCCGCGAGCGCGCGGGCGGTGGCCGCTCCGAAGCCGGCCGAGGCACCCGTGACGACGGCAGTCTTTCTTGCCGCGCCGCTCGAAGCCGGCGTCTCTCCCTTGGTGCTTCGGTCCTCCGCCTCGTTCCTCGCTTCCGGCTCGGCCACGTCGGATCTAATCCTTCCCGCTGCTGCCGAACAGGCCGACGAACCAGTTGCCCGCGGCGACCAGGAAACCGCCCAGGATCGCCGGGAGACATCCGTCGATGCGCACGCTGTCGAGCAACGCGGCGGCGAGCTCGAGCATCAGGCCGTTGATCACCAGATAGAACAGGCCGAGCGTGAGGATGATGAACGGCAACGCGAGAAGCTTGACGATCGGCTTGACGATCAGATTGACTAGCCCCAGAACCAGGCCGGCCACCGCGAGCGTCGGCACGTCGTGCGGCACCACGATGCCGGGAATCCACTGCCCGGCAAGATAGAGCGCCACGGCGTTGACCGCGACGTGGAGGGTGGCGCGAACGAGAAGGCTCATCCTTCGGTCTCCCGGATCGGCGGGAGCGGCGCCGGGGCGCCCTCTCCCGGGCGCGCGAGCCCGCTCGATCCCGCCGCGAGACGCACCCCTTGAAGTTTGGAATCCAGACGGCTCGAATCGGCCCGGCCCTTCTCGCGCAACTCGCGCGCCACCGAGACCACCTGGCGCTCGTTTTCGAAGCTCAGACGGGAGATCCCCTCGTCCCAGGGGAACCAGGAAGCGCCCGAAACCTCGGTCGCGTCGAAGTCTTCGGTCGTTCCGCCGATGTAGTCCAAGAGGAAGTAATCGACCGTCTTGTGGATGCGCGCCTGACCCCGTTCGACGTACCAGTACTCGACGCCGGGAAGGGGAGCCACGATCCGACCGGTCACCCCGGTTTCCTCACGGATCTCCCGCACGGCGGCCTGCTCCGGCGTTTCACCGATCTCGATGTGCCCTTTGGGCAGCTGCCACCGCCTGCCGCTGCGGGTGGAGATGAGGAGGATCTGCCCGTCCTCGACCACCAGGCCTCCCGCCGAACGCTGCCTTTCGGTGCGCATCGCCATGACGTCAGTTCGCCCGTTCGCCGGAGGACGGGGTCCACGACGGCAACACCGCCGGGTCGACACCGACCGAGCGGACCGCCGCCGCCCAAACCCCTTGGGGGTCGGAGGAGAAGACCAGGTCGCTCGAAACCGGCGCGGTCAGCCAATCGTTGCGCAGGATCTCTTCGACCAGCTGTCCGGCTCCCCAGCCCGCGTGACCGAGGAACAGCCGAAACCGGTCGGGTGGGGTCTCGGCGAGCTGGGCGAGGTCGCCCACGTGCTGCGTGATCGAGAGCCCGGGAACGACCTCGCTGCCCGAGCCCGAGAGGTCGCCGCCTTCGGGCGCGACGTCGGATTCGACCGTCGGCTCCGGCTGGAACAGCACGGTGCCGGTCTGCGGCTGCACCGGTCCGCCGAAATAGGCCAAGGCGTCCTCGCGCCCGCTCCAGCCAACCTCCATCCCCTTCAGGATCTCGGTGACCCGGATGCCGGTGGGGCGATTGACGATGAAGCCGAAGCTCCCCTCCTCGTCGTCATGCTGAACCAGCAAGACGACGCTGCGGTGGAAAAACGGATCGAGCACCTGTGGCATCGCAAGCAGGAACACGGGCGCGGTGAGCGCGGAGTGGGCTGGCGGCATTCGACGGCATTCTATCGCGTCCGGTTGCGTCCGGTCCGTGCCGGCGGGACCGCGCGCGGAACCGGCACGAGATCGAGGCGATGGGCTCCCGATGGGCCTCCCGATAGGCCTGCGACGCCCCCGCGGCTCGGCGATTTCCCTCGACACAATAAACGGATCGCCCCAAACGTCTTCGACGGAGTCAACGCGTGTGCAACCTTCTTGACCCGATCTCGTAATGTAAGCTACGTTACAGATCCGCCGGTGGCACCCTGCTCGGCTGATCCCTTGACCTCGAAACCCCTCGAAAGCGAGCCGCGATGATGTCGATCCGTCGAGCCTTGTCTTCCCTCGCCCCGCCCTGGGCCCTGTCGGGCCTCCTGGCCTCGTCGGCCCTTCTCCACGCCCAGGCTCCGCCGACCGCGGCCGTGGACCCGGAGACGTCGGAGCTCCCAACCGCCTCGGCTCCCCGAAACGTGACGCTCGAGGAGGCGCTCCGCCAGGCGCTCGCCGCAAACCCGACGCTCGGCTCGGCGGAGATCGAGGAGGCGGCGGTCAAGGGCCAGGTCCGCGCCCTGCTCGCGACGGTGCTGCCGAAGATCGGCGTGCAGGGCAATTACGTCGTCAACAGCGAAGAGGCGAGCTTTGGCTCGGGATCGGACAAACGGACCGTCCTGCCGGGGCGGGACTGGAGCTACCGGCTTACCCTCTCGCAGCCGATCTATGCCGGCAACCGCGAGCGCCGCGCTCTCGAACAGGCGCGCCTGGGGGTGGATACCGCCCGCGCGAACGCCGCCTCGGCGCGCGATCGGCTGCTGCTCGCCGTCGCCGCCGACTACCTCGCCGTGGTGCGCGCCGACGAGCTGATCGCGGTCGAACAGAAGAGCGTCGACCTGGCCTCGGCGAGGCGCGACCAGGCGAAGACCTTCTTCGAGGCGGGCGAGACGACGCGTGTCGATCTCTTGCGCGCCGAAGCGGACATCAAGGGTGCCGAGCGCCAGCTCGCCCGGGCGCGCCAGGATCGGGCGCTCGCCGAGAGCCGCCTGCGGGAGGACCTAGCGCTCGATCAGCCGCTCGCGACGACCGAGCCCGGGCGCATCCTGCCCAAGCGGCCGACCGAAGAGGAGTTGCTCGCCCAAGTCGAGGAGTCGCGTCCGGAGGTCGCCCGCGCGAAAACCGCGGTCGAGATCGCGCGCCTCGAGGTGCGGAAGCAGAAGGGCGCTCTCTTGCCCGTTCTCACCGCCGACGGCGCCTGGCTCAAGCAGAGGTCGTCGTTTCCGCTCGACCAGTACGGATTTTTCGCTTTTCGCCTCACGGTGCCGATCTACCAGGGGGGTGAGGTGAAGGCGAAGGTCGCGATCGCGAACGAGCGCCTGCACCAAGCCGAGCTCGATCTCGAAGCCGCGCGCCGCAAAGTGCGCGAAGAGGTGCGCCGCGCGATGGCCGACCTCGCCGCGGCCGACGCCGAGCTCGCGCTCGCCCAAGAACAGCTGACCGCCGCCGAGGCGGAATACGAACAAGCCGACGAGCTCTATCGCGCCCAGGAGCTGACCGCGCTCGACGCGCGGGTGGCCGAGACGTCTCTCGCCGACGCGCGACGCGCGGTCGCGACCGGCGCCCTCAACCGCGACCTCGCCGAGCTCGAAGTGTGGTCCGCCGCCGGCCTGCTCGCCAAGAATCTTTCGATGGAGGAGGTCCGATGAACCGTCTGCCGATTTCGCTCTTTGCTCTGTCCGTCCTCCTCGTTCCGGCGCTCGCGTGCGGCGGCAAGCCGAAAGTCGAAAAGAAGGCCGAGGCGACCGCCGAAGAGGCCGCCGCCGCGCCAGCTCCGGCCCTGCCGTCGGACGTCGAAAAGATCGCAGGCATCGCCGCGACCTCCGACGCGGCGAACTCGGAGGCCGAAGCACCTCGCGCCGACGGAGCGACCTCGGTCGCCGCCGGCGAAACGAGCGTCGAGGCGACCGGAGAGCTGGTCTCGCCCGTCCAGTCGGAGCTCGCGGTCCGCATGCCCGGCCGCGTCGGGAAGATGTACGTCGACGAGGGGGCGAGGGTGCGCAGGGGCCAGCCGCTCCTCTCGCTCGAAACGCAGTACCTGGCGCTCGAAGTCGAGCGCTCGACCGCCGAAGTCGCGCGGGCCGAGGCGGCCGCGGGCGACGCGCGGCGGGACCTCGACCGGAAGCGCGATCTGCTCGCCAAGGGGAGCGTCGCGCAGGCCGCCTTCGACCGATCCGAATCGGCCGCCTCGGGCGCCGAGGCTGCCGTCCTCGCCGCCAAGGCGACGCGCGACCTCGCGCGGCAGCGACTGGAAGACGCGGTCCTCCGCTCGCCGATCGACGGAGTCGTGGCGGAGAAGCGGACCGACGTGGGCGAGCGGCTCGGCGAGGCGACGGTTGCGCTGGTGATCGTCCAGACCTCCCCGCTCAAGCTGCGCTTCCGGCTGCCGGAGCGCTACCTGTCAAGCGTCCGGCTCGGCCAGGAGGTCGAGGCGAGCGTCGATCCCTATCCGGGCGAGACGTTCCGCGGGCGGGTCAAGGTCATCGGCGGAGTGGTCGAATCGACGACCCGCACGGTCGCGGTCGAGACCGAATTCCCCAACGGCGACGGACGCCTGAAGCCCGGCCTCTTCGCGCGGGTCAAGCTCGATCTGGGCTCGGGAGCCGCGGCCTCCGCGGCGGGAGGAGCCACGCGATGAACCGCCTCGCCGATCTCTGCATCCGCCGGCCGGTCTTCGCGTCGGTGCTGATCCTGTCGCTGGTCGTGGTCGGGCTGTTCGCCTACGGCAAGCTGGGGGTCGATCGCTTTCCGAAGGTCGACTTCCCCACCGTGACGATCAACACCCGTCTGACCGGCGCCGGCCCCGAGGACATCGAGACCGAGATCACCGACAAGATCGAGGAGGCGGTCAACACGATCAGCGGCATCGACCAGCTGATCTCGATCAGCTCGGAAGGCACGTCGCAGGTGGTCGTCTCCTTCGTGCTCGAAAAGGACGGCGACGTCGCGGCGCAAGAGGTGCGCGACCGGGTAAACACCGTGCTCGGCGAGCTCCCTCAGAGCGCCGATCCGCCGATCATCCAGAAGATCGATCCGGACGCCGCGCCGGTCCTCTCGATCGCCCTCGCCGCCCCGGTGCCGATCCGCGAGGTCACCGAGTTCGCCGACAAGTCGCTCAAACGCCAGCTCGAGTCGATCTCCGGCGTCGGCCAGGTGCGCATCATCGGCGGTCGGCCGCGCCAGATCAACGTGATCGCCGATCCGGCCAAGCTCTCGGCGCTCAACCTGACCGTCGCCGACGTGGTCCGCGGCCTTCAGGGGCAGAACGTGCAGATCCCAGGCGGCCAGGTGGAGCAGGGGCTCCGCGATCTCACCCTTCGCACCTACGGCCGCGTCGAGACGCCGGCCGCCTTCGGCGAGATTCCGATCGCGAACCGCGCGGGCTACCCCGTCAAGGTGAGCGACGTGGCGCGGGTCGAGGACTCGACGGCCGAGGCCGAGACGCTCGCGAGCGTCGACGGCAAGCCGGCCGTCGTGCTCCAGATCCGCAAGCAATCGGGGCTCAACACGGTCGAGGTGATCGCCGGCGTCAAAGAACGGCTGGCCCAACTGCGCTCGCAGCTGCCCGCCGGCTGGACGATGAACATCGTCCGCGACCAGTCCGACTACATCACCGCCGCGGTCGACGCGGTGCAGGAGCACCTGGTGCTCGGCTCGCTGTTCGCGGCGCTGATCGTCCTCCTGTTCTTGCGCCGCTTCCGCCTGACCCTGATCTCGGCGGTCGCGATCCCCACCTCGCTGATCGCGGCGTTCGCCGCGATGGCCTGGTTCGGGTTCACCTTGAACGTCATCACCCTGCTCGCGCTCGCCCTGGTCGTGGGCATCGTGATCGACGACGCCGTGGTCGTGCTCGAGAACGTCTTCCGCTTCATCGAGGAGAAGGGAATGAGCCCGCGCGAGGCGGCGGCGAAAGGGACCGGCGAAATCACGCTCGCGGTCCTCGCGACCACGCTCTCGCTGATCGCCGTGTTCCTCCCCGTCGCGTTCATGGGCGGCATCGTCGGCCGCTTCATGTACTCGTTCGGCATCACCATGGCGTGCGCGATCGCTGTCTCGCTGCTCGTCTCGTTCACCCTGACGCCGATGCTCTGCTCGCGCTGGATCCGCGCCAACGAAGCGAAGAAGGGGCACGAGAAGCCCAAGGAGAGCACCCGCTCGCGCGGCCTGTACGCCCGGATCGAGCGGGGATACCTGTGGCTCCTCGATCGTTCCCTCGCCCATCGTTGGGTGGTCGTGCTGGTGATGCTCGCCGTCTTCGCTTCGACCGTTCCGCTGTTCAAGCGGGTGGACAAGAACTTCCTCCCGCGCGACGACGAGTCGCAGTTCGGGGTGAACGTCCGCGCGCCGGAAGGGGCGAGCCTCGCGACCACGAAGACGATCGTCGAATCGATCGCCAACCAGATCCGCACGTTTCCCGAGGTCGCTGCGACCATGGTGACGATCGGCGACGACCCGCAGGTAACCAAGAATCTGGGCCAGGTCTACGTGCGCCTGAAGCCCGTCGACCAGCGCAAGGCCGACCAGTTCGCGGTGATGTCGCGGGTTCGCGAGAAGGTGCTCCCCGCTTATCGGCGCTCTTGAGACTGCGCACACGACGGTCGAGCCCGGTCTCCGCCGGCGGCGGGCAACGCCGAGATCCAGTTCTGGCTCCCAGGCGGCCCCCGACCTCGAGCAGCTTGGCCGCTACTCCCAGCGGCTACTCACCGAGGCTCGGAAGATGCCCGGCGTGGTCGACGCCGACGCTCGGCCTGATCGTCGGCGTTCGAGGTTCGGCGGCGACCGACCGCTTGAGGCGTCGGACCTGGGCGTTCGGGTGGACGACGTCGCCTCGACGATGAACGTTCTGGTCAGCCAGGAGGTCACGAGCTTCACCCGAGGCGGGGGGGTAGCGAGCAGTACGAGGTCACGTCCGCGCGCCGAGGCGAGCGCCGACGCGACGCCGCCGGCATCGCGCTCGCGAGGATCCCGTCGAGCAAGGTCGGCACGGTCCCGCTGTCCGACGTGGTGCGCCTCGATCCCGGCACCGGCCCGTCGCTGATCAACCGCATCGCCCGTCGTCGCCAGGTCCTGATCTACGCCGGCATCCTCCCCGGCTATTCCTCGCAGACCGTGATCGACGGCCTGTCCGCGGCGGCGAAACGGCTGAACATGCCGTCGTCCTTCTCCTACGGTTTCACCGGCCGGTCGCGCGAGCAGGGGCGCGCGGCGAAGAACTTCGCCCTCGCCTTCCTGCTGTCGATCGTCTTCATGTATCTGATTCTCGCCGCGCAGTTCGAGAGCTGGCTCCATCCGGTGACCATCCTGCTCGCCCTGCCCCTCACCATACCGTTCGCGCTGTTCTCCCTGATCTTCCTCGGCCAGTCGATGAACATCTTCTCGGCGCTCGGCATCCTGGTGCTGTTCGGAATCGTGAAGAAGAACTCGATCCTCCAGATCGATCACACGATCCAACTGCGCGAGCACGGCATGGCTCGCGAAGAGGCGATCCGCGAGGCGAACCGTGACCGGCTGCGCCCGATCCTGATGACCACGCTCGCGTTCGTGGCCGGCATGGTGCCGCTGGTCGTCTCGAGCGGCACGGGCGCGGGCACCAACCGGGCGATCGGCTCGGTGATCATGGGGGGACAGACGCTCGCGCTCCTGCTCACCCTGATCGGGACCCCGGTCGCCTACAGCCTGTTCGACGATCTGGTGGAAGCGCGCCTGTTCCAACGCCTCGGCCGGCGCATCGGCAGGCTGTTCGGGCGTGGCTCCGACGAGGCAGCCGCCGAGATCGGCTGAGGACACTCGATTGAATCGCCGTCCGGGGAACCGGACGGCGCCGTCCGCAAAAGCGAGGGCCATTGGAGGATTGCCGGCCCCCAGATCTCCATCCGTCCCCCCGGCCCTGCGATCGGTCCCGCGGACGAGCCGCTCCAGCCGAGAGCGGGAACCAGGGCTCGCGCTTTGCAGTCCGATCCTTCGAACGTTCCTTTTACGGAGGGCGGGCGATGTCCCTGCGACGCGAGACGCTGAACCGAATGGTGGTCGGGTCACCTTGCCCGAAGGCGTGGGAGGATGACCGGGGATGAAAGCCGGCGGCACTGTGCCCAGTGCGACCGATCCGTTTTCAATTTCGCTTCGATGACCGAGAGGGAGATCGCGGCCCGGCTGGAGGCGACCCGGGGGCGCCTCTGCGGCCGGATCACCCGCGGCAAAGACGGTCGCCTCGTCGTGCTCGAAGCTCCGTTCGAGCCGATGGCCCCGGCAGGTCCGTCGGGCGCGCGTCCGCTACCTCTCGCGGCGACCCTGGTCACGGCGATGCTCGGCATCGCCTCGGCCGGCGCGCAGACCTCGCCGGCCGAATCGCCTTCCGCAGCGGGGTCGACGGTATCGCCGACCGGCGAGACCTCGCGGCGCTCTCCAGGCTGAGCGCCCGGAGCATGGCAACGCTTCGCTGTTCGGCGTCGTCCAGGACGAAGAGGGCGGTCCGCTCCCGGGTTTCCAGGTCGTCGTCCGCAACGCGCTCGATGGCCGCCAATGGGAGACGGTCACCGCCGCCGACGGCGGCTACTCGTTCGACGACCTCGACCCCGGGGCCTTCTCGGTCACCGTTTCGGGGGCCGGTTTCGGCACCGCGTCGCTCACCGACGTGGTCCTCGAAGCCGGACAGAGCCGTAGGGGAAATCTCACCGTCTCCCCCGCGGTCGACGAGAGCTCCGTCACCACCGGCATCATCGCCGTGTCCCCAGATCCTCTGCGGAAGGTGTTCGGCCGGAGCACGCTCGCGGCGCTCGCGACGGTCGGGGCGACGCGGCCGGCGGAAGATGGCGAGCTGATCACCGAACTGCGGCTGAACCTCGTGTTCAAGGGTCGGGGCACGGGCCGATCGGTGCGCATCTTGCGCCAGGCTCCCGAGGAATCGGACGCGACGTTCGTCCCGGGAACGAAAGTTCTCGCCCTTCTCTCGCCGCGCGAAGGGCCCCGGGGAAGGGCCGCGGCCGCGGACTACGAATCGGCCGACTACTACCAGGGCGTCCGCGTTCTCTCGGACGAGGAATGGCCGGTCTATCGCGAGCGGATCGGCGAGCTCACACGAGTGATGGATGATCCGTCCGATCCGCGCGACCTCGCCGAGTGGCTGGTCGCGACCGCCGAAGAGCCGCACCTGCGCGGCGAGGCGGCGAACGAGATCCGATCGCTGGGCGCGCTCGACGACATCGCCGAGGCGCAGGGCATCTCGTCGGAACACGCGGCAGCGGCGCTGCGCTTCGCACTTTCGAGACATCTCGACCAGGGCCGACCGCTCGATGGCGAAGCCTCCCTCCAGGAGATCGCCGCCTTCTTTACCGACGCGCATCGAAGCCGGCTGGAGGAAGCGCTGTTTGCGACCCATACCCATTCCGAAGGGGATCTCTCGCTCTACAGCGTCGTCGAGCGCTTCGACCGCCAAGCCGCGACCGCTTGGCTGCTCCGTTCGGTACGCGATGCCAAAGCCGAACCCGAGGCCTCGGCCATGCAACTCCTGAACGCTTTCGCCGAAACCGCCGGCGATCCGAAAATCGACGAGCGGGTACGCGCCGCCTGGGATGCTATCGACGATCTCGCCGGAGACCTCTCCCCCCGGCCGACGCCGGAGGAGACGCGCCGCTTCCTCGAACGCTCGACCGCGATCGAGCAGGAGTTGATCGAGACCATCCAGAGAGAGCTCGGCCGATGAAAGCCGCGCTTCCACCCCGGTCCGCGGTTTGCAGTAACCATCTGGCAGATCCTCACGCCTGTGGATCGGGAGCCTCGAAATGGTCGGTCGGAAGGGCAGTCGCAGCGGGTTGGAAACCAACTTATCTCTCGATTCGAGCCGCACCCTGCCGATCGAGGGAGCGGCCGTTCGGAAAAGTGTGCCGCCGGCCCACCGGCAATTTTTGAATTTCCAAGGCCTCGGCGTGTTCGCCGGGCTGCTCCTACTTGCCGGCTCGCTGTCGACCGCCGCACTCGCCCAGGGGCCCGACAACGGAATCGAAACCGAGTCGGAAGCCTGGGAACGGCTCGACCAGGGCGACCTGCCGATCGGGGCGGAGCCGTTGCGACAGCTGATCGACGAGAGCGAGCTGGTGGTTCTCGGAAGCGCGGCCACCTCCGTTCCCACGCGCGACGGGAGCGAGTCGGTGACCGACCTGCGGCTGGATCTCGTCCTCAAAGGTCGAGAGACCGCACAGCACCTGAAGGTCGTCCACTTGACGCCACGGGGGGGCGACGAAGCGGCGTTCGCGCCGGGAGATCTCTTGCTCGCCTTCCTCCATCGCCGTGGCGACGGCGCGTACGAGCCGGTCGATGCCACGTTCGGCATGAAGGCCCCGGGCGCCGACGCGCTCGCGGCTTATCGGGAACGGATCGAGAGCTTCCTCGGCCTGCCGCGTGATGCCGGAATGAACCCGGCCGACCTCGCGGAGTGGTTGGTCGCGACGACGGAAGAGCCGCTCACCCGAAAGGCCGGCGCGAGCGAGCTTCTCTCCTGTCTCGACGCCCTGGCCGAGATGGGGCGGGCGCGCAAAGCCCCCGAGACCCAGGTGGCGGGCGACCTGCGATCGTTCATCGCCAGCCGGCTCGCGGCCGGCCGAGCCCTGGACACCGAGCCGATCCCGGCCCTGGTCGGGGCGTTCCTCACCGGCGAACAAAAAGTGCGGCTGGAGACCGCGCTCGAAAGCACCCGGACCCTCGACCGGGCCGATCTCACCCTTTACGAGATCGTCAAGACCTGGGATCGGGAGGAAGCCCTGCCTGGTTCGTCCGGCAGTTGCGCGATGTGGAGCCCGCGGCTTCGCCCCACGCCCCGGCGGATCTCGGGGTCGAGATCATGGACGCGCTCGCCCGGGAGCTCGCGCGCCCGGACCTCGAAGGGCTGGTCAAGACCGCTCAAGATCGGCTGATCGCGATCTACTCCGATCCGTCCTCCTTCGCCTCCGAGGCCGGCTCGGGCCGCCGCCAGGTTCGGGAGGCCGAGGTCGAACGGGCGCTGCTCCGAGATTTCCGGCTCGCTCTCGCTGCCGACTGAAGAGAGATCCAAACCTGAATTCCGTTTGGAGCGAGCCCGAGGGGGACGAGGGCTCCCTTCCCGTCGGGCTGAGCTGTTATCTTTGGCGTCCGACACGCGCGCGGTCCTTCCGAGATCTCCCCCTCTCGCTTTCAATCCAGTCCGCGCGGATCCGGTCCGAATCCGTTCCGAGGAGACATTTCCATGTCCGATAGTTTTCATAGCCACGGCACCCTGACCGTCGGCGGCAGCACCTGGAAGATCGCCCGCCTGAGCGCCCTGCGCGAGGCCGGTTACGACGTCGACCGGCTGCCGTTCGCGCTACGCATCCTGCTCGAGAACCTCCTTCGCCGCGAGGACGGAACGACCGTCACCGCCAAGGAGATCGAGACCCTCGCGCGCTGGGATCCGGCGGCCACGCCGGAGACCGAGATCGCGTTCATGCCGGCGCGGGTTCTCCTGCAAGATTTCACCGGCGTTCCCGCCGTGGTCGACCTCGCGGCGATGCGCGACGCGATGAAGGCGATGGGTGGCGATCCGACCCGGATCAATCCGCTCCAGCCGGTCGAGCTGGTCATCGACCACTCCGTGCAGGTCGACGAATACGGGACGGAGGCGGCGTTTCGAATCAATGCGGAGAAAGAGTTCGAGCGCAACCGGGAGCGCTACGCGTTCCTGCGTTGGGGCCAGACGGCATTCGCAAACTTTCGCGTCGTGCCGCCCAGGAGCGCTACGTTCCTGCTGGGGCCAGACGGCATTCCTGAAACCGCGTCGTGCCTCCGGACACCGGGATCGTTCACCAGGTGAACCTCGAATACCTCGCCCGCGTCGTGATGACGGGGGACCGGAACGGCGAGACCTGGGCCTACCCCGACACGCTCGTCGGCACCGACTCGCACACCACGATGATCAACGGCCTGGGCGTCCTCGGCTGGGGCGTCGGCGGCATCGAGGCCGAGGCGGCGATGCTCGGCCAGCCGGTGTCGATGCTCATTCCGCAGGTGGTCGGCTTCCGCCTGGAGGGGGCCTTGCCGCAGGGCTCGACCGCGACCGATCTGGTCCTGCGCGTCACGGAAATGCTCCGCAAGAAGGGCGTGGTCGGAAAGTTCGTCGAGTTCTACGGGCCGGGGCTCGCGAAGCTGCCGCTCGCCGACCGGGCCACGATCGCCAATATGGCACCGGAATACGGGGCGACCTGCGGCATCTTCCCGGTCGACCAGATCGCCCTCGACTACCTCGCGTTCTCCGGCCGGAGTGCCGAACAGTTCGCCCTAGTCCAGGCCTATATGAAAGAACAAGGGCTGTTCCACACCGAGGACAGCCCGGAGCCGCGCTACAGCTCGACGCTCGAGCTGGATCTCTCCACCGTCGAGCCGAGCCTCGCCGGACCGCGCCGCCCCCAGGACCGCGTCGCGCTCTCCGCGGTCGCCCCTTCGTTCGCCGTGGAGCTGCAGGCGATGCTCGCCGCGCCGAAGAAGAAGCCGGCAGCCGGCGCGCGGCGCATGGTGGCCGAGGGAGGCGGTGGTCTCGCCGTCGCCGAGCCGCCGGGCGAGCACGCGCTCGAGGCCGCGGCGCGCCAGCTCGACCAGGGATCGGGGGTCATCGCCGCGATTACCAGCTGCACCAACACCTCGAACCCCTCGGTCATGGTCGCCGCGGGTCTGGTGGCGAAGAAGGCGGTCGAGCGGGGCCTCAAGTCGAAGCCCTGGGTGAAGACCAGCCTGGCCCCGGGCTCGAAGGTGGTCACCGAGTACCTGCGCGAGGCGGGGCTCACGCCCTACCTCGACCAGCTCGGGTTCCAGCTCGTCGGCTACGGCTGCACCACCTGCATCGGCAACAGCGGACCGCTCGCGGAACCGATCTCCAGCGCGATCAACGAGCGCGACCTGGTGGCGGTCGCTGTTCTCTCCGGCAACCGAAACTTCGAGGGGCGCGTCAACCAGGACGTGCGTGCGAACTACCTCGCCTCGCCCCCGCTCGTGGTCGCCTACGCGCTCGCCGGACGGATCGACGTCGATCTGGCGACCGCCCCTCTCGGGACCTCGGAGTCGGGCGAGTCGGTCTACCTTCGAGACATCTGGCCGACCGCCAAGGAAGTCGCCGATACGGTCGCCAAGGACTGCTGTCGTCGATGTTCGTTCGTGAGTACGCCGACGTCTTCACGGGTGACGAGCAATGGCAGGACCTCGACGTCCCGGCCGGCGACACCTACGCCTGGGACGGCGCCTCGACCTACGTCCGCCATCCTCCCTACTTCCAGAACATGCCCGCCGAGCCGCGGCCGGTCGAGGACATCCAGGGGGCTCGGGTGCTCGCGTCGTTCGCCGACAGCATCACGACCGACCACATCTCCCCCGCCGGTTCGATCAAGGCGAACAGCCCGGCTGGAAAATATCTGATCGACCACGGCGTGGGCGCCGCGGACTTCAACTCCTACGGCGCGCCGCGGCAATCACGAGGTGATGGTCCGCGGCACGTTCGCCAACATCCGGATCCGCAACCGGATGACCCCGGAGATCGAGGGTGGATTCACGTTGCACCTCCCTTCGGGTGAGCCGCTCGCGATCTACGACGCGGCCGAGCGGTATCTGGCCGAAGGGGTACCGACGCTCGTCCTCGCCGGCAAGGAGTACGGCACCGGCTCCTCCCGCGACTGGGCGGCCAAGGGTCCGCGCCTCCAGGGCGTGCGCGCGGTCATCGCCGAGAGCTTCGAGCGCATCCATCGCAGCAATCTCGTCGGCATGGGCATCGCGCCTCTCGAGTACCTCTCGGGAGAAAACGCCGAGACCCTCGGCCTCACGGGGCGTGAGGTCTTCTCGATCTTCGGGATCGCGAAGCCGTTCGAGAGCCAGTTCGCGAACGGGCGCGAGATGTCCGTCATCGCCCGCCGCGAAGACGACAGCGAGATTCGTTTCAAGGCGAAGCTCCGGCTCGACACGCCGCAGGAGGTCCTACCGGCACGGAGGGATCCTGCAGTACGTGCTGCGGCAGCTGCTCGGGGTGATCCTCGCCAGGCCTCCGCCAAGCCGCCGAAAGGCTCCTGCGCCGCTTCCGGGAGGCGCCGGACCGGGATTCGAGCGAGAGCGAGCAGGTGCGAAGCGCGTTCACGCGGGCCTACCTGCTCAACCTCTGGGAGGACTCCGGAGTCGCGCTCGGGCCCGGGATCGACCCTCGCGCGCACGGAAGC
>JBGAGQ010000102.1:0-15152 GCA_044226625.1 Thermoanaerobaculia bacterium
GCGTACGAAGCCGCTTCGCCCAGGGGTAGCCGGGTGGGAATCTCCAGCTTGAAACGCGCCCCGCGCGAGGTTCCGTCGAGAACCCGCAGATCGATCTGGCCGGATGGGTTGCCCGCGCGCCGAACGCAATAGAGGTCCGCGTCGAGGGTAGACCGGCTCCCGTGGGCCAGCGCAAAGCTGTACTTTCCGCTCTCGATCTCGGCGAGGGACAGAACGGTTTCCCGATGGTCGAGAAAGCTTGGGAAAGGCGCGATCTTCGGGACGGCGACGTCGAACCGGGCGACGACCGGATGGTGATCGGAGACCGCGATCCCCTGGAACGTTCGGCCGAGAACCGAGAGCGGCGTGGGGATTTCCCAATCGCGAGGAATCGAGACGGTCGCGGGACCGAGGAACGAGGCCCGTTCCCTCGGCGCGAAGTAGACGTGGTCGCGGCGATCCTTTCCCTGGCTCGGAGCCGCGGCCGAAGCAGCCTCGTGGAGCGCCCAGCAGAAGCTGTTCTCGGCCGGCCATTCGGTATACGCCTGATCGAGGCTCGGCAGGAATCGGCGGACGAGCTCGGTCGCCCCGCGGCCGCCGAGCGCGGTATCGAGCGCCTGCCGTTCGGCATTGTTCCTTTCGCCGAGTTGGAAGTCGCCGAGCAGGATTCGATCCCGGCTCGGGTCGGAGAGCGTCTTGGCCGCGGCCACGTCGCGCATCGCCCGCAGGGCCGCCTGGGCATCCGACGGACCGAACGTCGTTCCGATCCGAATCGAGCCGGTGGTGCGATCGTCCGCCGGAAATTGCACGGTCGCTTCGAGCAGGCCTCGCCGGTCGAGGGATGCCGTGCCGGCGGCCCCGTCGAACAACGTGAAGCGGCCGTCTTGGAGCGGAAAGCGGCTCAGGATCAAGAGACCGGCGGTTTCTTCGATCGCGTCGCGCCATTGGGCGCGCAAGGCGCTCAAGTCGTGGCTCAACGACGCCAGCTGGGCCGAGAGCACCGAGCACGAGATCATGGGGCCGACGACCGGGATCGCGCTCAAGACGGAGAACCAGTTGGCCCACCACGACGGCGTCGGGGTCTGCGGAGCTCGGTCGATCGTGGGGTAGGCGAAAGGGTACGCCGCGAAGGTGGCGTCGAGAGGCTGGTCAGCGAGCGCCCAGGCCCCCTGCAGACAGACCACATCGGGATCCACCTCGTCGATCTGGGCCAACCGCCGCATCAGCTCGCCGGCCCGCTCCGCATCGTGGCAGATCTGGTCCGCTGGAACGGATTTCGCCCCCTCCAGCAGGTGGGCGTTCAGGGTCAGGACCGAGAGCGAGCGCTTCGCCGGCCGCTGCTCGACGTAGACCAAGATGCCGAGCGGATGGCCGCCCACGGGAAACGTCGCCGAGCCCCAGCTCTTGTCCCCGGCGACGGGAGGCACCTCATGGCCGAAACGGAGGGTGACGTCGAGAAGGGCCGAGGGCTCGACGACGAAGGCGTAGTTGCCGTCGTTCTTGTACGAGCAGCAGTAGGCGAGCGAAAACGCGCAGCCGGTCTCGTCGCCGAACCGGACCCATCCCTCCGAGCCGGCCGCCGCCCCGGCCGGATCCTTCCCCGTGAACCGGCCGAAGCCTCCGGGGTGGATCAGGTGCGTGCCGTGGAAATCCCAGCTGCCATGTGTGTTCGTTTGGCTCGCGACGTGAAGGGTGAGCCTGGAGTGGTTGACCACGGTGATCTCGCAGAAGAGGTCCATGGGATCTTCCTTTCGAACTACGAAGAGGAAGGCCCGCGGACCTCCCGGATCAACGGCTGTGATCTGAAGAGCGGCGATCATACCTTGGCCGCCGAGCAGACTTCGGCGCGACCCGGTGATGTGCCGCCGGTGAGGTTTCTCGCTGGTGACGGGGCGCTCGACCTCAGGTTAGGCTCCGAGGGAATGGCCGCGCCGGCAAACACCGCTCGGATCTCCCACGCGAAGAAATCTAATGTTCCCGAAGAGCCCGATTCCCTACCGGGCCGAAGGAGCGTTATGCGCCTGGGTTTGTGCTGCCAGTTCGCCGCGGAGCCGATCAAATTTCGCACGACGACGGCGACGGCGATGTTGCGCCTGCCCCGCGCCGAGCGGCTCGCGCGGCTGGCCACCCTGTGCCGAGCGAATGCCGAGGCGCTCCATGCCTCCTTGGCGTTCTGCGCGAGCCACGGCATCGGCGCGTTCCGGATCAACAGCCAGATCCTGCCGGTGAAGACCCACCCGACGGCGGGATACTCGATCGACGAGCTGCCGGGCGGAGGGGAGATCGTCGAGCTCTTCCGAGAGTGCGGCCGCTTCGCTCGGGAGCGCGGCCTCCGTCTCTCCTTTCATCCGGATCAGTTCGTGGTGCTCAACTCGCCGAACCCGCAGACCTTGGCGCATTCGCTCGCCGAGCTCGCCTACCAGGCCGAGGTCGCGGAATGGGTCGGCGCCGACACGGTCAACGTCCACGGAGGCGGCGCCTACGGCGACAAGACCTCCGCGCTCGCCGCCCTACGCCGAAACGTCGAGCGGCTGCCCGACCCGATTCGCGCGCGCCTCACGTTGGAAAACGACGACAAGGTCTACACCCCCGCAGACCTGCTGCCGGTCTGCGCCGACACCGGCGTGCCGTTGGTCTACGACGTACACCATCATCGCTGCCTGTCCGACGGCCTGAGCGTTGCCGAGGCCACCGACCGCGCCCGGAAGACCTGGACGACCGAGCCGCTTTTCCACATCTCCAGCCCGATCGAAGGCTGGGAGGGGCCGAAACCGGAGCGGCATCACGACTACATCGACAGCGCGGACTTTCCTTCGGAATGGCGCGGCTGGCCGCTCACGGTGGAAGTCGAGGCCAAGGCGAAAGAGCTCGCGGTGCTCCGACTGCTCGCGGACCTGGCCGAGATCGCGCTGCCGGAAACAGGCCCCGCCTAGCAGCCGGCTAGATGGGGATTCCGGTACCGGGGAGATCGCCGAAGGGGTGGCCCACGCTTTTCATCCCGACCCTTTCGCCGTGGCAGTCCTCCCTTGGTCCGGGACATTGACGGGTTCCCTGCTCTGACGTCTCGCTTCCGTTCGTGAGAGCACTCTTCCTTGTAGCGACTTTCGCCGGTACCCAATCCGAGTTTCCGCGAGGCCGTTTCCCCGGCCTTGAACCTGAGGTTCCTTTTTGGAGGCCCTATGCGCAAAGTGTATCCGTCGATGATCCTTCTGATGCTTCTGTCGGTTTCGTTCCTCGCTCAGGCTCAAGCCGCCGAGGCTGCCCCGGGGAGCAATCCTCGTGGCTGGCCCTCGGTCGCGAGCCAGCTGGCCCAGCACAAGGTCCTTTCCGGGAGCAACCTCGAAGGCCTGATCTACGCGAACCAGGACTTCGAGATGCTCCGTCCCGGCGAGAGGAACGACAAGATCGGCATCGCGCCTTGGCTCAGGGTCTGGTGGCGCAAGGCGCACCCGGAGCTGACCTACTCGGCGAGCGATCCGACCGGCGGCTATCCCCGCGTTCTCCACGAGGTGCAGGAGTGGATGTTGCACCATCAGGACCTGCTGCCGGGCCTGGCCGACGTCGACATCGCTCCGGAGGAGCTTCGCACCACCGTCGGAACCAACGTGCGCACCTCGGGTCTCCAGACCAGCCCGCGCTCGGAGTCGGACATCCGGATCAACTTCCTCAATCCGAACCAGGTGATCGCGGCCTCGAACGCGATCGTTTCGGGTGGACATCAGGCGCAGTTCTACTCCTCCAACGGCGGCTTGACCTGGGGGCAGACGACGCTTCCGTTCACCGGCACCGACGCTTTCCATTCCGACCCGACCGTCGACTGGCGCTCCGACGGCAGCGCCTGGGCGACCACGATCGGCATCAACGCGGCGGGATCGCAGCTCCGGATGCGCTCGTACAAGTCGACCACGGCCGGCTCCTCGTGGACCTTCGACAGCACCTTCTCCGGCACCCAGACGAGCGCCGACAAGCAGCTCATGTGGGTCGACCACAGCAGCACCTCGGCGTTCAAGGATTCGATCTATGCGTGCTGGCACAACGGCAACCCGGCCTACGTGAATCACCGCACGGCCACGGGCGCCTGGGGCACCCCGCTCGCGGTGAGCGGCGCCGAATCGACCGGCACGGCGATCGGCTGCGACATCAAGTCGAACAGCTCGGGCGACGTCTTCGTCTTCTGGCCCACGACCTCGAACCGCCGGATCATCGTGCGCAAGTCGACCAACAACGCCGTGAGCTTCTCGGCGGCGGTGATCGTGCGCACCATGTTCGACGCTTACGACATCGGGATTCCGGCGATGGCCAACCGCCGCGCCCTGATCTACACGAGCGGCGGCGCCTACCGTAACGGCGCGACCAACAACGTTTACGTGGCTTGGACCGACTTGACCGGCGCGGCCGGCTGCACCTCGGCCGCCAACGAGCCGGGCACGAACGCCGCCTCGACCTGCAAGACCCGGATCTGGTTCTCGCGCTCGACCGACGGCGGCACGACCTGGTCGGCGGCGGCCATGGTCAACAACCAGGCCGGCCTGAACGACCAGTTCAACCAGGCGCTCGCGGTCGACGAAAGCACCGGGCGCATCGCGATCATTTATTACGACACCGTGGGCGACGCGACGCGCAAGAAGACGAACGTCTATTACCAGACGTCGTCCAACGGCGGCTCGACCTGGAGCGCCGCGACCCAAGTGACCACGCTCCAGACCAACGAAACCATTGCGGGTGCCGATTTGGGCAACCAGTACGGCGACTACAACAGTCTCTCGGGCTGGGCGAGCAAGTTCCTCCCCTCCTGGACGGACCGCCGCAGCGCAGCCAAAGAAGAGATCTGGACCGCGCCGATCACCGAGCCGTAAGGCGCACCGAGTCGAAGTCCCAAAGAATCGCGAACATCGACGGGCACCTCCTTTTCGGAGGTGCCCGCTTTTCTTGGGAGCCGGCGGAACCGATCTGTGTTCACGGTACTGCGCCACTCCCCGCCGAACGGCCGGCTCGGCCGACCGAGGTCTCGTTTCCGCAGGTGTAGACAACCTGTCTTGAGGGAGGCTCCGCACGCCAGCGGCCGAAAGGATGCACCTTTCGAAATCCTCCGGAGGAGAATCCATGAAGAAACGGACGAAGCCCCTGCGCCTTCACCGGGAAACGCTTTGTGCCCTCGAGCGCGGGCAGACTCTGCGTGTCGCGGGAGCCACCGTGGGCATGTGCACGACGGCCTACTGCGAGGAGGCCTCTTGGTGCGCCTGCGCCTCGGAGACTTTCTGCAACGAGCCGACGCGCTGGGACCACACCTGCGGCGGAGTCTGCTGGTAGGTTCCCGAGGACGCCCGCGGCGTCTTCGCGAGCGGCGTTTAGGTCGCAAGGGGGTCGGCCTCGCTACTTTGGAGGAGCGATCCCCAACTCGTCCCAGAGGAAGCGAAAGCTGGCGGGCTCGTGGCCCGTCTTGAGGGCGCCCCTGGCCTCGTGCTCCTCATAGTCTTTGAGCAGCTCCACCACCTGACGTCGGCCGGTTCGCGTCCGGATGGCCTCGCGCGGAGTGAGGCCGCCGAGGGCCGGAATCGGCTCGTCCGACCAATTTCGATAGAGCGCTCGATGGATCTCCTCCGGGAGCGGCCCATCGGATGGCTTCTTTTCGTGGGAAGGGGGCCGATGCGCCAGAGCGGCGAAGGGATCGACGACCTCGCGTGTCCGGTAGGTGAGTGCGGAACCAGCCACCTCTCGCAGCCAGGCCGCGCCTCGTTCCGCCCGACTCAGGGTTTGCGCGAAAGCCTCCAGGCGGTTCGCCTTGCCGAGGTTTAGGCTGAGGCTCGCCCGCTCGAAGGTCTGGCCCTCGACCGCTTCGAGCCGAACCCAGCCACTCTCTCGATCGCCCTCGACGTCGGGCTGTCGGGCGAGCGCGGCGGCGAGGGCATCCCAGTCGGCCACGTCGTAGTGATCCGTGACTAGAAGCACGGGATCGCCCGAACCGGCGTCGACCAACTCCGGCAGAGGGGGAGGCGACGCCGTGACGTAGCGAAGCCAGCAGTCGACGATCGGCTCGCTTGCACGGTGCCCGGCTCGCTTCGCCGCGCGCACCTCCGCCTTGAGGTTTTTCAACTGATCGCGGGGAATCGGGTAGATCGCGCCGCTCAGCTGCCACTCCTTTTCCCGAGGGACGAGTCGTGCCCCCACGACGTCCCACCGAACCAGGCTTTGGGATCCCATGTGCTCGACGACCCAGAGACGCCGCGCCTTCGGCTGCGCCGCGTCTTTGACCCAGAGGCCTTCTCCGGGCACCGCCTCCTGAACTTCATAGATCGACATGGAATGATCGGCCAGCGCTTGGAGCTTCTGCCGGTCTTCGACCGCGAGAGGAGGGCCTCCGAGACCGAGGAGCAGATCCGGAATCCGTCGACGCGCCCCGCGCACCTCGATTTCGCCCTCGGCAAGGAGCCATTCGGTGGCGTTGGCGTTGACGACCTCCTTGACCCCTTCGGGAAGCTCCAACAGGCGCGAGCCCTCTTCTTCGTCGAGGCCCGCGAAGAATTCGGCGAGCGCTCGGGAGTACCCTTTGTCGTGGTTCCGCTCGAGCCATTCCAAGCAGATGTCCACCCACGACCTCGGCGCCCGCTCGCCGCGCAGGAGGCAGCAGTTCTTGTGTTTCTTGCCGCTGCCACAGGGGCAGGGATCATTGCGGCCGACTTTCATCGCGAGGGCTTTCGATCGAGCATTGGACCCTTTTTAGGCTGCCTGAGCCCGGGCGGTATACCGAACGTGCTCCGAGCCGGGCTCGAAGCCGAGTCTCCGGAGCAGCTCGGGGTCGATCTCGTCGGGTGCGGCTCGAGGGAGGAGGAGCGGCTCTTCCCCGGCGAGGCGGCCGAGCTCGTCGATCAGCAACGAGAGGCCGAGGCGGCCGAGGTCTCCGGGAACGCAGCCGATCGCGAGGATCTCCCGCCCTCGGGACCCAGGGCGGTGAAGCACCCACGCTTCGAGGCGATCGGCGGAGTGAAACCCGATTCCGGCCAAGTCTTCATCGATCTTCGGGCGTGCAACGAGATCGCGCTGCCAGCAACGGACGGTCTCTGCGCCTGTTGTGAGGATCCCGGCGTCGAGTAGATCGCGGAGGGTGATCGGCGCGACGGCATCCGTGACGGCCGCTGGCACGGAGGGCTGGAGATCTCGCGCAGAGTGCTCGCGGCGCCAGTCGGTCAGGCGCGCCCCTTCGATCCAGCCGCAGGCGGCGAAGGCGGCGCGGGCCGCCTCGCGCTCCGCCGGAATCTCGGCGACGAGCTCCGGAGGACCGAGAATGGCGAGCTTCTGTCCGAGCGAGGTGAGGAGGTGCCGCGCGTGGCCAAGCCGGCGGTATTCCGGATGGACGCGCAGACCGTAGACCAGCGTGGATCGAGGCCGCTTGGCGCCGAGGAGGACGCCCACCGGCTCGCGCCCTTCGAACGCGACCATACAGCTGCTGCACCAGAGGTCGAGGTCGCGGATGAGGAGCTTGAAACGGTCCCGGTCGAGCGGTGCCGCCGCCGCGTCCTCCGGTCCTCGGCAGCGCGCCCAGGCTTCGACGAGAAGGTCGATGTCGTCGGTGCGGCAGAATCGATAGGCTGTCATGAATCGCTGAGGCTGACGCCGCAGCTTATCGCAGCGCATGGGGTCTCCCGCCGCATCGGAGAGTCCCGCCGCGGCGAAGGAAGGAGAGTATGGCGCTCCAACGAATGGACAACGTCCTCCTCGTGGTCGACGATCTCGAGGCCGCCAAGGCCTTCTTCCTCGAGCTGGGTCTTACGCTCGAAGGGGAACAGACCGTCGAGGGGCCGTCGGTCGGAAAGCTGATCGGGCTCCAGGACGTCCGGGCCACCCTAGCGATGCTGCGGACGCCCGACGGGCAGGGCATCGAGCTGGACAAGTTCCACACGCCCGAGGCGATCCGTTTCGGGCCCGTGAACGCGCCGGTCAATGCGCTCGGCTTCCGTCGCGTCATGTTCGCCGTCGACGATCTCGACGTCCTCGTGGCGCGCATGCGGGACCACGGAGCCGAGCTGATCGGCGAAATGCAGTACGGGGATACCTACCGGCTGGCCTACATCCGCGGTCCCGAGGGCATCATCGTCGCGCTTTCCGAACGGCTCCGCTGAGGCGGAAGCCCGCGGGTTGCGACAAGCCTGCGGGACGTTGCCTGGCTGGATCCCCGATCGACCTCTGAAGACCTTTGCAGCGCGCGCCCCCTGACCTACTCGGCGCGCAGCGCCTCCACCGGATCGATCCCCGCCGCTCGGCGCGCTGGGATGTAGGCGGCGATGAGCGCGACCGCTCCGAGGATCGCGACGGCTCCGGTCAACGTCCATGGATCGTTGGGTCGGACTTCGAACAGCAGGGAGCGCAGCAGCCGGGTGGCCGCCAGCGCGCCGAGCAGGCCGAGGGCGGACCCTCCGGCAATCACCAGAAGGCTCTCCCGCAGTAGCTCGCGAATGACGTCGCGGTCGCGGGCGCCGAGCGCGATGCGGACGCCCACCTCGTGGGTGCGTTGCGTCACGGCGTAGGTCATGAGGCCGAAAATGCCGAGTGCCGCGAGCACCAACGCGGCGAGCGAGAACTGGCCCAGGAAGATGGCGGGGAAGCGGCGGGTACCGATCGACCCCTCGAACACCTGCGCCATGGTCCTCACGTCGTGGACCGGCACGTCGCGGTCGAAGCGGTGCATCGCGTCGACGATCGCGCCGGTCGCGAGAGCCGGGTCGCCCGCCGTGCGCGCTACGAGATAAAGGTGCCGAGTCGGGTTTTGCGGCAGCGGCACGTAGGCCTGAAGCGGCGTGTCCCGGTCCACCCCTTCGAGCTTGACGTCGGAGACCACCCCCACCACTTCGCGCCAGGGGGCCTCCGCCTCCGGCCAACCCTGCTTCACCCGTTGGCCGATCGGGTTCTGCCCGGGCCACATGCGGCGGGCCATGGTTTCGTTCACCAGGATCACCTGCGGCGAATCGGCGGTGTCGGCCGCGGTGAAGGCGCGGCCGCGGATCAGGCGTATTCCGAGTCCGGGAAACACGCCGGGGGAGGCCGGAATCCAAGCCGCGTTGGGAAGCTCCGAGCGCGGCGGCACCGGTTGACCGGCGACGATGAAGATCGAACCCCAGTTCGAACCCTCGAACGGCAGCGAAAGGGTGAGCCCGGCCGCCTCGACCCCCGGCAGCGCCTCGATGTTCTCCACGATGTCGCGATAGGCGACCTGGCGTTTCGCCTCGTCATAGCGATCGCCGACCAGCCCGAACCGGAGGGTGAGCACGTGGTCCGGGCGGAATCCGGGATCCACCTCGCCGAGGCGGGAGATGGTCCGCATCATCAGCCCGGAGGCGGTGAGGAGGACGACCGCGAGCGCGATCTCGGCGATCAGGAGCGCGCGACGGATGGGACTCTTGCCGCCGAATCGGGCGGCGGAGCCGCCGGAGCGGGCGCCTTGATGGAGGCGGGTCCGCGCCGCCTGCAGCGCCGGCAGCAGGCCGAACAGGAACGCGGTGGCGATGGCGGAGGCCGCGGCGAACGCGAGCACCCGGCCGTCCATCGCGACCGTGGTGAGCCGGGGGATGGTCTCGGGAAGGACCGAGACGAGGAGCGGCAGCGCGAGCTTCGCGAGCCAGATGCCGAACAGGCCGCCGAGCACCGCGAGCGCCAGGCTCTCGGTGAGCATCTGCCGCGCGATGCGAGAGCGCCCCGCCCCGAGCGCGAGCCTCGTTGCGATCTCCCCCTGCCGGGTCGTGGCGCGTGCGAGCAGCAGGCTCGCGAGATTGACGCAGGCGAGCAGGAGTACGCAGCCGACGCCCACCATCAAGACCAGCAGCGAAGTCCGGACGTCTTCCACCATTACGTCGGCGAGCGCACGGATATTGGCGCTGAGACCGCTGTTGCTTTCGGGGTGCTCCTTGGCGAGCGCCGCCTCGAGGCCCTTCATCTCTGTCTGAGCCGCGGCGAGCGAGACGCCGGGCCTCAATCGAGCGATGGCGTAGATCCCGCTGTGGTTGCCGCGCTCCAGATCCCCTTCGTCGATGTAGGGGGTCATCGGCAGATAGAGATCTTCGGGTCTGGTGAATTGGAACCCTGGGGGGAGGACGCCGATCACCGTATAGGGCTTATCGTCGAGGGTCAGGTTGCGGCCGATGGCTCGGGGGTCGGCGTGGAGCAGCCGGCGCCATAGGCGGTCGCTCACCACCACCCGGTCGGGTTCCCCCTGGCGGTCGTCGTTCGGCACGATCAGCCGTCCCACCTGCGCCTGCACCCCAAGCAAGTCGAAGAAACCGCCGGTGACCATCCGCCCGTCGAGCTGCTCGGCCCTCTCGAATCCGGTGAGGTTGAACCGAACCTGGCGCGATCCTTCGATCCGGTCGAACGAGCGCGCGCGAGCTCGCCAGTCGATGAAATTCGGCCAAGAGACGCTCCACCGATCCCCATCGGGAGACATCTCCGCTCCGAGCACGAGCCGCTCCGCGTCGCGAAACGGGAGCGGCCG
Source organism: Thermoanaerobaculia bacterium (assembly GCA_044226625.1). Classification (GTDB taxonomy): domain Bacteria; phylum Acidobacteriota; class Thermoanaerobaculia; order Multivoradales; family UBA5704; genus DASYKS01. The sequence continues at coordinate 10,460 of JBGAGQ010000102.1, forward strand.
GAGGATCAGCCGGTCGACTACCGAGAAGATCGACGTCGTGGCGCCGATTCCGAGTGCCAAGGTGGCGACGATCACGGCCGCCAGGCCGCGATTCCGGCTCATCATGCGCCAAGCTTGACGAAGATCCTGGACGAAATCGGCCATACGCCCTCCGCGAAGGTCCTCTCTAGGGTTTTCGATCTTACGCTTACGTTTCCGGGCGCCCTGGGTTTTGGTACGCACGGCTTCTCATCAGAACTTCAGTCTACCGAGGCCTCCCAAGACAGGCATTTCGGTCTGCGCCGCGAAATTCCCGCGTGGCGCGCGGTCGATCGAAGCGGACCTTCAGAGTCGAAAGCCCCGGATTCCAAAATTCTGACTTCGTACGCTGAGCTCTTCGTTCCGATTTCCAAATTTTCACGCCGCCGAGCCGCTTTCGACGTTGCGCTCGGGAGTTCCGGTCTGGCCGAGCACAGCGCCAAGCCGAGAATTCGAATTTCGCCGCACGGAATGAGAATTCGGATTCGGCCAAGGCGAATGTCCGACGGACTCCGGGGAGCGCCAGCCAGCCTTCGCGCATCGTCACGTTGATTTTCCCGGGCGCGCGCTTGGGAAAGTGCATTGCTGGGTCGATTTTCCGGAGCGCGGCCAGGCGGAGCCCTCTACCCGTTTGATTTTTCCCAGCGCACCCAGGCGGAGTGCTCTGTCAAGCTGAAATTCCCGAGCGCGGGCGCCGGCTTTGCGCCTGCCGATTTCTTCCTCCCGAGAGTGGCGCCGCTTTCGTCTACGCCCGAGTTTTTCAGAACTGCGCGCCGAAAATCAGGCGGCGCCCAAACTTTCTCTGCCAGTCAGGAGTGTCACCGGGTTCGAGGAGGTCTCAGTTGCCCGAGGTCGCTTCGAACGGGGTGATGTCGGTCTTCGAGAAGTCGTTCCCTTTCAAGAGGAGAGGCTCGCCGAGCACCTTGGCCAGGGCGTAAGCGAAGCCGTCGCCGTAGTTCAGCCCGGCCGGATGACGTCCTTTGCCAAACTGGCTGAACGCACGGCGCGCCACCTTTCCTTGCTCGGCATCGACGGCGACGAGAAGGATCCCCGCCCGGTCGAGAAAGAAATCGAGCTCGCGCAACCCTTCGGCTCCCTGGCGAGACTCGATCACGAGCGAGCTCTCGACGAAGTTCGCCACGGACATCTTCCGCGACGGGGCCGCCTCAATCGCTTCATTGAACACGTGGCGTTCGGGCTCGGCCTGGAGGATTGCGAGCAATGCCGACGTGTCGATCACCATCAGCTAGGCAGCCCGTTTTCGTCGTAGCCCAAGATCTCTTCGGCGGGCCGCGGATCGAGAACCGGCAGACTGGCGCACCGGAGAGCGATCTCGTCGAGCTCGTCGGCAAGGCGACGCCCTTTCCGTTCACGCTGAAGCCGCACGAGTTGGTCGCGAAGAGCCCGCCGGACCGCCTCGGTCTTCGTCTCGCCGGTCAGGCTGGCCAATTCTTGTGCCAGTTCCTCGGTCTCGCGGTTTTTGATGTTGAGCGCCATGCATCCTCACGTGTAGTAGTCCGACGACACGGTAATAACCCCTGACCTGCTCGTCAACGCAGCGATGCGAGCCCTGAATCTTTCGGAAAAGAGATCCGAAATCCGAGCCGCGCCGACTTTTTTCGGAAAAAGGGGCGATTTGCTCGACTTCTCGGAATTGTCTTCCTATCCTCCTGGATGTGGGAATCATCCCGCACCCGGCTTCGCCAAGGCGAAGGAGGAAGTATGCGTCAGAGAGGGTATGCCGACATCGCGAACACCTGGAACGTCATGGTCGAGAACGCTCGGCCGATCTTGGGTTCGCTCGGCCCGGCGGTCGAGCGGCACCAGAGCTTGGAGACGCACGTCCAGGACCTGCTCCGCTTCAACGAGCGGGCCGAAGCGATGCGCTCGGAGCTCACGAGCGTCATGAAGCAGCGTCGGGAGCTGGCCCGCGAGGGCGCGCACAGCTACCGGCGTTTCACCGCGGACCTGCAGGCCCATCACGGATTGGACAGCTCCGAGCTGATCCGCTACGGCCTCCAGCCGAAGGGTCGGCCCCGGAAGGTCAACGCCAAGAAGAAGAAGGAAGAGGAGGCGGCGAAGGCGAAATCGGTGGAGAAGGGCAAAGTCGACGTCGAAGTCGCCCCGGCTTGATCCCCGATTCACCTCTGTAGGTCGCGACGGGCGGTGGCAGCCGCCCGTCGTTGTTTCGCCCTCGCCGTCCGAAGAAAACTATCCCTTCAAGCCCAAGGACACAAGCTGCGGGGCCGCGGAAGGGCCCTGGAAGGGCCTGTTCGGCCCACGGTCCGCCGAATCCGCTTACGAGGTTTACCGCCTCGTGCCTGCGCAAAATAGCCGGCTGCGCTGGGATAGGGCGCTTGGCTCAGCCGTTGGAGCGACTTCGAGCGATGAGCTCGCGGACCTGCGGCACGAGCTCGACTGGCACGTCCATCATCGTATGGGTGGTGGACTCATACGCCGCTTCGTCCTCGGCGATCGCTTGGTCCTCGGACTGCTGCTCATAGTGATCGAGGACGCCGAGAACTCGGGTTTCATCCCAGCCGGCCGGAAATTTGGTCTTGCTCATCGATTTCTTCCTGGCTTGAGGCGCCGTCTTAGGGCGCGAAGGACTTTCCACCCCAGAGGATACGCCGTGACGACGAAAACCGATTCCGCTCCTGCTCCTGATGGGTGCTGCTCCTGGCACCTATTCCCGCAGCTCAAGAGTCCGAGAGGCTATTCACGCGCCGGATATGTCCGAACTCGTTGGCGTTCGCCAGGCGCTTGGTTTTTGTAGGACGACCGCCGGTCACTCGGGGAGATCGATCGCAGCTCGTATTCCGATCTCCACCATTCGCAGGTAGGGGCCAGTTAGGCGGCCGATCTTCTGCGTCAGCTTCGATCGATCGAGCGTTGTGATCTGGTGGCAGATAGCCGTACTAGCCTCCGGAAGGTTCGCGGTCCCTGCCGGGAGGTTCACCGAAGTTGGTCCCCGCCGGCCCTGAGACTTGGAGGTCGAGCACGGGACGACGATCACCGAACACCAAGTAGGCGTTTCGTTGAAGGCGTCATGAGACAGCAGAATGACCGGGCGGCGTCCCCCCTGCTCAGATCCCGAGCGAGGTTTGAGATCGGCCCAGTAGACATCCCCCCGCTTCACGCCGCTCTTTCATCTAGGAGCAACTCAAGGCTCGCCTCTTCAAGCTGCTCGTCCGAATCGAACTCCGTGCCGGCCTGGGCCTTCGCATAGGCCGCGATCTCTGAGTGGAGGCGCAGCCGTCGGCGCTGCTTGAGCCACTGGAGAAGCGCTTCACGGGCGAGCGAGGTTGCAGACTGGCCCGTCTGCTCCGCTTCTTCACGAAGCATCTGATGGAGGTCGCCGGGGAGCGGAAGGTGGAAGTTGAGCATGGCTGGCCTTGACATGTCGATTCTCCTGCCACGATTTTATGCCATAGATCGAGGTCGTGGCAATTGGCTCCAAGGCTGGCCTGAGGGTTCAATCTCGTTTTCAGGTTAGGGTGGCACCCATTCCGGCCCGCCATTCTTCCGGCTCGCGATTGGAAGTGACGATCGTGGAGTGTTTCTGGTGGCGCTCCAGGAGGATCTCGTAGAGGTCAACGGCTCTCCGTGGGATCGAGAGTGTCCAGGCCAGATTCGTCGAGCACCAGCAGGTCGACCGCAAAGAGTCGGTGCATCTCGCGTTCGAGGCTGTAGTCGAGCCAGATAGGTGCCACCCTAACCTTTCGCAGGGTACGAGCACTAGTAACGCTGACCATATTAGCGAGATAATGAGTTGTTTAACAGCAAGACTAGAAGGCGGTAGGGTCAACGCGAGGTGTCGTATGAAGAGGCTCAAGGCAATCCGTCGCAGCGATTTCGAGGTGGTGCTGGCCGAAGACTGGAGGCCCGTGGTCCTTGAAGGCAATGCAAGGCCGGAGTTCACGAGAAGGATTCCACAAGCGTGCATAATTGCAAGCGGCCAGGATCTGGCGACCGCTCCTCCGTACCGCTGCCCACAACTCCCCGATGCACGCCTCGTGGGAGGGATCGATGCTTGGCGTTCGGTAACAGATGACCCGGTACCTTTCAACAAAGACTGGTACGCGGTCGTCGCTTCGCCTTCCGATCCGGACTATGTTTTCGCGGTCGGTCCCCAGAGAGACTTGGAACATTGGAGCAGTGAGATCCCTTCACGGTATGACCGTATCAAAGTAGTCATCCTCTAAGGTCTGTTCGCTGCCGCCTTAGCGATCGCCGAGGCTTCCCTGGCGGAGGTGGCGCGCTGAGCGCGACCAAGCCGCGGGTGGATCGAGCCAGATAGGTGCCACCCTAACCTGCCGCGCGCCTCCCGCCGCTAAAGATTGCGTGCCGGTCAAGATCTTTTGTCAGCTCGGCAATCCCAACCAAATCAGCGTTTTCCACCCAGTTGACCCAGATTTCTCGGGGTTGACCCGCAAGATCTCTTGCGGGGTCGGGCCCTGCTGAGAACTGGATCGCAGGAGCCAAGCCGAACGCGCTCTGTAGTTTGACTCGACGCGGCTCGCCTGGTAGGGCTCTTGAGATGCCCGGCTGTCGAAATGGCTCGGAAGATCCGATTCACGCCCGAAGGGGGAGCCCTCTACGAGGTGACCTGCCGTACGGTCCACAGCCGATTCCTCCTGCGGCCGGGTCCTCTGCTCAACGAGACCATCGTGGG
>JBGAGQ010000133.1:0-2022 GCA_044226625.1 Thermoanaerobaculia bacterium
ATCTTCTTCGCCGCCGTGTCCTTCTTGCCGTGATCGGCGCCGAGGATGTTCACCGCGCTCGGATCGATCGTCGCGCCGGTCGGGAACTCGCGCCCGTCGGTGCCGCGCGCCGCTTTCTCCCACTCTTCGATCGTGGGCAGGCGCCCGCCGGCCCACTTGCAGTAAGCCTTGGCGTCACCCCACGAGACGAAGACCACCGGATTGTTGCGGTGGCTGTCGAGATACGCCTCGTCGTCCCAGTAGTTGGGCAGCTCGCGCGGGCCGCACGAGGAGCCGGCGGCGCACTGGGCGAGGAACGCCTCGTATTCGGCGTTGGTCACCTCGGTGCGCGAGACCCGGAACGTCGAAACGTCGACGGTCTCCTGGTTCTGTCCGGAGGAGAAGATGCCTCCCGGAATCTCGATCCACGGCTCGTTGCTCCTCGCAACCTGGTTCGTGGTCTGTTCCGGAGAATTGCTCTCGTTGGTCGTCGCTGGCGTCGAGGCGCTCTCGGTCGAAGCTCCCTTCGGACGGTTCCAGGGGAGCTTCTCCTTGGGAACGAATTTGTAGATCGCGGTGCCGACCAGGCCCAGTCCGATCAGAAACAGCAGGACCTTGGCGAGCGGGGTCAGTTTCATTGCAAGGGCTCCTTTGCGCCCTCGGTCGGCGAGCCTAGAACGGCTCGCACGGTGGGGCGTAACCTTCTAGAGACACGGATGTTATGCGAGCCGGGGAGGGCGGTCAAAATCGAGCTGAAACCCATCCAGGCCGTCGGCTCGGGCCGTTCAGGCAGGCTGCTGAAAAACTCTCTCCACGTCGCAGAGTTCCCGAGGACGACCCCGAGTCTGTCTGAGCGCAGCGAGTTACGAGGGGCGCCCGCAGGGAATCTCCTGCGACGACGGAGTTTTTCAGCAGCCTGCTAGCGCCTACGCCAGGATTCCGATCGGCGTCCTCGTCTTCCACCGTCCACGGGTGAAATCGGGGAAGTCGACCGGCCGCGAGCGGTTCGCGACCGATTCCTCCGAGAGCGGCGAAACCACGCTCCACGCCGCCGCGTCGTAGACGTCGAGATCGAGCGGCGAGCCGGCGCGCAGGCAGGCGATCAGCCGGAAATCCTCCATGAAATCCATGCCGCCGTGTCCGGCGCCCGCGGCGGCGGCGTGGTTTTCCGCCCAGAGCGGATGCTCGAACTCCTTGCGGTAGCTCTCGACGTCGTCCCAGCCCGCGTGCTCTTTCGTCCGCCCCTCGACGAAGATCTTGTCGGGGTAGCCGGAGAACGTTCCCTTCGTCCCCTGCACCAGGTTCAAGCGGCTGTACGGGCGCGGCGAGCAGGTGTCGTGCTGCACCAGGATCGTCCGCCCGTTCTTCGTTCGGATCAGGGTGGAGTTCATGTCGCCGAGCACGAACTGCGCGTTCCGGCGCGGATCGCTCTCAGGTAGGTGCTCGCGCGCCCAGGCGGCGAGGCCGCGCGACGGCGAGGACATCGAGACCAGGTAGTCGAACGCGTCGCCGCGCTGGATGTCGAGACACTGGGAGACGGGGCCGAGGCCGTGGGTCGGGTAGAGGTTGCCGTTGCGCGTCGTCGAGTGCCGCCAGCGCCAGAGCCCCTCGCTGGTCTGGGCGAGCTTGATCGCCCGCAGGTCGTGGATGTAGGCGCCCTCGGCGTGGAGCAGCTCGCCGAGCAGGCCGCTCCGGACCATCTTGAGCACCATCATCTCGGACCGGCCGTAGCAACAGTTCTCCATCATCACGCAGTGGCGCAGGGTGGCCTCGGCCGTCTCGACCAGCTCCCAGCAGGCGTCCACGGTGTAGGCCGCGGGAACCTCGGTCGCCGCGTGCTTGCCCGCCTTCATTGCCGCAAGGCAGACCGGAACGTGCCATTCCCAGGGCGTCGCGGTGAAGACCAGATCGAGGTCGGGGCGCTCGCACAGGCGCTCGAAATCCCGCTCGCCACGGGTGTAGAGCTCCGGTTTCTTCCGGCCCGCCGCCGCCACCCAACCGGCGACCTCCTCGGCGCGCGGCGCGTCGATGTCGCAGACCGCG
>JBGAGQ010000008.1:0-135835 GCA_044226625.1 Thermoanaerobaculia bacterium
GCAACTCCACGCCCAACGCCTCGCGCACTCGCGACACGATCCGCATCGCCAGCAGCGAGTGGCCTCCCAAGTCGAAGAAGCTCTGGCCGCGACCCACCGAAGGCCGGTGCAGCACCTCCGACCAGATCCCCGCCAAAACCGCCTCGACCGCCCCCCGAGGAGACTCTTCGATCTCGACACCTGCGGCCCCTTCGACGTCCGCCGGCCGCGGCAGCGCGCGTCGGTCTACCTTGCCGCGCGAGGTTCGCGGTAGGGATCGCATCTCGACGAAAGCCGAGGGCACCATGTAATCCGGTAGCAAAGTCGACAGACTGGAACGGAGGTCGAAGGTCCGGACGGCGGCACCTTCCATCGCGACGTAGTACGCGATCAATCGCCACCCCCCTGTTGGATTGGCTAGCGCGACCACCGCGGCTTCAGCGATCGCCGGTAGGCGGCCGAGCGCAGCCTCCACCTCCCCAGGCTCGACGCGAAAGCCACGGATCTTGACCTGTTCATCGACTCGGCCGACGAAATCGATCTCACCGTTCGCAAGCAGCCGTGCGAGGTCACCCGTCCGGTAGAGCCGGGATCCCTGCCGGCGCGAGTAGGGATCGGGCACGAAGCGCTCCGCGGTGAGACCCGGTCGTCTCGCATATCCACGCGCCACGCCGTCACCACCGATGAACATCTCGCCGACGACGCCCACTGGCGCGGGTCGGCCGCGGTCGTCGAGGATTCGAATCGAGGCGCCCGGGATCGGCGTACCGATCGACACCTGCCCGGACGCCGAGGTCCGCCCGTTCGAAACCTCTTTCCAAGAGCCCACAATCGTCGTCTCGGTTGGCCCATAGGTGTTCACCAGTCGGATCCGCGGTCCAACCGAGCGGGACCAGGCCGCGAGGGCTCCCGGCAGTGCCCGTTCGCCCCCCAAGATCGTCAAACGGATAGAAGCCGGGGGGGCACATCGCCTCTCGTCGATCGTCGAACAGAGCTCGTGCCAGAGAGCCGTCGGAAGATCGAGCACCGTGATCTGACGAAGCGCGCAGCCAAGCAGGAACGCCTCCGACGAGGCCAGCATCGCCGGATCGCGAAGCGCAAGCTCGCCGCCGCCAAGGAGAGCGAGAAAAGTCTCTTCCACGCTGATGTCGAAGCTCGGCGCGGCCAACTGGAGCACCCGGTCGCGAGGTGACCCTTCGTAGACCGCTTCCATCGAGTGGAAATAGGAACGAAGGCTCGAATGGGACAACGTCGTGCCTTTGGGTCGCCCGGTCGAGCCGGAGGTGAACAGCAGGAACGCGCCGTTTTCCGGGGCGATGGTTCCCGTTCGACGGTCCGTGATGCCGGCGGGGCGAAGCGCGATCCCGTCCGTTGCCTCTACTCCGGCTTCGAGAACGAACTGGACCCCCGCCTCGACTTGCAGCTCGACTCGCCGCGCCGCCGGACTTTCCGGGTCGAGCGGAACGCAGATTCCACCCGCCGCGAGTACACCGAGAACCGCGACGATGCGTTCGGGTGTCAACTCGAAGACTACGGCGACGGGAGCCTCCGGCCCGACCCCGACGGTCCTCAGGCGCTCGGCAAGCCTTTCGGCCCGGACGCGCAGCTCTCCATAGCTCAAGACCGAGGTATCGGTCGAAACCGCCGCCGCATCGGGAGCTCCCACGGCTCGAGCCAGGAACGCTTCGATCATAGAGCCCGATCCGGATTCAGATGCGGGCGTGGCCGTCGCATTGAGGATCTGAGAGATTTCCTCGTCACGAAGCCAGGGCACCTCGGACGACGCCCGCTGGGGGTCGGCCAAAGCCGCTTCCATCAGGGTCGAGAAGCAACTTGCCCACCGGGGCAAAGTGGACGCTTCAAACAGCTCGATCGGCGCGATCAACCAGCCGGTGGGGCTATCCCCTTCGAGCAGAACGGTCAGATCGAGGTCGAATTTCGCTTGAGTCGCACCACCGTCGACCGCGGTTTCCCGAGGCGCCGCCGAAGCCGCGGTAGTCAAATCGAAGCTCGCTTGAAACAGAGGAGTTCGGGCGAGGCTTCGCTCCGGTCGCAGAAGCTCGACCAGGCGCTCGAAAGGAACCTCAGAGCAGGATTGCGCTTCGAGCGCCGCGCTCCGGATCCGCTGGACCAGGTCCTTGAAGCTGGGCTCTCCCGAGAGATCCGCGCGAATCACGAGGGTATTGACGAAGAGACCGATCAGCCCTTCGATCTCGACACGGTTCCTCCCCGCACTCGGGATACCTACGCAGAGATCCGCCTGCCGCGCCAGACGGGAGAGAAGGAGCGAATAGGCCGCGAGCACGACCAGGAACGGAGTCGCCTCCATGCTTCGCGCGAGCTCGCGGATCGACCGGCCTAGGTGGTCGCTCCACCGAATCTCCTCGGCCACACCCAGCCCCGAAAGCGCGGCGGGCCGCGGCCGATCCACCGGAAGATCCAATGTGAACCGAGCCCCGTCGAAGCGCTCGCGCAGAACGGTGAGCTTGCCGGCCAACGCCTCGTCGGTAAAAGTAGCCCGCTGCCAACTGCAATAGTCGGCGTAGGTGATCGGCAGCCCGGCGAGCGAAGCCGGCGTACCCCGGACGGCGGCTCCATAGAGCAGCTGTAGCTCTTCGCCGAAGATCTTCATCGACCAGCCGTCGACCGCGATGTGGTGGATCGTCCCTGCGAGTAGGTGATCGTCCTCCGCGAGGTCGACGATTAAGAAGCGCAGGACAGGTCCCGTACCGAGTCGGAACGGCCGCAGAAACTCGAGGCTGGCAGCGCGATCCGCATCCGGCGACCGTAGATCGTCTGGTAGCGATCGAAGATCGAGTCGCGCCATCGGCACCCTGCCCGAGGCACCGATCACCTGGACCGGAGAGTGATCGATCATTCGGTAGGAGGTCCGAAGCGTCGGGTGCCTCTCGACCAGCGCCAGAATCGCGGAACGGCAGGAGGAGGCGGAGAATGCACCGTGAAGGCGTCGCGCAAACGGTACGTGGTAGAGCGCCGAGCCGGGCTCCAAGCGATCGAGAAACCAAAGCCGCTCTTGCGCGAACGAAAGGGGAATAGGACCACTCTGCCTGCTCGCCGGAATGGCGGCCGCACGAGGCTCGGCGCGCCCCTGGACGAGCTCGTCGAGCGATTTACGCCGCCCCGTCGACAGCTTCGCGCGCCGAGCCTCGAGAGCCTTCCGGCGCGCGGCGATAGGATCCTCGTCGCCCCGGGATTTCCTGGTGCTTTCAGACGGTGGTCGGTCGCTCTCGGACCTCCCGCTCGCGAGGTACTGCTCTCGATCGAGTCGGCCATCCGCCCGGCGCCTCCCAAAGCCGACCGGTCCTCCTTCTTTCGCGCTCAACGTACCTCGAACCCCGATCGGCGCCGGCTCGCCATAGCGGTCGAACACCGTTCCGTCCTCCCTCCATTCGAGGAGCAGTTGGTGCCTTTCCGCCGCCGATAGGGAGGACAGCTGAGACAGCCGGTCGTCAGGCGACCCAGCGAGCGCGACATAGAGGCGCTCCAGATGGCTCACGAGACGAAGTGCAGTGCTTCGATCGAACAGATCCGCGTCGAAGCCGAGAGTCACGGAAAGTCCACGAGAGCCTTCCGAAAGCGACAGCACAAGATCGAAGGGCACGGAACTGTCACCGCCCGCCGCGCTTTGAATCTCGAGCCCCCTCAGCCGGAGAGGCTCGCTTCCGCTCGCGTTCGTCAGTACGAGAAGTGCACGAAGCAGCGGCTGCCGATCGTTTTCCGGATCTCGCCCGAGCGCCGCAACGAGCTTTTCGAACGGAAGATCCCGGTGGTCGAACGCCCCCAAGGTAACCTCCCGCACTCGCGAGACCAGGTCGCCACCGAGAAGATCTCCGCTCAGATCGGTGCACAAAACGAGCGTGTTCACGAAGCACCCGATCAGGCCTTCGAGCTCCGTACGATCGCGATTCGCGATCGGAGTACCGACCACGATTCGATCTTGGCCACTCTGCCGGTGTAGGAGCAGTTGGAAACCGGCCAGAGCTACTGTGAACAGGGTCGCCCCCCGAGCCCGCGCGAGCTCTTTCAAACGATCTCGGGCGGCCGGAGGCAAGCGAACCGACACGGAACCAGGGTGCGCCGACTGCCAGCGCGCGCGAGGGCGATCCATCGGCAAGTCGAGAATTGGAGGCGGCCCGCCGAGGACCCTTCGAAAAAAGTCGATTTGCTCGTCGAGAACCGCCCCTTGGAGCCAGCTCCGCTGCCACGCTGCGTAGTCGGGATATTGGAGCGGCAGCGGCGAAAGCGGAGATGGCGCGCGATCGAGCGCAGCGGAATAGAAAAGCGACAGCTCGCGGCCGAAGATACCTAGAGACCAACCGTCGTATACCGCGTGGTGAAGGCCCAAGAGCAGGACATGGTCGTCCGAGCCCAGTCGAAGCAAACGCGCCTTCAGGAGAGGTCCCTTCGCGAGCGAGAACCGCCAACGCTCGGGCAAGCCGACGATACGTTCGCCCTCCGCTCGTCTCCGATCGATGCCGCCGAGGTCGACGAGCGGCAGTCGAAAGACGGACTTCGGCAGGATCCTCTGCTCGAGGCAATGGCTGCCGAGCGCGAACGTCGCTCGAAGCGCCTCATGACGCCCCCAGATTGCTCCCAGCGCCGCCTGGAGGGCCGCGCGATCGAGAGCTCCGCGCAGTCGAGGAGCAGGCGCGCTGGCGTAGTGGCTATTGCCCGGGTGCAGTTGCTCGACGAGCCACATCCGCTCTTGAGCGAACGACGCCGGGAGCGGACGGTCCCGGCGGGCGGAGGTCAGCGGCGGCTGAGAGATCCCCGCTCGCTCGGCGCGCGCAAGGTCGATTCGCGCCGCGAGCCCGGATACGGTCGGCGTCCGAAAAAAGTCGCGCAGGGAAAGGCGCACGAGAAGGGCTTCATGAATTCTCGCGACGGCCCGCGCAGCAAGTAGAGAATGCCCGCCGAGGTCGAAGAAGTTCGCCTCCGGCGACTGGACCGGTACCGCCAACACCTCCGACCAGATTCCGCCGACGATCTCCTCGAGCGGTGATCGCCAGGTCTCGCCTTCGACCGAGCGCTCGCTATCCTTCTTGGGTTCGGGGAGGGCCTTGCGATCCAGCTTGCCGCTCGGCGTTTTGGGTAGAGCGGCGAGAAAAACGAAATCGGCCGGCAGCATGTACTCCGGGAGGACCTTCTGAAGCCCAATCCGGAGCTCCGCCGACGTCGCGTGCGACCCGCTCTCCGCGGTTGCGACGTAGGCGACGAGGCGAGGCACCCCGCCCGCCCCTGACCGGACCGAGACGGCGGCCTCGACCACACCCGGCTGGCCAGCGAAAGCCGCTTCGATTTCTCCCAGCTCGATGCGGAATCCTCGCACCTTGACCTGGCGGTCCAAGCGCCCCAGATAATCGAGGCGTCCGTCCGCGCGAAAACGGACCCGATCGCCGGTCCGATAGAGCCTACCGCCGAGACGGCCGCTCCAAGGATCGGGAATGAAACGCTCGGCCGTCGTTTCGGGGCGCCGCCAGTAGCCGCGCGCGAGACCCGCTCCCCCCAAGCAGAGCTCGCCGAGCACGCCGATTCCGACCGGCATTCCGGTCCGGTCGAGAACGTATCCTTGGGTGCCTTCGATCGGTCGCCCGAGGGACACCGCGGCGGCAGGGTCGCGCGCGATGACCTCCTCGGTCGAATAGGTCGTGTCCTCGGTCGGGCCGTAGAGGTTCAACAACCGACCGGCGCCCGCCGCGAAGACTCGATCGGCGAGCCATCGAGGAAGCGGTTCGCCCGCGAGGTTTACCGTGAGGAGGCCTCCCGGAAGATCGCTCGACCGCAGCAGCTCCGCCATGGCCGAAGGGACCGTGTTGATCAACGTCACCTCTCCGCGTGCCGCAAGTGCCGGTAAGGCCAACGCGTTCTCGGCCAGGATCACTCGGCCGCCGGCGGACAGGGGGGCGAACAGCTCAAAGACCGAAAGGTCGAAGCAGATGGACGTCGCCGCGAGCACGCCCGAGAGCTCTTCGCGATCGAAGCGGTCGAGCGCCCATCTCAGCAGCGCCACGGACGACTCATGAGCGATCGTCACGCCCTTAGGAAGACCCGTCGACCCCGAGGTATAGATGACATACGCGAGATTAGCTCCGGTCGCGCGAGCTCGAGGCCGCGGTGCGATGGAATCCGACAGGTCCTCGACCTCCAGCCGTGGACCGTGCCAATCGTCGAGAATCTCGCGGTTCGCTCGCGCGCTCACCAGGAGCGAAGCCTGGGAGTCCTCCAGCATGAAGCGCAAGCGTTGCCGCGGATAGGCAGGGTCCAGCGGGACGTAGGCGGCGCCCGATTTGAGCACCCCCAAGAGGGCCGCGACCAACGTCGGAGTCCGTTCGAGACAGACCGCGATTCGCGACTCCGGACCGGCGCCCAGCTCGCCCAAACGAGCGGCGATCGCGTTCGCCCTCCCTTCTAGCTCGCCATAGGTCCAACGTTTGTCGCCCGCGATCAGGGCTTCGGCCCTCGGATCGAGGTCGACTCGCCTTTCGAATCCTTCGTGGAGGCAACCGGCCACACCTTCGGCCCCGCGATCGTTCCATTCGAACGTGGACTGAAATCGTTCCGCGGCCGAGAAGGCGGGCAACTCGCCGAGAGTTTGGTCAGGAGCGAGCACGGCGGCTTCGAGCAAGGCGTGGAATCCCAGCTCCCACCGCCGCACCGTTGCCGGATCGAAGAGGTCCGTCGCGTACTCGAAAGCGCCGCGGAGCCCTCCCTTCCACTCCTCCAGAAACAATGTGAGGTCGAGCTTCGACGTGCCGCTGTCCAGCTCTTCCCAGGACAGCTCCAGATCCGGCAATTTCAGGGCAGGAAATGGAACGTTCTGAAACGCGAGCGACACCTGAAAGAACGCGTTGCGGCTCGGATCTCGCGGTGGGTTGAGGATCTCCACCAAGCGGTCGTTGGTGATCCCCTGATTCGCATAGGCGCCGAGCACCGTGCCCCGCACTCCTTCGATCAGTCGTTGGAAAGACTCGCGGGGATCGACGCGCGCCCTCAACATCAGCGTGTTGACGAAATAGCCGACGACACTTTCGAGCTCAGGGCGGAGCCTTCCAGCAACTGGCGAGCCGACGAGGAAATCGAGCTCCCCTGAGAGGCGATGCATCTGGACCTCGAACGCCGCGAGCAGAACCATGAAGAGCGTCGCGCCGTTTCGCGTCCCGAGATCGCGCAATTCAGAAGTCAACCCCGGCCGTACCGCGAAACGATGATGGCGGCCGGTCATGCTCAGCTCGGCGGGGCGCGGTCGGTCGGCCGGCAACTCAAGCCAGTCGGGCACGCCGGAAAGCTCGCGGCGCCAAAACTCGACCTGCTGCTCCTCCTCCGGGGTGGCCAACTGCCAAGCGACGAAGTCGGTGTACTCGACGGAGGGCTCGCGCAACCGAACCGGTGTCCCGGAAGCGGCGGCCGAATAGACCGCGATGACGTCGGCGAGTACCAATCCGATCGACCAGCCATCGCTCACGATGTGGTGCATGTTGAAGAGTGCCCAAGATCTTCGCGAGTCGACGAGACAGAGCGCCACGCGCGCCAAAGGCAATTCGTCGAGGCGGATCGGCCGCGACGTCTCCGTTCTTGCGATACGCGTGGATTCGCGGTCCGCCACGGGCGTGGGGAGCGCTCTGAGGTCTAGGGTTGCGGCGCGTGCCGGGCGGACAGGCGAAAGCTCCTGAAAAGGCACTCCTTCCGCCTCTCCGATCCGCATCCAGAATACGACGTGGCGACGGAGCACCGCCTCGAGCGAAGCGATCATCGCGCCAGGCCGCAGAGCGCCGGTGAAACGCATTCGCAGGGGAATGTTGTAGGCGGCCGAAGCCGGGAATTCGCGCGCCACGACCCACAGGGATCGCTGGGCGAGAGACAACGGCTGGCGGCCTCCTGCCGCAAGCCTGGCGATGGGCCTTGGCACTTCGGAGGAACCGCCCAAACGATCGATGGCGGCCGCCAGGTCGGCAACGGTCGAAGCCTCCATGAAAGCCGCGAGCGAGACCCGTCTCGCGAGCTCGAGCCGGATCGTCTCGATGGCGCGAGCGGCGAGCAGCGAATGACCGCCAAGATCGAGAAAGCGGTCGTCGCGACCTACCTCCCGCACCTCGAGCACCTCGCCGAGGATCCGAGCCAAGGTTTTCTCCGTAGGCGTGTGGAAAATCGCCGGCTCCCTCGTGGCACCCGAGTCGGGCTCGGGCAACGCCGCGCGGTCGAGCTTGCCGTTTGCCGTTCGAGGGAGCTTCTCCAGCTCGACGAACGACGTCGGCACCATGTACTCCGGAAGCTCCGAGCCCATGAACCGGCGGAGCGCCGAGAAATCGAGGTCGCTTCCTTCCCGAGCGACGACGTACGCGACCAGACGCTTTGGCCCACCCTTGCCGTCGTCGCGAGCCACGATCGCCTCTTCCTGAACCGAGGGGTGGCGGGCCAACACGGCGTCGAGCTCGCCGAGCTCGATGCGAAATCCGCGAATTTTGACCTGGTGGTCGGAGCGCCCGAGGAAATCCAACCGACCGTCGGGCAGCTGGCGGACGACGTCTCCCGTGCGGTAGAGGCGCTCTCCCGAGCCTCCGCCCACGCCGTCGGGCACGAAGCGATCGGCGGTCAACTCGGGTCGATTCCAATAGCCTCTGCAGAGCCCCTCGCCCCCGAGGAACAGCTCTCCGACGAGACCGGCGACGACGGGATCTCCCCAACGGTCGAGGACGAACGCCCGCGTTCCGGGAAGGGGCCGCCCGATGGTCACCGGGCATTCGGGATTCCGCTCGACCTCGTCCCAGGTGGAGTAGGTCGTGTCTTCGGACGGCCCATAGAGGTTGCACAGCCTTGCGACTCCTGCGGCATACACCCGATCGGCGAGCGCGCGCGGCAGCGCCTCTCCCGCGAGGTTGACCGTGAGGACGCCGTTCGGAACGGCCCCCTGGCGCAGCAGCTCCGCCATCGCCGAGGGCACCGTATTGACCAGTCGAACCTCGGATCGAGCCGGCAGATCGGGTAACGCGAGGGCATTGTCGGCTAGAAGGACGCGGCCGCCGAGGGAGAGTGGAACGAACAGCTCGAAGATCGACAGGTCGAAGCAGGTCGAGGTGGCGGCCAGCACACCGCAAAGCTCGGCGGCATCGAACTCCCGCGCCGCCCAGGCGACAAACGAAACGGCGGAGCGGTGCTCGATCGCGACGCCTTTCGGCTTACCCGTCGAGCCGGAGGTATAGATCAGATATGCCAAATTTCCGGCCGTGGCGCACCGGGGCGGCCGCGGCGCCGGAGAGCTCGAGGAGAAGATCGCTTCCACCTCGAGACGCTCTCCCTCCCAGCCGACGAGCTGATCGAGGAGAGAGCCCTGAGTGATCAGAATTCGGGCTCCCGAGTCGTCCAGCATGTAGCGAACCCGCTCCTGCGGATACTTGGGATCGAGGGGCACGTAGGCCGCTCCAGCCTTGAGAACTCCGAGCAGAGCGGCGACCAGGGCGGCGTTGCGTTCGAGATGGACACCCACCCTCGTGTCCGGACCGGCCCCTGATGCAATCAAGCGGGAAGCGACCCGATTCGCCGCGTCTTCGAGCGCCCGATAGCTCCAACGTTCCTCGCCGACCACCAGCGCCTCGGCCTGCGGAGCGAGATCGGTTTGCCGCTCGAAGCTCCAGTGCAGGCAACCTTCGGCATCGAGCGTACCGAGAGCTTCCGCCGAGCTCTTCGGCGCTAGGGTTTCGTTCATTCCTCTTCGGCCTCGAGGCGGTCGAGGAGGATTTCCTCGACCGCGACCGCTTGCACCTCGACCGTCGGCGCCTCGAAGAACGACACGAGAGAAAGCTCGACGTCGAGGCGCTCGCGGATCCGCGCCAGAACTTGCGTCGCCAGCAGGGAATGCCCTCCGAGCTCGAAGAAGTTGTCCCGGACTCCAACCCGCGCAAGACCGAGCACGTCGCTCCAAATCGAAGCTAGCAACTGCTCCATCTCGGTTGCGGGCTCCGAGAAGGAAGCATCGAGCGTCGGGCGCTCGACGTTCGGCGCCGGAAGGGCTCTCCAATTCACTTTGCCGTTCGCCGTGATCGGCAACGCCGCCAAGAAATCGAAGCTCGCCGGCAGCATGTGCTCCGGTAGGTTCTCGGCGAGAGATCGCCGTAGCTCGCTCGCGCTAGGACGGTCGGCCGCGACGAGGTAGGCCGCCAGTCGCAGGTCTCCCGAGCCGCCGGGTACCACTGTGACGACGGCATCGGTCACGCCTGCCAGCCCTCGAAGAGCGGCTTCGATCTCCCCCAGCTCGATTCGGAAACCGCGGACTTTGACCTGTCGATCGATTCGGCCCAGGAACTCGAGCGCGCCGTCGGGTCGAATACGCGCAAGATCTCCGGTTCGATAGAGCCGGCCTCCCGGCGTCGTACCGAGCGCGTCGGGAACGAACCGCTCGGCGGTCACGTCGGGCCGGTCGAGGTAACCGCGCGCCAGACCGACGCCGCCGATTGCGAGCTCCCCGGGTACCCCGACTGGAACCGGGCCGCCGCCCGGCGCGACCACATCTACTGTGATACCACGAATGGGGCGTCCGATCGGTGGCCCCCAGGGGAACGGACCGGTCTCGCCCGTGAGGTCGATTTCGGTCGCCACAATCGTCGCCTCGGTCGGACCGTACGTGTTGACCAACCGGACCTTCGTTCCGGCGCCTTGCTGCCAGAGCTGGAGCCTGTCCAGGGTCGCCCGCTCCCCGCCGATGATAACCAACCGCAAAGTCTCCGGCAGAAGGGTTTCGCCCGCGGCGAGCACCGCCGCGATCTCGCCCCAGTAGACCGTAGGGAGGTCCAGGACCGTGACGCCGAGCTCGCCACAACGCCGGAGAAACACGGCGGGAGAATTCAACATTTCGTCGTCGCGCAACACGAGGGCTGCACCGCTCGCGAGGGCCGGGAAGATCTCCTCCGCCGCCGTGTCGAAACTAATGGAGGCGAACTGCAACACCCGGTCGTCGTCGGTCAAACCGAACCGTTCGATCGCCGAGGCCACGTAAGCGCCGAGTGCCGAGCGCGACACGCCGACGCTTTTCGGCCGACCGCTCGACCCGGAAGTGTAGATCGCATAGGCGAGGGTCTCCGGGGCCGTCCACACGGGCGCCTCCGCCCCTTCGTCTTCCACGACTCCGAGAGACAACAGATCATCGAGAAGAAACATCCGCTGCTTGCTGGAATGGATCGTTGGGGCGGACGAGCTCGCGACGATCCATGCAACCCCGGCGTCTTCGAGCATGGCCCTCTTCCGCTCGATCGGATAGGTCGGATCGATCGGCAGATACGCTGCCCCAGCCTTCCAAATGCCGAGGAGAGCCGCGATCAGCTCCGGCGAGCGGGCCGAGGAAACCGCGACAAGATTCTCCGCTCGGACGCCAGCACGAACCAGTCTCGTCGCCAGGAGGTCGGCGGCCCGGTCGAGATCTCCGTAAGACAGCTCGATGCCGTGAGAACGTAGGGCAGGCGCCCGAGGCCGTCTGCGCGCTTCAGCCTCGAAGCGCGAGAGCGCATCGAAGTAGGCGGACGGTGGACCTCCCGAACGCTGGCCCAACAGCTCGGCTCGCTCCTCGGCTCCGAGCAGTGGCAGCTCCGAAAGCCTCTGGCCCGGCGCCGCCAGTGCGCCGGCGAGCAGAACCGCGAAGCGCGAACCCCAGCGCTCGGCCGTCGAATCGTCGAAAAGATCGCGGTTCCAGCCCAGCGAAGCGACCAGTTGGTCACCGATCTGCAGGAACCAGAGGGTCAAGTCGAAGTGGGCGCGACCGACCTGGAACGAATCGTCTCCCTCGACGACCGGACGCGGCCCGGAGCCGGCGCCTCCGGTGTTCTGAAACTCCAACATCACCTGAAACAGGGGCGTGTGCGCGAGGCTGCGCTCGGGTCGGATCTCTTCGAGCAGCTTTTCGAACGGCAGATCCTCGTGGGCGAACGCACCGAGCGTCACCTCGCGTACTTGCTCCAGGAAACGCCCGAAACCGATGGCACCCGACGGTTTCATTCGTAAAACGAGGGTATTGACGAAAAACCCGATCAACCCTTCGATCTCCGGAAGCCCTCGGCCCGCCGTGTAGGTGCCGACGCTGATGTCCTCGTCGTGGGTATGGCGGAAGAGCAGGGCCACCCAGGCTCCGAGCAGGACCATGAACTGCGTCATGCCTTCTCGCTGACCGTGGCCGCGTACGGCCGCAAGCAGCTCGGGGCCGAGCCCCAGCCGTCGGCGCGCGCCCCGATGAGTCTGGATCGGAGGCCGCGGTCGATCGAGCGGCAGATCGAGCACGGGGGGCGCGCCGGCCAGGCGCCCGCGCCAATAGTCCAGGAGATCTTCGAGCGCGGGGCCCTCCAACCAGGATCGTTGCCAAGCGGCGAAATCCGCGTACTGCACCGGCAGCGGCGCAAGGCTCGGGGCGACGCATGCCAACGCGGCCTGATAGAGGATGGACAGCTCACGGATCAGGAGCGTCATCGACCAACCGTCGGTCACGATGTGGTGAAGCGTTAGGAAGAGTCGACTTTCAGTAGGACCGAGTACGAGCCAGGCCCTCAGGAGCGGCCCTTGGGCGAGGTCGAACGGAAGACTCTGCTCGCGCATCGCCGCGACGCGCGCCGCGGCATAGGCCATGTCACCGGAAAGGCCTCCGCAATCGACCACCGACAATGGCAGCGGCGCGGCAGCCAGGATTTCCTGGTGCGGCTCGCCTCCGTGGCTCGCGAAGCGGGTACGCAGGACTTCGTGGCGGCGCAGCACCTCCGAAAGCGCCGCCGAGATCGCGGCGGCGTTCACACGACCGGGTAAACCGATCGAGGCCGGCAGGTTGTATGCCGGATTGCCCGGCTCGAGCTGGTCGAGGAACCATTGGCGAGCCTGCGAGAACGAGAGCGGCAGCGGCAGATCCCTCGAGGCTCGTTCGATCCGGGGGACCGGAACCCGATTCTCGGACGCCGCTCGGGCCGCGCCGACGACCGCCGCCAATCCGCCGACGGTCGGCAGCTCGAAGAGCTGCGTCAGGGAGACCTCGACCCCGAACGCGCGGCGGACGCGCGAGGTGATCTGGATCATGCGGAGCGAATGTCCACCCAGCTCGAAGAAATCCTGATCTATCCCGACCCGCTCCAGTCCGAGCACTTCGCACCAGATGCCGGCGAGGATCTCCTCGATCCCGTTTCTCGGCGCCAGAGGCTCCCGGCTCGGCTGGTCGGACACCACGTCGGGCATCGGCAAGGCGTTGCGGTCGAGTTTGCCGTTGCG
This sequence comes from Thermoanaerobaculia bacterium, assembly GCA_044226625.1. GTDB lineage: Bacteria > Acidobacteriota > Thermoanaerobaculia > Multivoradales > UBA5704 > DASYKS01. The sequence continues at coordinate 13,228 of JBGAGQ010000008.1, forward strand.
GGTCAACGGCATTGCCTGCAAGGTGACGAATCGGCTCGGTACCATGTAGGCCGGCAGGCGCTCGGCGAGGTAGGTCTCTATCTCCCCGAGGCTCGGGAAGGTCTCGGTCTCGAACGTCACCAGATAAGCGACCAGATGCAGGTCGCCCGTGGCGAGAGCGCGGATCAGGACGGCCGCCTCGCTCACCGCCGGATGGCGCGAAAGAACGGACTCGATCTCGCCAAGCTCGATTCGATGCCCCCTGAGCTTCACCTGATGATCGATCCGGCCGAGGAAATCGAGGTCGCCGCAGGGTTGGCGGCGCGCCAGATCGCCGGTGCGGTACATCCGGGCGCCCGGCCGCCGGGTGAAGGGATCCGGAACGAAGGCCTCGGCCGTACGACCTGGATCGTTCAGGTAGCCGCGACCGACCCCGGCTCCCGCGACGCACAGCTCTCCGGGAACGCCGATCGGCGTGGGCTCGAAATCCCGGCCGACCGTCACCAGCGCCATCTCGCGCAACGTTCGGCCGATCGAGATCGACTCAGCGTCCTCGGCTGGAGCACAGACGAGATGGAAATGCGACACGTCGTCCGAGCATTCGGTCGGCCCGTAGGCGTTGACCAGCGGCACAGACGGGAAGAGAGCGAACCAGCGCCGCGCTAGATCGGGAGGCAACGCCTCTCCGGTTGGGATGATCCAGCGCAAGCCAAGAAACTCCTCGCGCTCGACGTCTCCTCGCTCCACCCCCTCTACGACGACCCGGAGCAGTGAGGGTACCAGCTCCGCCACGGTGATCCCGAGCCTGCGGATCGCATGCGCGAGACGGAGGGGCTCGTGTGAGGTTTCGTCATCGAGGATCACCGTGCGACCCCCAACCAACAACGCGGCCAGGAACTGCCAAATCGAAATGTCAAAACACTGGGAGGCGGTCTGAGCGATCGCGTCTTCGGGCCCCAGCTGAAGGTCCTCGACCTTCGCGTAGAGGTGGTTGACCATACCCCGGTGCTCGAGCATCGCCCCTTTGGGAAGGCCGGTCGAGCCCGATGTGAAGATCACGTAGGCGAGATTGGACGCCAGGGGCGCGAGCGGGATCACATCGGGTGATGAGCCGCCGCCCATGACGTCCGCCAGCTGGACGACAGGCGGCGCAGCCTCTCCCAAAGGCTCGACGGCCGCGAGGGCCGCCGCCTCGAATTCGGCTTCCGCAACGAGAAGACGCACTCCAGCGAGGCGCAAAACTTGAGTCCAGCGAAGCGGCGGGTGCGCCGGGTCGAGCGGGAGGTAGGCCGCGCCCGCCTTCATGGCACCGAGAATGGCGACGAGGAAATCGGCGCTTCGCTCCGCGACGATCGCGATCAGTGAATCAGGGCCGAGCCCCCGAGCCGCCAAAACTCGCGCCGAAATATCGCTCGCCCGGTTCAGTTCGGCATAAGTGAGCTCGCGTCCCCGGTGTAGCACGGCGATTCGTTGAGGGGTGCGCAGCGCTTGAGCTCGGAATAGGTCCGGCAGGGTGCCCGCCTCGTCGGCCGCCACCGAGGTGTCGTTCCATTCGACGAGAGTTTGATGGCGCTCCGAGGGAGCGAGCTTCGGCAAGGAGGAGAGGGGTAGTTCGGACCTTCCGCTGAAGGAGACGAGCAAAGTCGCAAGGCCGTCGAGCAAACGCCCCGCGTCTATCACGTCGACACGCGTGGTGTCGTAGGACAGGCGGAGGGCGAGCTCCGGGCCTGGATAGGCGAACAACGCCAGAGGCTGGTCGGCCTGGTCGAGCCCGCGCGCACCATGGAGCAGCTCTTGAGATTCGCGACCACGCGCGCTCCGACGCTGCAGGACGACCAGAGACTCGAATAGGGGACGACCGGGAGCGACCTCGCTGGCGAGTCGAACCCGCGAGAGCGGAACGTGCTCGAATTCTCGGACCGAGCCGACGTTGCGTTGCAGGTCGACGAGCCAGCGGCCGAGCCGTTGGAAAGGCGTTGCGCGCACGCGAAGGGGAACGGTCGCGATGAACAAGCCCGCAATCGATTCGACCTCCGCGAGGTCGGACGGACGGCCCTGGCTGACCATCCCGAACAGAACGTCCTCGTCGCCGCTCCAGAGCGAGAGCGCCAACGCCCAGGCGGCAACCACCGCCGTATGAATCGAGATGCCGATCTCCCGGCAGGCCTCGGCCAGCAAGTCGGTCTCGGTCTTCGAAAGCGCGACGCCGCGTCGCCCTGCCCGGGCTTCTAAGACCGGGTTGGGGGGCGCCAGGAGCGCGGGCGAAGTGGGCGCCTCGAAACCTGCAAGGTACGAGCGCCAGAAGCCGTCGCCGGCTCCGGGCTCTCGGCGATCGAGCCACGCAAGAAATTCTCGATACTGGGGGGCCGGCTCAGGAACCGGCTCGCGTCCGGCTCGAAGCTCGGCGTAGAGCGAGGTCCACTCGGTCGACAAGAGATCGACGCTCCAGGCATCGAGCAGGGCATGGTGCCAGCTCCACGCCAAGATCGACCGGCCGCCTCCCCGGAATACAAGGGAGAGCCGCGCGATCGGCGCCCGCGCGAGATCGAGGGCCCGACGCTCGGAGATTAGGAGGTCGTTCCAACGCACCTCGGCCTCGGACGGCTCGAGGTTGCGCCAATCCGCCACGAATAGGGGCACCTCGACTCTCGGCTCGATGATCTGGATCGGCTCGTCATGCCTTTCCCATTCGAAACGAGCGCGCAAGATCGAGTGCCGAGCAAAGACCATCTCCCACGCCCGACGGAGGGCGGCGACGTCGATCTCCTCGTCGAACGAGTAGATCTCCTGGTTGAAATAGACCCCCGAACCCGGATTGAGCAGGTGGAACACGAGCATCGATTCCTGCATCGGCGAAAGGCGCCAGACCGAACCGCCCTCAAAGGTCGCGGCTGGAACAGAGGTCGGGCGCACTTCCACGACCGACGAAGCGAGCGCGGCGATGGTCGGCGCGGCGAACAGCTCTCGCGGTTCGATCCCGAGACCGAGGCGGCGCGCGCGGGACACCAGGCGCAGAATCAGAATCGAATCGCCGCCGAGCGAGAAGAAGTTGTCTCGAACGCCGATCCGCTCGTGACCCAGGACCTCGCGCCAAAGCTCCACCAGCCGTGCTTCGATCGGCGAGGTGGGGGGATCGATCTCGCGCTCGGCTTCGAATGCCGAAGTCGACGTCGGCAAGGCCCGTCGATCCACCTTGCCGTTCGCCGTCTTGGGCAACTCAGCGAGAACCCCCAACTCGGAGGGCAGCATGTAGTCCGGCAGGCGCTCCCTGAGATGGGCCCAGAGAGCGCCCCGCGCCGGCTCGCCGCCATGCCGAGGCGCCAACCAGGCGATCAACCGCGGCCCTCGTTCGGCGTGCTGCACCACCACCGCCGCCTCGGCCACCTCGGGGTGCGCGACGAGCGTCGATTCGATCTCACCGAGCTCGATCCGAAAGCCGCGCACTTTGACCTGGCGGTCCGAGCGACCGAGGAATTCGATTCGGCCGTCATGCCGGAAACGCGCTAGGTCACCCGTGGCGTAGAGCCTTGCCCCAGGCCGACCGCTCCAGGCGTCCGGGACGAATCGCTCCGCGGTCAAGCCCGGCCGACGGTGATAGCCGCGGGCGAGCCCCTCCCCTCCGAGGTGCAGCGCACCGGCGACGCCGACGCCCACCGGGGTTCCCCATGGATCGAACACGAAGGTACGCCCGCCCGCGATCGCTCGGCCGATGGTGACGTCGGCTGAATCGACGGCGACATCGTCCCCGGTGGAGTAGGTCGTGTCTTCCGTCGGTCCGTAGAGATTGCACAGTCGCGTCGCTCCGGCTGAAAACACGCGATCCGCCAACGATCTCGGCAAAGCTTCACCGGCTAGGATCACGGTGCGGGCGGAGGGCGGGAGGGGAGCCTTGAAGAGCAGCTCGCTCATCGCTGAAGGCACCGTGTTCACCAACGTCACCTGATCGCGCGCCGGCAGATCCGGCAGGGCAAGGACGTGATCGGCGAGGACGACGACTCCACCGACGGCCAGGGGCGCGAAGAGCTCGAAGATCGAAAGGTCGAAGCAGATCGAGGTCGAGGCGAGCACGCCGGAAAGTTCGCTCGGCGAAAACGATCGAACCGCCCACGCGATGAAAGCCGTGGCCGAGCCGTGGGTGATCTCAACGCCCTTGGGGCGGCCGGTCGATCCCGAGGTGTAGATCAAGTAGGCGAGGCCGGCAGGGTCGATACGACGCGCCCGAACCGGAGGTCCTCCCGAGAGCGCCTTCACGTCGAGCCGCCGTCCGTGCCAATCGCCGATGGCGTCGGCGGTTTCAGGGTCGGTCAGAAGGACCGCCGCGCCCGAATCATCGAGCATGAAGCGATTCCGGTCCCGCGGATACTTGGGATCGATCGGAACGTACGCCGCTCCCACCTGGAGCACCGCGAGGATCGCGGCCACCAGATCTACATCACGCGAGAGGAGGATCCCGATCCGCGCCTCGGCATCGAGGTCTAGATCGGCGAGACGCGAAGCGATCGCGGCAACCCGCCGGTCGAGCTCGGCATAGGAGACACGCTCGGTCCCGACCACTACGGCAAGGGCCTCGGGAATGCGCCTCGCTGTCGTCGCGAACACCTCGTAGAGCGAGGGAGATGACGGTAAAACCGCTGCCGTGCCGCTCCACTCGCGGGTCACCTGCGCGAGCTCCGGTGCCGACAGCAACGGCGCGGCGTCGAACGTCGAATCGGGCCACGCAGCCATTGCCGCGAGTGTCCGCTGGTACCAACCGCCGAGCACTTGCGCCTGATCCCTCCCCGTGCGCGTGGTGTCGTGCTCCAGACTCAAGGTGATGTGCCGGCCCTCCTCCGCGGGTGCGAACACCACTTGGATCTTGAAGCTCGTTCCCTCTCGGCTCTTGAAACGGAGGACTTTCAGGTCGCCGCGATCGAGAACGCGATCAACGACATGGAACTGGATGTAGTTGAACACCAGATCGAAGAGCGTATCGACCCCGAGGTCCTTGTGGATCTGGGCCAGTGGGTAGCGCCGATAGGGGGGCATTCGGCGTTCCGCATCGAAGACCCGGCGCATCAGATCGAGCCAGGAAGAAGGCTCGAGCACCATACGGAAAGGTAAAGCGTTCAAAAACAGGCCGCGAAGCCGATCGCCGTCCGGAACCTCGGGGCGACCGTTCGCCACGATCCCCGCGAGCACGTCGGCGCTGCCGCTCGCCAGGGCGAGGACGCGGAGGTGTGCTGCGAGGAGGAGCGACTTGAGCGGTACCGCCGCGCGGCGCGCGACTCGGCGCAGGTCGGAGGCCAGCTCGGTCGAGATCACGACCCGGTGCGACTGGATACGTCGGCCGGCGGAGGGTACCGGCGTGGGCCAGGACGGCAACGCGGATAAGGTCGCGCCTTCGAGCTGCAGGCGCCAAAACTCGCGGCATTCCGGTGACGCGATGGTCTCTCGCTCCAGGGCCACGAAATCGCGGTACGTCACGGCCAATGGGGGCTCGGGCGCTCTCGGCTCGCCCCCTAGATCGGCCAGGTAATCTTCGAAAAGCTCCGCCAAGGAGCTATGGAGGCTCCAGCCGTCCCAGAGGGCGTGGTTTTCCGTGACCGTGAGCTCGAATCGGCGCGCTCCCCGAAGGTGAACCTTGCAGCGCAGCTGCGGAAGATCGGCCGGCCCAAAAACCCGACGCTTCTCCTCCGCGATCCAGGCATCGACAACCGCTTCCTGGTCGGCGTCGTCGAGGGATGAGATGTCCTCCATCACGACAGGCAGCGCGGCGGTCTGATGCACCAGCTGGATCGACTCCGAGAACGAAGCCAGGTCGAAGGAGGTTCGAAGCACCGGATGCCGCGCCACCATCCGATCGACGGCACGCTGAAACGTCGCGCGGTCGAATACCCCTTCAATCAGCCAACTGTCGACGTTGTGATACGGCGGATCTTCGGGTTTGAGGGCCATGTGATAGAGCATCCCGGCCTGAAGGTAGCTCAGCGGGTAGGCATCCTCGAGGTCCGAAGGAAGACGGGTACGCTCGCTCACATCGATCAAGGAAAATGGGGCGCTCGGCGCAGGCCGCTCGCTCGTCGCGGCACTGGCGCGGCGGGCGAGCTCGGCGACCGTCTGGTACTGGAAAATGTCCTGGAGCGAGATGTCGAGACCGCGTTCGCGCGCGAGCACTACCGCCTGAAGGCTGCGCATCGAATCTCCACCCAAGGCGAAGAAGTTGTCTCGGACACCAACGCGATCGATTCCGATCACCTGCGCCCAGACGCCGACGAGAATCTCTTCCGCATCAGTTTCGGGGTCCACGATTTCCTGCTCGAGCTGGGGGCGCTCCTTACCGGGAGCCGGCAACTGCTTTCGGTCGAGCTTGCCATTGGGCGACAGAGGAAGTCGGTCGAGGAAGACCCAGGCCGCCGGCAGCATGAACTCGGGCAACCGCGCCTTGAGGAACTCGCGCAACTCGAAGGACTTCGTCTCCTCCGATACCAAATAAGCGACGAGCCTGGCGTCTCCGGCGCGTTCCTGCACCGCGAGCACCGCCGCCTCGCCCACCTTCGGATGCTCGAGCAGCGCCGATTCGATCTCGCCGAGCTCAATGCGGAACCCACGCACTTTCACCTGCAAGTCGATCCGGCCGAGGTACTCGATCGCTCCGTCGACCCGGTAGCGCGCCAGATCGCCCGTGCGATACGCCCGTTCCCCCTCGCTCCTGGCAAAGGGATTCGGAATGAACCGTTCGGCGGTGAGAGTCGGCCTTTCCAGATAACCGCGACCGAGTCCCACGCCGACGATCAGCAGTTCGCCTGGAACCCCGAACGGCAACAGTTGGAGGTATGCGTCGACGATATGGATGCGCAGGTTCGAGATCGGCAACCCAATGGGAACCGAGCGTCGGTCGCCGCTCCGGCATGCCCAGTAGGTGACGTCGACCGATGCTTCGGTAGGGCCATAGAGGTTGTGCAGAGGAGCAGCCGAGCGCGAGTACCATCGCTCGACCAGGTCGGCGCCGAGCGCCTCGCCGGAACAGATCACGCGCCGAAGGCTGGGCCAGGCTGCGGCTCCTGGCTCGTCGACGAACGCCCGAAGCATGGACGGCACGAAATGCAGGGTCGTGATCCCTTCCCGCTCGATCAGTTCGCTGAGATAGGACGGCTCGCGATGACCTCCGGGTTTGGCCATCACGAGCCGAGCCCCCATCATCAGCGTCCAGAAGAACTCCCAGACGGAGACGTCGAAGCTGAAGGGAGTCTTCTGGAGCACCCGATCTTCCGGGCCCAGGCCATATTCCTCCTGCATCCAGAGCAGGCGGTTTGCGATTCCGCCGTGAGGCACCATCGCGCCCTTGGGTCGCCCCGTCGATCCCGAGGTGTAGATCACATACGCGAGGTTCGACAGCTCGAGCCCGGGATGGTGAGGTTGGTCCGAGAAGGTCTCGATCTCCCTCCAAGCCTCGTCGAGCGCCAAGCAGCGGGCCGAGGTCATGAGGTCCGCGCGGAGCTGCTCTTGGATCAAGAGCACCCGGACGCCCGAGTCCGTAAGCATGAATTCCCGGCGCTCCGCGGGGTAATCCGGGTCGATCGGCACGTAGGCCCCCCCCGCCTTCACCACGCCGACCAGCGCCAGCACCATTTCGATCGAACGATTCGCGCAGACGCCGACGCGAACGTCCGGTCCGACGCCGAGCGATCCCAGCGCCCGCGCCAGCCGGTTGGTCCGCCGATCCAGCTCGCCATAGCTCACCCAGAGGTCTTCGGCGACGAGCGCCACGACATCGGGAATTGCCTGCGCCCGGGACCTCAAAAGACTGCCCAGGTCCGCCGTGTCCGGATAGCCGCGATCGGTCCGGTTCAAGCCGACAACGATCTGATCGCGCTCGCCCGCGTCGAGCATCGCCAGCTCGGACAGCGGTGCCTCCGGCTCGTCTGTGCAAGCCTTCGCGAGCACGACGTAATGACATGCAAGGCGGTCTATGGTCGCCGGCTCGAAGAGGTCCGCGTTGTACTCGAAGAGACCGGAAAGACCCAAAGCATCGTCGCCGAAGACGACGTTGAGCTCGACCTTCGCGGTCCGGTCTTCGAGCGATACCGGCGTCGCCTCGAGCCCGGCGAAATCCAGGCGGCCCGGGTTTGCGTTGCCGAAGGAGAAAATGACCTGGAACAAGGGCGTCTGCGCGAGGCTGCGCTCCGGTTGCAGCTCCTCGACCAACTTTTCGAAGGGCAGATCGTCGTGTGCGAGCGCATCGGTCACCGCGGCACCCACGGAGGCGAGCAGCTCGCGGAAGGTCTGGGTTCGAGTCGCGTCGAGACGAAGAACGAGCGTGTTGAGGAAGAAGCCGATGAGCGGCTCGAGCTCGGTCCGTTTGCGGTTCGCGACCGGAGTGCCGATCGGCAAATCGATCTGTCCGGAATAGCGCTCCAAGAGACTGGCGAAAACCGCGAGCAACGTCATGAACAGCGTCCGGCCCTCACCGCGGGCCAGCGCGCGCAGGGCCTCCGAGAGCTCGGGATCGAGCCTCTTCGAAGCGTGCCCACCGTTCGAAGACAGAATCGCGCCTCGCGCTTGATCGGTCGGCAGCTCGAGCCGAGGCAGTCCCGCGAGCCGTTCCCGCCAGTGCTCCAGCTGCGCGCGGAGCAGGCCGCGATCGAACAGGTCGCGTTGCCAGCGAGCGTAATCGGAATACTGGACCTTCAATACCGGCAAAGGGCTAGGCTGTCCGGTCCGAAACCCGCGATAGAGCACCGAGAGCTCGCGCAGGAGGATGCCCCGTGACCAGAGGTCCGATGCGATGTGGTGCATCGCGAGCACCAGGAGGTGGTCGCCTTCCTTGAGGCGAAAGAGCCTCGGGCGCACGAGAACGTCGCGTGCCAGATCGAAGGGCTGACGCACCGCTTCGGTCGCCCGCGCGAGCGCCGTCGACCAACGTTCCGCTTCGGGCACCTCTTCCAGACTGTCGAGCGGAATCGCGATCGGATAAGCGTCGAGGATGCGCTGCCGCGCCGAGCCAAGGACCGGCTCGATCACGGTGCGCAGAGATTCGTGACGGCGGACGATCTCGGAGAGCGCCGCCGAGAGCGCATCTACGTCGAGGTGTCCCACCAGGCGGGCCGCCGCGGGAACGTTGTAAGCGGCGGTACCGGGGTCGAGCTGCTGGAGGAACCACAGCCGCTGTTGCGCAAAGGAAAGGGGCTTCTCGCCGCCTGGCTCACGCCGCAGAATGGGAGCGGTATCGGCCTCCACGCCTTCCTCTTCGAGAAGAAGGGCAAGCAGGATCTCCCGCTGGCGGGCATCCAGGGTCTCGGTCATGTCCCACCTCGTGAGACCGCGTTGGAGTGCTCTTCGAGCATCGCCAGCGCGTCGGCGCTCGATAGCTCCCGTAACCGCTTTAACGCCCGGGCGATGCGGGCCATCTCACCCGGACGCTCCTCCAACTCCTGCATCGCGGCGCTGAGCCGATCCACGGTCGGCGCCTGAAAGAGGAGGACCAAAGGCAACTGGGTCCGAAATGCCTCCTGAAGCCGCGACATGATCTGCATCGCGAGCAGCGAATGGCCGCCGAGGCTGAAGAAATCGTCCTCCACTCCGACGCGATCGAGCTTGAGCACCTCCGCCCAGATCGACGCCACCTCGGCCTCCAGGGGACTGCGCGGCTCGACGAAGCCGCGATCTTCGGCGGCGGCTCCGAAATTGGGCGCGGGCAGCGCCTGCCGGTCGATCTTGCCACTTGGCGTTCGCGGTAGGGAGGGCAGCAATGCCAGGGCGGACGGAACCATGAAGTCCGGCAGCCGCGAGGCCAAGAACTCGCGCAATTCGGCCAGCTTCGGCATCGCGCCTTCCGCGCTGGCGACCACGTAGGCGGCCAGCGACCGATCGCCGCGTGGATCCGGCGCGGAGGTGACCACCGCCATCTTCACGCCCTCGTGAGCGAGCAACACGTGCTCGATTTCTCCCAGCTCGATACGGAAACCGCGGATCTTCACTTGCTCGTCCTTACGCCCGAGGAACTCCAGGTCGCCGCCGGCAACTCGGCGCGCGAGGTCTCCGGTGCGGTAGATCCGCTCCCCGGTGCTCGTCGCGTGCGGATTCGGTACGAACCCGGCCGCCGTCGCCGCGGGCCGGCCGACATACCCTCGTGCCAGGCCAATGCCTCCGATCACGATTTCCCCCGGCACTCCAAGCGGTACCGGTTCGAAAGCCGAATTGACGACCAGGACCTCGGCTCCGGCCGCCGGCCGGCCGATCGATACCGTCGGTCGCCGATCATGCGGATCGAGCCCGCATGCGGTGGCCGTAATCGTCGTCTCGGTCGGGCCGTAGTGATTGTGAAGGCTCGCCGGAAGGAGGTCGAAAAAGCGATTCCGCAGGAACAGCGGCAGCGCTTCGCCTCCTGACAGCACACGACGTAACGAACGGAAGTTGCCTACGTCCGGTTGGTCGAGAAACAGCGCCAGCATGGAGGGCACGAAGTTGGCGACCACCACCTCTCGCCTCGCGATCAGGGACGCGAGATACGCGCTGTCGCGATGTCCGCCGGGGGCGGCGATCACCATCGTCGCGCCGTAGGACAACGGCCAGAAGATTTCCCGCACCGCCACATCGAAGGAGAGCGGAGTCTTGAGCAGGTGGTGCTCGCCGGGGGTAACGGGATAGACCGAACCCAGCCAGCGGAGGTATTGGTCCAACGCGGCGTGGCTGATCATCACGCCCTTGGGGCGACCCGTGGAGCCGGAGGTAAAAAGCACGTACGCCAAGTTGCTGAGGTCAAGGTCGACGCCCGGCGCTTCCGCGCTGTTCGCCGCGATCGCTTCCCGCTGTTCGTCGATCGCAAAGGCCCTCACCCCTGGACCGAGCGGGAGGCTGTCCAGATGCTTGGAATCGCCGATGACCAGCTTCGCCTCGGACGCTTCCAGGAGGTATTCGAGCCGCTGTGGTGGATAGTCCGGATCGAGCGGCACGAAAGCGCCCCCAGCCTTGAGGGTGGCGAGCACGGCAACGATCAGCGCGCTCGAACGCTCGAGCAAAATGCCCACCGGCACTTCGGCGCGAACCCCGAGATCAAGCAGAGAGCGGGCGAGGCGGTTGGCTTCTCGATCGAGCGTCTCGTAGCTCATTTCGCCGCCGTCCCAGAGCAACGCGGTCAACTGCCCGTGCTCTCGCGCCCAATGCTCGAACCTGCGATGGGCCGGCATCGGCTCGCCCGGAGGGAGCTCGCCGTTCGCCAATTCGGTCAGCAAGGAAAGGCGTTCGACGGCATCGAACATCCCGAGCAATCCGACCTCTCGTTCCGGGTCTTCGACAGCGCTCGCCAGGAGGTGGACGAATCGACTCGAGATCGTCCGCGCCAAGCTCTCCTCCACCTCCGCCGGATCGAAACGGATCTCCATCGCAAGACCTTGCGCGGACTCGGTCGCGACCAGCGTAACCGCCGCTCGATCCGTCGTGGCGGAGCGCTCTTGGAGGGTGAAGCGAGTGCCCTCGAAGAGGATCGGCTCCGGCAGGATCGAGGCTTCGAATGCGAACCGAAAGCGTGGTGCGTCCTCTTCTCGCCCGCCCCACGAAAAATAGGCCTGCCGGCGCCGCACGTCGTTCACCTCCTCGGCGAGCGAGCCGAGCCGAGACCGAAACGTGATCCGGTCGTCGACCTCGAAGACCAGCGGCAGGTGCCTCGCGAGCAGACCGAGAGCCTCCCGGACCTCGGCGTAACGTCGACCGTCGCACACCAGCGCGACCGCGAGAGCGGGATGATCGCCGGAACGCGCGAGAACCGCTTGCCAGGCGGCGAGGAGGACCACGTCGAGATCGACCCCTTCGCTTTGCGCCAGCGCGCGCGCGGAAGCGTAGGTCGAATTCGGGGTGGCGATCGGCAGCGTCCGCTTTTCGAATCGGCCCAAGCTCGGCTTCATCCCCGGAAGGGCGCGGGCCGAAATCTCGGCGTAGTCGACTTGCGACCAGCCGTCGCGCCCCGCCTGCCCCTCTTCGCCCTCGAGCAACTCGTTCTGCCACTCCGCGAGATCCGGATACTGCATCGGCGGCTCGGCGTCGTCGGCTGTCGGCTCGGCAACGTACGCTCGGACCAACTCCCGGAAAAGGTTGTCTAAACCGGCCAGATCCATGCAGAGGGAGGAGAGCTCCAAGACGAGCTCATGCCGATTCCCGCCCCGAGGCACGAGCAGGCAGCGAAGCGGCAAACCGGCTCCGATCTCCTGCGGCAGCCATTCCGCGGGCTCGATCCCTTCTTCGATCGTGGGTCCGACAGGTTCCGCGATCACCTGCACCGGCATGGAAACTCCGGGAAGGAGTCTGAACTCGGTCCGCAGGACCTCGAACTTCTCGACGAGCTCCCCCAGAGCTCGGGAGACTCGCGGCCGGTCGAACGGACCGTCGATTGCGACCACCATCCGCGCGCGAAACGCGTTGCCTCCATCCGAGCACATCCGACGCCACAACCGACGCTGTTGCGGCGAGAGCCGAAAACCTTCATGCAACTCGATCACGTCTTGGTACCTCGCTCAAAGGTCGGAGAGGCCCACGGCCTCAGCCATCGCGACGACGACTTTTCTCTCGCCTCGGTACGGCCAACGGCCGTGGCACGCGAGCATGTTGTCGAGCATCAGGAGATCGCCCGCCTGCCACGTGAAGGTCACTGTCTCGGCGCGGAACGCCTCCCTCACCTCCTCGAGCATCGCCAAGTCGATCGGCGAGCCGTCGGCATGAAACACGTGCTTCGGCAGGTCTTCCTCCCGGTATTGGGAGAGCAACGCTCGCTGCGCTTCCGGAGGCAGGGTCGTGACATGCGAGGAGATCGCGGCGTTGAACCAGACCCACTCGCCTGTCCGAGGGTGGCGAGCCACCGCGGGCCGCACCGATCGGGTGCGCAATCGGTCTCCCCCCTTCCATTCGATCTCGACCGCGTTGGCCCGACAGAACTCCTCCATCCGGCCGCGGTCGTCGGTCTGGAACGAGGTCTGCCAGGAGATTCCGAAACCGTCGCCCATGTTGCGTACGTAGCAGAGTCCTCTCTCAGCGAACGTTCGACGGGTCGGCTCGCTCAGGCGGCCGAGAACCCGGCGACCGTCGGCGATGGGGGTTTCGCCTCCTTCGCGAGACGGTTGAAGGCAGAGAAAAAAGATCTTGAGCGGCCAGTTCGCCGCATAGGAGGCCTCGTTGTGAAACTCGATCGACTGCTCGGGCGGATATTCGGTCGAAGAATAGACCTTGGCTTCCAAAGCCCGTCGCGGCTGGACCCGGTCGATGTACTCGAGGAGGTCGCCGTAAAGGCCCCGCACGACCTCTTGCAGCCTTTCTACCGAGCGCAGCCCGAAGCCTCGGAAGAGGATGCCTCCATGATGGGCAATCTTCTCCTCGATGAGGGATTTGTTCGCGCCGCACCAGGCGACGAGGTCCACACCCTCGACCGTCGGCTCGACCAGCAGAGGCAACGGGGACGGAGAGTCCGGAAACATCGGTCGCATTTTGACCAGTGCCTCTCCGGAGACGCTCACGGCTCGACGGCGGCCGATCTTCAACGGCGGTTCGATGTTCTCATCTCGGTGGTTCACGAATCCCTCCTTCCGCTGCGAACGGCTGTCGCACTTCTTCTCCCGATCTTGAGTCTCTCGATTCCGGCGCGCTCGAGGTCCGCCTCGCGTAGCTCGCGCTCTCGACGCTGAGCGGCCCCGACCTCTCCCTTGATTTCCGCTACGGGTGTATCCGGACGTTCTGCGACCAGCGCCAAGATCCGTCCGAAGCGATCGAGCCAACGGGCGGTGGTCGCCGGTCGCAGCAGGTCGGAGCAATAGCGGAACACCGCGGAGAGGCCGGTCGAGGTCTCCCACATCACCAGCGCCAGATCGAGGATCGTCGTGTCGACTTCGAGGGCGATCGGCTGGATCCGCACCTCGCCGATCTCAAGTCCCTCCGTCGGCGCGTTCTCGTAGGTGAAAATGACTTGGAACAGCGGGTTGCGCGCCGCGTCTCGTCCCGGGCGCAGAGCTTCGACCAATTTGCCAAAAGGAACGTCCTGATTGGCGTAGCCGCCGAGCGCCTCGTTCCTCACGCGACCGAGCAGCTGTCGAAACGTCAGCTCCCCCGAGACCTTGGCGCGCAGCGGCAGGACATTGACGAAGAATCCGACGAGCCCTTCGACTCCTTCCCGATTCCGATTGGCGATCGAGGTACCGACCACGAAGTCGGAAGCTCCCGCGAGGTCCCAGAGGAGCAGCTCGAAAGCTCCGAGGAGGACCATGTAAAGCGTGCTTCCCTCGCGGGCCGCGATCCGGCGCAGCGACGAAGTCAGCTCCAAGTCGTAGGAACGCGAGACCGTCGCTCCGCGAAAGCTCTGCACGGGAGCCCGCGGAAGGTCGAAAGGCAGCGCCAACGCCGAGGGCGCTCCCGCCAGATGCCCGCGCCAGTAGGCGATCTGTTGTTCGAGCGAACCTCCGGCGAGGAACGCGCGCTGCCAAACCGCGAAGTCGGCGTACTGGATCGGCAGCTCGCGCAACCTCGGCGGCCGACCGGCGCGATGCGCGGTATAGAGCTCTGCGAGCTCGCGCATCAGTATTCCGTTGGACCAGGCATCGGTTACCGCGTGGTGGCTCGAGACCAGAAGCGCGAGGTCACCCGGACCGAGAGCGACGAGAGCGGCGCGAAACAACGGTCCCGCCTCGAGGACGAAGGGTCCGCGGGTCACCCGCCGGGCAACCTCGAGGAGGGTGCCGTCGCGTTTTTCGATCGGCAGCGCGGAGAGATCGAAACGGGACACGGGCAGCGTTGACGGAGGCGCGATCCTTTGCACCGCCTCGCCGCGCACGCGCGGGAAAAACGTACGAAGGCTCTCGTGCCGGCGCCAGAGCCCATCCAGTGCGAACCTCAGGGCGGCGAGGTCGACCTCACCATCGAAGCGTAGTGCGGAGCCCAGGTTGTAGGCATGGCTCCCGGGCTGGAGCCGATCAAGGAAAACCAAGCGCTCCTGGGCGAAGGAAAGGGGTAGGTCGCCGCCGCGGGACGCTCGATCGATCGAGGGCTCTGCGCTCCGCGCTCCCGCCCCTTCGAGCTCGATCGCGCGCGCCAGGTCCTTTACGACGGGAGCCTCGAAGAGCGTCCTCATCGGCAACTCGATGCCGAACGCGGTCCGCAGCCGCGACAACGCCTGGGTCGCGAGCAGCGAATGCCCGCCGAGCTCGAAGAAGTCGTCGTCCCGGCCGATCGGCTCGAGGCCCAGCACGCTTCGCCAGATGCCGGCGACGATCTCTTCGATTGGCGAAACGAAGGAGGAGGCCTGGGTCGCCCTCGCCGTCTGCACGATTGCGGGTAGCCCCGCGCGATCGATCTTGCCGTTGGCCAATCTGGGCAGCTCGCCGAGCGCCATGAACGCACTCGGCACCATAGGCTCTGGAAGCGTCCCGGCCAACGCGGTCCGCAACGCCGCGGGGTCGAGTTCTCGTTCGCCCGGCACGTAGTAGGCGACCAGCCGATCGATGCCTTCCGCGTCGGCCCGCACCACGACCACCGCATCGGACACCCCCGTCCGACGCAGAGCCGTTTCGATCTCGCCAGGTTCGATTCGAACGCCGCGGACCTTCACCTGCTGATCGCTTCGACCGAGGTATTCGAAGCGCCCGTCGGCGCGGAGTCGCGCGAGGTCTCCCGTCAGGTACAACCTCGACCCGACGCCGAAAGGGCTTGGTACGAAGCGGCCCGCCGTCAGGTCGGGGCGGCCCAAATAGCCGCGAGCGAGGCCCGCGCCCCCAACCGCAAGCTCGCCGATCGCCCCTGCGGGCATGAGATCGAAGCCGCGCCCTAGGACATAGAGCTGCGCTCTCGCTATCGCCCGGCCGATCGGCACGATCGCTGTCTCCAGGGGTCCATCAACCCTTTGCGACGAAGCGTCGATCGACACCTCGGTCGGACCATAGAGGTTGACCAGCTCCACACGGGTCGGCAGCCCACGAACCCGCTCTGCGAGATCGGCGCTCAGCGCTTCGCCGCCGCAGTAGAGGCGCCGAAGGGACAGAGTCGCGGGAGACTGCAATGCGTCGAGGAACGGCCCGAGGACCGAGGGAACCAGCTGGAGCACCGTGACGTCGAGCTCCTGAATCGCCTTCGCGAGGTAGGCCGGATCGCGATGTCCTTCGGGTTCGGCCATAACGACGGTCGCGCCCGAGATCAGCGGGCAGAAGATCTCCCAGATCGATGCATCAAAGGTCACGGCAGTCTTTTGCAGCACCCGGTCGAACGCGTGGAGGGGATACTCCCGCTGCATCCAGAGCAGGCGGTTGAGGATCGCCGCATGGGAGACCGCGACACCCTTCGGCCGGCCCGTGGAGCCCGAGGTGTAAATCACATACGCGAGCCCGTCGGGACCCGGCGTCGTTTCGGGCTCGGGCGTCGCCTCCGAAAGAAGCGACTCGATCTCGACCTCCTCGACCCCGTCGATCCCAGGCAGTCGAGGATCCCGTCGGGATCGGATCGCAAGACGCGCCCCGGCGTCTGAGAGCAACTCGGCGCGACGGACGGCTGGATACCGGAGATCGAGAGGCAGGTACGAGGCCCCGGCCTCGAGAATTCCCAGGAGGGCGACGACCAGCTCTATCGAGCGCTCGATCCCGAGGCCCACTCTTTCGTCGGGGGACACATCCCGGGCGCGCAGAGCGCCGGCCACGCAGCCTGCCCGGTGGGCGAGCTCGGCGAACGAAAGATGAGCGCCATCGGCCACGATCGCAATTCGATCCGGGAAGCGCCGCTCCGCGGCTCGTACCCGCTCCTCGATCCGTTCCTCGCCGTCGAAACTCGCCGCCGTATCGTTGTACTCGATCACTAGCCGATGACGTTCCGCCGGAAGCAACAGGGAGTGCTCGGCGAGCGGCGAATCCGGCCGCTCGGCCACAGATCGCAGAAAGGTCTCGAAGCAGCCCGCCAGCCGCCGCGCGTCGCGCATCGCAATCTTCGCCGCGTCCCACGAAAGCTCGATCGACCAGCCCTTTTCGAGGCGCGCGGCGGTCAGTTGGAGCGCAAAGGGCTCGATCGTGGCCCGCAGCTCGACGAGGGAGGGCGCGCCGCCGTCACCCGACACCTCGAGCCGTCGATCCACGACGTCGAAGAGGAGCTGGAACTCGGCGGTCTCCCCGGGTTCCGGCAGCCAGACGAAAAACTCCTGGTGCTCCTCCATGGCTTCCCGACGGTCGCCGAGAGCCCGCGCGAGCGCCGAAGCCGAGGTCGCCGGATCGACCGAAACCACCAGGGGAAGCGCGCGGGCGAGCGGGCCCACGACGGTTTCCAGCCCCTCCAGGGTCCGCCCCGACGCGACCAGGCCGAAGTGAATTTCTTTAGAATCCGTCATGCGCCCGAGAAAAGCGGCCCAGCAGCCGAGCAGAGCGTCGACGGGATCGAGGCCGGCTCCTCGCCACAGGCGGGAAAGCAAGCCCTCCGGCAGTGCGAGCATCATCGTCCGCGGAGCGAATGCAACGCTCGGCTCGTCGCTTACGAAGGGCACCCGAGCCGTCGAGATCGCCTGCAGATCGACCCCACTCCAGAACCCGAGTCCGTCAGCCGCGTCCGGGTCGTCGAGCATCTCGGAGAGCGCCGCACCCAGCTCTTCATAGGAGGGGCCTCTCCCGAGCCCATCACGTCCGGTGAGGTCCTCCACCAGCTCCTCGACCAGGCGTTTGAGACCCGCCGCATCGCAGGCGAACGGAGGAAGGTCGAAGGCGATCGACCGATGGTTCTCGCCAGAGGCCAGCCAATAGATCGTTCCCGACGCACCGCTCGCGACGCCATCTTCAGGGGAGGGGGGGCCGCCAACCAGCCGGTCGGACGATCGAGGAGCCGGCTCCACGGAGAGCCGGAGATCGCCGGAGACGAGAGCACCCTCATCTTGCGGATCGACCGTCAGACGAAGCTCCGGATGCCGTCGCACGAGGCGAGCGACCGCGGAAGAAGCCGCGTCCGAGGTGACGCCGGCGGGCACGCGAAATACGGCGCGGGCTCGAAGGTTGGGCCGCGATGCTGCGAGTGCAAGCGCCCGCCGCTGTTGCGGCGAGAGGTTCGAGGCGGTCGACGCCACGGCGATCATGGCTCGCCCCCTTCCGCTACCACCGTTTCGGCGATTCCCGTGGGCGCTCGTTCGACGGACTGCAAGAGCCGGCCGAGCTTCCGCGCGCGCAGCCCCGCCACCGCGCTCCGCCGCTCGGCCGTGAAACGCTCCTCGATGGAAGCGAGCAGCGAACCGAGCGTGAAATCGGCGCCCCCCGGCTCGGCAAACTTGTCGAACGTCGAGCTCAAAGCCTGCGCCAGGCGCTCGACGCCCGCGGCGTCGAGACGCCTCACGTCATAAGCGAAGTAGATCTCCATGGAGCGGCCAGGGCGTACGACCAGACTCAACGGATGGCCACTCGATCTCTGCGCTCCCAGTCCAGGGATCAGCTCGATGCCGGCGATCTGGCGTCCCGGGAACGGGTTCGCCGGGAAGTTCTCGTACACGAGCAGCGCCTCGAACAGCGGTTCCTTCGCCGGCAGACCGCTCCACTCCTGGACCGCGACGATCGGCGTGTGCTCGAACTCGCGCAGTCGGCTTTGGCGCTCCTGGAGATCGGTCAAGGTCTCCCGGAGAGAACGGTTTCGATCGATTCGAAGCCGCACGGCCACGGCGTTGATGAATACGCCGACCATCTCCTCGATTCCGGCCACCTCGGGGGGGCGACCCGAGACGGTCGCGCCGAACACCAGGTCGTCCTGTCCGGACCCCGCCGCCAGCGTCAGACCGACCGCGCCTTGGACGACCGTGTTCAGCGTCACGCGCAACTGCCGAGCCAATCCCTCGAGGGTCCGGGTCGTCGCGGTCGAGAGCTCCAGTCGCCGTTCAGCGTACCGTTCGTGCGCGGAGCGATCGAGCGGGCGCGCTCCGGGCAGCGGAACAGATTGCGAGAACCCGGCCAGCTCCGCGCGCCAGGCCTTTTCGGCCCGGGCGAGATCACGGCTGCCGAGCCAGGCAACGTACGACCGGAACGGTGGCGCCGGGGCCATCTCGAGACTTCGGCCCTCGCGGAACGCCGCGTAGGCCGCGAATAGATCGCTCAAGAGGCGCGGGACCGACCAGCCATCCAGAATCAGGTGATGGACCAGCCAAACCAGATCCAGCTCGGTTTCGGTCCGCCTCACGAGCACCCAACGCAGGAGCGGCGCACGGGCGGGATCGAGGCCGCGCAGGCGCTCCGATTCGAGCAGATCCAAGAGCCGCAGCTCCTGCTCGGCTTCCGGCACTCCTCGCCAGTCTTCCTCGGCCCACGGCAGCTCGACATGGCGCAAGACCACCTGGAGGGGCCGCTCCAACCCTTCCCACAGGAACGCGGTGCGCAGGGCCGTGTGGCGCTCGACAACCCAGAGCCAGGCGCGACGAAAGGCGTCGGGGTCGAGAGCTCCTCGCACGCGGGCGTGAACCGAGTGGACGTAGGTCCGCGACTCCGGGGCGAGCAGGCCCTGAAAGAGCATGCCCTCCTGCAAGGGCGTCAACGGATACGCGTCTCCGATCTCGGCGGCGATTTCGGCCGGCATCGAGGCGGCAAGCGACTCTAAAGCGGGGGCGCCGAGATCCCGCGTTACCGGGCTCTGTTCGACGTCGCGCTCCGCCGTGCCACCTCGCGCCGGCTCGAGCAGTTGAGCGATCGTCGGCCGTTCGAACAGCTCGCGAGAGGTGAGCTCGACGCCGATCTCCCGTGCGCGGGTCGCGATCTGGATCGCCAGCACGGAATCGCCTCCCAGCTCGAAAAAGTCGTCGTCGACCCCCACCTCAGCGATCCTCAGTAGGTCCGCCCAAATCGCCGCCAGCCGTGCTTCAGATCCTGGTTGGGGACGCCGCAGCGGTGTCGACAGCGCCGGCCGGGCATGTCCAGGAAGCATTGGGCTCGGCGCCTCGGCCGCCGCCTCTCGTCTCTGCAAACGCACCACCCGGTCGCCGCTCGCAAGGGCCGCTTCGATCGCCGCGACGTCCAGTTCGCCGTCCGTCCGGAGGGCGAGCGCGAGCGGGCGGGAAAGGCCGTCGGCGAAGTCCTCGACCAGCGTCTCGGCGGCTTCCGCGAAGGCATGGGCGGCCAGCGAAGAACCGATCGTCGCCACCGCCGGCCGCTCGATGCCTCGGTCGCGACAAGCGCCGAGGAAAGAGGTGGCCACACGCAGAGCCGCCTCTCCTTCGGCGAGCGCGTCCGCCGAGGAGTCGCCCTCGAGGCGAAGCCCCAGCAAGACCGCCGAACCTTCCACCGCCGCGTTGAGTGCTTCTCCGAAACGAAAGTCGAGCGCGTCGCATTCTCCAGCCGTCGCAACGTGCTCGCACCGCCACCGTATCGTTCCTCCCTCCGCGGTCGGGAAGTCGCCGAGGTCCGTTCGGCTTTCCAACCACAAAGCGTCCGAGATCGGCGCTTCTGGAGCGACCGGCTCGGCCCGCGATACCCAGCGCTCGCCGCGGCGCCAGGCCGCGGACTCCTCTCCATCGGCGAGCAACTCGGCGGCGAGAAGCTCGACGGTCGCCGCGACCTCGCGCGCGCCGCTCGGCCTCGAAGCGAAGTCGACGGTCTTGAAGCCCCGTCCGGCCCGTTCGACCAGAGCCCGAGCCAGTCCCATTCGCAGCGAGCGTTCGGGCGTCACCCGCGCCTCACCGAGAATCGCCGTGCAGCCAGCGGTGATCGCGACCAACCGCGAACCGCGCGGGGCCTCCGTCCCAAACCGGCCCGCGAGCTCCACCAGAGAGTCGAGAGGCTCCGCCGGAACGGCGAGTTCCGAGAGGTCGACGAGGCGACAAGCGTCCGGGCCGGCGAGGCGTGACAACCAGCGACACCGCGGTTCGGCCGCGCCTGCTGTGTCGCCCAAGACCTCCGCGCGAACGCCTGCCTCCCGCAGTCTCTCGGCGAGCCGCAGCGCGACCGCCCCGCCCCCCACGATCTCGTGTTGCGGCAGTTCCGCCACCGGACGAGGCCGAGCCGAACGACCCCAGGCTCGCGCCTGAACCGCGGCGGCTGCACCGATCGGCGTCGACTCCACGAACCGGCCGGCCGCCTCGAGGTGGAATCGGCGGCGCTCGAACGGATAGGTCGGCAACGAGACCTTTCGCCCGGCTCCCTCGAGCACCGCGTCCCAGGCCAGGGACACGCCCCCGCACCAGAGCTCTCCGAAAGCCCGGAGCCATCGGACCCGCTCGGGACCGGCCTCCTCGCCCGCACGCCCGAGCGCCGAAGCGAACACGGTCCCGGAGGGGGCCGTCGGGTGTCGGGCGGCAAGGGCGGCCAGCCCTCCGCCCGACCCGACCTCCAGGTACGCTCGGCCGGGCGTCGCGAAGAGCGTCTCGAGACCCTGCGAAAAACGCACCGGCCGCCGAAGGTGCTCCACCCAGTATCCGGGATCCGTCGCCTGATCGTCGCGAATCCAGGTTCCGGTCAGGTTCGAGAGGAAGGGCAGGCGCGGCGGTGATAAAGGGAACGTCTCGAGTCGTCGTCGGAAATCGCCCAGGATCGGCTCGGTCGCGGACGAATGGAAGGCACGCGACGTGCGCAATCGGCGGGTTTCGATCCCCGCCGCTGCCAAACGAGCTTCGAGGTCTTCGATCGCCGGGATCGGCCCGGAGAGCGTGCAGAGACCGGGTGAATTGACCGCTGCCAGGTCGATTTCTCCGAACCCCGAAGCGAGCCAGGGAGACAACCCCTCCTCCGCCAACGCCACGGAGATCATCGCTCCCTCGGGGAGCGACTCCATCAGCCGCGCGCGTTCCGCCACGAGCGAGACCGCGTCGGACTGCGACAGAACACCCGAGAGCGTTGCCGCGACGTATTCGCCAAGGCTGTGTCCGAGCATCGCCACCGGTTGGCCGGCTCTCGCCACGCACGCGCGGGCGAGCGCCATCTCCAACGCGAAGAGGGCCGGCTGGGCGTTGAGCGTCCTCTCGAGCGCCGAGGCCGCCTCACCCGACCCCGGATCCGCCAGCAGCCAGGATCGCGGATCGATGGACAGCTCGCGGAGGAATCCTTCGCTCCCCTCGTCGAGCGCGGCGCGGAAGGCCGGATCGGCCTCATAGAGCTCGCGCCCGGCGCCGGGCCGAAGGGTGCCCTGCCCCGGGAACAGGAAAACGACGTCGGCCGCCTCGGCCCCGGGCGTGCCCGGGTCGTCACGCCTCAACGAGGCGACGGCTTCTTCGAGATCGGAGGCGACGGCGAACCGGCGATGGGCGAATCGCCGCCTGCCGCTCGCGAGGGTCCGCGCCACATCCGCGAGCGGCAGATCGGGGCGACGTTCGAGGTACGTCGCAAGGCGCTCGGCAGCGGTGGAGAGCGCCGTGGGCGTCCGGGCCGACAGAACCAGAAGCCGAGGAACGCCGATGGCCTCCGGCTCCACGGGAGGCTCGGGCGCCTCTTCGAGCACGACGTGGGCGTTCGTTCCGCCCATCCCGAAGGAGGACACGCCGGCCCGCCTCGGTCCGGATCCCGACTCCCAGCTCTCCAGTTGGCGCGGCGCCCGGAAGGGGCTCGCGGCGAGGTCGACCGCAGGGTTGGGCCGCACGAAATGCAGCAAAGGCGGGATCGTCCGCCGCTCGATCGCCAGCGCCGCCTTGATCAGTCCAGTGACCCCGGCCGCCGCGTCGAGGTGGCCGATGTTGGCCTTGATCCCGCCCAACGCGCAGGCGCCGGGTTTCTCGCCCGATGGGCCAAAAGCCTGCGTGAGCGCGCGGATCTCGATCGGGTCGCCCAGCGGCGTTCCGGTGCCGTGGGTCTCGACATAGCCGATCGAACCCGGTTCGACCCGGGCCGCCCGAAGGGCCGCGGCGATTACCGCCGCCTGCCCCTCGATGCTCGGCGCGCTGTAGCCCACTTTGCTCGCGCCGTCGTTGTTGATCGCCGACCCGAGGATCACCGCGCGTACGGGGTCGCCGGCCGCCAGTGCATCCTTCAAACGTTTGAGCACGACCACCGCGACGCCGTCGCCGCCGAGGGTTCCATCGGCACCGGCGTCGAACGGTCGGCAGTGACCGGTCGCCGTGCGCGTGCCGCCAGGCACATAGAGGTAACCCACCCGCTGCGGGAAGGAGATCGAAACGCCGCCCGCGACCGCGACGTCGCACTCGTCGAGTCGCAACGCCTGACAGGCCAGATGCACGGCGACCAGAGAGCTCGAACAGGCGGTCTGCACGGCTACGGCGGGCCCGTCGAGGTCGAGGCGGTACGAGACCCGGCTGGCCAGGAAATCCTTGTCGTTCGACAGCGTCGCGCGTAGCCGATCAATCCCTGACGTGGCGCCGGAGGCGACCAGGTTCATCCAGTACGAGCTCGCCGTCGTTCCCGCGTAGACGCCGATTCGACCGGTAGCCCGCCGCGGATCGCAACCCGCGTCCTCGAGGCCCGACCAGACGCATTCGAGAAATACCCGCTGCTGCGGATCCATCAGCTCCGCGTCGGCCGGGCTGTAACCGAAGAACTCGGCATCGAAACCATCGGCGTCGTCCAAGGTCCCGCGCGCCGGAACGTAATCCGAGCGGCGGCTCAACGCCTCAGGAACTCCCGCCGAGGCGAGCTCGGCAGCCGAGAAACGGGAGATCGATTCGACCCCCGCGCAAACGTTCGCCCACAGTTCTTCGACATTGGCGGCGCCCGGGAATCGACCGGCCATCCCGACGATCGCGATCGCCGATTCGACTCCGGCCCCGCCACTCGAGCGCAATCTGCGCTCCGGAACGGGAGCGCCTCCCAGATGCTCCGCGAGCGCCGCGATGGTCGGATACTCGAAAAGATCCATGATCGAGGGAGGCCGCACCGAGCTGCCTGCCAGGCGCTCGGCGAGGCGGTCTTCGACCTGGATCAACAGCAGAGAGTGGCCGCCGAGATCGAAGAACGTGTCGCGAATCGCCACGCTCTCGCGCCCGAGAACCTCGCACCAGACCTCGGCGATCAGGCTCTCTAGATTTGAGCGGGGCTTCTCGCTCTCGGCGGCGGCTGGCGCCGCATACGCTTCGGGGAGAGCGCGTCGATCGATCTTGCCGTTCGGAGTGATCGGCAAGCGCGGCATTTCGAACAGATCGGCCGGGATCATGAACGCCGGCAGGCGCTCGCGCAAGAACGCCCGAAGCGCCGGCCCACCGACGGGCTCCTCGCCGGTTGCGACGTACGCGACGAGACGGATCTCCCCCGCGCCGTCCCTTCGGGCGACGACCGCCGCAGCACGTACCGAGGGGTGATCGGCGAGCGTTGCCTCGATCTCTCCGAGCTCGACGCGGAAGCCGCGAATCTTCACTTGAGCGTCACGCCGTCCGAGGAAATCGATCTCTCCGCCAGGCCGGTAGCGGCCGAGGTCGCCCGTCCGATACATCCGCTCTCCGGAGTGGATCCAGGGCTCGGGCAGGAAGCGCTCGGCGGTGGCGCCGGGCCGGCCGAAGTAGCCCCAAGCGAGACCGTCTCCCGCGACGTAGATCTCTCCCATCACACCGACGGGGACGGGCTCGAGGCGCTCGTCCAGCACGAACGCTCGGCTGTTCGCAACCGGGCGACCGATGGGAATCGGCGCCTCGACCTCCTCGATCCGTTTCCAAGTGCTGAAGGTTCCGTTCTCCGTGGGGCCGTACCCGTTGTAGACCCTTCCGGGGCCCGCCGCCATGGCCGCCTCCACCGCCACCGGATCGCATGCCTCGCCGCCGAAGATCAACAACCGAAGCGGGCTGAAAGCCGTTTGCGCCTCGCGGGCGACGCGATGAAACAAAGCGGTGGTGAGGAACAAGACCGAGATTCGGCGGCCCCGAATCTCTTCCCCCAACCGTCGAGGCGAGAGCACCGCTTCGCGCGGCAGCCCGACGAGGCAGGCACCGTTGAGCAACGCGCCCCAGATCTCGAAATTGGAGGCGTCGAACGAAACGTTGGCGAGCTGCGCCACGCGATCCGAGGCGGCCACGTCGTCGCCGGTGCCGCAGACCAGGCGCACCACGGCGCGATGCGGGATCACGTTGCCCTTCGGCGTTCCGGTGGAGCCCGAGGTGAAGATGACGCAGGCCGCGCTCAGGGCGAAGCTCGCGATCGGCAGCGGTGAAGGATCGACGGCGGCGATCTCGGCGGCGAAGGAATCGAGATCGAACCGGCGAGCGGTCCCGTTCGGTAGCGGGCGATCCAGACCGCGATGCACGAGCAGCACCCTCGGAGAGACGTCCGCGAGCATGCCCGCGAGCCGCTCGGCGGGATGCGAAGGGTCGAGGGTCACAACCGCCGCTCCCGCCTTCACCACACCCAACATGGCCACGATCAGATCGGCCGAGGGCTCGAGCAACAGACCGACGAAGTCTCCGGGACGAACTCCGTGGGTGGTGAGCCAACGCGCCATCCGGTTCGCCTTTTCGCCGAGTTGCCGGTAGGTCTCGCACCGCCCGTCGAATTCGAGCGCGGGCGCCGCGGGCGCGCGAGCGCACCGCTCGTCGAACACCTCCTCGAGAGAGCTTTCGCGCGGATAAGCCCTAGGAGCCGAGCCCCAGGCCGTCAGGATCTCGGCGCGCTCGGCTTCTCCGAGCCATGGCAGATCCTCGACCGTCGCCTCTTCCGACGCCTCCGCGATCCCCGAGAGGATCGCCTGCAAATGGGCGAGCACCCGGACGGCGGCCGCGCGATCGACGCGAGCGATCCCATGTTGGATCCTCAGCTCCAGTCGGTCTCCCGGCGAAACGATCAAGGCCAGCGGAAAACTGGTCCGCTCGGTGGCACCGAAGCCGCCGATTTCCAGGTCGAGGCGATCGGTCAGGCGGGCGGCGAAGTCCGTTCCTAGCGGATAGTTCTCGAAAACCAACAACGATTCGAACAGCGGCAGAGGCCGCGGGATCTCGGACAGCGGTTGGATATCAACCAGCGCCATCGCCTCGAACGGCTGAAGGTCGATCAACGCCGCTTGCAAGCTTGAGAGCCAGGTGGCGACCGCCCTACGAGGCGGCGCCTCACCCCGATACGGAAGGGTATTGATGAACAGGCCCACCATTCCCGCGACCCCGTCGAGCGAAAGCGAGCGGCCGGAGACCGTGGTCCCAAACAGAACGTCCTTCGATCCCGAGGAACGCGCGAGCAGAAGGGTCCAAGCGCCCAGGAGGAACGTGTTGAGCGTCGTCTGTCGCCGACGAACCGAGGCGACGAGCGCCGCAGTCGCGGGCGCCGGCAGACGCACGACGAGCTCCTCGATGGCACCCGGCGGCGCCCCCGGACCCCCTTGGTCCTCGGGCAGCGCGGTAGTCACGGGAATTCCAGCAAGGCGCTCGCGCCACAGACGCTCTCGGTCCGCACGCCGGTTGGCGGCAAGGGCGGCCTGGTAATCGCGCGTCGGCCGCGGCGCGTCGATCGGGGCCTCGCCGAGGTCCAGCTCCGAGCGGTAGAACGCGAACAGGTCCGACAGCAGAATCGGCAGGCTCCAACCATCGAGAACGAGATGGTGGTGAAGGAAGAGACAGCTCCATCGCCGATCGCCGATACGGGCGAGGAGAACGCGCGCGAGCGGCGCGCGTGCGAGGTCGAAACCCGCGCGCCGCTCGGCTTCGATCAAGTCGCCCAAGCGAAGCCCGGCCTCGCCCTCCGGCAAACCGCGGAGGTCCGCCGTCCGCCACGACAGCTCGGCGCGTTGGTGGATCACCTGATGGGGTTCGGAGAGGTTGCGCCAAGCGAACGAGGTCCGAAGCGCGCCGTGGCGCTCGACCAGCCGAGCGAAGGACCTCCGCAAGGCCGGGGCGTCGAGGCGGCCGGTCAACGAAAAGCGGAAATCCGTGACGTAGGAGGACCCTCGGCCTTCGGCCAGCGCATGGTACAGGAACCCCTGCTGGAGCGGGCCGAGCGGCAAGACGTCCTCGACGTCGATCTCGCGGGAGGAGAGGATCTCGAGCTCCCGCACCGACAGACGCGAATACGGCACGTCCGACGGCGACAGGACGCTCGTCCGGCGCTCGCGGCAATGCGTGATCAGCCGCTCCAGATGTTCGCGGTGTGCCGCGGCCAACCGTTCGATGGTCTCGGCCCGGTGGCAGGTCTCGGCGAAGTACCAATCGATCTCGAGCCGCCCCCCGACGACCGCGGCATTGATCTCGATCAGAGCCGGACGGGGCAAGCGGCCATCGTGCTCGACTCCGGGGGCCGCGGTGATCCAGCCGAAAGGCCCCCCGTCCGGCAGCAGGGCGTCGAGCCGGCCGAGGTAGTTGAACGCGATCTCCGGCTCGCCCAGGGTCGCCAGCTCCCTGCGAAGATCCGCCGGCCCAAGCTCTCTCAGGAGGCCGAATCCGCCGCCCTCGTGCGGGACCTTGCGCACGGCTTCTTTGACCGCGAGGATCTCGGCCGCGGAGTCCTCGTCCGGCGGCAGCTCGACCGACAAAGGATGCACGGCCGTGAGCCAGCCGACCGTGCGGGAAAGGTCCAAATCGCCGAGCAGCCCGTCCCGGCCATGGCGCTCGAGGGTGACGACAAGCCGGCGCGTGCCGCGCCAAGGCTCCGTCGCCCGCGCCAATGCGGCGAGCAGGATTTCGTCCGGACGCGCCCGGTAGGCCCGGGGCCCCTCCTTGAGCAAGCTCGCCGTGAATCCTTCGCCGATCGTGACGCGCCGGCGGACCACCGCCCCGCGGAGGTTCGGGCCGGCCCCGTCACGCGGCACCTTGGGAATTCCCTGGGCGACCACCGAACGCCAGTAGGCGATCTCGCCCTGAAGCGTCGACCCATTCGCAAGGTTGCGAAGGTGAGAGCCGTACACGGCGAGCGAGGTCGGCGTGGGAACCGGCCTGGCCGGCGCTCCCGCCGCGAACCCGAGGGTCGCCTGGACCAACTCGTCCAGAACGATGCGCCACGAAACGCCGTCGATCGCGAGGTGGTGGACGGCGAGGAACAGGCGTCGATCCACCGGCCCCCGTACGAGCACCGCCCGTACGATCGGTCCAACTCGCAGGTCGAGACTCGCCTGGAGCGAGGTCCATGGCGTCGCTATCGTCTCGTAGCGGTCGGCCTGAAGCGCCGACAAATCGATCTCGGTCAGCCGTTCGAGGCCGGAGGGAGCTTCGATCCGCTGCTGCCAAGCCCCGGCTTCCTCGACGAAACGAAGGCGGAACGCACCGTGCCGGGCCACGACCTGTGCGAAAGCCTGGCGCATCGCGTGGGTCGGGACTCCCGCAGCGACCGAAAGAAGGAGCGACTGGTTGTACCAGGCGTATCCCGGGCCCGCGGTGGCGAGAAACCTCCGCTGGATCGGAGAGAGCTCGACCGGACCGACCTCGATCCCTCCTCCGGTCTCGGCCTGCCGTATCTCCGTGACCCGAGCCAGCTCGGCGATCGTCTGGTGCTGAAAGAGCTGGCGCGAGGCGAGCCGCAACCCCGCTTCGGCGGCACGCGCGATCACCTGAATGCTCAGAATCGAGTCGCCACCGAGCTCGAAGAAGTTGTCGTCGATTCCGACCTCCGGAATGCGGAGGAGCTCGCTCCAGATCTCGGCCAGGCGCGCTTCCACCGCCGTTCGAGGAGCTCGAGACGCGCTCCCGCCGGAAAGCCTAGGCGTCGGCAGCGCGCGCCGATCCAACTTGCCGTTGCGGGTCAGCGGCAGAGTCTCGAGCTCGACGAACGCCTGAGGGACCATGTAGTCCGGGAGCCGAGCGCGCAGGTGGGACGCCAACTCTTCTGCTTGCGAAGATCGGGCGTCGGCGCGCCGAACGAAGTAGGCGGCGAGCCGTCGGGTCCCGACCTCGTCCTGCCACGGAACCACCGCCACGTCCCGGATCGAGGCATGCTCGCCGAGGATCGCTTCGATCTCGCCGGTCTCGATCCGGAAGCCCCGGATCTTCACCTGATGATCGATCCTCCCAAGCGAGTCGATCGATCCGTCGGGTCGAATGCGCGCCAGATCGCCGCTGTGGTAGAGGCGTGCGCCCGCCACGCCTTCCGGATCGGGACGGAACGAATCGGCGGTGAGGTCGGCCCGGCCGAGATAGCCTCGGGCGAGGCCCGCGCCGCCGATGCGCAGCTCCCCGACGCCCCCCATTGGGACGAGCCGCCCCTGGCGATCGACGATCCGGAGGTGGACGTTGGCAAGCGGCCGGCCCAGCGTCGGGCGGTCCCCCTCGACGCGGGCCGCCGTGGCATCGACCGTACACTCGGTCGGACCATAAACGTTGACCAGGTCGACGTCCGCCAGCTCGACGAGCCGATGCCAGAGGGCCGGATCGATCGCTTCGCCCCCGACCAGGAACAGGCCCGGGCGTGCCGACTGGTCGAGGCCGTTGGCGAGCAGCAGTCGAAGCTGGGAGGGCGTCGTATCGATCGCGTCGATCCGGTGACGTCGAGCCCAGGCGAGCAAGTCGGCGCCCTCGCGCCGCGCCGCCTCGGGAAGCAGAAAAACGGCGCGGCCGGCCGCGATCTGGAGCCACTGTTTGACCGAAGCGTCGAACACCAAAGGCGCGTTGAGTCCGACCCGCGCCACTCGGGAGTGCTGGTAGACACCCCGTTCGAGCGCGCGGACGAGGTTCACCGCCGCCGAGTGCCGCAGCATCACGCCCTTCGGCTTGCCGGTGGAGCCCGACGTGTAGATCACATAGGCCAGGCGTTCGGGCTCGATCTCGACGGCAGGCGGAGTCGAATCCTCGGCGGCGATCACCTCGGCGTCGGCGTCGGGACGGAGCAGGGCGAACGGCTGATCGGCGAAATCGGCCGTCGCGTTCGCCGCCACCACCAGAACTTTCGCCCCGGAGTCGGCGAGGATTTCGGCCAAGCGGCGGGTCGGCTGCTCCAGGTCAAGCGGCAAGAATGCGGATCCCGCCTTGAGAATCCCCCAGATCGCGACCACCAGATCGACCGTGCGGCCGAGCGCGACCCCCACCGGCGAATCCGGTTGCGCCCCCAGGACGATGAGCCGGCGGGCGAATCGGTTCGAAGCGCCTTCGAGCTCCTCGTAGGTGAGGGTTCGATCTTCGGCGCCGACGGCGATCGCCCGCGGCGTCGCGCGAACCCGTTCCGCGAGGAGCTCGACGAGGTTCATGGCGCCCGGTCCGGCGGTCGCGGTGTCGTTCCACTCCCAAACCAGGGCGTGCAGTTGCGCGGTGCTCAGAGGATCGAGGTCGGAGAACCGCCGAGCAGGATCTTTCGTCGCGGCGGTCAAGAGACGGTCCAGCTGCCCTACCAATCGTTTGGCCGTCGCCGGATCGAACAGGTCGGTCCGGTATTTGAGGGCCACGGCCAAATCCCCACGGCCGCGCTCGGCGAAGGTCCACGTCAGGTCGAACTTCGCTGTCCCGTTGTCGCTTCCCCGCGGGGTGAACGTCAGGCCGCCCGCGGTGACCGGCTCCACCGTCTCGTCGAGGACGATGAGGGTTTGGAACAATGGGCTCGACGCGAGGCTCCGTTCCGGCGCGAGCTCGTCGACCAAGACCTCGAACGGCAGATGGCGATGGGCGTGGCCGGTGAGAAGCTCTTCCCGCGCTCGAGCCAGCAGATCGCCGAAGCTCAGGTCGCCGTCGCTGTCGAGGTAGAGGACCAGCGTGTTGACGAAGTAACCGATCAAGCCTTCGGTCTCGGTCTGCGATCGGTTGGCGATCGGATAGCCGAGCGCGAAATCGTCGCGTCCGGCGTAGCGCGCGAGCAACGCGTGCGTCGCCGCCACCAGCACCATGAACAGCGTGGCGCCCTCGCTCTGGGCGAGCGCCCGAAGGTCGACTACCAGGCCGGCCTCGAAGCGGAGCTCCACGACGCTCCCTCGGTCGCCGGCCACGGCGGAACGCGGCCTGTCGACCGGCAGCTCGACGAGCGCCGGGGCGCCGGCGAGCCGATCGCGCCAGAAGGCGACTTCGCGCTCGCGCTCCAAGGCGATCACATCGGCCTGCCAGGCCGCGAAATCTCCGTATTGGAACGGTAGCGGCGCCAGAGCCGAGGGCCGCCGCTCGCGCGCCGCGCGATAGCTCTCGGCCAGATCTCCGAGCAGGACCGGCATCGAGCCGCCGTCGCAAACGACGTGATGGAGACAGAGCGCCAGGACCCCACGCCGCTCGTCGGTGCGCAACAGGATCGCCCGGTAGAGAGGCCCGCGCTCGAGGTCGAAGGGGCGCCGAGCCTCGGAGCTCGCGGCCCGCTCCGCCTCCGATTGCCTCCTCGACCCGTTCAGAGCGCGGAGATCGACTACGGGCAGGAGGGGCAGGGACGACGCATCCGCGGAACAGAGCCGCGCGACGGGCCTTCCCCTCGTTGGAACGAAAGTGGTCCGCAAGACCTCGTGCCGCGCGACGACAGCCGCCAGGCTCGCGCGGAGCGCGGCGGGATCGATCGCGCCTTCGAGGTGGATCCCACCCGGCACGTTGTAGGCGGCGCTCTGGGGCTCGAGCTGGGCGAGAAACCACAGGCTCGCCTGGCCCGCGGAGAGCGCCGTCGGGCGATCTCCCCGAACGCGGCGGATAGGCGGCAGCGCTTTGCGGGTCGCACGCTCCAGGCGGTGCGACAGGGACCTAACCGTCGGCGCTTCGAAGAACTCCCGCAGGGTGATTTCGCGGCCGAGTGACCTCCGAAGGCGCGACAGCAGGCGGGAAGCGAGCAGCGAGTGCCCGCCCAGGGCGAAGAAGCTCTCCTCCGGATCCAGGGCGTCCACCCCGAGGACGTCGCAGAATTGGCTCGCCACCAGCTCTTCGATCGGCGTTCGCGCCGCGCTTCCTGCGTGCCTATCGTCGCCCGCGGCCGGGGCGCTCCCGACCGGTGCGGGCAGGGCGGCCCGGTTTACCTTACCGTTGGGGGTAAGCGGTAGCCGTTCGATCGGCACGACCGCCGACGGCACGAGATACGCGGGCAACGAAGCCGCGAGATGCTCGCGCAACCGCGCCGGATCCGGAAGCGCGCTGCCGGCCGCGGGGGTGACCCAAGCGACCAGACGCCGGTCGCCCGGGCGGTCTTCGCGGACCAGCACCAGCGCCTCGCCCACCGAGGGATGCGAAGCGAGCGCCGCTTCGACCTCGCCCGGCTCGATCCGGAAGCCCCGGAGCTTGACCTGGCGGTCCACCCGACCGAGGAACTCCAGTCGTCCGTCGGTGAGCCGGCGTACCCGGTCTCCCGTGCGATAAGCGCGGGCTCCCGGCTCCGCGGAAAGAGGATCGGGTACGAACCGCACGGCGGTGAGGTCCGGGCGGCGGTGATAATCGCGAGCGAGTCCGTCGCCTCCGGCCATCAGCTCGCCGACGACGCCGATCGGAGCCGGCTCCCCGTGAAGATCGACGACCCAGGCACGGGTGTTGGAAATCGGACGACCGATCGGGATCGAGGCCGCGAACGAATCCTCCTTCGCGATCTCGTGAGTGGTCGTAAACGTCGTATTCTCGGTCGGACCGTATCCGTTAATCAGGCGCAGGCGGGGCGCCGCGGCCAACAGTCGCCGGACATGGGGTGGCGAGAGAGCCTCACCTCCGGCGAGCAATTCTTCCAGGCCGGCGAGCGCGTCCGGCTTCTCGTCCACGATCTGATGGAATAGCCCCGCGGTCAGCCAAAGCGTGGTGACGCCAAAGCGCTCGATAGCGCCTTCCAGGCTCTCGCTCGTCGGAAGCTCGGCCGGGAACAGCGCGAGCTTGCCCCCGTTCAAGAGCGGACCCCAGATTTCCAAGGTCGCCGCATCGAACGAGACTGGGGCGAGCTGAAGGAACGTCCGGTCCGGCCCGAAACGGATGAAACGCGCTCCGCGCACCAATCGGACGATGCTGCGATGGCGGATCGAGCTCCCCTTCGGTCGGCCGGTCGAACCCGAGGTATACATCACATAGGCCACGTCGTCGGGACCGCTCGGCGGGTCGGATGCCTCGCCGTCCAGCGCCAACTCGCGGTCGACGGCGAGCGTCCGTCCCGAGAATCCCGGCCACGAACGGGAGAGGCCGCTTCGGGTCACCAAGACCTTCGTCCCAGCGTCCTCCAACATGTACGCCAGACGTTCCGCCGGATGATCGGGGTCGAGCGGCAGGAAGGCGGCACCTGCCTCGAGGATGCCGACGATTCCGGCGATCAGTTCGGGAGAGCGTTCGAGCGCGATGCCGACGAAGTCGCCGGCTTCGACGCCGAGGCCGGCGAGCGACGCGGCGATTCGTCGAGCTCTCTCTGCGAGCCCGGCGTAGGACAGACAACCGGCATCCGATTCGACCGCGATGGCGTCCGGGGTCGCCGCCGCCTGCTGCGCGAGCCGACGGTGGACCGAGATCGCCGGGTCATCGCTCGCCGTGTCGTTCCATTCGCAGATCAGCTGGTGGCGCTCCGCGGCACCCAGCCAGGGAAGGTCGAAGACGGGCGTCGTGGGAGCGGCGAGCCCGGCGGCCAACAGGCGTCCAAAGGCCGCCCCCCATCGTCGCGGAGTGATCGCATCGAACAGCTCGGTCGGATATTCGAGCGAGCCTCCCAAACCACGGGAGGTCGTCACCAGGGACAGGCCGAGGTCGAACTTGGCGGTCCCGGTGTCGACCTCGAACGGCTCGATTTCCAGACCGGCGATCTTCAATGCCTCGCGCGGTTCCTCTTGGAACGCAAGCATCGCCTGGAACAGCGGATTTACGCCTGGAATCCGCTCCGGCCGCATCTCCTCGACCAACCGATCGAAGGGCAGGTCCTGATGCGCCTGGGCATCGAGGGCGAGCTCGCGAACGCGGCTCACCAGCTCCGCGAGGCTCGGCCGCCCGTCCAGGCTGATCGCTAACACCTGCATGTTGACGAAGAACCCGATCAGGCCGGCGACCTCAGTACGATTGCGGTTGGCG
Organism: Thermoanaerobaculia bacterium; assembly: GCA_044226625.1. Lineage (GTDB taxonomy): Bacteria > Acidobacteriota > Thermoanaerobaculia > Multivoradales > UBA5704 > DASYKS01. The sequence goes on from JBGAGQ010000008.1 coordinate 46,901, forward strand.
ACCGGCGATCCGAGAGCGATCCGCTCCTGGCCGGCCAAGCGCGCCAGCAACGCGGCCCAAGCGGCGGCGAGGAGGTGGAATGAGGTTGCGCCGAGATCGCGCGCCGCCTCCGCGACCCGCGCGCCGATCCCGGCGGGAAGCTCGATGACCTCGGATCGACCGCTTCGGCTCGGCTGTGCCGGACGAGGTCGATCCGTCGGCAGCTCGAGTAGCGAGGGCACCTCGGCCAGGCGCTCGCGCCACCAATCGAGTTCCGTGGCGAGCCAGTCGCCGGACCAGGCGCGACGCTGCCAGATCGCGTAATCGGCGTACTGATACGGGAGGTCGGGCGGCGGCGTGGAACCGACCGACGACGCGCGTTCGAAATGCGCCGCGATCTCGCCGGCGAAGACTCGGAAAGACCATCCGTCGTTGACCAGATGGTGCATGTTGAGGAGGAGCCGATGCTCCGCCGCACCCAGCGCGAGGAGGGCCGGGCGCAGGAGTGGCCCGCGCTCTAGATCGAAAGGTCGCCGCGCCTCCGCGCTCCCGACGCGCGACGCCTCGCCGCGAGCGGCAGAGGCAAGGGCGGCGAGATCGACTTCGGGCAGCGGCGGCGGCAGCGGAGGGCCGATGACCTGCACCGGCTCGCCGTCGACCTCGCGGAAGGTGGTGCGCAGTACTTCGTGGCGGCAGACGATCTCCCCGATCGCCCGGCGGAGCCTCGCGACGTCCAGAGCGCCGCGGAGCGTGAAACCGCCGGCCTCGTTGTAGACCGGGCTCTCCGGTTCGAGCCGGGCGAGGAACCAGAGCCGCCTCTGGGCGAACGACGCCGGCGGGTCGCCTCGCCCTTGAAAGCGCTCGAACGGCACGTCCGCGGCCGCGGGAACGGCGCGCCGGAGGGTCTCGAGGATCTCGCCCTTGTTGGCCGCGAGGGCGCCGAGCAGCTCCGGCGTGAGGGCGCCCTCCGGGGCTCGGTAACGCAGCCGGTCCCCCTCCGCCCAGAGTTTTACGTCGAGCGTCCGCAGGCGAACCAGAAGGTCGAGCAGCTTCATAGCTCGCCCTCCACCATGGCTCCTGGGAGGGCCCCAGAGAGGGGCGCCGCGGGCTCGTCGCGCAACCAGAGGAACGCCTCGATCGCCGCGGCGAGCCGAGCCGGCGTGGGCGCGTCGAACAGGCTGCGCAGACCGAGGTCGACGCCGAAGCGCTCGCGCAGGCGGGCGAACAGCTGGGTGGCGATCAAGGACTGCCCCCCGAGCTCGAAGAAATCGTCGTCTCGGCCCACTCGCTGGATCCCGAGCAAACGTTGCCAGATTTCGCAAATCGCGGTTTCGACCTCGCCGCGCGGCTCGGCGAAGGCGGTGGCGAGCGTCGGGCGCTCATGCCGTTCCGGCTCCGCCCCCTCGGTGGTGCGCGTCGTGGAGAGGCGGATCCACTGGTCGATCCGGCGTTCGAGGTCGCCCACCGAGATCACCAGTCGCGGCCCCTGGAACAGCTGGAGAGCGCGTGAGAACGCCTCTCGGCCTTCGTCCGCGGCGAGAGCGAGCGACGCGTTGGTCACCCCGGTGATGCGGGAGCCGGCTTCGCCCCGCCAGGTGTCCCAATCGATCGCGAGCCAGCGCTTGCCGGCCTGGCACTGCGCGGCCGCGAAGGCGTCGAGGAACGAATTCGCGGCGACGTAGGAGGCAAATCCGAGCCCTCCGACCACGGTGGAGATCGACGAACAGAGCACCACCCAGTCGGGTTCGTCGGCGCCGAGCGCCTTGGCGAGCGCTCGGGTCCCTCGGACCTTGGACCGGTCGTGGATCGCGCAATCCGCGGGGCCCAACTCGGCGACGTAGCGTAGCGACTCGACGCTCGTCGTACCGGCCGCGTGGATGACACCGGAGATGGGACCGAGTCGGGAACGAACGTCCGCGAGAGCCGCGGCGAGCGCGCGCTCGTCGGCGACGTCGACCGCAATCGGCTCCACGCGGGCACCGAGGTGCTCGAGGCGAGCCCAACGAGCCAATCGAGCGAGCGCCGGATCCCCCGCTTTCGCTTCGGCGAGCCGACGATCCCGTTCCTCAACCGTGGGCATCTCCGTTCGGCCGAGCAGCACCAGCTGCACCGGCCCCGAGGTTGCGAGCCCCTCGGCCAGCTGGGAACCGACCTCGCCGAGGCCGCCGGTCACGACATAGACGCCCCCCGGCCGAATCGGAAGGTCTTCCGCCGTGGAGGGAGGGAACCGTATGCGTTCGTGGACCTCCACCCAGCGTTGACCGCCCCGGTAGGCCACCGAGGTCTCCTCCGCGCCGCTTCCGACCTCGCGGGCGAGACGCCCGACGAGGTCGGCGCTCCCCGAACGATCGATGTCGATCGCCCGCAGCGCGAAACCGAGATATTCCTGCGGCACCACTCGCAACGCCCCTCGGACGGTCGCCTTGTCGGGATCGGTACGATCGCCGGCCGCGACCGCCTCCACTCCCTCGGTGACGACGACGACCTCCACGCCTTGCGCCCGGCGAGAGCCGAGAGCGCGTGCCAAGTAAACCAACGCCAGGAATCCCCATTCCTGCGCCCGCGCGAAACGCGCCTCGTCGCCAAGGTAGAGATCGTTGAGATCGTTGAGATCGTTGAGATCCCTGCGACCGCCGTGATCGATCGGCTCCGCGAGCCAGAGGTGGACCACCCGCTCCGGTGTCCAAGGCAAAGCTTCGAGCAGCCGCTCGTAACTCGCGGCCTCCCCCGGGACGACGCCAAGACCTGTTCCGCCAACGCCTTCGAGGCGCGCCTCGGCCAACGCCACCTCGTCGCCCGCCGCGGCCAGCCGGTCCGCGAGCGAGCGGCCGAAGGGGCCCATGGAGAGCACCAGGGTCCGTTTCGGCCCCGACCTCGGCAACGGCCGCGGGGACTGCTTCCAAACCGGCACCCAGAATCGGTCGTCGGGCGGATCGGGCCTGCCGGCCTCCCCGACCGGCGCGAGGTTCGGCTGCCGCGCGGTATGCCAATAGCGCTTCCGTTCGAAGGGATAGGTGGGAAGGGAGACGCGGCCTCGTCGTTCCCCGGCAAACCCGGTTCGTAAATCGACCTCTCCACCGGCGAGCCAGATTCGCCCGAGGGCGCCGAGCAGGAAGTCGCGGTCCTTTCGGCCGTCCGCGGCGTTCCGCACGGTCGGGATCGCGTCGACCGGGGCGTCTCCCCCCTGGAGCTTGGCGAGCGAGGAGAGGCCGAAGCCCGGCCCGACCTCGACCAGGATTGGCGAACCTTCCTCGGAGAGCCCGGCCAACCCGTCGGCGAAACGTACGGTCTCGCACATGTGCCGCGCCCAGTATTCGGGATCGGTGGCCTCATGGGCCGTGAGACGACGGCCGGTCAGATTCGACAGGATCGGGATCCGCGGCTCCTCGCGCGGCGTCGTCCGGACCAAGGCCGCCAGACGTTCGGCCGCGGGCACCAGGCTTCGCGAATGGAACGCGTGCGTGGTCGGGATCCGGCTCGAAGAAGTTCCCCGCCGTGTCAACTCGGCCTCGGTCTCCTCGATCCCCTCGACCGGCCCGGACAGTACCGAGAGCGCAGGCCCGTTGACCGCGGCGAGGCCGAGCTCCCCCCGGAGCAGCCCGCGCGCCTCCGCTTCCGGCAGTGGGATCGCCAGCATCGCGCCCATGGGGAGCTCGGCGATCGCTTGCGCCCGCGCCGCCACGAGAGCTACCGCCGCCTCCAGCGAGAACACTCCGGCGAGGCAAGCCGCCGTGTACTCGCCGAGGCTGTAGCCGAGAACGGCCGCGGGGCGGATTCCCCACGATGCGAGAAGAGCGGCGAGCGCGATCTCGAACGCGAATACCGCGGGCTGCGCAATTTCGGTGCGCGCCAACGGCGAATCGGCGGCGAGCGGCGTGCCGCCGCGCCGGAGCAGGCGGCGCAGGTCCAGCCCTCCCGCCGCGGCGGTGGGCGCGCCCTCGTCCACGGCGAAGACGACCGCGCGTAAATCGAGCCCGAGGTGCGGCCGAAACAGCTCGGCGCACCGGTCGAAGGAATGGCGGAAGACCGGCTCGTCGCGATACAGGCCCGCCCCCATGTTCACGTAATGGTCGCCCAGGCCCGGCAGAAGGAACGCGATCGGCCGAGACCGCGCCACTCCGAGCCGGGTCGCGACCCGCTCGGGACTCGACCCCAGGAGGGCCTCCGCCGCATCGGCCGCGGTCGACGCGATCAGCGTCTTTCGATGCTGAAAGCGCTGGCGGCCGACGGTGAGCGTCCAGGCGACGTCGCCTAGATCGCGGTCCGGTCGTGCGGCCAGATCGTTTGCGAGCCTCGCGTGGGTCGCCTCGAGCGCCTCCGGAGTCGGGGCGGAGAGCACGAGCAGACGCGTCCTCTCGGGCGTCGTTTCGGCCGCGGGCCGCGCGGGGGCGGCCGCCAAGACCACGTGCGCATTGGTGCCGCCGAAGCCGAAGGAGCTCACCCCCGCATAGGCCGGCCCCGGACGATCCGCCCGCTCCGGCCAGGGAATTCGCCGCGTGACGACCTCGAGCCGCAATTCGTCGAAAGGAATCAGCGGGCTCGGCGTTTGATAGTTGAGAGTCGGCGGCAGCTCGCCGTGAGCGAGCGAGAGCGCTACCTTGATCAACCCGGCGACGCCCGCGGCGGTCTCCAGATGGCCGAAGTTGGTCTTGACCGCACCGATCCGGCAGGGGCGTTCCGCCGGGCGTCCCGGCGCCACGACCGCGCCGAGACCCTTGGCCTCGATCGGATCGCCGACGGCCGTCCCGCTGCCGTGAGCCTCGACGTAATCGACCTCGGAGGGAGCGATCCGGGCGCGCCGATACGCCTCGCGAATCACGGCCTCCTGGGCGCGCGGATTGGGCGCGGTGAGTCCGTTCGACCGACCGTCCTGGTTGACCGCGCTGCCGCGGATCACGGCGTAGACGCGATCGCCGTCTTCGAGCGCCCGGGAAAGGAGCTTGAGGGCGACCAGACCGGCGCCCTCGCCACGGACGTAACCGTTCGCCCGTGCGTCGAAGCTCTTGCACCGACCGTCCGGCGCCATCAGACCGCTCTTGGCCATCTCGATCGTCGGGCCCGGAGTTAGCAGGACGTTGACGCCGCCCGCCAGGGCGAAGGTCGCATCGCCGTCGCGAAGCGCCTGGCAGGCGAGATGGACCGCTACCAGGGAGGACGAGCAAGCGGTGTCCAGGGCGACGCTCGGGCCATGGAAGTCGAAAAAGTACGACAGGCGGTTCGCCGCGATCGAGAAGATCGTTCCGGGAGCGACGAAGGCGTCAATCGCGCTTGGATCGGCCATCTGGAGGCGCCGATAGTCGTCCATGAAGATGCCGACGAAAATCCCCGCGGCGCTGCCCGCGAGGCTCTCCGGCGCGTATCCGGCGTCTTCGAGCGCCGCCCAGGCGACCTCCAAAAGGAGGCGGTGCTGCGGATCCATCCCCTCCGCCTCGCGCGGCGAGATCCCGAAGAACGACGCGTCGAACCGATCCACGTCGTCGAGGAATCCGCCCCATCGCGTGTTCATCTTGCCCGGTTTGGCGGGATCGGGATCGAAGAAGTCGTCGGCGCGCCAGCGCGCTTCGGGGACGACCGAGATCGCCTCCCGCCCTTCGGAAAGTAGGCTCCAGAAGGCCTCGGGGTCCTTCGCCCCCGGAAATCGACAGCCGATGCCGACGATCGCGACCGGCGCAGGATCGGGCGCTTGCTTTTGCGCGAGACGCTCGCGCAGCAGCGCCCGCTCTTCGGGCCCGAGGGCTTCCAGCCGAGACGCGAGATCAGCCATCGACGTCCCGCGTTTCGCCCTCCGTCGAGAGCAACCGCAACATTTCATGCTCGGGCAGGGCTTCGAGATCGCGGAGAAGCGCTTCGATCTCGCCGCCAGATTTCGCCGGAGCCTCGGCCACCGCCCGTTCGTCCTCGGCGAGGAAGGAGGCAAGCGCCTCGATCGTCGGATGCTCCCAAGCCGCGATGCCGTCGACTTTCCTACCCAGCCAGTCAGAAAGCTCCGCGGCGAGCCGTACACCGGTCACCGAATCGAGACCGAGCAGGGCGAACGGGCGGCGGACGTCGACTTCCGATCCATACAGACCGACTTCTCGCTCGATCCAGGAGCATAGGTACGCCCGGATCGCCGCCTCGGATGCGGCGTTCGCCTTCCGCGGCTCATGTGCGGCCACAGGTGCGGCTTTCGGTGTGGCGCTCCCGCCGGCCGTCGGCCGCTCCCTCGCGAGGAGCGGATCGAGCGCATGATCCTCGCCGATCCGGCCCCGATCGAGGTCACCGATCGCGTTCGCATAGGCGCCGATTTCCGCGGCGAGCTGCTCGCGATCCATCGCCTCGCCAGCGCCTGACCGGAGCTTCTCGATCGCCGCAGAGAACCGCCTTTCGGCCCAATCGCGGGCGAGCGGCCCGGCGTTTCGCGCCGCGGCGGCCAGCGCTCCGAACGCCGCGACCTCGCCCAGGCGGAAATGTCGGAAGCGGAGACTCGAGAGGCGATCGCCGAACGGTCCGGCCTCCGTCGAGCCACCGAGCTCCGCGGCGACAGCCTCGATGCGCTCCGCGACCGCCTCGCCCTCCGGCAAATCTCGGAGGAAGTCGAGCAGCTCTCGGGAGCCGCTCGCGACCACCGCCCCGAGATGCATCGAGAGCGCCTCCGTCGGCCCCTCGAAGATCCGATAGACGCGGGCGTCGCGGAGCAGTTGGGGTGCCTCGTTGGGCTCGACGTAGCCCCGCCCGCCCAGGATCTGGACCAAACCGTCCGCGGCCTCCCAAAGCAATTCGGGCGCCGTGACCTTGAGCGCGAGGGTGATCTCCTGGAAGAGCGGACGCCCCTGATCGTAGTGGGCCGCCACCTGCGAGACCCACGCGGAGAGGGCGCCGATCGCGCCGGCGAGATCGGTCAGCCAAACCCGGGCGACCGGGTTGTCGATCAACGCTCCGGTGGCCACCTCTCGCCGTTCGGCGTAGCGCAACGCGAGCTGTGCCGCCCTCTTCATCCCACCGAGCGACAAGGCCGCAAGGCACAGCCGAGTGAAACCCATCGCATCCTCGGCGACCTCGAAGCCTGCGCCCAGCTCGCCGAGCCGTCGGTCCGCCGCCACCGGCGCGCCGGTCAGCGACACGCGCGCCTGCGACATGCCGCGCAGCCCCAGGGTCAGTGACTCCGGGCCGACCTCGAGCCCTGGCGTCTCCGCCGGCACGGCGAAGCCAGAGATTCCGAGCGACGCTCCGGTCCGATCGTAGGTACGCGCAAAGACGTAGAGGACGCCGGCCCAGGCCGCCGATCCGATCCACCATTTCTCGCCGGAGAGCAGGAACTCGCCCTTTTCGTTCTCGACCGCGACCGTCGAAAGCGCCCGCGGATTCGAGCCCGCGCCCGGCTCGGTGAGCGCGAAGGCGGTGAGCATGCGCCCCCTCGCGAGCACGGGTAGGAGCGCCTCTCGCACTTCGGGGCGAGCGAAGCGCAGCGGCCGCAGGCCGAACGAGTTGTGTCCGACGACGAAGGTCGCCAGGGTGAGGTCGATCGCCGCCAGTTGCTCGAGCAGGCGCAGGGCTTCGGCCGCGGGAAGTCCAAGGCCGCCGTACCCCGCGTCCACCATCAGACCGAACAGGCCGCGCTCCCCGAGCTCCAGCACCACCGACGGTGGAAACGAGCGTCTCTCGTCGATCAGCCGCGAGTCCAGGCGCCGCGGCGCCCAATTCCGCACCCAGGAGATCAACTCGTCGGCACGACGTCGGGCGACATCCGGCGCCGAGGCGTCGGGGTTTGCCGGAAGCGCCGGCCGCCCCGGCGGTGACGGCGAATCGGCCGCGTTCCACGTGTAGAGGGCTCCGGTGTTGCCCCCGAGGTGCTTCGCCTTCGCGGCGCCGCGCTGCAATTTTCCGCTCGAGGTCTTGGGCAGCGAGCGCGCCGGGACGAGCGTCAAGGCGTCCAACTGGATCTCGTGGTCTTCGAAGACCTCGCGCCGTGCCGCATCGACGATCGCGGGATATTCATCGGGCGAGGTCTCCTGGGAGATCTCGCACATCGCGGCAACGCGCTCCTCCCCTCCTCGTTCGATCGAGAAGCTCGCGGCGCCGCCGGGCCGAAGGCGGGGATGGGAACGCTCGAGCGACTGCTCCAGATCCTGCGGATAGAGATTACGCCCGCGGATGATGATCAGGTCTTTGACGCGTCCTGCCACGTAGAGCTCGCCGTCGGCGAAAAAACCGAGGTCGCCGGTGCGCAGGTAGGGTCCACGACCGTCGGCCAAATGAGCTCCGAAAGTGTCTGCGGTCTCGTCAGGGCGCTGCCAATAACCTCGAGCGACCACGGAGCCGCCGATCCAAATCTCACCGACATTTCCCTCCGCCACCAGCTCGCCGCGCTCCGGATCGATCGCCAAGACCTCGATGCCGGCGACCGGCGGCCCGCATCCGACCAGCCGTCGCCCCCCCGGAAGCGGTCGCGCGGCGCCTCCGCGCTCGAGCGCCTGAGGATCGATCGCGAGCTCCGTGTACCGATGCGCTTCGAGCTTTCGCGTCGTGACCAGGAGCGTCGCTTCGGCAAGGCCGTAGGAAGGGAAAAACGCGGACGGACGAAACCCCTGGGCTCCGAAGGCCGCTTCGAATCGATTCAGGGTGTCCGCGCGCACCGGCTCCGCGGCGTTATAGGCTACTTTCCAAGACGAGAGGTCAAGCGACGCCTTCTGTTCGTCGGACACCTTTCGCAAGGCAAGCTCGTAGACGAAATTCGGCCCACCGCTGTGGGTGCCGGAAAACCGCGATATCGCTTCCAACCAGCGGTTCGGCCGCTGCACCACGGCGGCGGCCGGCAACAACATCGAACGAAAACCCGTATGGACCGGTTGAATCAACCCATGCACCAAACCATCGTCGTGGAAATGTGGAACCCACATCACCGCTCGACTGTTCTCGTCGTAACCCCAAGCCAATCGAATGGCCTCGGATCCGACGACGAGATTGCGATGAGTGACGATGACTCCCTTGGGTTTAGAAGTCGAGCCGGACGTGTACTGCAAGTACGCGATCTCGTCGAGATCCGGAAGGGGTTGCGGGTTCGGATCACGGTCCGCCGCTTCGGCGAGAAGGCGATCCGTGGCAAGCCACGACACGCCTGGAGCGATTTCCGACTCCGCTTCTCCCAAGCGGTCGGCCAAAGAACCCGGAGCGAGCCCGATCGACGGAGTGGCGGCGAGAGCGACCGAGCGGAGACGCGGCAGCGTGCGTTCGAGGCGCCTCGGATCTGGCGCCGGCAAGGGCACCGCAACGATTCGCGCCATCAAACAGGCGTAAAAAGCCTCGATGAAATCGAGCCCCGGCGGAAACACCAAGAGCGCCCGCTCGCCCGCAGACACGCGAGCGGTCAAAAGCTCGGCGAGCCGTCGAGCGCGAAGCTCGAGATTCGCGGCGGTGATCTCGGCGTTGACCTCGTTGTCATCCCCAAAAAATCGAAAGACAGGCAACTTCGGCGCAATCACACCAAGATTACGCAAGGATTCTATGACGGTGCGCAGAGTACCTTTCTCTCAACTAAGTGAAATTCATTCAAGCAATAGGCAGCACCTGGTTGGTTAGTGCGGTGAATCTGGGAAAGGGGGACAGCTCAGACATGAAGTCCCGATGAACGAACCGTTCCCGGGATCGTGCGAGGGAAACGAGGAATGGATTTCCAGGTATGATCCTCCGAGTGTCCTTTTGACGATCGTACGAATGGGAGCGCGACGACGTGGAATCCATCCTTAGAGATTTGATCTACGCAGTTCGCGGGTTGGCCAAGAATCGCGGGTTCGCCGTCGCCGCAATTTCTTTGTTGGCCCTGGGGATAGGCGCCAACTCTTCGATCTTTACAGCAGTAAACGCCTTCGTATTGCGCCCTCTTCCCATCCGAGAGCCGGAACGAATGGTCGAGATCTATACCAGCAACATGGAAGGTAATCCCCAAGCGACGTCTTCGTTTCTCGACTATCAGGAGATCCGAAAACAGACCCATCTGTTCGAAGGGGTTACCGCTTATAGCCTCGCGATCACGACGCTCACGGTCGGCGGGCAGCCTCAGGTCATGCTCGGCGAGCTGGTGTCCGGAAATTACTTCGACGTCCTCGGGGTCAAAACGACCCTCGGCCGCCCCTTCCTGCCGCGTGAGGACGCGACCCCCGGAGCCTTTCCCGTGGCGGTGATCGGCCAAGGCCTCTGGCAGCGCCAGTTCGGTTCGGACCCCGGGGTGATCGGTAAGACCGTGACGATCGGAGGGATCGGCTTCACGATCGTCGGCGTGGCGCCGCCGCAGTTCAAGGGCATGATCCCCGGGCTGTCGACGGATCTATGGCTGCCGACGATGATGCTTCCGCAGATCCGGACCGAGCAGCCGGAGGACCTCGATCGTCGAATGAACCGGGGCTTCTTTATCAAAGCCCGACTTCGCGACGGGGTCGACATCGAACAGGCTCGAGCCGGGCTGAAGGTCCTCGAGCAGCGTCTCGAGAAAGAGTACCCCGAGACCAACAAAGGCTTCCATTTCAGCGCGCTGCCCACATCCCAGGTCCATTTCCATCCGCGCGTCGACCGCGTTCTCGGGGCCGTGAGCGCTCTCCTCCTGGTCGTCGTCGGCCTCGTTCTCGTGGTGGCATGCACCAACGTCGCCAACCTGTTGCTGGCTCGCGCGAGCGCGCGGCAGCGCGAGATGGCGGTCCGGTTGGCGATCGGTGCGAGCCGAGGCCAGATCGTTCGTCAACTGCTCGTCGAGAGCACCTTGCTGGGCTTGCTCGGCGGCGGAGCCGGCCTGCTCCTCGCGCTCTGGCTCACCCGGATGCTCGCGAGCTTCCGGCCGCCTCTGCCGATCCCGCTCTCGATCGACCTCTCGATCGATCTCCGGGTGCTCCTCTATACCTTCGGCCTGGCGCTCGCAACCGGGATCCTGTTCGGCCTGGCCCCGGCCCTTCGCGCTTCAAAGCCCGATCTGCTGGTGGCGCTCAAGAGCGACGACATCGCCATCGGATCCGGTCGACGCCGGTTCGAGCTACGCCGGATTCTGGTCGTCTCTCAGATCGCCCTTTCCCTAGCGCTCCTCATCGGAGCCGGCCTGTTCCTGCGCAGCCTGGTGCGCGCGCAGTCGTTGAATCCAGGCTTCACCGTCGACCGCGCGAGCGTCGCCTGGCTCAACGTCGGTGTCCAGGGCTATCGGGAGGAGAAAGGGCGCGCCTTCTATCTCCAACTGCTCGAACGCGCCAAGGGCCTGCCCGGCGTTCAGGTCGCGGCCTTGACCGACCGTTTGCCGCTCGACCTCGCCGCGCAGTCGACGGGAATCTACCGAGACGATCAGCCGATCACGGCCGAGACCGAAGCGATCGCGATCGATTTCGCCCGCACCTCACCCGGTTATTTCTCGGCGCTCGGAATTCCTTTCCAGAGCGGCCGCGACTTCACCATGGCGGATGGCGAGCGGGCACCGCTCGTCGCGATCGTCAGCCAAGCCGCCGCGCAGAAGCTCTGGCCTGGAGAGGACGTGATCGGCAAGCGCTTTCGCCGATCCGATCCCAGCGCGCCGCCGATCGAGATCGTGGGCGTCGTAAAGGACACCAAGGTGCGCAGCCTGGGAGAGCCGCTCCGTCCTTACCTATACCTGCCGTTCCTTCAGGCGTACGAGCCCGCGATGCAGTTGATCGTGAGCGGACCGGGTGACGCGCGCCAACGACTGGGTCCCTTGAGGGACCTCGTCCACGAGCTCGACTCGAGCCTCAATCTGTTCGCCGTCAAGACGTTGCGCGAGCACATGAGCGTGGCGCTCTTCCCGGTTCGGATGGCGGCGGGTCTCCTCGGGGCCTTCGGCGTTCTCGCGCTGATCATCGCGTGCGTGGGCGTGTGGGGCGTCACCGCCTATGTCGTCGCCCAGCGCCGGTACGAGTTCAGCATGCGCATGGCCCTCGGCGCCGACCGACCGGACATCCTGCGCCTCGTCATGCGTCAGGGCGTCAAGACGGTCGGTGTCGGCATCGCCCTCGGACTGCTCTTCGCCTTGGCCTTGGCGCCTCTCCTCGCCGGCTTCGTGGTGGGCGTCAGCTACTTCGATCCCCTCACCTTCCTAGTCATCCCGGTCTTGCTCGGAGGCATTGCGGTGCTCGCGGTCTACGTCCCCGGTCGCCGCGCCGCCGCGGTCGACTCGTCGAGAGTTTTGAGCTCGCACTAGACTCCGGGACAAACATCCCTCGATCGAGGGTACTCGCGGTGGCAATTCGGCAGAACGACCGGCCACCTCGAGCACCCTCAGGCGCGGTCCGATCGCGACGCTCGGACGGCTTGGGCCTCCGCCGGCTTGCTCCCTCGGGCTCGTTGCACCACGCCGTGAGCGAGCTCTCCCAAATGGGCGCGGAGCTCCGGCGGTCCGAGCACCTCGATCTCCGGTCCGAGGCCGAGCAACATCAAGGCGGCTTGCTCCAAGGTTTCGAACGGGAGCTCCAGTCGCGCCCAGCCGTGGGCATCGGGTGCAGTGGCCCTCTCGACGGCGCGCGCCGCATAGTCCCCCAAGGCGGCGAGGCGCGCCTGGCCCAACACCGACGCGGCGAGGACCGCGCGTCCGGGCCGCAGCCGAACCTCGAAGCGCTCCAGCTCGCTGGCCCAGAAGGCGGGAAGATCGAAGCCCTTCGGGCGCGCGAAACCCTCCGGCTCGATCGCGAGCTCCAGGATGCTCGCCACCTTGAAGATGCGCGGCTTCCCGGCGCTCGCGGCCACCAGGTACCAGCTCCCCGCCTTCAGGACCAATCCCAGCGGCTCGATCCGCCACTGCCGGACCTGCGTCCAGCTCCGATAGCGCATCGAGACCACGCGTTGGTCGAGAACGGCACGCGCGAGCTCCGGCAGACCCTCGGCCGGATCGGCCGCACGGTACCAGCCGACAGGGTCGAGGTGAAACCGCTCGCTCATCCGACCCGCTCCGTCGCGCTGCGATGGGGGCAGAGCCGCCATCAGCTTGCGGCGCGCGCTCGTCGCCGCCGGTCCCAGGCCGAGCGCCGCGGCGGTGTCGGGCAAGCCGGTGATGAATACCGCCTCGGCCTCGAGCGGGACCAGGCCCGTCAACTGTGTCCGATAGCCATCGAGAAGCTGAAAGCCGCCGCCAGGGCCGCGATCCGCCTGGACCGGGATCCCCGCCGCGCTCAGCTCATCGACGTCCCGGTAGACCGTGCGTTCGGAGACCTCGAGCTCCCTCGCCAGCTCGGCCGCGGTCAGCCGGGTGCGAGTCTGGAGAATGAGCAGCAGGGAGAGCTGGCGACCGGCGCGCATGCGGGAGGATGCCCGAAGATTCCTGACACGATCTGACAGGAATGGTGGCATACAACTCTCCGAGGACGAAATGCGGTTCCAATCCTGGAGAGACCATGAGCCACGATGACCTGACCTTCGAACGACGCACCCTGCTCGCCGCCACCGCCGCCCTGATGATGCCTCGGCTCGCCCATGCGAAGAAGCCCGCGACCCCGCCCCGACGAGCCCCGCGAGGGCGCGCCGGCGAGTTCGATTTTCTCGCGGGCTCCTGGCAGATTCAGCACCGCCAACGAAGGAACGACGGCAAAACCTGGGACGAGTTTCCGGGCGAAGCCACCTGCTGGACCGTGCTGGGAGGCGTGGGGAGCATCGAGGAGCTGCGGATTCCGGCCCGCAACTTCTCCGGCCTTGGGATTCGCCTGCTGGACGTCGAAAACGAGCTCTGGAACGACTTTTGGGTGAACGCCCGGTACGGCGTCCTGGGCGCGGCCGGACTGACCGGAGGGTTCGAGAACGGTGTGGGCACGTTCACCGCCGAGGATACGGAAGGCGGCAAGGCGATCATCGCGCGCGGGGTGTGGGATCAGATCACGCCCACCAGTTGCCGCTGGCACCAGGCCGTCTCCCGCGACGGCGGCAAGACCTGGGATCCGAGCTGGTTCATGAGCTGGACTCGTAGCGGCGCGCCGCGCTGAGGCTCAGCTCCGCCCCGGCGGATGCGCGGTCGGGCCCCGCCGGTTCGCTGGAAGCGAACCCCACTCAAGGCCCGAGTTTTCGATTCCAAAGTGGGCGGTCAGGGGCTCGAACCCTGGACCCACGGATTAAAAGTCCGTTGCTCTACCAGCTGAGCTAACCGCCCGAAAGGGAGGAACTACGAAGCGCGGAGTATAGAGGATGGCGCCCGGCGCGTCAGTCCCTACCGTTCCGCCAGGACCTGCGTCAGACGCTGGCTGGTCAGGCGGTGGAGCGCCGGGTGGTTGCGGACGATGGTCTCCTCGCGGCGCGGACCGGTCGAGGTGAGCACCACCGGGGCCTCGACCTCCTGCTCGATCAGGTCGACGTAGTCGCGGGCCGCCTGCGGCAGATCCTCGTGCTCCAGGGTGCCGATGGTCGAGGCCTTCCAGCCGGGGAGGGTCCGATAGACCGGCTCCGCCGCGGCGAGCAGGTGGCGCTCGGCGGGTAGGGTCCGGACGATCTCGCCACGGACGCGATAGCCGGTGCACACCGGGATCTCGGCCAGAGTGTCGAGGACGTCGAGCTTGGTCAGGGCGATCCCCTCGATGCCGTTGAGCATCTTCGCGTAGCGGGCGACCGGAAGGTCGAGCCAGCCGCAGCGGCGCGGTCGGCCCGTGGTGGTGCCGAATTCGTTGCCGCGCTGGCGCAGGTACTCCCCCGCCTCGTCGTTGAGCTCGGTCGGGAACGGCCCTTCGCCCACCCGGGTCGTGTAGGCCTTGAGGATCCCCATCACGCCGTGGATGCGGGTCGGCGGCACGCCCGTGCCGGTCGAGGCGCCGCCGGCCGTCGAGTTGGAGCTGGTGACGAACGGGTAGGTGCCGTGGTCGACGTCGAGCAGGGTCCCCTGCGCTCCTTCGAACAGCAGGCACTTGCCGGCGTCGATCCACTCGTTGAGCAGAACGCTCGTGTCGGTGATGCAGGGGCGCAGCCGCTCGGCCCAGGCGCGGCACTGGTCGGCGAGGAAGGCGGGCGACGGCAGTGGGTCGCCCCCCAGCTCGGTGATCTCGGTCTGGATGTGCGCGAGCTCGGCGCGGAGCCGGTCCTCGAGGTCGGGGGCCGCGAGGTCGGCCACCCGGAGACCGATGCGCGCCACCTTCCCCTCATAGGCCGGACCGATGCCGCGCGAGGTCGTGCCGATCTTCTCCCGGCCCCGCGCGCTCTCGCGCGCCCGGTCGAGCGCGGCGTGCGGCGGCAGGAGGAGCTGGGCGCGGTTCGAGACGAACAGCCGGCCGTCGAAGCGGACCCCCGCCTCGTAGAGCTTCGCGAGCTCGGCGAGAAACGCGTCGGGCGCGAGCACCATGCCGTTGCCGAGGGCGCAGAGCATCCCCGGATGGAGGACGCCCGACGGCACCAGATGGAGCGAGAAGTGCTGGTCGCGAAACTTGACCGTGTGGCCGGCGTTGTGCCCCCCCTGGTAGCGGACGACGGCATCGAACGCCGGGCAGAGCAGATCGACGATCTTCCCCTTCCCTTCGTCCCCCCACTGCATGCCCACGATCACCATGTTCGCCATCGCGCACCACCCTCGGAGTCGTTCGGAAAAAGAAATCCTTCGGCGGGCCCCCTTCGCCGCCGACGGAAGCGAGTGAGGCTAGCAGATGCCGCGCGGCTCCCGCCAGCCGAGCCGCCGCTCGAGGGTTCGCCCGGCCCCGGGTCGGAGGTCTGACCGGAGAGCTACCCAAGCGGGTGGTTTCCGGCGGCGGCCGTGGCCGGGAATGCTACGATCCTCCCCGAGACGCATGGAAACGTTCCTGTCCGTCGGAGTGATCCTCCTCCCGATCGCCTATCTGGTGGTGGCCGCCGCCTACGGCGTCCTGTTTTTCTCCAGTACCTCCGTCCAGGCGCGCCGGTGGGCGACGCCCGCCCTGCTCGGGACGCTCGCCTTCCATCTGGTCTATCTGGTGGTCTTGGCCTATCGCTGGCACCAGTTCCCGGCGGCGACCGTCTCCCAGGCGCTTTCGATCATCGCGTTCGCGATCGCCGGGGTCTACGCGTTGGTCGAACGGTTCGGCCGCGAGCGGTCGACCGGCTTCTGGCTGGTCGGGCTGGTCTTCTTCTTCCAGCTCTTCTCCTCGCTGCTCCACCGGCCGGTGCCGCCCGACCTCGCCCGTTTCAAGGACGGCCTGATCGCCATCCACATCTCGCTCGCCCTGCTCGGCTATACCGCCTTCGCCATCGCCGCGGGCTACGCCTTCCTCTTCCTCCAGCTCTATCGGGACTTGAAGGGAGGCCGCTTCTCGACGTTCTTCGGCAAGCTGCCACCGCTCGAGGCGCTCGAACGGATGATGCTCGGCTCGCTCGGGACCGGCTTCATCGCCCTCACCGGAGCGGTCCTCTCCGGCGTCCTCTTCGCCCAGAGGGAGTTCCCCACCGTCTGGCATCACGATCCGAAAATTCTCGCGACCGGCGCGATCTGGATCCTCTACGCCGCCGCGCTGGCGCTCCACCGGCTGCGCCGGTGGCAGGGCCAGCAGACCGCGATCGTCGCGCTCACCGGGCTCGGCGCGATCCTGTTTTCGCTCTTCGCGGTGAATTTCTTCTTCACCGACTTCCACGGGTTCCTCTGAGGCATGGCGCGACCCGAAGGCCCGCCGCTCCTCCTGGTCGGAACCGATTTCCGCATCGCGCCGCTCGAGCTCCGCGAGCGGGTCTCGCTCTCGGCGGGAGAGACCGAGGCGCTCCTGGTGGCGCTCCTCGCCCGGCCGGCGATCGGCGAGGCATTCGCGCTCTCGACCTGCAACCGGACCGAGGTCTACCTCTCGCCGCGACATGAGAACGACGAGGAAGTTGCCTACCGGGAGCTGCTCGACCTCCTGTTCCTCGCCCGCGCGCCGGAGCTCGGCCAGCCGGGTCGGCTCTACGTCCAGCGCAACCGCGAGGCCGCCCATCACCTGCTGGCCGTCGCCTCCGGGCTCGAGTCGATGGTGCTCGGCGAACCGGAAATCCTCGGCCAGGTGAAGCAGGCGGCGGGCATCTCCGAACAGGTCGGGTCCGGCGGCCCGGTCATCCAACACCTCCTGCGCGCGGCGATCGAGGCCGGCGGGCGGGCGCGGCGCGAAACCGGCATCGCGACCGGCGCGGTCTCGCTCGGCTACGCGACGGTCGAGCTGGCGAAGAACATCTTCCGCGACCTCGAGCAGTGTCGCGTCTTGATCCTCGGCGCCGGCGAGACCGCCCGCCTGGTGGCGAGGAACCTGATCGAACGGGGGGCGCGGAAGCTCACGGTCGCCAACCGCACCCCCGCGCGGCTCGAAGAGATGCGGCGCGAGATCCCGGATCTCGAAACGCTGCCGTTCGACCAGCGGGTCGAGGCGCTCTCCGGCTCGGACCTGATCGTGGTCGCGACCGGCGCGGACGAACCGGTCCTCTATCGCGCCGACCTCGCCGCGGCGATGGAGATGCGCGGCAGCCGGCCGTTGCTGGTGGTCGACCTCGGCGTGCCGAGGAACGTCGATCCGGCGGCGGCGAAGCTCGGCAACCTCTTCCTCCACACGATCGACTCGCTTCAGAACCTGATCGAGCGGAACCTCAAACGGCGACGCGAGGAGGTCCCGAAAGTCGAGGACCTGCTCGACCGCGAGCTCGACCGGTTCTCCGCCTGGTACCGGAGCCTCGACGCCGAGCCGATCGTCGCCGAGCTGCAACGCCAAGCCGAGGAGATCCGCCGGCGCGAGCTCGCCGCGGCCTACGCGAAGTTTCCCGCCGAAACCCACGGCGACCTCGACCGGCTCACCCGCTCGCTGGTGCGCAAGATCCTCCATCACCCCAGCGCCCGGCTGCGCGAGGCGGAGGGGGAGGTCGGCGCCGCCCGCCTCGCGGTCGCCCGCGACCTGTTCCGCCTCGACGCCCGGCTCGATCCGCCGGACGGCGGCAGCAAAGAGTAGGACGACCCCATGAGCCAGACCGTTCCCGCCAAGCTCCGCCTCGGCACCCGCCGGAGCCCGCTCGCCCTCGCCCAGTCGGGGCAGGTGGCGCGCGCCCTCGAAGCGGCCGTCCCCGGCGTTGCGGTCGAGCTGATCCCGATCGAGACCGCGGGGGACCGCACCCCCGGAGACCTGGCGAAATTCGGCGGCAAGGGGCTGTTCACCGCCGAGCTCGAGCAGGGGCTGCTCGCCGGCTCGCTCGACTTCGCGGTCCACAGCCTCAAGGACCTCCCGGTTGCCCTTCCCGAGGGGCTCGCGGTCGCCGCCTACCCCGAGCGAGCGGACGCGCGCGACGCGATGATCTCGGACGTCTCCTCCGACCTGGCCGGCCTGCAGGCGGGCGCGGTGCTCCTCACCGGATCGCTCCGCCGCCGGGCGCAGATCCTCGCCTTGCGTCCGGATCTCGTCGTCGAGGCGATCCGCGGCAACGTCGATACCCGCATCCGGAAATGGAAGGAGAGCGGCGCCGCCGGGGTGATCCTCGCCGCCTCCGGGCTCGCGCGTCTCGCCGTCGAGCGGCCGGAGCTGCGCGAGCTGCCGATCCACCTGCTCTCCCCGGCCGAGATGGTGCCCGCTCCCGGCCAGGGGATCCTCGCGCTGGAGGCGAAAGTCGGCGGCCCGGCGTTCGAGATCTGCGCCCGGCTCGATCACGCGCCGAGCCGCCAGGCAGCCGAGATCGAGCGCGCGGTGGTCGCCGCGTTCGGCGGGGACTGCACGCTTCCGCTCGCCGCCTATGCCTCGATCCCCGAGGGATCCCTCCGACTCTCTCTCTTCCTCGGCACGACCGACGGCCGGCGTACCGCCCGCCACGAGGCGGTCGGAAGCGATCCGAACGGCATCGCGGAGGAGGGCGTCGCCGCCCTCCGGCAACGGGGCGCCGAGGCGATCCTCGCCACGATCCGCTCCGGCGAAACGCCGTGAGGACCGCCGGCCCGTCATGACCTCGCCCCTCGGCGGCCGGCGCGTCGTCGTCACCCGCGCGGAGGGGCAGTCGAGCGGTCTCGCCCGCCACCTCGCCGAGGCCGGCGCCGAGGTCGCTCTGCTTCCCCTGATCGAGGTGGTCCCCTCCGCCGATCCCCGGCCGCTCGAAAGGGCCGCGTCCGAGCTTCCTCTCTACGATTGGATGGTCTTCACCTCGGCGAACGGAGCGCGCGCCCTGATCGACGCCGCCGAGGGATCGCTGCCGCGCGGGCTGTCCGTCGCCGTCGTCGGCCGGGCGACCGCCGAGGCGCTGCGCGAAGCCGGTATCGAGCCGGCGCTCGTCGCAAACCAAGGGCATGCCGAGGCGCTCCTCGCCGACCTCGCGCCCCGGGTCGCCCACCGCCGCGTCCTCCTGCCCCAGGCCGACGACGCCCGACCCTTGCTCGCCCGTGGTCTCGAAGCGGCGGGAGCCGACCTCACCGTGGTTACGGCCTATGCCAAGCGGCTGCCGCCGGACGCTCCGACGCGCGCGGCCGAGCTGTTCTCCTCCTCTCCGCTCGGCTGGGTCACGTTCACGAGCGGCGGCATCGCCCGGCGCTTCGTCGATCTCCTGGGCCCGGCCTGGCCCGAGCGCCGGGGCGAGCTCCTCGCCGCCTCGATCGGACCGGTCACCAGCGCCGATCTCCGCGCGCTCGGAATCGAGCCCACCACCCAGGCGGCCGAGCCGACGGACGCGGCGCTGGTCGAAGGGATCGTCGACGCGGTAAACTCTCCAAGCTGCTGAAATCAAAGGGATCTTCCGAGACAGACGACATGCTGATTCACCGCTTGAAAGTTTCCGGCCTGCTCTCGTTCGGTCCTCAGGGAATCGATTTGCCCCTTGAGCCGCTGAACGTTCTGATCGGAGCGAACGGTTCCGGCAAGTCAAATCTGCTCGAAGTTCTGGCGCTCCTCCGCGCGGCGCCGAGGAGCCTTCCGGAACCGGTTAAGGAGATGGGAGGAGTCAAGGAGTGGCTTTGGAAGGGTCCGGGGGCCACCCGTGAAGCCTCGATCGACGCCGTTCTAGAAAATCCAAGTTCGCCGGTGCCCGTTCGCCATGTTCTGACGATCACCGAGAACGGTGGCCGCTTTGAGGTGAAGGACGAAAGAATCGAGAACGAGAGAGCCCTTGGGGACAACACGGAGCCCTACTTCTTCTACCGATTCCAACAGGGTCGCCCCGTCCTCAACGATCGTTCCCCGACGGGGCGTCGATTGAAAAGGGAGAGCGTGAAGCCGGAGGAGTCCATCCTCTCCCAAGTCCGAGATCCGGAAGCTTATCCGGAGCTGACCCGGCTGCAAGATCAATACGAACGCATCCGTCTTTACCGGAATTGGTCTTTTGGTCCTCAAGCCTCATGGCGGCGCGAGCAAAACGCTTCCGGACGCAGCGACCAACTGAACGACGGTGGCGAGAATCTGGCACTCGTGCTCTTGAATTTCCGGTCGCAGGCGAAGACGGAGCTACTCGCGTCGCTACGCAAGCTGTTCGAAGGCATCGTCGACTTGAGTCCAGCAAACGACGGCGGAAACGTGACCTTTTTCCTCGAGGAGAGCGGCAGGCGTGAGATCCCCGCCACTCGCCTCTCTGACGGCACCCTTCGCTACCTGAGCCTTCTAGCGATCCTGCTCCATCCGGACCCGCCGGCGCTGGTAGCGATCGAAGAACCAGAGTTAGGACTCCACCCGGACGTCATCCCCCACATCGCGGAGCTGCTGGTCCGAGCCTCAGAGCGCACCCAGCTCGTGGTGACCACGCACTCCCGCATGCTGGTCGACGCACTGTCCGATCGGCCGTCGAGCGTGGTCGTCTGCGAGAAGGTCGAAGGCGAATCGAGCTTTCGGCGGCTCGATGGATCGACGCTCCGAGAGTGGCTCGAGAAGTACACCCTCGGCGATCTGTGGAGCATGGGCGAGCTGGGAGCCAATCGGTGGTGACCGCGAAAATCTATGCCGAAGGGGGTGGCGAAGGTCACTCTACTTACACACGCTGTTTCGGCAGGCGTGGACGCAGTTCTTCAAGTCCGCGGGCCTCTCCGGACGGATGCCGAGAATCGTCAGCGGTAAGGGGCGCTTCCAGACGTTGGACCTCTTCGCTACTGCGGTAAGAAATCCTCGCCCCGGCGAGCTTCCACTCTTGCTCGTGGACAGCGAAGGGCCGGTAGCGCCCGGCGATCCTGTCTGGCGGCATCTAAAGGTCCGCGACCAATGGGAGAAACCAAAGGGCTCGTCGGACGATCAGGCGTTCCTGATGGTGCAAGTCATGGAGACCTGGTTCCTCGCCGATCGCGAATCGCTGCGCCGATACTTCGGCCCCGACCTCCGCGAAAAGCACTTCCATGCATGGCCGATCTTGGAAGACATCCCCAAAGCTGACGTTCTGAGCGCACTCACCCGAGCAACCGAAGGATGTGCGACCCCCTACGCGAAAGGGAAGATCTCCTTTGAGCTCCTGGGAATCGTCAGCCCTCAGCGGGTCGAGGCGGCGTGCCCCCACGCCAAAGCTCTGCTTGAACGACTCCGCCGAATCTAAGCTGCGGTAACCGCGCCCCCCGCCCCGGCAAATTTCCTCCCGGAGGCCAGGTGGCGGCCCCTCGATCCGCCGGCCGCGCCGTGCCGTACACTCTCCAGGCAGCAGCCGCCGCGCCGAGTCGTCGAGCCGCGGCGTCGCTCCGCCTCACTTTCCGAAGGAGACCCGATGAAAAAGATCCAGCTCGCGAGCACCCTCGTCTTCGTACTCCTCGTCGCGATCCTCCTCTGGCCGAAGGCGTCGTGCGCGCAAAAGAACGTGGTCCCCCCCGGCGGGCTCGCGGTCGCCACCTTCGCCGGCGGTTGCTTCTGGTGCGTGGAAGCGGCTTTCGAACCGGTTCCCGGGGTGGTCGACGTGACCTCGGGATACACCGGCGGCACGAAGAAGAACCCTACGTACGAGGAGGTCTCCTCGGGCGACACCGGCCACGCCGAATCGGTGGAGGTCCGTTACGACCCGAAGAAGGTCAGCTACGAGAAGCTGCTCGACATCTTCTGGCACAACGTCGATCCGGTCACGCCGAACGCGCAGTTCTGCGACCACGGGACGCAATACCGCTCGGCGATCTTCTTCCACGACGAGGCGCAGCATCAGGCCGCCGAGGCGTCCAAGAAAGCGCTCGAGGCGAGCAAGAAGCTCCCTGGGCCGATCGTCACCCAGATCGTCGCCGCCTCGATCTTCTGGCCCGCCGAGGAATATCACCAGGACTACTACAAGAAGAATCCGCTGCGCTACAACTACTACCGGCAGGGCTGCGGCCGCGACCGGCGCCTACGCGTGCTCTGGGGTGACGAAGCGGGCGGTCACTGAGATCGGGGGCCGCAACGGGTGAACCTTCTGGCAGCTCGAGCGTAAGAGATACGTGAGAGGAGCTTCGACCGCGGCGTCAGGCCGCAGAAGGAAGAAGCCATGAAAACCCGTTCGGCCCGTACCAAGCTCAGCCTCTCCCGCGAGACCCTGCAGCAGTTGGAAGAGTCGTTGAGCCTCGCCGCCGGTGGCGGCACGACGGTCGCGAGCAACACCAGCGCCTGTTCGGCCGGCGGCAGCTGCGTCACCTGCACCCGCCCCTACAGCTACTGCGAGTGCTAGGCCGGTAAGAGGCGGCGGTGGAGCTGGGCCCGGCTCCACCGTTTCCCGAAAGTCCCCACGCCACCGCTCGTTCAAGACGACCGCGCCCGTATCGGGCGTAGAGACGCCCCAGTACCGAACCACGATCCCCTCCGAAAGCCAGCCCGTCGGGGCGTCTCCGATCGCGGCGCTGACCTCGCCCGTCACCCAACCGCCGCCCGGCCGCCCCGGCGCCCGGTCTACATCCGTGCGCAGTGCGCTGCCGATCCTTCGTGGTTCCGGAGGCCGTACAGCGCGTGGAGACGCCCCGACGGGCTGGCCATTCGACGCGATCGTGGTCATGGACTGGGGCGTCTCTACCTCCCTCCCGAACCACCGTGGCGTCAACCCATCCGTGCGGGTCAATTCGGCGGGCGACGGGTTAGACTCGGGAACTGAAATCGATCGACCTATCGACCGTGGACCTCGGGGGCATGCGATGAAGATTCCGGGCCTGATCCTGAAGCAGATGTATACCTTGGGCAGCCTTCAGAACGTCGACGACGGCGTTCGCTTCAGCCTGAAGAACCGCCTGGCGGACGCGACGCTCACCCGGCTCCGGCAGATCAAGATCAACGGCCGGGCCGTGCCGATCGAGCGCCTGACTCTCCATCTGGCCGACGGGCCGGTCGATGCGACGGCGATCGGACCGGATCGGACGATCCCCTTTCCGCTCGCGCGGATCGTCCAGGTCGAGGCGCGCACCGAATCGCTCGCCAAAGGGCAGCACGAGATCGAGATCGAGTTCGACGCGACGCCGTTCGGCAACCTGTCGTTCAAGGTGAAGGACGCGATCGCCGAAGAAAAGCCGAAGCGGACCACCGTGCCGCTCGACAAGGAGAACAACTTCAGCCCGGCGATCGTCAAGGCGCGCCAGCAGTTCGTCGAGGAATACGCCGGGATCAAGCTCCAGCACATCGACAAGTTCTCGTTCGAACCCGGGGTCACTCAGGGCAACATCGAGAACTTCACCGGCGTCGCCCAGGTGCCGATCGGCTTCGCCGGCCCGCTCAAGGTGAACGGCGAGCACGCGCAGGGAGAGTTCCTCATCCCGCTCGCGACGGCCGAGGGAACGCTGGTCGCCTCCTACAACCGCGGCATCAAGGTCCTGAACCTCTCGGGCGGCGTCACCTCGACGGTGGTCGGCGACTGCATGCAGCGGGCGCCCGTCTTCGTCTTCGACTCGGCGCGCGAGGCGCGGAACTTCGTCGCCTGGGTGGAGCAGAACCTCGACACCATCCGCGAGCACGCCGAGGGGACCTCGTCGGTCGCGAAGCTCCTCTACATCGATCCCTATCTCGCCAACAAGATGGCGTTCCTCCGCTTCAACTACTCGACGGGAGACGCCGCGGGCCAGAACATGGTCGGCCGCGCGACGTTCGCCGCCTGCTCCTGGGTGCTCGAAAACGCCTCGGGGATCCGCCACTTCTACCTCGAATCGAACTTCGCGACCGACAAGAAAGCGTCGCAGATCAACATCATGCGCACCCGCGGCAAGCGCGTGACGGCCGAGTGCACGATCCCGCGCGACGTCCTGATCCAGCACATGCGGGTGGAGCCCGAGACGCTCCACTATCACGCCGGCATCGCGAACGTCGGCGCGTTCCTTTCCGGCGCGAACAACAACGGCTGCCACTCGCCCAACGGCATCACCGCGATGTTCATCGCGACGGGTCAGGACGTGGCGAACGTCTCCGAATCGTCGGCCGGCGTGGTCTACACCGAGGTGACCAAGGAGGGCGACCTCTACATCTCGATCACCATCCCGTCGCTGATCGTCGCGACGCACGGCGGCGGCACGGGCCTTCCGACCCAGAAAGAGTGCCTGCAAATCCTCGGCTGCTCCGGCAAGGGAAAGGTCCAGAAGCTCGCCGAGATCATCGCCGGCGTGGTGCTCGCGGGCGAGATCTCGCTCGCCTCGGCGATCTCTTCGCTCGACTGGGTCTCGTCGCACGAGCAGTACGGGAGGAACCGCTAAGGGGGATTCGTCGATCCGCACGGCGCCATGCCCGAGCTTCCGGAGATCGAGAATTACCTTTCGGCGCTCCGCTCGCGCGTCGTCGGCCGGAAACTCGAGCGGATTCGCCTGGCGAGCCCGTTTCTGGTCCGCTCGGTCGACCCGTCGATCTCCACGCTCGAAGGTAAGGAGGTCCTCGGCCTCCGACGGCTGGGCAAACGGATCGTCTTCGAATTCGGGGACGGCGAGCAGGACCTGTTCCTCGTCCTCCACCTGATGATCGCCGGGCGGCTGCACTGGAAACCGCTCGGCACGAAGGTTCCGGGGAAAATCGGGCTCGCGGCGTTCGATTTCGAAAACGGCACGCTCACGTTGACCGAGGCCGGCTCCAGGAAGCGCGCGTCGCTCTACGTCGTGCGCGGCGAGGCGGGGCTCGCCGAGCACGACCGCGGCGGGCTCGAGGTGATGACGGCCGACCTCCCCGCGTTCCGCTCGCGCCTGACGCTCGAAAACCACACGGTCAAACGCGCGCTCACCGATCCGCATCTGTTCTCCGGGATCGGCAACGCCTATTCGGACGAGATCCTCCACCGCGCCAAGATGTCGCCGTTCAAGCAGACGCGCATCCTCTCCGCCGAGGAGGTCGAGCGCCTCTACGACACGATCCGCGCGGTCTGCGCCGAGTGGATCGAGCGTCTGCGCGAGGAGACCGGCGAGGCCTTCCCCGAGGGGGTGACCGCCTTCCGGCCGGGCTTCGCCGTGCATGGCCGCTACGGTCTCCCGTGTCCGGTCTGCGGCACACCGGTGCAGCGGATCGTCTACGCGGACGCGGACATGAACTACTGCCCGACCTGCCAGACCGACGGGCGCCTGCTCGCCGACCGCGCCCTCTCCCAGCTGCTCCGCCAGGACTGGCCTAAGACGCTCGAAGAGCTGGAGGCGAGGAAGCGGGGAGCGTGAGGGCGACCACGGCCACGCTCGAGTACGGTCGGCCCGGCTCGCTCCTCCCCGATGGACTGCCGTTCGAACCGCCGCACCTCGATCCTCCTTGACCGGCCCCGCGATTGCGGTGTCAACTCAAGTCATCACTCACAAAAGGGCGATGGCGCCCTACGGTTCGGGACCTCGAACGTCCCGGGAGGACTTTCCATGTACAGCCGCTCTTTCCCTTCCGTCCCGAGGCGTTTCCCGAGGGCCGCCGCGATGGCGGCGATCGCCGGAACCTTCCTCTTCGCGGCCGCCGCGTCCGCGCAGACGACAGCGACCGTCTATTCGGGGAAGTTCGCCTGCGGCACCGTCTCCGGGACGCTGCCCAACTCGACCGACGCCACGCCGCCGGCCGCCCAAGTCATCTATCGGGACGTCCAGCCGGGCAGCTATTCGACGGTGATGAACATCGTGCACACGCCCTATACCCCGCCCGATACCTCCCAGCTCGCGTCGATGAATCTCACGATCCTCGTCGAGGGCCTGGGCGCCACCACGTTCAACCTCGGCTTCGCTCCGTTCACCGAGAAGAAGATCGGCTGCCCGATCATCACCCAGCACCTCGCCCAGGCGTTCCCGGCGTTCGTCGCCGACGGCCGCTTCGTCGAGGGATACCTTCATCTCCGGGTGACCTCCGGCGGCCAGCCGGAGTTCCAGGACGTGTCGATCCTCTATTCGAGCGCGGTCCGCATGGGTACGACCGGCGTCGGCTCCTCGATGCAGGTGGAGCACCTGGTCGGCAAGACCGTGCCGAACTACGACGTCGAATGAGGTGACGCCCGCCTCGCTACGAGATCCCGAACCATCCGTTCCGGTGCTCCTCGGCGAGGCGGGCTTCGAGCCTGGCGATGGCGACCTCGAGGGGCACTGCCTCCACAACGCCCGCTTCAAGCTCTCGCTCTCGCCGGTCGGCCAATTCATCCCAAGCCGCTTCGGCGTCACTACAGACCTCGCTCATGAGATACCGAACCAACCGTTCCGGTGCTCCTCGGCGAGGCGGGCTTCGAGGTACTCCCAGAGGGTCGGACAGCCGGCCTGGACTTCCGGGCCGACGCGGCGCACGACCGTTTCGTAGGCGATGCCGTTTTCCCGCCAGCTCTGGCCGTGGTTCGCGAGGTTGAGCAGGACCGGCATCGCCCGGTCGATCGCGTGGGCGAAACGGGATTCGGCGGTCTCGCCCGCCTCGAACTCGTGCCAGACCTCGAGGAGGCCGGCGCCTTCGCCGTCGGGCAACATGCCGAAGATGCGGGTGACCGTTTCGAGCTCCCCCGCTTTCCGCTCGGCGAGCCCTTCCTGGATGAAGAACATCGTGTCGCCGGTGCCGATCTCACCGACGTCGTGCACGAGCAGCATCCGGATTACCCGGTCGAGGTCCACCGGCTCGATCGCCCGCGGCGCGAGCGACGCCGCGAGCAACGCGAGCTGCCAGCTGTGCTCCGCCGAGTTTTCGTAGCGGTCGAGGCCGAGCGGCTTGACCTTCCGGGTCACGGTCTTGAGCTTGTCGAGCTCTAGGATGAAATCGACGATCGGCTGCATGGGGGCTCCCAGGGGCTCGCTCCTCGCGGTGCCCGTCCGCGAGCGCGCGGGAATCGTACATCGGAGCCATCGGCGGCTACCGGCGCCGATCGCCGCTACCGATTGCGGCCGGACTCCCCCGCAAGCCGTCATCCGTCTCCCATCGCCGCCATCGGCCGCCGATCGCCGTCTCCCGCGTCGTAGAGCCGACATCCGTCCTCGAGAATCGTCATCGACGGCGCCACACGGCGAGCGACCACGGCAAGCCGTTCTACGTCCCCGAATGGGATCGACGGTCCCAGGAAGGGAGTAGCCGTCCCAGAATGGGAAATCTCGGTCCCGGAATGGGAATTTGCGGTCCCAGATGGGGACGATCCGCCTCAGGCAGGGAACTGCGGTCCCGGGAAAGGACTATCCGTCCCAGAATGGGAATTTCATGTCCCGGAATGGGAACATACGCCTCGGAATGGGAGTACTGCCTTCTCCCGCCACGTTTTAGCGCGCGCCGAGCGCCAGCGCCCGCGAATCACGCGGCGCGACGCCGGAAAGCGCTCGTAGAGGAAAGCAATGGGCAGGCGGGCTCGGCGAACGCCGATTCGTCGCCGCTTACGGCACTCGGTAGAGCCACTCCAACTCCTGGCGGAGAGAAGCCGCCATCTGCGGGTGCGCCTTGATCTCGGCCCGATTCCCCTCGATCTGCGCCTTGGCGTCGGATTCGTCGATCGTGAGGTCGCGGATCAGGCGATAGAGGGACAGGCAGAGCTGATCGGCCGCCGGCTCCCCGGTGACCATCAGCCGCAGCCGCTCCGAGCTCTTCTGTTCGCTCTCGGAGTCCTGGCTCACGAGCAGCCGCGCGGCCTGCAGGAACGCGAGCGGTTCGTCGGGCGAGCGGTCGTAGCAGGCGGCGAACCCGTCGCGGATCTTCTTGTTGATCTGCTTCGAGTGATGGCGCAGCAGGAATTGCGAGATCGAGTTGTAGATCCCGTCGAAACCGACCCCGAGCGTGGCGCCCTTGACCGTCAGGTCGAGGATGCTCGACCGGGCGACGAGCAGGTAGCCGAGACCCGCCGCGACGGCGCGGACCATCGGCGCTTGATCGAGCTTGGTGGCGAGGGTCGGTTCGAGGGCCACGGTTCCGAGGCCGGGCAAGGCGTAATAGACGACCAGGCAGAAGATCGAGTTCAACCCCGCGAAGGCGAGGTAGGGGCCGGAGAAGAAGATCTCCCGGAAGTTGCGCTCTTGGTATTTGGTGAGAAGCTCGACCGAGCTCAGGGTGACAGCGATAGCCACCGCGACGACGGGAGCCGTCCACTCGACCGGGTTCATGTTCTTGAGGAGCGTGAGGGGCTATTGGAGGTGGATCAACGGCATCGAGAAAGGACCGGAGTTGTCGATCCGCACTTTGCCGCTGTCTCGCAGACCGTTCACCGCGATCTCCACCACGTCGAACGGCAACTCCGCCTCCGAGACGAGCTCGGCGGGCGTCAGCTGGCCGCCGTTGTCGTGGAGCGCGTTGAGGACTTTTTCCTGGACGTTCAAGGCCTGGAAATAGGTCATGGAGTTCCTCCGTACGACCGAAACGCAGTTTACCACGCGCCGAATCGCGAGCGGGAGCACCTAGCAGATGCGCGGCAGCTGCTCCCCGAGCATCATCGGGATCACGCGGGTGCCGCCGATGCCGGTCTTCGCGACCAGGAGACCGGGGTGGCTGTCGGTGACGCGGCCGATGATCGCCGCCCGCTGTCCGAGGGGATGGGCGCGCAGCGCCGCGAGCGCGGCGTCGGCGTCTTTCGGATCGACGATCGCGAGGAGCTTGCCCTCGTTCGCGACGTAGAGGGGATCGAGGCCGAGCAGCTCGCAGGCGGACTGGACGTCCGGGCGAACCGGCAGCGCGCTCTCATCGAGGGCGATGCCGACGCGCGAACGTCCGGCGAACTCGTTGAGCGAGGAGGCTGCACCGCCGCGCGTGGGATCGCGTAGGGCGCGTACGCCGGGCGCCGCGGCGAGCAGATCGGCGACCAGGCCGGCGAGGGCCGCCGAATCGCTCTCGATCTCGGTCTCGAAGCGCAGTCCTTCGCGGACGCTCATCACCGCCATACCGTGGTCGCCCAGGGTCCCGGAGACGAGGACCACGTCGCCCGGCCGCGCGCGGTCGGGACCGATCGACACGCCGTCGGGGACGACCCCCACCCCCGCGGTCGAGATGTAACAGCCGTGGCCGTGGCCTCGCTCCACGACTTTCGTGTCGCCGGTCGCGATGCGCACGCCGGCCGCCCGCGCGGCGGCGGCCATCCGCTCGACGATCCGGCCGAGGACCGCCATCTCGAGCCCTTCTTCGAGAATGAAGGCGGCCGAGAGATAGAGCGGGCGCGCCCCGGCCATCGCGAGGTCGTTCACCGTGCCGTGCACCGCGAGATCGCCGATGCAGCCACCGGGGAAAAACAGGGGATGAACTACGAAGGAGTCGGTCGAAAACGCGAGGCGTCCGGTCTGCGGAGGCAGGAGCGCGGCGTCGCCCAGCTCCTCGAGCTCGGCGTTTCGGAACGCGGGCACGAACAGATGCTCGACCAGCTCGGCCGAGAGCTGGCCTCCGCCGCCGTGGCCGAGCACCACGCTGGGATAGTCGCGCAGCGGGAGCGGGCAGCTCCACGCGGAGAAATCCGGCGCGTTTACGCTCACGACCTCACGCCTCTGGAGCGGCGGCGCTCCCCGCGCTCGCGGCGGTGAAGCGGCCGTAGTTGTAGTAGGCGGCGCACGCCCCCTCGGAGGAGACCATCGTCGCGCCGAGCGGCGTGCGCGGCGTGCACTCCTTCCCGAACGCCGGGCACTGGCTCGGCTTCAAGGTTCCCTGGAGCACCTCGCCCGCGCGGCAGAGCTCCGACTCGCGGGTCCGGATGCCGGAGACGTCGAACCGGCTCTCGGCGTCGAAGTCGCGGTAGGCCTCGGCCAGGCGCCAGCCAGATTGGGGAATCGTGCCGATGCCGCGCCAACCGCGATCGGTCACCTCGAACACCTGATGGAGCAGGTTCTGGGCCGCCGAGTTGCCGGCCTCGGTCACCACGCGCGGATAGGCGTTCTCCACCCGCGCCTCCCCCGCTTCGAGCTGGGCGACCGCGCAACGGATGCCGTAGAGCAGGTCGAGCGGCTCGAAGCCGGTGATCACGATCGGTACGCGGCACCTCGCCGCGAGGGGCGGATACTGCCAGGTGCCCATCACGCTACAGACGTGGCCGGCGGCGAGGAACGCCTGCACCCGGTTGCCCGGCGAGGCCATGATCGCCTCGATCGCCGGGGGGACGAGCACGTGCGAGACGAGCATCGAGAAGTTGCGGATCCCCTGCTCTTTGGCGAGGTGGACCGCCATCGCGTTGGCGGGCGCCGTGGTCTCGAAACCGATGCCGAAGAAGACGACCTGGCGGTCGGGCAGCTCGCGGGCGAGCTTCAAGGCGTCGAGCGGCGAGTAGACGATGCGCACGTCGCCCCCTTCGCTCTTCACCCGGAACAGGTCCTTCTCGCTCCCGGGCACGCGCAGCATGTCGCCGAAGCTGCAGAACGTGACCTCGGGCCGCGCGGCGATCGCGAGCGCGCGGTCGATCACCTCGAGCGGCGTCACGCAAACCGGGCAGCCGGGACCGTGGATCAGCTCGACCCCCTGCGGCAGCAGCTGATCGATGCCGTTCCTCAGGATCGAGTGGGTCTGGCCCCCGCAGACCTCCATGATCGCCCACGGCCGGGTCACCAGCGCTCGGATCTCGCCGGCCAGCCGCCGGGCCGTCTCGCCGTCACGGAACTCGGTGAGGTACTTCATGACGCCGCCTCCTGGACGCGGGAAGGGGCCCGGGGAAATCTCTTCTGCGGGCGCCCCCTCGTAACTCGCTTCGCTCAAACAGACTCGGGGGCGTCCTCGAAGAGATTTCCCCCGGGTCCCTTCCCTAGAACCCTCCCTCGGTGCTCACCCACGCTCAGACAGACTCGGGGGCGTCCTCGGAGAGATTCCCCCGGCCTGGCACCGACCTGCCAATTTCGTTGCCCATCGAAGGGCAAGATTGAATCAAGCCGAGCTGGGTTAGTTGGCCGCCTCCGCCCCACCCAGCTCCTCTTCGAGCAGACCCAGCTCGCGAAACTGGCGCAGGGTCTCCATCGCGGAGGCCTCGTCGATCCGGCTGATCGCGAAGCCGACGTGGACGATCGCATAATCGCCCACCACCGCGTCCGGCAGGTAGGCGAGGCAGACCTCTTTCGTGATGCCGCCGAAGTCGAGGCGCGCCATGCGCGTCCCGCCCCCTTCGTAGATCTCGGTGATGCGGCCCGGTACCGCGAGGCACATGGCGCTACTCCTGTCGGGAAAGATCCCAGAGCATGACGCGATTGTTGCCTGAATCGGCGATCGCCAGGCGGTCGCCGTCGAGGCAGATCCCATACGGCCAGCAGAGCGTGTCGGAGCGCACCGCCTGCCAGCGGTTCTCGCCGTTGCCGGCGAAATCGGCTTGGCCGATCACCCGGTCGGCGGGCGCGCCGCATTCGAGCGGCGCTCCGCGCCAGAGCAGGATCCGGTTGTTCGCGGTGTCCGCCACCGCCAATCGTCGGCCGTCGCTCGCCAGAGCATACGGAAAACGGAGCGTCGAGGCGCTCTGCGGCGCGTACGGGAACTCGCCCGCCGCCAAGAGGTCGGTCTGGCCCAGGGCGAAGTCGGCCTCGCGGTCTCCCTCCCCATCCCGCGGTCCGCCGACCCAGCCGAGCACACGGTGGTTGCCGGCGTCGGCGACATAGGTCACCCCCGCGGCGCCGACGATCGCGTGGGGCCAGCGAAACGAGCGCCCGGACGGCGCGCCGCCCCGGTTCTCGTCGGACGACAGGAAATCGGGCTGCCCGAGCACCGCGTCGGCCGCGCGGTCGCGCTCCGGCAGGCCGCGCCAGGCGAGGACGCGGCGGTTGCCGGTGTCGGCGACGTAGAACCAGCCCTCGACCCACCCGAGGCCGTAGGGCCAGTAGAGGCCGGCAGCCGAGACCGCGCCGCCCCGGTTCGGTTCGACCGAAGACAAATCGACCTGCCCGAGCGCCCAATCCGGCGCCTGGTCCGAACGGTCGGGAATTCGATCCCAGATCAGAACGCGGTGATGCCAGGCGTCGGCCACGACCAGCCGTCCGTCGATCACGGCGAGGCCGGTGGGCAGATGGAAGCCGTTCTCCGGCCCGCGCCCTGCCCCCTTCGGACCTTCGCTCTCCGCCGACGGCTGACCGAGGATCACGTCGGCGGCCGCCCCGTCGTCCGTCGGAACGCCGTGCCAGAGCAGCAGCCGGTGGTTGCCCGAATCGGCGACCGCGAGCAGATCGCCGGAGAGGAAGACGCCGCGCGGCGCATAGAGCTGGCTCGCCGTCGGCGTGCCGCTCGGCAGGGCGAGACCGCCCGGCGCGGGCGCCCCGACTCGGACGGGTGTTTTCGCCTCGACGCCGGTCCGATCGAGCTCGATCCCCGAGGGTCCGTTTCCCATACGCGGGTCTACTCGGGCCTCACGTAGATCGTCCCCCGCTCGACGCGCAGTGGATAGGGCTCGAGCTGCGCCTGCGGCGCGGTCAGGCATTCGCCCGTGCGCCCGTCGAAACGGAAGCCGTGCCAGGGGCAGGAGATCGTCCGTCCAGACACGTCGACCAGGCCGCCGTCGACCGGCAAGCCCTGGTGGGCACAGGCGTTCTTGAACGCGTAGAGCGCGTCGCCGAAACGCAGCAGCACGGCGCTGCCGTCGGCGGTCTCCAGGCGGTAGGGCTTACCCTCCTCGACCGCGTCGGCGGCGGGACCTTCCACCCAGCCCTGGTCCTCCAGCCGGACGTCCGCCCGGCGGCGCAACGCGTCGAGCGACACGAACCCCGCGGTCGGCTCGCCGCTGGTCGGTACCACCCGCTCGATCTCCGGCACGTGGGTGCGGAGCGCTTCCTCCACCCCTTGCCGCAGCGTCGTCGCCGACATCGAACAGCCGTGGCAGGCGCCGGAGAGGCGCACGGTCGCCGTCGTCCCCTCGATCTCGACCAGCTCGACGTCGCCGCCGTGCGATCGGAGAAACGGGCGCACTTGGTCGAGGGCGCGCTCCACCCGCGTGCGCAGATCCGCCCGCACCAGGCCGTGCATGGCGAACAGGGCGTAGATCGAGGGCTCGTCGACGAACTCGTAGAGGATCTCCGCGCCGCGCGGATCGGCCTTGAGCGCGCGCACGATCCGCGTGAGCCCCTCTTTGTGGAACGCCTCGATCGCGCGGCGCAGCTCGACCGCCGGTTCGCGCGCGGAGGTCTCGAGCGCGTCAACCGCGGCGATCGCGCGGTCGACGCGCGACGCGAGCCGGTCGAGCTCGGACTCGGCCGGTCTCTCGGCCGGTCTCTCGGCCGGTAACCCGGCGTTCGGGGGATCGATCCTGTTTTCCGTCACGGAGCTCATTCGACGATCTCACGATCCGGCTCGGTGCTCGAGAACGCGGCGCTCCGTTCGAGCGCCTCTTCGGCCTTGGCGCGCAAGAGATCGGCAAAAGCGGCGCGGGCGAGCGCCTGGAGCGTCTCGCCGACCGTGCCCCGCGGCGCGACACCCGCGGGCGCCGGCCGGCGCTCGAGCGCCTGGAGCACGAACGAGGCGCCGGCCGCGTCGCCGAGCAAAAACTCCTCGAACAGCGCGCCGCAAAACTCCGCGAGCCAGATCCCGGGCCCGTCCGGATCGCGGCGCAGCCGCTCGAGCGCCGGGGCGGCGCCGCCGTTGCGCTGCTCCAGCCGCTCGACATATCGCTCGACCGCGGTCGCGAACAGGAAATCGAACTGCTGTCGCGCGTAGAGGTCCATCAGCTCCCCTCGCCGACCGCGGCGACGACGTCCAGGTTCGCGCCCTCGGCTCCCGAGCGGGCGGCCAGCCGCTCGTTGATCCGCGCCACCTGCTCGAG
Organism: Thermoanaerobaculia bacterium; assembly: GCA_044226625.1. Lineage (GTDB taxonomy): Bacteria > Acidobacteriota > Thermoanaerobaculia > Multivoradales > UBA5704 > DASYKS01. The sequence continues at coordinate 80,750 of JBGAGQ010000008.1, forward strand.
CGCGCTCGCGGCGAGGTCCGGCTCGCCATGCCAGTGGAAGAGCTTGTGCGCCTCTTCGAGCTTCGACAGGGCGGGGGCGAAGATGCCGAGATGCGCGAGCGCGTTCGCCTGGTTGGCGAGCAGGCGGGCGTAGCCGAGCGGGTCGAGCGCGCGGTTGCGGACCGCGAGCAGCTGCTCGTAGATCTCGACCGCCTGGACCAGATTCTCCTCGGGGTGGGACGAGGGAAGGTACTGGAGCGCGTTCGCTAGGTTGAGCTGGGCGGAGGACCAAGCTTCCGGATGGGCTTCCGGAGTCCAGACCTTGAGCGCCTCGCGGAACGACTGCACCGCGACCGCCATACGCAACGGCGAGGCCGCCTCTCCCATCGGCAGCGCAAGGTAGGCGAGCCCCAGGTTGTTCTGGGCGTGGGCGTAGCCCTCGGCGCCCCGTTCGAGCGAGAGCCCCGTGTGGATCGCCGCCTGATAGGCGCTCACCGCCTCGAGCAGGGCCGAGCGATCCGTGCCGGCCTCTTGGTGGTAGAGCTCGCCGAGCGAGAGATGGAGGCCCGCCCGCAGCGGCGAGCGCCCACCGTCCGCGACCTCGGGGACCAGCGAGAGCGCCTCCCGTAGGAGAGTGATCGCGCGGCGGCGGTCGTTCGGCGCGAGCAGGCTGGCCTTCTGGGCGAGAAGCTGCGCGGCCAGCGACGGCGAGATCGCACGCGCCGCCTCGACGCCCGAGCCGAGCGTCGCGAGCGCGGCTTCGATCTCTCCCGCTCCCAGTTGCGCCGCCGCGCGCACCATCGCGACGAGCGCCGACACGAGGGGATGGACGGATTCGCCGGCTCCGGGAGCCTCCGGCAACTCGTCGCTCCCTCCCGAAGCGAAGTCGGCGCAGGCGATCAACCGCGCGAGGTCGGCGGCGATCGGATCGGGCAGCGCGGCGAGCGCCTCGGGATCGCCCGAGAGGACGAAGCGATCGTAGGCGAGGGCGAACGTCGCCTGCTCGCTTACGGCTCCAGAGTGCAGATCGTGCGCATTGAGAGCATCGAGCGCCCCGTCGAAATCTCCCTCGGCGGCGCGCCGATAGAACTCCCATTCCTCGGGCATGGGTCCGGAAAGGTCGCCCGCGATCCATCGGCGGTAGGCCTCCTCGGCGAGCGGCGACGCGCTCTCGGGCAGCAGGAGGAAGCCCGCGGGCGCGGGAAGGATTCCGAGCGGCTGGGGCCCGAACGGTAGGTTGAAAGCGGCGGTCGGATCAGGCATTCGAAGATTCCTGTCGCGGCGTCGTAACCGAGGACGTAGAGAGCGACGAGGACGGCGCGGGAAGCAGGGCGACCCGCAGGGCGCCGCGGGGCTCGTCCCAGAATGCCGGCAGGTCACCGCTCGCGACGTCCGGCGGCAGCACCTCCGAGATCAACACGGCGCGGTCGCCCGCGCGGTTGCGCTGCTTGAGCAGCATACCGCCGCCCCCCTGTCCGCGCACCGGCACTAACCAGAGCTCGCGATCGACCACCCGAGCGACCAGGGCGTCGGTCGGGAAATAGCGCTCGGCGACCGCGGCCGTCAGCCGGAGCGAGCCGTCCCGCGTGAGCTCGACTTCTACGAGCGCCATGTCGGAACCTCCTCGGATCCGGCGCTCTCAGGAGCGTCGGCGACTTCCGCGAGGAGCCGCGGAGCGAGCTTCGCCATCGCCGCTTCGACCGGCGGCGACAGGGGTGCGCCCAATTCGAGCGATTCGGCTTCGATCAGGTAGATCGTGACCTTCCGAGGGTATTCGTCCTTGAGCAGCCAACGGGCGAACGCGAGCGCGTGGTCCCAACGGAACGCGTGGAGGTTGATCCCGGCGAGCGGCGGCAGCTGCTCCACCCGTTCGCCTGGAAGGCGGAACGTCGCGCCGGGCTCGCTACCGCTGCGGCAGGCGTCGACCAGGATCACGTGCGGGACTCCGCGCATCTGGAACGCGACGTCCATGCCGCCGGTGCCGCCGTCGGCGCAGCGCACGCCGTGCGGTAACCCCAACTCCCAGAGGTGACGGACGAGGATCGGGCCGACCGCGTCGTCGCCGCGCAGGATGTTGCCGCAGCCGACGATCAAGGCCCGCACCCGCTCGCCCGAGGGCGGCGGGATGCGGGCGGCTTCGCTTGCCTGCTCGATCATGCGCTCACGATCTCTAACCCAGCTCTCCGATCCGGAAGCTCGACAGCTCGCGGTCCGTCTTGCCGTCGTAGACGTGGACGGTGCAGACGAGGCACGAGTCGAACGAGCGCGCGACGTGCCCCATCTCGACCGGGTCGGTCGGATCGGTGATCCGCGACCCGATGAACGCCTGCTCCATCGGTCCGAGCGTGCCGACTCGGTCGCGCGGGCCGATGTTCCACGCGGTCGGGGTAATGACCTGATAGTTCTCGATCTTGCCGCCGCTGATCACGATCCAGTCCGAGAGAGAGCCCCGCGCCGCCTCGGTCGAGCCGAAGCCGCGCCCTTCCGAAAGCTCCTCGGGCTTCTCGTAGAACCGGTCGTGCAGGTCGATCCGGTCGAGCCACGAGCGCGTGAGCTGGTAGTACTTCGCCGCCTCGTGCATGCGCGCCATGACGCGCACCAGAATGCTCGGACCGACCGTCTGGATCGCGTCGAGGAAGAGCGGATCGTAATCCTGATGGCCGAGCGCCCCCTGCCGGCCGGCGATCACCTGGCGCGACAGCGGCCCGACCTCGAGCGGCATCGGCCCCTTGCCCGGCACTTCGTAGCGCGGCGACTTCGCCCAGCTGTACTTGCCCTGCTTGTGGCCGTCGGCCGGATCGATCGGATCGGTCTCCCCCTGCCAAGGATGGAGGAAACGATCGCCTTTATAAAACGAGTGCGACGTGTCCTCGCGCACGTTCAAGTGATCGAAGTCGTGGAAGCCCGAGCCGTCGTAGATCCCCGAACGGTTGATCAGCGCGTCGTTGCGACCTTCGATCGTCGGCCGCTCGTAGCGCTCGGGATCGAAATAGGTGCCGGTCGCGAGGTACGCGCCGCAGCCGCCGCCGAACTTGTCGAGCCCCGCGCGCTGCGCGAAGCGGAGGAACAGGCCGCAGTCCGAGTTGCGATGGCCGTCGTTTTCGTCCGCCCAGGCGAGCACGTCGGCCCAGGTCCGGTTTTCGAGCCAGCGCTCGACCGAGCCGCCGAGCCAGGACTTCTCCAGCCATTCGCGCTTCCAGTGATCGAGGATCGCGATCGCCCGGGTGACGTCGGAAAGGGTCGGCGCGCACATCACGCCGCCCGGGATCATGAAGCTCGAATGCGGCCACTGGCCGCCGAACATCGCGTAGACCTCGACCGGCTTGGCCGAGAGCGTGACTCCGTGCTCGTAGCTCGTGCCGACGAACGGCGCGAAACGGCGCACCACCTCGTCGTATTCGGGCAGGTGGGCGTAGTTCTTGTTCGTGAGGTCGATCGCGAACAGGGCATAGAACCAGCGCGGAATCGACAGCAGCGTCTCGCACGCCTGGGCGATGTTGCGCACGAGCGTCGCGTTGTGCGGCACCCGCGTCTTCCACGCCGTGTCGAGCGCGTAGACCGCCTTGTGGAGGTGGCTGCCGCCGCAGATGCCGCAGATGCGCGGCGTGACGATCAGGCCGGCCTGGGGATCCTTGCCGCGCAGGATGATCTCGAAACCGCGGAACATGCTCGCTTCGGTCCAGGCCTCGGTGACCACGCCGTCGCGAATCTTGACCCGCAGGTCGAGGTCGCCTTCGACGCGTCCCAGGGGGCTGATCCGCAGGTCGGCGGGCATCGGCAGGGTCTCGGTCGCAGTTGTCATGTCTCTCTCCGTACCGTTTTACGCGTGAGCGCCTAGACGACGAACATGTCTTCCTTCGACCACTTCGGAGCCGCAACGCGGGCGGCGGCGGCGTGCGCCATGTAGGAAACGTGATCGGTCCCCACCGGCACCTCCTTCGGGATCGTGCCGCTGATCTTCTGGGTCTTGAACACGGTCCCCGGCTTCAAGTCGTGGAACGGGAACTCGGGCTCGGTGCAGCCGGTGCACGGCATGCCCGCGCGCGTCTTGCTCGACTGGCGGTTCCAGAGGATGCGGTTGCACGGCGAATGCGTGAGCGGGCCGCGGCAGCCGAATTCGTAGAACAGACAGCCGGTGCGCGTACCCTGGCCGAACTCCATCGTCGCCTGCTTGTACTCGAAGAACTGGACGCGGGTGCAGCCGGTCTGGGTGAAGGTCTTGAAGAAGGTCACCGGGCGCTGCAAGTCGTCGAGCGCGATGTCGGCCGCGCGCCCCGAGGCGATCGCGACCAGGATCTGGGTCACCCAATCCGGATGCGCGGGGCAGCCCGGGATGTTGATCACCGGCAGCCCCCACTTCGAGCGGAAGCCCGCGCCGAGGAAGCCGCCGTGGTTGCGCTTGAGATATTGCAGCCCGACGTTGTCGACCGGGTTCGGCTCGGTCGCCGGGATGCCGCCCCAGCAGGCGCAGTCGCCGAGGGCGACCACGGCGTTGGCCCGCGCGGCGATCTCTTTGACCCAATCCTTCATCGGTCGGTCGGCGAACATGTTGTAGCGGCCGGTGCCGTTCGGCCCCTGGATGACCGTCCCTTCGAAGACGAAGATGTCGAGCGGCCGGGCGCCGGTCGCGCAATCGTTGAAGATCTTCTTGGCGTTGTCGCCCATCTCCATCCCGAGCGACGGATGCCAGAGCACGTCGATCCCGAAGTCGGTGACCAGGTCGCACGCGCTCGGTTCTTCCGCGTTCAGGAACGACATCGTGTTGCCGCTGCATGCGCCACCTTGTAGCCAGAGAACGGTCGCCATCGCGTGCGCCTCCTTGCTCGATCCGTGGAAAATCTGCGGCATCTTGCCCGCCCCTCCGACGCGGGGCAATAGCAAGAATTGGGTAGGCGGTCCCCGCGCCGCGCGGGTTCATGGGCATCGCGGATGGCGAGGGTGGAGATGCGGAAGAACGTGCGAAAACGAACGGGGCCTCCGCGTGCGCGGAGGCCCGGGCCCATCGACTTCAAAGCTACAGACCGACAGAGCTTCGAACCTCTGAGGTCGCTCCCACCCTCTACCTCTTGCCGACCGATCCTTTCCGTTCGCGCATCTCCTCGGCCATCTGACGGATTTCCGTGAGGTCTCGCTTCATCTCGCTCCACCCGTACCAGAGCGCGTAATCCGGGTTGGCGTGGAAGGTCCCCTGGAACAGGCGCATCCGATGCTCGAGATGCATCTCGAAGAGCTTTTGCTCGATCGGCGTCGGCGCGTCATGGAACGTCAGCAGGTCGGGGAAGGCCGAGGCGTAGGACGCCGGCTTCTCCAGGATGCCGTCCTTGTAGAGCGCGACGATGGTGCGGATCGCCTCGGCGAGAAGGTGGTCGCCTTCGCGGATGAGCCGGTCGCCCTTCTCGAGCTCCGCCTTGGCGAAATTCTCCGAATGGCATTGGCTGCAAGCGTTCATCAGCTTCCGCCGCTCGGCCTGGAAATCCTCGGTGGTGAGGCGAGCGACGTCCGCCGCCTTCACCACGTCGAGGCGCGGGGTTGGCTTGCCGGCCGGATCGAGCACTCCCAGCGCCTGGAGGATCGTCACCTGGTCCGCGGACCATTGCGGATCGTCGGAGAGCGGCAAGCGAACGGCGAGGAAACCCCACGGCGTGCGGACCTCGTGGTTGCCCGCCTGCATGTGACAGGTCTGGCAGGTCGGGGCCGCGGTCGAGGCGGGGAGCGTGCCGTTCTGCTTGAGCAGGGCACGCACGCCGTGCTTGGAGGCGGAGTACATCTCCCACTGGGGATGGTCGAATCCCATGTGGCAGGTCTGGCAAGCCTGCGGCTGGCGCGCCTCGACCACGGAGAACGTGTGGCGCGTGTGGCAGGCGTCGCAGGAGGCGACGCCGAAGCCGGCGCCTTCACCGCGCAGGCGCCGGATCTCGTCCGCGCTCTTGATGCCGATCTTGTGGCAGCCGCCGCAGCCCTTCATGCCGTCAGAAAGCGCCACCGGCATGGCATGGGTCGTGGGCATCGCCTGCAAGGCCGCCCAAGCCTTGGAATGTTTCCCGGCGGTGAACTGCGTAACCTGGTCGGAGTGGCACTGGCCGCAGGTCTCCGGCGTGGGGATCTCGACCTTCGCGACGTCGACGGCCGAGGAGTGCTGGCTGCCGTGGCAATCCGCGCAATCGATCCCGCTCGAGCTGTGCTTGCTGATCTCCCAATCGGTGACGATGCTCGGCGTGACGGTGCGATGGCATTCGACGCAGCTGGACGTGGACGCGGCATGCGCGGGGATCGGTGCCGGCGGCGCCTCGGCTCCCGCCGCGATCCGAGCTTGCCACGCCAGCACCGCGAACGACGAAACCGTCAAGGCCCGAACGAGCCTATTCCTCATCGAAGAATCCTCCCTTGGGTAGCTGAAAACCTTGCGGAGCACTCTACCCCAGCCCGCCCGTTCCGCCGCGGTGCGAGCGCCCACCTCGACGGGTAGATCGAAGGCCACCCGAACAGGCGGGACGCTCGTGCTACATGCCGGCGCGGGGCATCAGGATCAGGCCGTGGGCGACCGCAGCGCGCACCAGCTCGACTTGATTGTGGGCGTCGAGCTTCTGCATCAGGTTCGCGCGATGGCGGGTCGCCGTGTGCGGCGAAACGCCGAGAATCTCGGCGATCTGCTGCGTGGTGCGGCCGTCGGCGATCAGCTGCAATACCTCGCGCTCGCGCGCGGTGAGGCTCGAGCGCGAGGTCTCGATCGCCTCGATCTGCGCGAGGTCGAGGCTCCGACTGACGTAGCGTCGGCCGGCGAGAACTGACTCGAGCGCCTGGAAAAGCTCGTCGTCCATCGCGTGCTTGAGCAGGTAGCCGTCGGCGCCGTCGGCGAGAGCTTGGGCCACGAACTGCACGTCGTCGAACATCGAGAGGACGAGCACCCTCGTTCGCGCTCCCCTGGCACGCAGCCGGCGCAGCGTTTCGAGCCCGTCGAGGCGCGGCATCGAGAGGTCGAGCACCAGGGCGTGCGGCGACTTCTCGCTCACGGCCGCGAGAGCATCCTCGCCGTTGCCGGCTTCCGCCGCGATCTCGAACCGTCCGTCGGTCGCGAGCAGCGCCGCGAGACCGCGGCGGACCAGGGCGTGATCGTCGGCGAGTACGATCCTAAACACCGTCGCCTCCGGCCCAGGGAACCGCCACCTCGATCGCCGTGCCGAGACCCGGCGAGGCGTCGATCGAGAGCGTGCCGCCGAACATTCCGACCCTTTCGCGCATGCCGAGCAGGCCGAGGCCGTGGCGAACCGTCGAGGGATCGAAGCCGCGGCCGTCGTCCGCCACGGTGAGCCGAAGGCTCCCCGCATCGGCGCGGAGCGACACGCGGACCCGCCGCGCCTCCGCGTGGGCGGCCACGTTGGTGAGCGCTTCCTGGGCGATGCGGTAGATCGCGATCTCCGCGGCCGAGGCGAGGCAGGAGGGCAACGGAGGCAGGTCGAGGTCGACCTCGAAGCCCGCACGCACGCTGTACTCGATCGCGAGCTGTTTGAGCGCGACTTCGAGGCCGAGCTGATCGAGAGTCGGCGGTCGCAGGCGCCGCGCCAGATCTTTGATCCGCGCCGTCGCGGCGTTCACCTGCTCGCGCAACTGGTCGATCTGGTCGCGCAACGCCGCCTGCTCGGCGGGGACCAGTCGCGACATTACCTGGAGGCCGAGCTTGACGCCGACCAGAGCCTGCCCCGCCTCGTCGTGGAGTTCGCGCGCGATGTGCTTGCGCTCGTCTTCGAGGATCGTCACGTTGTGCATCGAGAGCGCCCGAATCTCCTCGCTCTTGTCTTCGAGGTCGGAGAGGAGCCGGGCGTTTTCGATCGCCACCGCCGTGGTGTTGGCGAGCGAATCCAAGAACGTCGCGTCCTGCCAAGTGAACGGCGGCTGTTCCGCGGAGCGGTGGAGCTCGAAGAATCCGAGCACGCGACCGTCGCTCGACTTGATCGGGATCGAGACCGCGCGCGCGATGCCGTAGGCCTCCACCAGGTCGGGATCGCCGAGCGAATCGCTCGCATAGTCGTTGATCAGACAGGGAAACTCGATCTCCAGCAGACGGCCCGCGAGCCCGTCGCCGCGCCGAAAGCGGCGCGGGCGCTCGCTCCAGCCGGAGCGGTGCCAATAGCAGGAGGCGACCAATTCGTGCTCACCGGACGGCGCCGGCTCGGCGAGACCCGCGAGCCCGCCACCCGCCTTGAGGAAGCGCGCGGCATGCTCGACAAGATGCCGCACCAGCTCCGCCGAATCGAGGCGCGCGTTGACCGCGGCGCCGAACGCGAGCAGCGCTTCGAGGCCGGTCGACCAATCGCCCAAGCGCTCGATCAGCAGCGACCGCTCGAAGCCCACCGCCGCCTGAAGCGCGATCGTCTCGGCCAGGCGCAGCTCGATCGCCCCGAACGGCGACGGTCCCTTTCGATCGATCGCCAGCAGAACCGCGACGGCGCGCCCCTGATGATCGAGCGCGGGGACCGCGAGTAGATTCCGCCAGCCGAAATCTCCGAGCGTCCAGCGCGACGCGACCGCGTCGCCGGGGGCGTTGGCGACGAACCCTCGGCGGTGACGGGCCACCTCCAGCAGGAGCTCGAGCGGCGCCTCGTCGCCCGTCTGTCGATCGGCACCACCGGTCCGGTGGTCGCCGATCGCTCCGAGCACCTGTTCGTCGGTCGCGGCGACCACCGCCCGGCGCGCGTGCAGGGCGGTCGCGAAGGCACGGGCGAGCGAGCCGGCGATCTCCGCGCTGCCGAGCTCGTCGACCACCGCGCGCGCCGTCGAATGGACCCGCTCGATCGCGGCGAGAATCCGGGCATCCTCGGCTCGCCCGGAGGGCGGGCTCCAGGAGGGGGCTACCCGTTGGGCCGGGGCCTCGGCCGGCTCCCCTTCGACCGGGTCCACGCCGCGCTCGGGCGTCAAGAGAATCGCGGAATCGGGGGGCATCGCCCTATGCGCCGCGGTTCAGACCGGAGCGGCCGGCCGCGCCGCGGCCGACGGGTGATTCGGCCCGAGCCGGCGTCGGTCGGCGAGGAATTCGAGCCATGCCTCCATGCCGTGGCCGCTCTTGGCCGAGACGAGGAAGATCGGCAGCCCCGGCCGCACCGACTCGATGTTCGCCCGCGCCGCGTCGAGGTCGAACTCGCAGGGCTCCGCGAGGTCCCATTTCGTGATCACCGCGACGTCCGCCGAGTTGAAGATGCCGGGGTACTTGAGCGGCTTGTCCTCCCCTTCCGTCACCGACAGGAGGACCACGCGGATCGCCTCGCCGAGGTCGTAGCTCGAGGGGCAGACGAGATTGCCGACGTTTTCGACGAAGAGATAGTCGAGATCGGCGAGCGTCCAGGCGTCCAGGTGCGCCTCGACCCATTCGGCTTCGAGATGACACCGGCCGTGGGTGTTGATCTGCCGGACCGGCGCGCCGCTCGCCGCGAGGCGACGGGCGTCGTTATCCGTCTCGAGGTCGCCCACGAGCGCCGCGACCGGGACGCCGCGGGCGACCAGCTCGCGCAGCGTCCGCTCCAGAAAAGCGGTCTTCCCCGTGCCCGGGCTCGAGACCAAATTGAGGGCGAGGACGTCGGCCGCCTGGAACCGACCGCGCAGCGCGCGGGCGGCCGCGTCGTTCTTGTTCAGGAGGTCGTGACGCAGCTCGACGATGCGTGTGCTCATCCGTTTCGATTCCCAGGTACCGGTTCGTCGGAGGCATCCGCGGCCGTCTCGACCGAGAGGCCCTCGAGATGCAGCTCGCGCCCCTGGCGGATGTCGCCGCTCGGCGTGCCGCAGATCGGGCAGCGGAATCGATTGACGTCGGGCAGCTCGACGTCCCGATCACAGGCGCGACAGTAGACGACCAGAGGGACCTCGCGAACGATCAGCCGAGAACCTTCGAGCAGTGTACTCCGAGTCGCGATGTCGTAGCAGAAGAGCAAAGAGTCAATCGATACGCCCGACATCGCCCCGACCACGATCCGCACCTCGTCGACCCGCCGCGCACCGGCTCGCTCCGCGGCGGGGATCGCGAGCTCGACCAGCGAATGAGCGATCGACAGCTCGTGCATGCGCCAATCGGCTCAGTCGCCGAGGGCCCGACCGTAGCGCTTGGCGACGTAGAGGAAGAGGCGCAGCGTCGCCTGGATCTGCGGGTCCTTGAGCGAGCGATAGAGGTCCCAGAGGCCGAGCGGTTTGCCCTCCTCCGATTTGAAATCCTGATAGCTCGCCGCCACGATCCGGCCGAGCTGGGCGAGCACCTCGACCGTTTGCCGGTCGAACATTCCGGCCTCGTTGAGGACGTTGCCCGCGTCGACCAGCCCCGGCAGCGCCGCCATCACTTTGCGCACCTGCTCGCCGTCGACGTCGGGCAGCGCAGACTTGAGATCGCTCACCCCCGCCGCGACCGACTCGAGCACCGTGTCGCTCCGGCGCAGGAAGCCGTCGAGCGAGTCGAGGAGGAACGCGGCGACCTCGATCTTTTCGAGCAGACCCGAAAGGCTCGCCAACGTCTTCGGATCCGCGAGCTTTTCGAGCAGGCCGGAATCGAGCAGCCTCTCCACCTCGGGTCGACCGGCAACCTCCGCCATCCGTTCGCCGGCGCGCAACATCTGGGGGAGCTTTGCGACCGCCGCGCCGCTCCCTTCTCCGCCGGCAAGTCCGCGCAGCTCGGTCAACCCTTGGGCGACCGAATCGGCGACCACCTCGGCCCGGCGCAGGAAGCCTTCGAGCGCCTCGGCGGTGAAGACGATGACGTCGAGGCGGTCGAGCAGCCGGTTGAGCGCGTCGACCGTCGCCGGCTCGGCGAGCCGCTCCTGCAACCGCTCCTGGGGCGTAAGCACCGCTGCACTTCCGTGGCCGCTCGCCATGCTCTGGTCTCTCCCTCGTGCGCTGGGGTCTGCCGATTTCGGGCGTTTATACTCCTCGCACCCCCAAGCGACCATGGCATGAACATGCTATTCGGCCCGTCCGAGCCCGAGTCGAGCGAAGCTCGTGCGGCGCGATCCGGGGGCGCGCTTCCCTCCGGCCCTCGGCCTAGAATCGCCGCAGCGCATGTCCTCCGAGCCGCTACTTCGTCGCCGCCTCCTCGTCGGCGGCATCGTCCAAGGGGTCGGATTCCGTCCGTTCGTCCACGGCCTCGCGCGCCGCCACGCCCTCGCGGGCTCGGTGCGGAACGTCGCCGGAGGCGTGGCGATCGAGATCGAGGGGCCGGCCGAGGCGGTCGCAGCGTTCGAGCGCGAGCTGGTCCACGACGCGCCGCCGCTCGCCGCGATCGACGAGATCCGGGCCGAGACGATCGCGCCTCTCGGCGAGCTCGATTTCCGCATCGAGGCGAGCGGCGCGGCCGAGGCGGTGCCCACCCCGGTCTCCCCCGATGTCGCGGTGTGCGACGCCTGCCGGGCCGAGCTGCTCGATCCGGCCGACCGGCGCTACCGTTATCCCTTCCTCAACTGCACCGACTGCGGCCCCCGCTTCACGATCATCGAGTCGCTCCCCTACGACCGGCCGCGCACCACCATGCGCCGGTTCTCGATGTGCCCGAGCTGCCGGGCCGAATACGACGATCCCGAGAGCCGGCGCTTTCACGCCCAGCCGAACGCGTGCCCGGTGTGCGGACCGCGGCTCCGCTTCGAGCGAGCGGGCGACCCGGCGCTCGAAGGGGAATCCGCGCGAGCCGCCAGCGGAGAGGCGCTCGACCGGGGAGAGATCGTAGCGGTCAAGGGGATCGGCGGTTTCCACCTCGCCTGCGACGCGAGGTCCGATGCGGCGGTCGCCACGTTGCGCGCGAGAAAAGCGCGCGGCGGAAAGCCGTTCGCGGTGATGGTCCCCGACCTCGCCGCGGCCCGCCGACTTGCCGAGCTCACCGAGGACGAGGAGCGCCTGCTCGAAAGCCGCGAGCGTCCGATCGTCCTGGTGCGCCGTCGGACCTCCGCCGAGGCAGGCCGGATCTCAGATCAAGTCGCTCCCGGGCAGGCGACGCTTGGGCTCCTCCTGCCCTATTCGCCGCTCCACCATCTTCTGCTCGCCGGCCGCGCGCTGGTCATGACCTCGGGCAACCGGAGCGAGGAGCCGATCTGCCGCGACGACGACGAGGCCCGCGAACGGCTCGGCGCGCTCGCCGACGCGTTCCTCCTTCACGACCGGGAGATCCACGCGGTGTGCGACGACTCGGTGGTCCGCACCTTCGCCGGTCACGAGCTGCCGCTCCGCCGGTCGCGCGGCTACGCGCCCTATCCCCTGCGGCTGCCGCGCGCCGCGCCGCCGCTCCTCGCCGTGGGGGCGGAGCTCAAGGCGACGTTCTGTCTCGCCACGGAGCGGCGCGCCTTCCTCTCCCAGCACATCGGCGACCTCGGAAACCTCGAGACGCTCACGGCGTTCGAGCGCGCGGTGGAGCACCTCTCCGGGCTGTTCCGCATCGAGCCCGAGCGGATCGCCTGCGACCTCCATCCCGGCTATCTCGGCATGCAATGGGCGGAGCGGCTCGCGAGAGAGCGCGCCCTTCCCCTCGTCAAGGTTCAGCACCATCACGCCCACGTGGCGGCGGTGATGGCCGAGCATGGCCTGTCCGGCGACCGGCCGGTGCTCGGGGCGAGCTTCGACGGCACGGGCTACGGGCTCGACGGTGCGATCTGGGGCGGCGAGATCCTGCTCGCCGACTACGCGAGAGCCGAGCGGATCGCCCACCTTCGCTACGCGCCGCTGCCCGGAGGGGACGCGGCGATCCGCCACCCGCGGCGGATGGCGCTCGCCCACCTCGCCGCCGCGGGGATCGAATGGCACCCCGACCTTCCGCCGGTCGCGGCGACGCCGGAGGCCGAGCGGCGCATTCTCGCGCGCCAGGTCGAGACCGGTTTCGGCACGGTGCCCACGAGCAGCATGGGCCGGCTGTTCGACGCCGTCGCCGCGCTCGCCGGGCTCTGCCAGGAATCGCGCTTCGAGGGAGAGGCCGCGATGGCCCTCGAGGCCGCGGCAGAGACCGCCACCGCACCCACCGAGCCCTACCGCTTCGCGTTGCGCGAGGAGGAGACCCTGCGGATCGATCCCGCACCCGTGCTGGAGGCCATCGTCCGCGACGTTCGGCGCGGAGAGCCCGCCGCGCGCATCGCCCGAAGCTTCCATGCCGCCGTGGCCGATGCCCTCGTCGCGGCCTGCATCCACGGTCGTCGTCAAACCGGCGTCCGCACCGTCGCGCTCTCGGGCGGGGTGTTCCAGAACGTCCTGCTGTTGAGCTTCGCCGTCGAAGGTCTCGCTCGAGAAGGTTTCGAGGTTCTCACCCACCGGAAGGTCCCGCCGAACGATGGCGGCCTCGCGCTCGGGCAGGCGGCGATCGCGGGCTTGGGGGGAGGCACGATCGGACCCACCTCGGATTCTCGCCGTTCGTAGAAAGCCTCCCCGACGATCCAGACGATCCCGATGATCCAAAAACACCGCTGGCTCGCCTTCTGCCTCTTCACCCTCTCGCCGCTCGGTGCGCGGGCCGCGGCGGAGCCGCCGATCGAGCGACGGGCCGACAACCTCGCCGCGCTCGCGCGGCTCGTCTCGGTCGTGCGGTTCTTTCACCCGAGCGACGAGGCCGCCGCCGCGGACTGGAACCGGTTCGCGATGGCGGGGGTCGCCGCGGTTGAAGGCTCGCCCGATCCCACCTCGCTCGCGCGCTCTCTCGACGAGCTGTTTTGGCCGATCGCGCCGACCGTCCGCGTCTTCCCGACCGGCGCGGCCCCGCCGCCGCTTCCGGGGGCGCTGTTCGCAAAGAAAGACGCCCCGACCCAGACCGTCGTCTGGCGGCACTTCGGCGGCAAGTTCGAGGGAACTTCGAAAGCCTTCCGCAGCCAACGGATCGACGACGAGACCCCACCGTTCGGCACGCTGCTCCAGGCGATCGCACCGGGCGATCTCGCGGGGCGGCGGGTCCGGCTGCGCGCGCGGGTGCGGACCGCGCTCGAACCGGCGGCGAAGCTCCAGCTGGGCCTGCGCGTCGATCGCCCGAGGGGCTCCGAGAGCCCTCCCGGATTCTTCGACAACATGGCGGATCGCCCCATCGTCGGCTCGACACCGTGGCGGACGGTCGAGATCGAAGGGGAGGTCGCCGGCGACGCCGAGCGGATCGTGGTCCTCGCCGTACTCACCGGCCAGGGTAGCGTCTGGCTCGACGACCTTTCGCTCGCTCCGACGAGCGGCCGATCCGAGGTCCGACTCGCCAACGCCGGCTTCGACGAAGGGGAACCGGGGACCGAGCCCGCCGGCTGGTATTTCCCTTACGAATCGATCGGCGCGGGCTACCACCTCGACCTGCGGCGCGGCGCCGAATGCGAGCGCCGGGGCTGCGTCGCGATCGCCAGCGACGAGGTCGCGGCACCGCGTTTCGCGCGCCCGGACGACGCACTCCTTCTAGACCTCGGCGCGGGGGTGTCCGCCCGCGTGCCGATCGCTCTTTTCGCCGACGAACGCGGAACCCTCCCGCATCCGAGCCCAGGCGCGCCGGCACCTCCCGGGGCCGCGCTCGATCCCGCGCCGGACGGCCGCGCGGCGCGGATCGCGGCGCTCCTGCTCGCCTGGGGGAACCTCGGGCAGTTCCACCCGACGCTCTCCCTCTCCCCGGACGAATGGGCGGCCGCTCTGCGCGGTACCCTGCCGGAAGCGCTCGCCGCGGCGGGCCAAGCCGATCGCGAGCCGTTCCGCCGCGCGGTTCGGAAGCTGCTCGCCCGCCTCGACGACCCGGTGGCGAACGACGTGACCCAGCGAGACGATCCGCGCCCCGCCTGGCTGCCGATCGAATGGGAGTGGATCGAGGGGCGGCTCGTGCTCACCCGGGTCGATGCCGAGCGCTCGGACGTTGCCGAGAGGAGCGTCGTCACCGAGATCGACGGCCGGCCCGCGGCCGAGGTGGTAGCCTCTGAAGGCGCGCTGATCTCCGGGACGAACGCCGACGCCCGCCGCGCGCTGGCCCTGGCGGCACTCCGCATGGGTGCCCCCGGAAGCTCGGTTCGATTGAGGGCGCAGGCTCCTTCCGGCGAGGTGTGGAACGCGACCTTGCAGAGGCCCGAACGGAATACCGGCGGCTCGGACCCGCCCGCGGTCGTCCCCCTGGAGCCGGGCATCCTTTACGTCGACCTGCGGTCGATGCGCGATCCCGATTTCGAAAGAGCAATCCCCCGGCTCGCCGCCGCGAGCGGCATCGTCTTCGACCTGCGCGGTTGGAGCGAGGTGACGATGGGGCTCGTCGCGCACCTGATCGGCGCGCCGGTCGACGCCCTCACGTGGGAGGTTCCGGTCTACCAGCTCCCCGACCGGCGTGACGCTCGTTCCCTGCGAACGGTGAACCGCGTAGCGCCTCAAGCGCCGAGGATCCACGCGAAGGTGGCGTTCCTCGCCGACGCTCGGACGTTCCAGAACAGCGAGCGGTTGCTCGAGACGATCGCCGCCTACCGGTTGGGAGAGATCGTCGGCTCCCCCTCCGCGGGGAATGTCGGCAACCCGAATTGGAGCGATCTGCCCGGCGGATGGACGATCGCTTGGACCGGGCGCCGTGCTCTACGGCGCGACGGCACGCCGCTCCGCGGCATCGGCATCGCGCCGACGATCCCCGCGGTGCGGACGCTCGCGGGGGCGCTCGCAGGTCGCGACGAGGTGATCGAGCGGGCGGTCGCGGCGATCCGGCGGTAGTGAAGATCGGCCGAGCGGCCCGAGCCCGCTCCGGCCTTGGGTCAGCGCTCGTCCTCCCACTGGATGCCCTGGGGGGGCGAGAACGTCGCCTCGCGGCGCGGCATCTCGCGATAGCTCGCGAGGTCGAAACGGGTCTGGTTTCCTTCCGAATCGCGGTAGGAGACCTGGACCAGGCGCCGGTCGCCGCCGGAGGCCGAGGGCTCGACGATCAGCAGGGCGTCCTTGATCGGCGAAATCTTCGACTTGGGCGAGAGGGAAACCTCGATCCGCGCCCCGGCGAGCGGCCGCGCCGCCGCCTTGTAGCGGGTCTTCAAATCGTCGACTCCAAGCAGGAGCAGATCGAGCCCGGGCTCGGTCTTCCGGTCGACGGCGTAGCGCCGCCCCGTCTTGTCCTTCGGATTCCAGGCGAAGGCGGTGCCGCCACAGAGCAGGAAACTCTTCGGATACGGATCCTGGTAGTCCCAGCGCAGACAATCGGGAAGCGCGAGCGCGAGCTTGCCCGTTTCCTTCTCGCCCGAGTTGAAGCCGGCGGGCACGTAAGTCTGGGTAAACGTCGCCTCCAGCGCCCCGGCCTCGGCCAGATCGGCGCGAACGGCGCGCAAGGTGTCCCAGGCGTCGGGGCTCGGAGCGGCCTCCCCGTCGAGTTGCTTCGGCTCCCGCTCCGGCACCGGTTTCTGGGCCGCGAACGACCCCGGCGCTCCGAGCACCCCGGCGACGGAAAAGACCAGCAAGAGGTGGATCCCTCGAATCATCGCAACTCTCCTTTCGCCTGCCTTCGGATCCGTTCGATCCTCCGGCAGGGGCACGCAAGGCTAGCAAGGTAGACTGACGCCCCGTGAGTGGAACCACCTCAGCGCGCCGTTCGATCGCCCGCGCCTCGCTCGCGCTCGTCGCGGGGTTTTCGCTGCTCGCACCGGTCGCTTGCAAGCCGCGGACCGCCGCGGCGCCTGACGCCTGGGATCGGGTCGACCTCTGGTCGCTCCACCCCGAGGTCGAGGTGACCCCGATCTCGAGCCGCTGGTTCCATCCGACGACGCAGAAGATCTCGTTCCTGGGCGCCGCCGAGGTGCGCGACCTGTCGCGCGTGCCGCCGGAGCAGCTGGTTCATTTCCCACACCGCCCGGCCGGCCAGATTCGCGCGATCGAGCAAGTCGCGGCCTCCCGGGTCCGCTGGCGGGTGAGCCTAGGGGCAGCACCCTACCTCTCGTTCGTGCCGCTCGGCTTCGAGCGTCCGTGCGCCTGCTCGTACCGGGTTACCGCGAGCCGGGTGGCGGAGCCGAACGCCTCCGGCGAAGCATCGGCGGCGGCGCCCAAAACCCCGCCCGCCCTCACCGAGATCTACCGCGCCGAGGCGCCGCCGGTCCGCACCTTCGCGCCGCCGACCGTGACTCTCGATCTCGCGCCGTTCGCGGGCGGAACGGTCGACCTCCGGTTCGAGGTGCTCGGTACGGGGGAACGCCAAGCCGGGAAGCTCCCCGGGCTCCTCTGGGGAAGCCCCCAGATCCTCTCCCGAAAGGCCCTGCCGGCCGCGACGAACCGCGCCGAACCGCGAAGGCCGAACATCCTCCTGCTCGGAATCGACACGCTCCGAGCCGACGCGGTCGGCGCCTGGGGGCGCAAGCCGAGCCTCACGCCCGAGATCGACGCCCTGGCCCGCGAGTCGGACGTCTACCTGGACGCGTTCAGCGCGTTCAACGTCACGAACCCGAGCTTCGTCTCGATCTTCACCGGCCTCTACGGCAAGAACCACGGCGTCTACGACCTGGAAACGCCGCTGCCCCGCTCGCACGTGACGCTCGCCGAGCACCTCCACCAGGCGGGCTACGCGACGTTGGCGATCCTCTCGGCGAGCCACCTCCAGGACGTCAACTCCGGCCTCGGCCAAGGGTTCGACGAAGTGACCCGCCCCACGGAGCACTTCGCGGGCGAGCTCGCCGTGGACATGACCATCGACTGGCTCGCGGCGCGCCGCGCGAGCGTCGAAGATCAGGGCGCGGGGAAGGCCGGAGCGGCCGGGTCCCCATCGAAGAAGCCGTTCTTCGTCTGGCTCCACCTGTTCGATCCGCACACCCCCCACACGCCCCCGGAGCCGTTCGCTTCCGGCTACGAGCCGAGCGCTCCGGCGGGGCTCACTCCCGTCGCGACCTGGGCTCCGTTCCGGACGCCCGGACTGCGCCCCTTCGTCGAGCAGGTCCTCGGCGCGAACAAGGACCTCTACGACGGCGAGGTGGCATACCTCGACCGGCAGGTCGGCCGGCTGCTCGATTTCCTCCGCAGCCGCCACATGCTCGAAGACACCGTCGTCGTCCTGGTCGCCGACCATGGCGAGAGCCTGGGAGAGCACGGCGTGTCGTTTCGGCACGTCGGCCTCCACGACACGACGACCCACGTCCCGATGATGATCCGTTGGCCGGAGCGCCACGGCGTCGGTCGCAGGTTTCATGGGCTGGTGCAGACGATCGACCTCTTCCCGACCCTGCTCGGCGCGCTCGGGCTTCCCGTGCCGAAGCAAGACGGCGAGGACCTCCACAAGCTCACCGGCCCAGGGCGAGCCGGCCGAAGAGCGGTCTTCGCAGAGCACGCCGGCCGCCTAGGGTTGATGGTGCGCACGGCCGAATGGAAGTACATCCTCTCGGCCGGCAACACCCGCTTTTTCCCCGATGGCCCCTCGCTCTATGACCTGCGCACCGACCCGGGCGAGAACGCCAACCGCGCTGGCCAGGGGCTGCCGCAGGAGGCGGAGCTCGAACGCCTGCTCCAGCGGTTCCTCGCCGATCGCAGGAACCTCCCCCAGCCGACCCCGCGCGGCGACCTCACTCCTGAGGAAGAGCGCCGGCTGCGCGGATTGGGGTACGTGCGGTAGGGAGATTCGGCGAAAGGGCGACACCCGCAATCAACTTGGAAATCGTGGAATTCTTTGAAGCCTTGAAGCTAGCAAACAGAACCAAACCCACGACCACGCCAGGCTAGACGGGCCGCAATGATCCGGAGCCTCCTAAACTCGTGCGGACTACTGAGCCTCGCAACTCTATGTTCGCTAGTTCGGCCCATAGTACTTGAGCCGAAGTTTTCCGCTTGCAAGAACCTCGGCTTCGAGCACGGCACCTAGTGGATTGAAGCGTAAATCCAGCTCGCCAAGGGGCTCGAGCGACTCGTCACACACGAGCGCGGATCGGTCGCTACGAGCTATCAGGCGAACAAACGATCCCTTCGCCGGCTCCTGCCCATGCCACCGAGGCGTAGCCTCGCTTGTTCGCCGGTTCCACTGATGCGGATACTCCCCGATTTCCGGCGTCGCCAGGCGGCCCCAAAGAAGGCGGTGGTCGTCGTATTCCCAGAAGTCCTGCGCCTCAAGCACAGGCTCGTTTCCCTTGATCCACTCGCGCATCGCGGCCAAAGACGTGAAGTTGGCGGAGAGTTTCGTCGTCACCCAAACTGCGCCAATGCGTGACGCAAAGCCAGCTTGACAGAGAAGGGCCGCAGGTATCGACGGCACCCCATGAGTCAGCGCGAGCATTGGACCATCGCCAAGTTCCACTGCGCGAGAGTGTCCAGTACTCAACGCTTGGACGCGCACCGCCTCGGCAGCCCACACGAGTCGAAAGACAACACCGTCCTGCACAAACGTTTGCGTTTGCTGCTCCTGGCGGGTTGTAAGGCCTTCGAGAATCTCGCTGAAGGCCGTTCCCGTGACCCACTTGTCGAGCACCTCGCGCCAATTATCCGGTGGCTTTCGCACCGAGAAGTGAGGGTCGGCAGTCACGCGGTCTGCAAAGCTCAATGCGAGTGCCGCGACCTCCGTTTTGTCTGCTTTTAGGACGGCCGCCTGGAGGTCGGCCAGGATGTCGGTCAGTTCGTTTAGCTGGTCGAAAATGAAAGCTCCTGTTCGAGCGCCGAGACCCGCCGAGAAATAGGCCCGTCGCTGCTCGACGCTAGTTTTCCGCCAGAGCCAACGCGCTCGTGAGGTGATGACCTCTCGCTGCCATAGCTGTATATCAGCGGTCATATGATCGAGGGTGCGCTTCCAAAGCGAGTCCTTGAGGATCTCATCGAGGGCGGCAGCGAGTTGATCGACTGAGGTGTCCAGAGGGTCCACGAGTGACAGGACCGCGACATCGAGATCTGCCAAGTACTCGTCCAACGAACGGATCCCCTGGTCATCGTCATCATCAAGGTGCTCGGGCGACGCGAGACGTTCTTCGGACCACAGGTCGGTGTTGTTCGCGACGTACTCTAGAAATTTCGCCGCATCGACACCCAGCTTCGACGAGATCCTCGAAGCGAGTTCGGACACCAGGTGGGCGAGTCCGCTGACTAGGCGCTGGTCCCGTGACTCCTTGATAAGTTGTCCAAACTGCCCGTGTCGCGTTTCGCGTGAGTTCCCCGTTTCGAAACTGGGCAAGACTATGATCCCATCGAGGTCCACATAGGCACGGCCTGCTCGACCGACGACATTCGCGAATTCAGCAGCCGAAATTGGGGCGTGCCGCTTCTTTTCCGGGTCGAAGCGCGTGAGAGACCGAAACACAAGGACGCTGCATGAGAGGTCAACACCTTGTGCCAAGGTCGGCGATGCAACAACAACTGGCAGACGCTTTCGTTCCAACAGTTCCTCGATCGCGCTCTGGAAAGGGCGCGGCAACGCACCATGGTGGGTGCCGACGCCCAACTCGAGCGCCTCGACAGCCGGGTGATTCTTCCCGAGCCACTCGCGCCCGATGGCCAACGCCGTCACGAGTTCGAAAGGGTCGGGAGCTTTGATGTCCGAGAGATACCCTTGCTTCCGAACCTGCGTGAACCCCCGGACGAGCGGATCAATCTGGTTACGCTGCGGAGAATAGATGAGGACAGCGTTGCCGTCGCGCGCGAAGGCATTTGCCGCAGCGAGGCAAAACTCAATCTCCTCGGCGGGGAAGGGTCTCTTTCTTCGCCCCTTAGGCGGCTGCTGTTCGACGAATCGCGTGACATAAGCTTCCTCGCCCTCAAGAAAGGAGAGCCGGGCAGTCCCTCTCTTTTTAAACCAATCGAGCAGTGCCAGTCTTCGCCGCGTGGGACGCCACTCAACGTGGATAGGTTCGCCGTCGGCATCGTTTCGAAGCCACGCGGCGAAATCTTTGAAGTAAGCGTCCTGCGGATTGAACATCGCGGAAAGGCACACGATTCGTCGCTTCCCGGCGTCCTCGCGCCGAAGCAACCTCTGGATGAGGACCTCGTACCGAATCTCTCGGCTGCCGAGCCCGATCATGTGCCCTTCGTCTAAAACGACGAGCTCGACATCGTCAAGCACGTGAACATCCTGGCGTAGCGCAAAATCCAGCTTCTCGGGTGTCGCTACGACGACATCGGCATCAATCAGTGTTTGCCTATCAACCGCGGAAGCTCCGATTGCCCCGTAGAGCGAAGTAACTGCTGCGCCGAGGGGGACAAACGTCCTCGCCAACACGCGCTCGACCTGCGCTGACAGTGCACGCAGCGGTGTGACGTAGACGACCCGCTTCTTATCGGCCAGTGTCCGGAGAATGCAAAGCTCCGCGATCTTCGTCTTGCCGGCGCTCGTCGGCAGCGCGATAACGAGATCGTCGGTTGAGTCGACCGATCGCTGCGCCGCCTCAAGCTGCGAAGGCCAAAGGTCGACGTGCGGCGGCTTTCGCACCGCGAGCTGGGCGATGAAGTTACGACGAAGGTCGCCCCATCGATTGGGGAGCTCGCCGCTGGGCCCCCCGTCGTCCGGGAGCTGGACGTGAAGGCACTGGTCCCAGAGATCCCGAACAAGATGAATCGTCAGCGTCGCAACCCACCAGATGGGGACGTTTCCGGTGTCGCCGGCGACCGCTACGAGTTTGGCGAGGGCCGCAATTGCGGACTCGTAGCGCGCTCGCTCGCCGGTAAGCAATGCGGTATCGGCCAACCCGAGCGCACGAAAGTAGATCGTCGTCAGGGCCAGCACCAACGCATCCTCGGGACCGAATTCGTCGTCTACGTTCGCGAGTCGGCGCGCAATCGCTTCGTCGGAGTGTTCGGCCCGTCCCAACCAATCTAGGATCAGCTCGCGTAGCACGAGGAGGTCGCGACGTAGCAAGAATGCCAGGGCGTGCTCGCTCGAAGCGAGGTTCTTGTCGAGGACGGACCGCGGCAGCATTGAGTACGAACGCGCGGCATACCCGGCGAGATGGAAGGCCGTGGCACCGACCACCAGGTGCCGACCCTGATCACCATCGCTCGGATCGCCTCGGCGAACCGCCGACTCGATTGCTTCCGCCGCGGCGACGAATGCGTCCTTTGTCTCGAATTCCCCGTTTGCGCGTGTCAGATTTGTGTCCCGTAACTCGAGCGCCAACACCAGCACCGCATAACCGAAATCGAGGAGATCGGCGCTGAGGTTGTCCACGAATGAAGGACGGCCTTCGGGAACGATGCCGTCGCGCCACACCATCCCTCGGGCAATGCCCTTGGCCCGAAGGCGACCGCGGAAATCTGGCCCAAGATAGCGGTCGAGCGACCGACGGATTTCCTCAGGGTTTTGAGCCATGGATCGCGTAGACCGCTTCGACAAAGTCACCGTGGTCGGAGATCACGACGGCCGCCACAGTCCTCTTGATGCCGGTCTTCTTCGGTTTGGGCATGGCCGCAAGAAGTGTGCTCGGATCCTTCCCTACAAGGGTGAAGACTAGGTGTTGCAAGTCCTTCGCCTCGATCGCGCCGCTGGCCTGAAGTTCCTCGAATACCTTCCCCTCAGCATCTCGTTTATCCTCATAGAGACGCTTCGCGATGAAGGCAAGAGTCGACGGATTCGGCCGTCCGTCGTGGCAGTCGAGCCCTTCCGCTGCCCCCCTCAGGGTGGCTTCAGACATCTTCATAGCGCTTTTAGACTCACCCTTTAAGACTCGGATGGAACTTCCGTTCTGCGCAACTGCAATCACGTCGTTGCCGTGCATTGGCATCTTCCGGTCACTCTTCCAGCGAAGTTTGCGAATCGGAACTCGGAAGGATGTCTGGGTGTCCACGTACTCTGTGGCGATCAGCTCTCCGAGGTCCCCTGACTGCGTGCGTTTCGTCGTAGGCAGGCTATTTAGTATGGTATTCGCTGCCTTCGAAAAGCCGCCCATTTTCAGGACGATCTCCACTCCGACAAAATGCTCGATGAGCAGCTTGCCCAGCTCCTTCAAACCAGCAGAGCGGCCATTGACGCGCTCCCCGTAGAGAGGTACGCCAATCGCAGTCGAAGGCACGGATTCCAACCAGTCGGTGAACAAATTGCTCGGCAAGTTTCGACCTCCCGCGGGCCAGGTTCCGCTAACTGCGTGGCGCATGCAAGCACACAAATACTAATTGATGAGGCCGCCTTCGGCCTACCTACCGCAGCGGCCTGTTCGGTGGCAGAAAGTCACCGGCGAGCAGAGAGCAATGCAAGTCGCGGATAGATAGCCGGAATCAAGAGGGTGGGAAGCGATCCAGCATCGGCCAACTTGGAGGCGTGTTACTACTAAGCGCATGTCGCGCAAGCTCACCACGACCGTCCGGTTGGACCCCGAGGATGCCGACAGGTTCGGCCTCCCCAGGGGCCGCGCGGACTGACGTTCAACCGCCGGTCGATGGATGTCACTCCTCTACGGATCCCTGCCTCTCCGCTTCACCTCAAGCCGCGGATGAAGGCCCGGATATCCGCCGAGAGCGCGGCGAGCGAGGCGTCGCGGAGGTACATCATGTGCCCTCCCTCGTAGGTCTTGAGCGTGACGCGGTCCTTCGGGATGCCGCTGTGGTTGAACGTCTGCTCGACACCGTAGAAGGTGGTCGTCAGGTCGTAGTAGCCTCCCGCCACGAACACGCGGAAGTCTCGGTTCGTCGCCGCCGCCTGGGCCAGATAGTCGGTCGTGTTCAGGAATCCCGCGAAGGCGTTCTGCTGGTTCGCGGGCCGTTTCCAAGCGCCTCCGGCGCGCTCCTGGAAGACCTCGTAGCTCTCCCCCATGTCGACCTTCAGATCGTCGGTGAGGTAGCCGTTGATCGCCGTCACGAACGGTCCGGCGATGCCGAATAGGAAGGGATCCCAGGCGACGAACTCGCCGGCCTCGTCGGGGTCCTTGCCGCGGAAGCGGGTGTCGTGGATCGCGAGGACCTGGCCGCGATCGCGCAGCAGCTCCTTGAGGAAATGGTCCACCGACACGCGCAGGTGGCTCCGGCGCAGGTACGCCTCCGAAAGGCCCGTGAAGCGGTGGAGCTTCGCGGCGACCGCCGCGGTGTCCGCCTCGGAAAGGGAGTCGCCCCGAAAGAGCGCCGTCAGGTACTCGGTCGCGGCGAACTCGCGCGCCTCGGCGAGGAACGCCTGGAAATCCGCCGGCTTGTCCGGGAGCTGGTTGTGGTAGTACGCCGTCGCCGCGTACGTCGGCAGCCCGGTCGCGTAGGCGAGGTCGTTGCCCGGCGCGCCGGACAGGAAGATGCGGACGTCGGTCGCGGTCGAGATCAGGATCACGCCGTTGAACGCGACGCCATCCAGGACGTCCAGCGATAGGTCGCGCACCAGCACGCTCGCCCGGATCGTGCCGTAGCTCTCGCCCGCGAGGTACTTCGGTGAGGCCCAGCGGCGCTCCCGCGTCAGATAGGTGCGGATGAACGAGGCCATCGAGGCCGCGTCCTCGTCGACGCCCCAGTAATCGCTGTCCTTACCCTCCCCCAGGGCGTGGCTGTAGCCGGTCCCCACGGGATCGACGAACACCATATCGGTGACGTCGAGCAGGCTGTAGGCGTTCGGTTTCAGCGGGTACGGCGGGCTACCGGCATCGAGCGGATCGGCGCCGAGGTCGAGCCGCTCGGGACCGAAGGCGCCGAGATGGAGCCAGGTCGCGGTCGAGCCCGGGCCACCGTTGAACAGGAACGTGATCGGTCGCTTGGCCGGGGCGTCCGCCCCTTCGAGCATGTAGGCGACGCTCCAGATGCTCGCCTTCGGGTTGCCCTTGACGTCCTTGATGAAGGTCTCCCCCGCCACCGCCTTGTAGCGAAGCGTCTTGCCGCCGATCTCCAGCGTGTGATGGGTGACGAACCTCCTCGGAGACCCGACCGCCGGCTTGCTCGGCGCCGCGGCGTCGCCTCCAGGGGCCCCAGCGCCCTGGGCGGCCAGTACGCACGGCAGGAACAGGCTCAAAACGAAAACGGGCACGACGAGACCGGTACGACGCAATCGACTGGGCATGACGGCTCCTTTCAGGAACTGAGTACGCAAGCGGGTGGAGTCTGTTGCATTGAACGGTGCTCGCTCGGAGCCTCGCTCTCCGCCGATAGGCTTCTGGCGGCCTGCCGCCCCCGCGTGACAAACTTCGCCGACCGTTTTCGGCACCTAAACAACCGGGGCTCTTCGCGGAGGACGCCCCACGAGTCGGAGGACGCACCTTGCGAGGACTCTTCCAGACCAAGTCGCTCGACGCGATCCTGGCCGCGGCGGCGGACAAGGCGCATTCGCTCAAGCGCGAGCTGGGGGCGTGGAACGTCACCCTGCTCGGCGTCGGCGCGATCGTCGGCGCGGGCATCTTCGCCACCATCGGCACGGCGGCCGCGGGCGATGCGGCGCGGCCCGGCGCCGGTCCGTCGCTGATGCTCTCGTTCGCGATCACCGCGGTCGTCTGCGCCTTCACCGCCCTCTGCTACGCGGAGATGGCGGCGATGGTGCCGATCTCCGGATCGGCCTACACCTACTCGTACGCGACGCTCGGCGAGCTGGTCGCCTGGATCATCGGCTGGGACCTGATCATCGAGTACGCGGTGGGCAACGTCGCCGTGGCGATCAGCTGGGGGAACTACTTCCGCACCCTGCTCGACGGCTTCGGCATCCATATCCCGCAATGGATGGCGATCGACTACCGAACGGCCGGCAAGATCCCCGGCCTGCTCGAGAGCGCGCCGCATCTGTTCGGCATCCCGATCGTCTTCAACGTCCTCGCCTTCGGCATCGTCATGCTGATCACGATCGTCCTGGTCTGGGGCATCAAGGAGTCCGCCTCGTTCAACGCCGGGATGGTCATCCTCAAAATCCTCGTGCTCCTGTTCTTCATCGGCGTGGCGCTCCACTACGTGCCGGCGACGAAGATGGTCGAGAACTGGCATCCGTTCCAACCGAACGGCTGGGGCGGGACGTTCACCGCGGCGGCGGTCGTCTTCTTCGCCTACATCGGCTTCGACGCGGTCTCGACCGTCGCCGAGGAGACCAAGAATCCGACCCGGAACTTGCCGATCGGCATCCTAGCCTCATTGGCGATCTGCACCCTGCTCTACGCGCTGGTGGCGGCGGTCTTCACCGGCATGATCCCCTACGGCGATCTCGTGAAGACGCTTTCGACCCAGCAGGCCGAGCCGCTCACCATGGCGCTCGACCACGTGGCGCCGCATCAGACCTGGGCGACCACGGTGGTCGCCCTCGGCTCGGTGATCGCGCACACCGCGGTGCTCCTGGTGTTCCAGCTCGGCCAGCCGCGCATCTTCTTCTCGATGGCGCGCGACGGCCTGCTCCCGCAGAGCTTCGCCAAGGTCCATCCGAAGTACCGCACGCCGCATGTGACGACGATCTGGACCGGCGTCCTGGTCGGCGCCTTCTCGGCGTTCACCAGCATCGACGAGATGGTCGACCTGACGAACATCGGCACGCTGTTCGCGTTCGTCCTGGTCTGCGTGGGGATTCCGATCCTCCGCTTGAAGGACCCTCATCGGCCGCGGCCGTTCGCGGTTCCGTTCGGGCCTTTCCTGCTGCCGACTCTCGGCGCCGTGTCGTGCGTCTTCCTGATGTACTACCTGCCGCCGGCGTCCTGGTGGCGGTTCATCGGCTGGCTCGTGCTCGGCTTCGCGGTCTATACCTCGTACGGCTATTCAAAGAGCGTCATCGGTCGGAGCCTGGGGCGCCCGGATCGCACCCCGACGACCCTCAAGGTCGCTTCGCTCGGCTTCGTGCTGCTCGCGGCGGGGCTGTTCACGATTCCGCACGCGGCGGGCCCCCGCCAGATGATCGCCCTCCTGAGCGACCCTGCGGCCGAGGCGCACACGCGGGCACTCTGGGGGCTCGGGCTGATCCTCGTCGGCGCGGTGATCGGCTTCGGCGGCGCGCTTGCGACCCGCGGCTCGGAGCGGCGGGCGACCGTCTGATCGGAGCGGGCGCGAAGGGAAGGCGTGGCGAAGAGCTATCGGATCAACGAGATCTTCCTGAGCCTTCAGGGGGAAGGGGTTCGCGCCGGGACGGCGAACCTCTTCCTCCGCTTCTCGAAGTGCAACCTCGCCTGCCGGGTGGAGACCCACGGCTTCGACTGCGACACCGAGTTCGAGTCGGGGCGCGACCTCACGATCGAGGAGATCCTCGCCGAGTTTCGCGCCCTCTCCACCGTCTGCCGCTGGGTCATCCTGACCGGCGGCGAGCCCGCGCTCCAAGTGGACGAGGAGTTGATCGAGGCGCTTCATACCGCCGGCTACTCGCTGGCGATCGAAACCAACGGAGCGTTCGAGCTGCCGCCCGGCATCGACTGGATCACCGTCTCGCCGAAGGTGGCCGAGCACGCGATCCGCCAGCGCACCGCCCACGAGGTCAAATACGTCCGCGGCCACGGCCAAGGCATTCCGAAGACCGTGGTCGAGGCGGAGCATTACCTCCTCTCCCCCGCCTTCGCGGGCGACCGACTCGATCCTCGCGCGCTCGCCTGGTGCATCCAACTGATAGGGGAAAACCCGATTTGGCGCCTATCCATTCAACAACACAAGCTGTGGGGTGTCCGTTAGGAGGATAGGGCGCAAGAGATGATCGGGACCGCGATAACCGAGACGGAAAAGACCGCAACGACCGCGACGCCTGCCACGGACTGTGCCGCGCATCCGGGCACCGGAGCGCTGTACGTCTGCGACGGCTGCAAGCGGCCGCTCTGCGATTTGTGCATCTCGGCGGGGCACGCGCTGTTGTTCTGCCGCCACTGCGGGGAGCGCGCGCTCCCGCTCGCGCCCGCCGTCGGGCCTGGCGGGGGAGCCGATGCCCGCCCCTCGCCCGCCGCCACCTCGGCCAAGGAGCACAAACGCCGCAAGGCGATCAACCTGGACTATCGGCTCGTCCAGGCGTTCGGCTACCCGTTCCGCGGCATGGGGAAGTTTCTCTTCTTCATCGCGCTGTTCTGCCAGGCGGGCGTCGAGATCCTCGTCCGTTTCGGCGCCGGCGGCTTCCGCTTCATGCTCGCGTTCGGCTTCTGGTCGCTCCTGGTCGGGCTACAGCTCAAGATCGCCCGCTCGACCTGCCTCGGCGACGACGAGCTGCCCGACTGGCCGGACTATTTCTCGGTCGGCGAGCGGGCGCACGACCTCTGGACGTTCGCGATCCTCACGGTTCTACGCTACGGCCTGCCGGGCCTCTTCGTGTACGCTGGCAAGAACCTGATCGAACGCGGCGCGGGCCTCCCGTTCTGGATCGGAATCGCCCTCGCCGGCTGGATCGGCGCGGCCGCCTTCGCCACCGCGCTTGGCGCGGTCGGCCAGTTCAGCCTCGATCTCGCGCCGTACGTCAAGCGCCACGCCCAGGCGTTCTTCGCCTGCGGCGGCGACGCGGTGAGGATCACCAACATGATCTTCGGGCTCGACCTCGCGGTCTGGCTCGCCCGCCTCGCCTTCGTCGGCGTGCCGATCGCCAACAGCGCCGTGCCCGGCATCCTGGGAACCTATGGGATGTTCGTCTCGGCGCACCTCGCCGGGCTCCTGTTTCGGAGGAATGCGCACCGCCTCGACGAGATCTACTGATCCAACTCCCCTTGGGTCCAAGGGGGCTCGACGGCGGACGGTCGGATGAACCCCTCGTGCTAGCATTCGAACGGCTCCGCGAGAGCCCATCCCAACCGAATCGAGGAAGCGAAACCCGATGTCCACCGAGCGGGAAACCCTGGAGCTCGACGTCGTTTTCGTCGGCGCGGGCCCGGCGAGCCTCGCCGGCGCCTATCGCCTGGCGCGGCGGGTCGAAGAACACAACCGGTCGATCCAAGAAAAGGGCGGCAAGAAGCTCGAGCTCGCGATCGCCGTGCTCGAAAAAGGCAAGGACGCGAGCGCCCACGCGATCTCGGGTGCCGTGGTCGATCCGCGGGCGATGAAGGAGCTGTTCCCCGACGACTGGCAGAGCGCTCCGTTCGAGGCCGAGGTCGGCAAAGAGAAGCTCCTCTATCTCACCGAAAAGGGATCTTTTTCGCTCCCGATCCCGCCGCCGCTCAACAACCACGGCTGCTACGTCGCCTCGCTCGGCCGTCTGGTCAAATGGCTCGCCGGCAAGGTCGAAGGCGCGGGCGTCGACGTGTTCTACGAGTTCCCGGCGGTCGAGGCGCTGATCGAAGAGGGTCGCGTCGTCGGCGTGCGCACGGGCGACAAAGGGGTCGGCAAGGAAGGACAGAAGAAGGCGAATTACGAGCCCGGCATCGACATCCGCGCCCGCGCGGTGGTGTTCGGTGAGGGGCCGCGCGGGACGATCGCCAAGCAGCTCGACGAGCGGTTCGCTCTGAGCCAAGGGCAGAACCCGCAGATCTACGCGATCGGCATCAAGGAGATCTGGGAGCTCCCCCCGGGCCGGATCGCGCCGGGTCAGGTGATCCACACCATGGGCTGGCCGCTCGGCTGGGGGAACTTCGGCGGCGGCTTCCTGTACGGGATGAAGGGCGATCAAGCGATCGTCGGCCTCGTCGCCGGCCTCGACTATGAGAACCCGCTGTTCGATCCGCACGCCCAGTTCCAGCGGATGAAGACCCACCCGGAGATCTCGAAGATCCTCTCCGGCGGCAAGATGGCGTTCTACGGCGCGAAGGCGATCCCCGAAGGGGGCTGGTGGTCGATGCCGCGCGCCCACGGCGACGGCTTCCTGATCGTCGGCGACTCGGCCGGAATGCTCAACAGCCAGCGGCTCAAGGGCATCCACCTCGCGATGAAGTCGGGCATGCTCGCGGCCGACACGATCTTCGAGGCGCTCGTGGACGGCGAGGCGACCGCCGACCGCCTGGCGCTCTATCGGAAGAAGGTCGAAGAGAGCTGGATCAAGGAGGAGATGTTCCCGGTCCGCAACTTCCACCAGGCGTTCGACCACGGCCTGCCGTTCGGCATGCTCCAGGCGGGTCTCGGACTGGTCACCGGTGGCCGCGGCTGGGGCTTCAAGGACCGCCTGCCGACCGAGGCGGGCCACGAACGGATGCTCGCGCTCGACTCCCCCCCGGGACGAAAGCTCGACCGGCCGAAGCCGTTCGTCCCCGACGGCGTTCTCACCTTCGATCGCCTGACCGACGTCTACAACTCCGGCACCGCCCACGACGAGGACCAGCCGGTCCACCTCCACGTCGCCGACCCGAGCATCTGCGCCGACCAGTGCGCGCGGGCCTACGACAACCCCTGCCAGCGCTTCTGCCCAGCCGCCGTCTACGAAATGGTCGCGGACCCCTCGACCCCCTCGGGCAAGAGGCTCCAGATCAACGCCAGCAACTGCGTCCACTGCAAGACCTGCGACATCATGGACCCGTACGAGATCATCACCTGGGTCCCCCCCGAGGGAGGCGGCGGACCGAGCTACGGGAAGATGTAGGGGCGGCGGGCCGAGCTACCGCAATTTTGACTACCGGCCCCTAACGCGGCAACCCGGCGCGGCCAAGGGAGTAGGCTAAGTCCATGCGAGTCACGTCCGGCACCGTCGTCTCCGGCCAAGTTGCCCTCGACGAGCCATCGCTCTCCGAAGGAGCAAGCGTCTGGGTCATCAGCCGAGAGGAAAACCAGGAAACTCCACTCACTCCCGACGAGCTCGCCGGATTGGAAGCAGGGATCGCCGAGGCTGATCGCGGCGAGACGGTCTCGGGCGACGAGTTCTTCGCCCGACTGCGTCGCTTCGGCTAAAACGTGCCCCTCGAGCTCCACGTTTCGCGCCGCGCCGCCAGGCAGGTGGAGAGAATCGCCGAGTGGTGGTCTGTACATCGGCCCGGCGCACCCGGAGCCGTTCGCAAAGACCTAGAAAGAACCTGCCTCGCGAAGGGAGGCACGTGACCCGGATCGAGGAGGTGAAGGGGCGGCCGACGTGGTTGGCTGAGGCCCCCCTCCTGGCCTCCCCCCGCAAGCGGGGGGAGGGACGCTTCGCTCAGAGGATGTGAGGACTGGAGCGAGGGCGAGGCGGAGACGCAAGGACGTGAAGAGGGACGGGCGGGCCTCCTCCCCCGCTTGCGGGGGAGGACCGAGGTGGGGGTCGGCACGGTTCGCCGAAAGAGTCCCCTCCTAAGAAGCGGGCGCGAGACACCCATGGAACTCCGACCTCGATGCCGGCTTCTAGAAAAGTCTAAACCTGACCACCGTTTCATCCTGCGGACCCGGCGTAAGACGGTGGGGAAGCAACGAAAACCGGTGAGAAATTAGGGCTAGTCGGACTAGTAGTCGAGCACGACGCAGCGCTTGTTCCCGCCGGGAATCACCTGCCGGACCGTCCCGACGCAACCGACTCCGGCAAGCCACTTTCCGAATTCGCAAGCCGCCCTCGAAGGCGCAAGTCCGCGAGAAGCTCCCGGAGCTCGCTGCTCGGCAGGGGAAGTCGCCTCCTCGGTCGGCAAGCTACTTCCCGCGCCAGGAGGTCGCTTCCTGAGTCTGGGAAGTCACTTCCTGGCTTCGCGGTGCGCCTGCGGGTAGAGGAAACCTCTTGCGGGTAGCGGAAGCCGCTTGCGGGGGGTGGACTTCGTGCGCTCGCCAAGCCATCGTCTGGCTCGACGCGCACCAAAACACGAACCGCCCGGTGAGCCCACCGGGCGGTTCGCTGCAACCGGGCGATTCGTCGCCGACGGCCTACATCGAATGCGGCGTGATCGTGCAGTCGCCGCTGCCCGTCTCGACGTGGATGGCGGTCTGGCCGTCGAGGCGCTTGGCGCCGACCACTTTGCGGCCGTCCTTCTTGAGGACCGCGTCGGCGTAACCGACGATCAGACGTCCGCTCCCCTGGTCGGAGGAGATATTGAACGAGGCTTGCTGGCCGGCGTGGATGGAGACCTCGCCCGAGCCGGTGTCGATGGTCATCTTGCGGGTGTTCGCGAGCGAGCTCCGGACCGAAACGTCGCCCGAGCCGGTGTCGGCGACCAGCTCTTCGAGCTCTACGCCGAGCACGTCGACCGAGCCGGATCCGGTATCGGCGCTCAGGCGGCCGGCCGCGCCGTTCTTGACGCTCACGTCGCCCGAGCCGGTGTCGATGTCGAGCTTGCCGGCCGAGACACCCTCGACCCGCACGTCGCCCGAGCCGGTGTCGATCACTCCGTTGCCGATCAGCTTCGCCACGAACACGTCGCCCGAACCGGTGTCGATCGAGCTTTCTCCGCGCGTCGTGCCGACCTTGACGTCGCCCGAGCCGGTGTCGATCAAGAGGTGGCCGTCGAACGAGGCGACCTTGACGTCGCCGCAGCCCGTGTCGATCGAGAGGTCGCCCGCCAAGCTCGCGCCGTCGACCGGGCCGACCACGTTGCGGACGTAGACTTTTCCGGAAGGCGGCATGGCGATCCGCACGTTCGCGTACAGGGTGGGGATCCCCGACCGCCGCGAGCCGTAGATGCGCACCTTCTCGCCTCGGTAGAGGGTCGAGGTGGCGCCGTCGAACATGCCGACGAGGAACGAGGGCACCTCGTCGTTCCGGTCCTTGGCGCTCGGATAGTGGAAGCCGCGATACTTCTCGACCGGGTAGGAAAGCGCCCACTCCTCGCGTCCCTTGGAGTCCTTCCCCTTGACCCACTTGACCCGCTGCAGGAGATCCTGTGTCTCCGCCGCGTCGCGCCCCTCGGCGTAGACGGTCGTCTCGACGTTCATCGGGTTCGAGTTGCCGGGGATGATCTCGATCCGGCCCGCGAGGTTGGCGAGGCGGATCGGCTGTTCTCCTGCCGAGGCGGGCAGCTGGACACGGAAGGACCGCCGGCCGAGCTCGTCCGCGTGAGCGATGTCGGAAAAAGCGGCGAAGGCGATCGGAACCGCCAGGAGGGCGGCGTAACGGGAGAGGTTCGAGTGGGCGGTCATGGCGTTCCTCCTCGGAGTCAGCGCCTTGGTCGTCGCTCCAGGGGGCCCTTTGGACTTCCCGTGGGACCTCCTGGAGCCGGGACCTGGCGCTCAGACCTTCCTTACGAGAGGAAGCCGGGAAAAGTTGCCGCCGCGCTATGCTCTGCCGCGAAATTTCCCATCGAAGCTCGGCTCCTCCCTCCAGGAAGCCGTTTCGGAGACCCGTCCGATGCCGAAAGCCTCCCGCCTCGCCTTCGCCTTCCTCGTCGCCGGAACGTTCGGGGTGCTCGCCGCGGCCGCCGCGGCGGCCGGCTCCGCGACAGATCCTCTGGCGCACCCCGCCCTTCCACCGCTGGAGGACGTCCTCGCGCCGAACGTCTTCGGCAAGCTGCCGGCTCAGCTCTCCTGGTCGCCGGACGGTAAACGGCTCGGGTACGTCTGGGACGACGGCACGGGCGAGGCGCTCTGGGTGCTCGATCCGGCGAGCGGCGGCGCGGCCGAAAAGCGCCTGGCCGGCTCCGCGCTCCAAGCCGAGCCGGCGAAGGGGACGAAGGAGAAGACGGAGTCCCCCCCGCCCGGCGAGCCGCACGGTGTGGGCGAAATCTCCTGGCTGCCCGACGGTAAGGGATTCCTCGCGGTCTCGGACGGTGACCTCTTCCTTGCCTACCCGGGCGCCGCGCCACGGCGGCTCACCCACACGGACGCCCAGGAGGAAGGGGCGGAGGTCTCGCCGACCTCCGATCGCGTCGCGTTCGTACGCGACCACGATCTCTGGACGATCGATCTCGCGACCGGCGCCGAGCATCGGCAGACCCAAGACGGCAAAGAGAACGTGACGCTCAACGGCGAGACCGACTGGGTCTACTGGGAGGAGATCTGGAGTCGGGACGCGACCGGCTTCTGGTGGCATCCCGACGGCCGGCGCATCGCCTTCTACCGCTTCGACGAGACGCCGGTGGGCGTCTACCCGCTGATCGACGACGCGCCGAAGGACGCGACCGTCCGCTACCAGAAGTATCCGCGCCCGGGCACGCCGAATCCCAACGTCAAGATCGGCGTTCGCGACACCACCCGGCCGACCTCCGCGACGGTTTGGATGCAGACCGGCGGCGCGCCGGGCGACTACCTGGCTCGCGTCGCTTGGTCCAAGGATGGCTCCTGGCTCGCGATCGAGCGGCTGAACCGCGACCAGACGGAGCTCGACCTGCTCCGCTGCGCGCCCGCGACGGGCCAGTGCAGCGTGCTCGCGAGCGACCGCGATCCGAACTGGGTGAACCTCGCGAACGACTTCCGCCCGTTGAACGACGGACGGTTCCTCTGGAGCTCCGAGCGCGAAGGGGTGCGCCGGCTCTACCTCTACGCCGCGGACGGCAAGCCGATCGGCGCGGTCACCCCCGACGGCTGGGTCCACGAGTCGCTCGACGGCCTGGACGAGGCGTCCGGTCGAGTGATCTCGATCGGCTATCCGACCACGCCGCTGCTCGCCGCGGCGGGCCGGCAGGTGCTCTCGGTCCGGATCGACGGTTCCGATCCGAAGCCGCTCACCTCGGGCCGTGGCTGGCACGCCGCGACCGTCGCTCCCAGGGGCGGTTGGTGGGTCGATACGGTGAGCGACGCCGACACCCCGCCGCGGCAGCGTCTGATGCGCCCGGACGGGCAGGAGGCGGACGCGAAGCTGCCGGCGAAGGCCCCGCTGATCGATCCGGCCAGCCTGCCGCAATACGAATTCCTCACGGTCGCGGGCCCGGAAGGCTCGACGCTTCCGGCCCGGCTGCTCAAGCCGGCGGATTTCAACGCGGCGAAGAAATACCCCGTCCTCACCTACCATTACGGCGGCCCCGCTTCCCAGGTGGTGGTCGACCGATGGGGCGGCGCTTGGGCGAAGTGGATGGCGGCGCGGGGCTACGGTGTGTGGAGCGTCGACAACCAGGCGTCGATCTTCTTCGGGCACAAGGGGGAGGTTCGCCTCCACCGCCGCTTCGGCGAGCTCGAGCTCGCGGGCCAGCTCGCCGGGGTCGACTACCTGAAAACTCAGCCGTGGGTCGACGGCAGCCGCCTCGGCCTCTGGGGTTGGTCGGGCGGCGGCTCGAACACGCTCTATTCGCTCCTCCATTCCCCCGGGACTTGGAAGGTCGGGGTGGCCGGAGCGCCGGTGACCGATTGGCAGCTCTACGACTCGATCTGGACCGAGCGCTACTTCGATCTACCCGAGCAGAACGCGGAGGGGTATCGGCTCTCCTCCGCGGTCACCGCGGCCGCAAGCCTCAAGGACTACCTGGTGATCGTCCACGGCACGGCGGACGACAACGTCCACCCGCAGAACACCTGGAACATGATCCGGGCGTTCCAGAAGGCGCACGTCTCGTACGAGGACGTCGCGTTGCCTGGCCAGAAGCACGGCATCCGCGGGGACGGCCAGATTCACTACTACCGAAGGATGACGGAAGTCTTCGACCGCGAGCTGGGCGGAGGGCCTCAGCCCTCGTCGCGGTAGCGCTTGAGCACGACGGCGCCGTTGGTGCCGCCGAAGCCGAACGAGTTGGTGATCGCGTACTCGAGATCGGTCTTGCGCGGGCTGTTCGGTACGAAATCGAGATCGCACCCCTCGCCCGGATTCTCGAGGTTGATCGTCGCGGGGAGGATCTGGTCGCGCATCGACAGCGCCAGGATCCCCATCTCCAGGCCGCCCGCCGCACCGAGGAGGTGACCGGTCGAGGACTTGGTGGATGAGACCGCGAGCTTGTGGGCGTGGTCGCCGAAGATCCGCTTGACCGCGTGGACCTCGGCGAGGTCGCCCAGGTCGGTCGAGGTCCCGTGGGCGTTGATGTAGCCGATCGCCTCCGGGGCGATCTGGGCGTCGGCGAGGGCGATCTTCATCACCCGCGCGGCGCCGTCCCCTTCCGGATGGGGCGCCGAGATGTGGTAGGCGTCGGCGCTCATGCCGTAGCCCACGACCTCGCCGTAGATCGGCGCGCCGCGGCGCTTGGCGTGCTCGAGCTCCTCCATCACGACGATTCCCGCGCCTTCGCCGATCACGAACCCGTCGCGATCGCGATCCCACGGGCGCGAGGCCCGCGCCGGATCGTCGTTGCGGGTCGAGAGCGCGCGCATCGCCGAGAAGCCTGCGACGGCGAGCGGGCTCACGACCGCCTCCGCGCCGCCCGCGATCATCGCGTCGGCGTCGTCGTGCTGGATGAAGCGGAAAGCGTCGCCCACCGCGTGAAGGCCGGTCGTGCAGGCGGTGCAGGGCGCCGTGTTCGGTCCCTTGGCACCCCAGCGGATCGACACCAGGCCGGCCGCCATGTTGACGATCAGGCCCGGGATGAAGAACGGCGAAACCCGGCTGGGCCCCCGGTCGAGCAGCGTCCGATGAGTCGACTCGATCAGCGGCAGCCCGCCGATGCCGGAGCCGATGTTCACCCCGACGCGCTCGGCGTTGCTCTCGTCGATCACCAGGCCGGAATCCGCGATCGCGAAATGCGCCGCCGCCACCGCGTAGTGGATGAAGACGTCGCTCTTCTTGATCTCCTTCTTGTCGAAGAAGGCGAGCGGGTCGAATCCCTTGACCTCTCCGGCGAAGCGGGTCGGGTAATCGGTGGTGTCGAAACGGGTGATCGGCGCAATGCCGCTCTTGCCCGCGAGCAGGGCGTCCCAGGTCTCTTGGGTCCCGATCCCCAGAGGGGAGACGAGACCGACTCCGGTGACGACGACACGACGGCGGTTCGGTGGGCTCAAATCGATGGGCTCGCGGGTGAGGCTCAGGATGGCTCGGCTGGTTGGCTTCGGGTGGCGATCGGGGCGATGAAAAAGCGGCCCCGAGGACCTTCCTACGGCTCGTTAGTTCTTCGGCTCTCCGGCGTTCGCTTCGATGTACTCGACCGCCTGCCGGACCGTGCTGATCTTCTCGGCCGACTCGTCCGGGATTTCGATGCCGAACTCCTCTTCGAAGGCCATGACCAGCTCGACGATGTCGAGGGAATCCGCACCGAGATCGTCGGTGAAGCTCGCCTCCATCGTGACTTCGTCTTCGTCCACCCCGAGCTGTTCGACGATGATGCCTTTAACCTTTTCCATGACCGCCATGAGTGCTGCCCTCCAGTCTTTTGCGAGAGATGGACCGCGGTGACCGATTCCGTCGGCGCAGTTTTCTAGCACAATCGTCTCGGTCCGTCCACGGCTCGAATCCCGATTCAGGCCGCGATGCGGCCCTTCGAACGTTTGGAATGAGCGACTTCCGTGAGCCGCTCGCGATCCCGGCTGAAATCCAGGTTCAAATGTAGAGACCGCCCGAGACGTTGATCGTCTCGCCGGTGATGTAGGCGGCGTCTTCGCTCGCGAGAAACGCCACGACGCCCGCGATGTCGGCGACGTGCCCGAGCCGCTTGAGCGCGATCTGGCTCGCGAGCTCGGCGCGGTTGGCCTCCGGCAGCGCATCGGTCATCGCGGTTTCGATGTAGCCCGGCGCGACCACGTTCACGGTCAGGTTCCGGCTGCCGAGCTCGCGCGCGAGCGATTTGGTGAACCCGATCAGGCCGGCTTTCGACGCGGCGTAGTTCGCCTGTCCGGCGTTGCCCATCAGGCCCACCACGGAGGAGACCGAGATCACCCGGCCCCAGCGCTTCTTCATCATGCCGCGCACCAGCTCCTTGGTGAGCGCGAAGGCCCCGGTGAGATTGGTCCGGAGTACCCGGTCCCAGTCCTCGAGGCTCATACGCAGCAGGAGATTGTCGGCGGTGATGCCGGCGTTGTTCACCAAGATGTCGATCGCGGCGAGATCCGCGGGCAGCTCCTTCAAGCGCTCCGGAATGGACGCCGGCTCGGAGACGTCGAGAGTGAAGGCGTGGGCGCGACCGCCCGAGCCCTCGATCGCGGCGACGAGCGCCGCGAGCTTTTCGGCGTTGCGCGCCGCGACGATTACCTTCGCCCCCTCGGCAGCCAGCCGTTTCGCGATCGCCTCGCCGATGCCCTGCGACGCCCCGGTGACCAGGGCGGTCTTTCCCTCGAGTCGGCCTTCCATGCGTGTTCTCCTCCTCCGGATCCTACTTTTCGAAGCGTCGCTTCTCGAATCTCGGCTCGAGGGCGCGAGCCGCCCTACTTGTCCTCGTCGGACATCGCGAGCAGCTTTTCGAGCTGCGCCGGCTCGCCCGTCGAGCCCACGCGCAAACCTTCTTTGATTCGCCGGTTGAGCCCCGCGAGCACCGTGCCCGGTCCGACCTCGACGAACAGGCCGACTTCCATCCGCTCCGCCATGTAGAGCACCGACTCGGCCCAGCGGACACCATGGTCGATCTGGCGGATCAGCGCGTCGCGCGCCGCCTCGCCGGTCGTGACCGGCGCCGCGTCGACGTTGGTGATCACCGGCGCCACCGGATCGGCGAACGGAACCGCGGCGAGCAGCTCCGCCATCCCCTCGCGCGCCGGCTTCATGAGCGGCGAGTGGAACGGAGCGGAGACCGCGAGAATCGTCGCCTTGCGGGCGCCGCGCGCCTTGGCGAGCTCGACCGCGCGATCGATCGCGGACCGGTGGCCCGCGAGCACCGTCTGCCCCGGGCCGTTCAGGTTCGCGACGGCGCAGACCTCGTCCGGCGTCTCGGCGACCGCGTCGCGGGCGACCTCGCCGATCGTCTCGGGATCCATGCCGATGATCGCAGCCATCGCCCCGACGCCCACCGGCACCGCCGCCTGCATCAGCTCGCCGCGGCGGCGCACCAGGCGGAGCGCGGCGCCGAAATCGAGCGCCCCGGCGGCCACGAGCGCCGACCATTCGCCGAGGGAATGTCCGGCGTACGCCACGGGCGAAAACGGCGTGCCGGTCTCCCGGAGCGCACGGTGGACCGCGATCGACGTCGCGAGCAGCGCGGGCTGGGTGTTGGCGGTCAGGTTCAGCTCGTCTTCCGGACCTTCGAAGCAGAGCTTCGAGAGCGGCTCACCGAGCGCGTCGTCGGCCTCGGCGAAGGTCTCGCGCGCGGCGGCCGAAGCGTCGGCCCAGGCGCGCCCCATCCCGACCTTCTGCGCCCCCTGCCCGGGGAAGACGAAAGCGTGCGTACGTGCGAGCGGGCCAGTCGCTTCACTCATCGAACGGGAATCTCCTCGGTCTCCACCGGAGCGGCGAGCAGGCTCGCCTCTTGCCGGTGCATCTCCGCCAGCTTGTCGCGGATCTTTTCGTGCACGCGCCCCTCGGCGAACTCGACCGCCCGCCGGATCGCGTTGCGGATCGCCCGCGGCGTCGAGCGGCCGTGGCCGATGAAGCACCCGCCTTCGACACCCAAGAGCGGCGCCGCACCGTACTCGGTGTAATCGGTGCGGGTGCGGAAACGGTCGATCGCCGGCTTCAAGATCGCGTAACCGAGCTGGGTTCGGCGGCTCTTGCCGATCTCCTCGCCGAGCATCCGCCCGAGGAGCTCGGCGAGCGCCTCGGCGCTCTTCAACACGACGTTGCCGACGAAACCGTCGCAGACGACCACGTCGACCGTGCCCTGGAAGACGTCTCCCCCTTCGACGTTGCCGACGAAGTGGAGGCCGGTTCGCTTGAGCACCTTGAAGACCTCGCGGGTGAGCTCGCTCCCTTTGGTCTCCTCCTCGCCGATCGACAGCAGGCCGATTCGCGGCGACTCGGTGCCGATCACCTCTTGGGCATAGAAATGCCCCATGACGGCGAACTGGCGGAGGTGGGCGGGCTTGCTGTCGACGTTCGCGCCCACGTCGAGCAGCACCGTGCGCCCGTGGGCGCTAGGAACGACCGCCGCGAGCGCCGGCCGGTCGACCCCGGCGGTGGTGCCGAGGACCATCTTGGCGGCGATCATCGCGGCGCCGGTGTGCCCTGCGGTCACCATCGACTGCGCGCGCCCGTCGCGCACCAGCTCGGCGCACAGGCGCACGGACGAGCGGCGCTTTTTTCGCAGCGGCGCGGTCGCCGGGTCGTCCATGTCGATGAACTCGTCGGCGTGCACCAGCTCGATGCGCCCCCGCGGATCGCCGAGCCGCGCGATCTCCGACGCGATCCGCTCGCGGTCCCCGACCAGGAGGATCGAGATCCCGTCCTCGACCGCCGCGAGAAAAGCGCCCTCCACCGCGGCTCGCGGCGCGAAGTCTCCCCCCATGGCGTCGACGGCGATGCGCATCACGTTTCGGATTGTGGCGTAAGGAGCGGCACGATTCTACCCGCAATGCGATCCGCCGGGCGGCGGGGCGGATCGGTGCCGGCGTCGCCTGGTCGCGGCCAGACGCCGGCTACAGCGGAGGCACGAATAAACCTCCGGCCGCGAGCGAACCGTTTCGCGGCTCGCTCCGGCGGCGCTCGGCGGGGCGTGAGGGGCCTTAGGCCTTCTCGGCGACTTCGATGACCTGGCGGTCGTTGTAGAACCCGCAGCTGCCACAGGCGCGATGCGGCAGCTTCGACTCGCCGCAGTTCGGGCAGTTGGAGGTGGCGGGCCGCGCCAGGGCGTCGTGCGACCGGCGGCGGTCGCGGCGGGCTTTGGAATGGCGGCGCTTTGGATTAGGCATCGTCGACCTCTAGCGTCTCGGAAGGAATGGTGCCTTCCGGCGTCTCTCGAACATCGTCAAATTCGGCGGATTTCAGTCTTCCGGCCCACGAACGCGGCCCGGGACCCTCGAAATCGGCGCGGCTTGCTTCGTCCCACGATTCTAACGTCTAACCGCCTCCGGGCGCGATCCTCCGCGCCGAGGCGGGAAACTCCCTGGCTACGACCCGCTCCCCTCGCTCTTCCCCAGCTTCTCGCGGATCGCCGCGAGGCCGGCCCAACGGGGGTCGGGCACCTCGCGGTCGCAGCCGCAGTCGCCCGCGTTCAAATCCGCGCCGCAGCGCGGGCAAAGGCCCTGGCAGTCGTCGCGGCAGAGCGGCTTCATCGGGATGTTCAGCTGGACCTGCTCGAAGAGGACCGGCTCCGTGCGGAACTTGTCGCCCTCGACCTGCCAGACCCCGAGATCGCGCGCCCCCAGCTCACGCTCCTCGCCTTCGACCAACTCCTTGCCCTGCACCACGAGCAACTCGATCCTCGGCTCCACCTTCTCGACGAACTGCGAGAGGCAGCGCGTGCAGGCGAGCGTCTGCTCGTACGCGAGATCCGCCGTGAACAGGAACCCCGGATCGGCGAACACCATCCGTCCGGAGCAGTCGATCGGGCTCAAAGCGACCAAATCGGGGCTATCCAGCTCCGACGGTGCAACCTCGACCGTCTCCCGCCAGGCGAGGGGCTCCTCGCGAACCTGTTCCAACCAAATCTGCATCGGGGCCCCTTCGGCGAACTCGCGGCGCGACCACTAAGGCTACGGGAACGGGGCTGGGCTGTCAAATAACGAACGCCTCCGGATTGGGGTGCATCGCCACCGGCGAGCCGTCGGGAACAGGCTTACCCCACCTCCGCCATCCTCCATTCGACCTTCCCTGCTTGGTAGCCGCCGATCATCAGGCAGGGACGTTCGAAGCAGTCCGGCGTCTCGCCGCGGCCGAGGGCGGCGAGGAGGGGCAAGGGATCGTGGACGAACTCGACGATCTGGAGCGGGGCGTCCTCCCCTTCCGGCCGTGGGCGCTGGAGCTCGAGCCCGGCGCGTTCCCAGGCCGCGACTTCGGCGAGGTAGGGCGTCGGGGGCTCCAGGCCCTCTTCCAGGCGACGGAGAAGGAAGTCGCAGAACGAGACCGCCTCGCCGAGGTAGTAGAAGCTCACCGGCGGATGACGGCGCCAGAACTCGGCCACCTCGTCGGCGAGCGCCTCCTTCCCTAAGGCCGCGCAGGTGAGCGGCAGCTGGCCCATCAGCTTGCTCAGGCGGAACCCCTTGTGGAGCGTGCGGGTGACGTCCATTCCGGGGTCGGAGGCGACGGCGAACAGGCGCTCGCGCTCCAGCTCCGAAAGGCCGGCACGATCCGCGGCCAAGGTGGCCTCCCGACCGGTCCGCACCTCGTCACGAAACTCGGGATCGATCACCAGCCGCGCGAAGAGCGCTTGAAACGCCGTGGCGCTCACGCCGCCACCTCCGCGAGGTGGGTGGGAACCGGCTGCCAGCGGCGCCAAGCTTCGCGCAGCGCGTCGAGCTCCTCCGCCAACCGGTCGCTTCCCATGTCGACGAACCACGAGCCCATCATCTCGAAGGTGACGCCGCCGAGGTTCGGGCAGCGCGGCAGGCAATAGCGCAGCAGCTCCCAAACCGGCTCGGGGAGCGGCCCGCAGTGCGCGTCGAGATACCAACCGTCATGCTCCATCCCGCCCGCCACGTGGATCTCTCCCACATTGCCGAGATCGAGCTCGCCGAGCAGGCGGAAAGGATCGGTCTGATGGTTCCGGGCGTTGCAGTAGACGTTGTGAAGATCGAGCAGCAGGCCGCAGCCGGTCTCGGCGCAGAGTGAATTCAGGAATTCGGCGTCGCCCATCTCCTCGCCCGGCATCGAGAAGAAGTAGACGTTGTTCTCGAGCAGAAACGGCAGCGGCACGCGGCGCTTCACCTCGGCCACGCGGGGCGCCAGCGCGTCCAGGGTTTCCCGGTCGCGCGGGAGCGGCAGCGTCACCCCCACGTTGAGCTCGTCGACGCCGTGCTCGGCGAGGTTCCAGGCCAGGTGGTCGCTATGCCAGGGAAAGTCGAACCAGCGGCGCCATGTCTCGATCTGGTCGAGGTGCCCGTGGTTGAACCGATGCGCCGAGCCGATCGAGAGGCCGATGCCATGCGGTACGACCGGCCGGCCGGCGGAGATTCGCCGCAGATAGTCGATCCCTTCCCGGTCGTCGAGGTAGCGCGGCGTCTTTCCCGCCCCTCGATCGGTCCAGAGGATGTCGGGGACGACTTCCAAATAGTCGAAGGTGTCGCCTCGAGCTTCGAGGAACGGGCGGAGGGCGGGCTGGTACGCGAGCCCCACCCCCAGCTTCGGAACGGCCAACGAGACGTCGCTCATCGCGAGACCTCCCTTTTTTCGGCCCGAGTGGAAGAGCGGTGCGGCGGGCGAAGGGAGAGATCAGCGAAGGGTCGAGAGCGTTTCGTCCTGCAGGAGGAGCCGGTCGAGGCCGGAGAGGCAGGGAGCGCAGCCGCGAACGCCCGGCAGCTCCGGGACGGTCAGCGTCCGCTCGAGGATCTTGACCAAGTCGTCGAATTTCGTGGTCGGGGCGACGGCGACGGTCAACGAGCGCACGCCGGGGTGGGCCTTCTTGAGCTGATATTCACTCATGTTCGTTCTCCTGTGGTGGCCGGCCCAGGTCAGGAGCCGACCGAGAGTTGGGGGCGAAAGCCTTCGCCCGCCGCACCGCGTCTTCCACAGGAGTCAGGCGCTCTCGAGGCGCGCCCGTTACATCGAATCTTTACAAACCCGGTTCTTTACGAACGAAACCGAGCGGACGAGGAGCCCTTCGAACGCAGAAGCCGTTCTAGGTCCCGAGGCTCACTCCGGCGTCGGGCTCGGATCCGCCTGCTCCTCTTGCTGCTGGCGTTGCCGCATTTGCATCTCGCCGAACCGCTCGATCTCCCCCACGACGTAGCTCCCGATCCACAGGAACAGGAGCACGCCGACGACCGCGGCGATCGCGAGGCGGAGGCGGCGACC
This sequence comes from Thermoanaerobaculia bacterium, assembly GCA_044226625.1. Taxonomy (GTDB): domain Bacteria; phylum Acidobacteriota; class Thermoanaerobaculia; order Multivoradales; family UBA5704; genus DASYKS01. The sequence continues at coordinate 123,891 of JBGAGQ010000008.1, forward strand.
CGGCTTCTCTCCCCCCTCGATCCACGGGCGCGGCAGCCGCGCGCTCTCGGAGCGCAGGCCACGGGCGGCGCGGATCCACGGGGCGTGCTCCCGCTTCAAGTAGCGCGGCAGGACCGCGGCGTCGTTCTTGACCTCGTCGAGCAGCCGCCGCGCCTCGTCTTTCTCGCCGCGCACGATCAGCAGGCGGGCGAGCCGAACCTGCGCTTCGATGATCGTGCGGCGCTCCAAGACCTGGCGGAGGACCTGCTCGGCGCGCGCCTTGTCGCCGCTCTCGTCGAGCGAGCGGCCGAGCTGCAACATCGCCCGGCCGAGATAAGCGTCCGGCGTCTGCCGAACCAGCTCGTCGAGCATCGGCACGGCCTGGTCGTAACGCCCGAGCATCTGGTGGGCCTGCGCGAGGCCGAAATTGACGTCCTCGACCGCGCCGCCGTTTTCTTTCGCCTCCAGGAACAGCTTGAGCGCCTCGTCGTACTTGCCGAGGACGAGCAACTCGTCGCCCATCTCCGCGAGCACCGCAGGTCCGCGCCAATGATTGAGCTGGATCGTGAGCGCCCGGATCCGCCGCCGCGCCTGCAGCCGGCGCGCGGTCGCCGGAGATAGGGACTGCGCCCGGCTTCCGAGCCAACCGCTGCGGACGACGACGAAATAGGCCACGGCCCCGATCCCAGGAAACATCAGGATGATCCAGATCCAATACCAGCTCGCGCCCATGCGTACGACGTCGACGATCGCGATCAGGTTGAGGATCCAGGGCAGATAGCCGAAAACGCCGAGGCTGGACAGCCCGAAGAGAAGTTGCGCCATGACGGTGCTCCGAGAGGAGAGGACGGAAATCGGTCGCCGATGTTATCCCGTCCGGTCGGGGGCGGGGCGGCCTCCTCCCCCGCTTGCGGGGGAAGATCGAGGTGGGGACCTTCGGCTCTCGATCGGCTGGCGTGGCCCGGAGGGGCGACATACACTGCTCCGATGCCTCCCATCGATGAGCGCGTTCCCTCTCCTGATGAGGCGCCCCCTTCTTCCAATCCGCCTCGGCCGATCGGTCTCTGGATCCTCACGCTCACGCTCTTGGCGAGCCCGTTGATCCACGGCGCGGCGCTTTGGAGCGGCCGGCGCTGGCTCAATTACGGCAGCCTCCGGCCCTGGGACGGATTCGTCTATTTCCTGATCGCACCGATCGTCGGCGTGTTGATGTGGCGCCGCCACGAGCGGGCTCGCTTTTCGGCCTACGTCTTCCTGAGCTGCGAGATCCTACGAGCGGTGCACATCCATTCGCGCCTGCTCGGCGCGCTCGCGCTGGGCGCGATCGTCTATCTGCAACTTCCGGCCGCCCGGCGGTACCACCCGCGCGTCGATCCGCGCCGAGTTTTGGAGCGCATCCGGCTCCGACGCCCCCCTCGGGCCGCCGGGTAGGAAGCTCCGGCGGACGAGGGAAGCGACGATTCCTTCAGCGTCTCTCAGTCGATCGAGAAGGTGGTGAGACCGACCGGCAGGGTCGTGACGACGAGCTCCCAGCCCTGGTTCGCCACCGGCATGCCGCCGAAAGCGAGCCCCGCTCCGGCCGGATTGTCGGTGGGAAAAAAGCTTCCGGCCGCCGTCGTCTCGAACAACGTGTCGGTGGACGAGCCGAGGTCGACCGGATTGAACATCGCCTGGCCGAAGTTGCTCAGCTCGGTGTCGGTCGCTCCCGTCGTGGTGCCCACGTTGTCGAAGGTCAAGCCCGCCCATAGGGTCGTCGTCGTCCCCGCCGGCACCGTGAAACCGGCACCGAGGTTGCCGGTGAGCGTCGTTACGCCCGGAGTGAAGCTGAAGGCGTTGAAGCTGAAGCCGACCGCCGTGCCTCCCGGCGAATAGTAGGTGCCCGGACGATTCGCGAGCCCCGGTCCGAGCGAGGTGCCGTCGGCGTTCCAGAACCGGACGCGCGCCCGCACCGATTGGGTCGTCGCGTTCAGGTTCGCGACCGAGAACCGGATCGTCGTCACCGCGCTCACGCCCGGATTCGTGGTGAAGGTGATGTCGTCCATGACCATCCGCGTGATTCCGCCCGACGCGGCGCCCTGGGCGAACGCCTGGCCGGTGAAGCTGGAGACGTTCGAGTAGATGGCCAGCGGATCGACGACCCGGATCTCCGCGTGCTGGGAGAGCTCCGAGAGCGGGATGACCCTTTCGACCCGGAGGTTCGAGACCGGCAGGATGACGTCCGAAGCCAGGGCCGATCCGGTGATGGGAAGGATCGCTACAAAGGTGACGGCGACGAGAATTCGCTTCATGGTGGTGCCTCTCCCGGAGCTTGAGTGGTTGAGTACGAGGACCCGTGGCCACTCTAAGGACGCTCCCCTCACGTGTCAACGGCGCTCGTCTCACCCTTTCTCCCTGAGCCGCCGCCCCCTTGAGAGAAGGCTACGGTTAGAGGCGGCGCAAGTCCCGGATTTAGGAGGTCGTGGCACTCAGCAGTTACACCCACCCTGCAAGGGGCGCCGCGCTGCGGGCTCACTCCCCCCAAGGCTGGGCGGGATCGGCGTTCCGCTCACCTCCTGCCGCTCCGGCCGGAGGTGACGAGCCGAAACGATCCAACGCTAAGGAGGCGTGCATGAAAAGGAGTCTCGCGCTGGGCAGAGCGGCCGGCTTCGGGGCCATCGGGCTGCTGTTTTCGCTGGCCGCCGGAGCCCAGGTCTTGGAGATCGCGGCGATTTACCAGAACACCTTCGGCGGGGTGAACGGCATTCGGGGCAACCGCTCCGTCATCGTTTCGGACGACGGCCTGTTCGCCTATGCCACGGGCGAGGGTGACTCTTCCGTCGTCGCCTTCTCGCGGGATCCGTCGAACGGGTTCCTCACCCAGATCCAGCAGCTCAAGAACGCCGTCGACGGCATCGACGGCCTGCGCGGCGCCAACACCGTCCGCCTGAGCCCGAACGGCAAGAACCTCTATGCGACCGGCTTCTTCGGCGACGCCTTGGCGGTCTTCTCGCGCGACGAGACCACGGGCCTGCTCACCGAAATCCAGGTGCTCAAGGACAACACGCCGGAGGTGCCGGACGGCCTGGACGGACCCCTCTGGATCGCCGTGTCGGACGACGGCAAGAACCTCTACACCACGGGTTTCTTCGATGATTCGGTCGTCGTCTTCGACCGCGACCGGAACACCGGCACGCTCACCTACCGCCAGCTGCTCAAGGACGGCGTGGGCGGAGTCAACGGCCTGAACGGCGCCTACGCGATGTGGATGGATTCCAAGAGCAAGTACATCTACGTCGGCGGTCTCGACGACAACGCGGTGAGCGTCTTCCGCCGCGGCTCGCACGGCTCGCTCTCGCAGGTCCAGCAGGTCACCCAGGGGGTCGACGGGGTGAGCGGTATCACGGGCGTCCGCGGCCTGGTCGGCGACAAGCGCGGCGACCATCTCTACGCGGTCTCGCTCGACGACAGCGCGATCTCGACCTTCGACATCCGCAACGGCCACGGCACGTTGACCCAGACCCAGGTGATTCGCGATACCGATGCGGGGATCGACGGCCTCGGCGGCGCCACCGGCATCAACATCACGCCGGACGGCCGGTACGTGATCGCCACCGGATTCCTCGAGCGCAAGATGTCGGTCTGGGCGGTCGACCGCGGGGACGACGACGACGATGACGACAGCCACGAGGGCGACGCCTACCAGGCCAACGACGACCACCATGGAACCGGACAGCTGTCGCTCGTCCAGGTGCTCGCCAACCTGGTGGACACGCCGTTCGGCTTGAACGGTCCGATCGATCTCAATTCGTCGCGCGACGGCTGCTACGTCTATTCGTCGAGCTACAACGTCCACATCATCCTGCAGTGGCACGTGATCAACTGCGTGCCCGGCGGCGATGACGACGACGACGAGGAAGAGGACGACTAAAACCCCGAAGCACCGGCGGCGTCCGCCCGGGCGCCGCCGTCTCCCCGACCTCCCGATCCTTCGGTTTTAGATCGAAACGGCGCTCAGGCCGCCGTGCGCTCGTCGACGATCCGCACCCACTCGAACTTCGGGTTCTTGTCGATCAGCAGGTCCTCGACCCACCGCCCCTCGCACAGCGCGGCGATCTGGCCGTCGCGATCTTCCACCCGCGAGACCCCGCGCAGCGGCCAGTCGATCTCCCCAACCTGCCGCGCCGAGGCGCGCAGCCAGAGCGCGGAGGTATAGGACAGGCGCTCCACCCTCGTTCCCACCCGGTACTCTTGCTCCAGCCGCGATTGGACGAGGTCGAACTGCAGCTCGCCCACGGCGGCCAGGATCGGCTCGCGGCGGATCGCGCCGATTTCATAGAGGACTTGGATCGCCCCCTCCTCCTCCAGTTGGCGCAGGCCCTTCTGGAACGCCTTGTTCTTGTCGGTCGATTCCGGCCGCAGGCGGGCGAAGAACTCGGGGGCGAAGCGGGGCAGCGGCGAGAAGGTCACCCCGAGCCCGTCGCTCACCGTGTCGCCGATCACGAACAGCCCCGGGTTCACGAGCCCCACGACGTCGCCGGCGAACGCCTCTTCGGTCGTCTCCCGCTCCTGGGCGAACACCCGATGGGCGCGAGGGAGCCGCAGCCGGCGGCCGAGCCGCGGATGGTCGACCGCCATTCCTTTTTCGAAACGGCCCGAGACCACGCGCAGGAACGCCATGCTGTCGCGGTGCTGCGGGTCCATGTTCGCCTGGATCTTGAACACGAAGCCCGAGAATCCCGCGGTTTCGGGGTCGATCGGCCCGCGGTCGCTCTCGCGCGGAGGCGGCGAGGGGGCGAGCTCCACCAGGGCGTCGAGGAACGGCTGGAGGCCGAAGTTGTTGAGCGCGCTGCCGAAGAAGACCGGGGTCTGGCCGCCGGCGAGGAATCGATCGCGATCGAACGCGGGCGTCGCCCCCTTCAAGAGCTCCGCTGCCTCTCGCAGCTCGCCCGCCGGGCCCTCGCCCACGAGCTGATCGAGCTCCGGAGAGTCGAGGGCGGCGGTCCCGACCAACGAGGCCCGCTCGCCGCGGCTCAGCCGCTCGAAGCGGAGGATCTGGCCGCTCGCGAGCTCGTAAACCCCCTGAAACTCCCGCCCCGAGCCGATCGGCCAATTGCGCGGCACGGCGGCCATGCCGAGCACCTTCTCGATCTCGTCGAGCAGCTCCAGCGGGTCGCGCCCGGGAACGTCCATCTTGTTGACGAACGTGAGGACGGGGATGCCGCGCCGCCGGCACACCTCGAACAGCTTGAGGGTCTGGCGCTCGACACCCTTGGCCGCGTCGAGCACCATCACGGCGCTGTCGACCGCGGTGAGCACCCGGTAGGTGTCCTCGGAGAAATCTTGGTGGCCGGGGGTATCGAGCAGGTTGACGCAGCGCCCGGCGTACTCGAACTGAAGGACGGTCGAGGTGACCGAGATGCCGCGCTTCTGCTCCATCGCCAACCAGTCCGACCGGGCGTGGCGCTGCGCGGCCTTCTGCTGGACGGCGCCCGCGAGCTCGATCGCCCCCGAATAGAGGAGCAGCTTCTCGGTCAGCGTCGTCTTGCCCGCGTCGGGGTGGGAGATGATCGCGAACGTCCGGCGGCGACGGACTTCCGCCGCCACGTTCTCCGCGTTCGCCGCGGTCAGCTTCGGGTCGTCCAGGATCGCCATGGGGGGCGGAGTATAGCGCCCCGGCTCGGTGCGAGAATGTTGGTCCCAACCCCTTCCGGAGGCTAACCCCATGCGCCCGACCCTCGCCACGCTCCTCCTTCTTGCCTGCCTCTCCACCCTCTACCCCGTCTCCGCTGCCCATGGCGCCGAAGGCTTCGCGGCCCCTTCCGTCGGAGTCGAAGCGTTGCTCGACGCGTTCCACGCCGCGGCGGCCCAGGCGAACGAGGCGGCCTATTTCGACCTGTTCGCTCCGACCGGGGTCTTTCTCGGCACGGACGCCACCGAGCGGTGGGACAAGGAGGCGTTCCAGAAGTTCGCTCACCCCTATTTCGCCAAAGGCACCGCCTGGACCTTCAAGCCGCGCGACCGGCACGTGAGCTTTTCCGCCGACGGCCGGGTCGCCTGGTTCGACGAACTGCTCGACAGCGCGAGCTACGGCGAATGTCGCGGCAGCGGCGTTCTCGAGAAGATCGACGGCCGATGGAAGGTGCAGCAGTACAACCTCTCGATCCCCCTGCCGAACGACCTCGCCAAGGGAGTCGTGGCGCAGATCCGCGCGGCGAAAGGTGCGGCCAAGCCCTGAGGCTCGGCGTCTCCCTCGGATCCGACGACGCCAGACGCTCGTCCCCGCGGATCTCCCCCGGACGGTTTGACCGGCACCCCCGACCTATGGGGAAGATGGTGTCTCGCATGCGCGCCTCCTCCTCGCCGTCGTTTCCCGCCCTTCTAGCTCTCCTCGCGTTCGGCCTTTCGAGCCTCGGCTGCGAGAAGCCGCCGCCGACCTATCCGGCGGTTCGGCCGCTGTTCGACGGGCTCCATGCGCCGGATCTCCTGACCGAATCGGCGTCGATCGCTCTCCCGCCGTCGCTCTCCGGCAACCGCTTTCTCTCCGGCTGGCAGGCCTGGCGGGACGGCGGCCAGGTGGCCCTCGCTCCGTCGCCCGGCGGCGGTCGGATCGAGATCGTTCGCCTCGCCGCCGAAGAGCGCCGGCTCGTCCTCGATCTCCAGGATGCCTCGGTTCCCCCTGCGGCGGCCGGAAGCGTTCGCGTTCGGGCGGGCGACCGCGACCTGGGGACCTTCCCCTGGAGCGATCCGCTCGAGATCTCGCTGCCGGCCGACCTGCCGCTCGGCCGCCTCGCGATCGACCTCGAGCCCGTCCTTCCCTCCCCGGAGGCGCCGGTTCCGAGCGTGACGAACGCCGCAGTCCGACCCGTCCGTCCCGCCGGCCCGCTCGAGGTGGAAGGGCACGATCTGGTCCAGGCGGGGACCTCCCGCGTCGCCGGCGTCTTTCGGATCACGAGCGAAACGGACCTATTAGGCACCTTCGTCCCACCCGCGGAGCCGCGATCGGGGCAGCGCTGGCGGCTGGTCCTCGAACGGGAGGACGGATCGAGCATCCGCCGCTTCGAGTGGTCGGCGAGCTTCTGGAACCGCTTCCGGGGCCAGCGGTCCTTCCGTCTGCCGCTCCGAGGCGCGACCGGCCTCGTGCGCGTCCGGTTCGACGCCGTGGGCGATGGGCCCCCCGCGCGCTGGCGGGACCTGGCCTGGGCGGGTCCTCCCTCTCGCGGCGCCGAGCCCGACCGCTCCCACGAGCCGGCCTCGCCGCCGCGGCTCGTCGTGGTCTACGTCCTCGACGCCCTGCGCGCCGATCGGGTCGGCGCGTTCGGCGGGCCGAAGGACGCCACCCCGACGATCGACGCGCTCGGCCGCGAGGGGTTGATAGCGCTCCGCCATCGGAGCAACGCCCCGAACACCCTCCCTTCGACGAAGACCCTGTTCACCGGCCACGCCTATCTCTCGCGGGGCGGCTGGAAGCTCGGTCCCGAGGACGGTCCGACGCTCGCGGAGGCCTTCTCTCGCGCCGGCTACCGGACCGGCCTGTTCTCGGGCAACGTCTACGTGAGCGCCGCCTACGGCACCGACCGCGGTTTCGAGCACCAGGCGCCGGAGGTCCTGATCGAGGGGTACTCCGCGGCGCGGAAGCCCCCCTACAACGACAACGCCGAGCGGGTGAACGCGGCGGCGCTCGCCTGGCTCCGGTCGCTGCCGCCGGGGAGCCGCGCCTTCCTCTATCTCCATGTGATCCACCCGCACAATCCTTATGACCCGCCGGAGCCGTTCCGCTCCCGCTTCACGGGCGGCGCGAAATCCTCGCTCGACGGTTCGACGGAGACGCTTACCGGCATCAAGCAGGGGCGGATCGAGCCGGACGACGCGGGGCGCGCCCGGATCGCTGGCCTTTATGAAGGGGGCGTCGCCTACGCCGACTTCGAGCTGGGGCGTCTCGTCGCCTCGCTCGCCGAGATCGTGCCGCCGGCCGAGACGTTGATCGCCGTCACCGCCGATCACGGCGAGGAGCTGTTCGACCATGGCGGCGTGCTGCACGGCTACACCCTCGCCGAGGAGATGCTGCGAATCCCCCTCGCTCTCCGCTGGCCGGGACATGTCGGCCACGCCGAGATCGAGGAGCCGACGGACACCCGCGACCTCCACGCGACACTGGTCGACGCCTGCGGGCTGCGCGGCAAAGACGGCCGGCCGCTCCCCACCGAGGGTCGCTCGCTGCTCCGCCGTCCGCTCCCCGTCGAGGAAGGGGAGCCGCTCCATTTCGCCGCCGCCTCCAGCGTCAAGGGGGGGATCTACTCCGTCCAATCGGCGCGCTGGAAACTGATCTGGGCGCCGCGGACGGGAATCGGCTGGGGGATGGGCGAAGGGGCAGGGCGCTCGCGCGATCCGGAGTACCTCTACGACCTCGAGGGCGATCCCGGCGAAAAGACCAACCTCGCCGGGCTCGGTCATCCAGGCGATCGAAACGGCGCTCTGGAGACCGACTGGCTGCGCGGGCGTCTGCTCGCCTGGATCGCGAAGGCGCAGCCCGAGACCGAAGGCGAGGCCCCGGTCGACCGCGAAACCCTCGATCGCCTGCGGGCGCTCGGTTACGTCAACTGACCGGCCGGGTCAACTGCCCGGCCGGGCGGCCGTTTGGTACAGTCGCCCCGTGCGCGCCCGCTCCCCCGTCCTGCTCCTCGCCGGGATCGGCGCCACCTTCGCGTTCGCGGCCTCGGCGAACTGGCTGCGCGAGTCCTACGCGCGTCACGCCTTGCCGACCCGGGGCGCCGAGTGGATCTGGTCCGGCGACGCCCGGCGCGAAAAGGCGCCGCAGGCGTTCTGGGCCGCGCGCGATTTCACCCTCGAGGCGGCGCCCCGTAGCGCGGCGCTCTACGTCCAGGCCGATCCCGAATACGTGCTCTATTTGAACGGCCGCCGGCTGGGAGCCGGCCGTTTCGCCGAAGGCGCGCCGCTCGACGGCTACGAGGTCGCTCCTCTCCTCCAAGCGGGACCGAACCGATTGCTCGCCGAGCTGCGCAGCGACCACGGCGCGGGAGGATTCCTCCTCTCGCTCGAAGAGCGGCCCAGCGGGCGGCAACTCCTCGCGTCGGACCGGGATTGGACGATCCTCCGCCGCGACGATCCCGCCCTGCTCGCCGGCTTGCGCCCGCTCGAAGGGGGCACCCCCGCGTATAGCTGGTCGGTCCCCCCCCTTGGACGCTGGGGCGTCCCCCGCTTCGGTCCGTTGCGCCCGCTGCGGGAACCCTCCTCGATACCCGCCGCGCGCGATTCAGTCTCGCGCTCGGGCACTCCGGGACGCGACGTGCGGTTCGATTGGGGTGGCGAGCCGCAGGTCGGCCGCCTTCGGCTCACGGTGGCACCTCAGGAACTCACCCAGCTCGCGGTGGTGCGCTTGATCGACGACGGGACGCCCGACCTCCGTCCGTGCGCGGCGATCCCGGTGATCCTTATGCCGAACCAGCGCGAGTGGCTGGACACGAAGGTACGCCGTTTCCGGGCCGTCGAAATCCTCGGCACGCTCGCGATCGAGCGAGCCCGCGTGCTCGCGCCCGACGGACCCGAGGACGAGCCCGCGGCCTCCGCGGTTCCGGCGCGAGGCCTGCTCGGCCTCACCCCGCCGCCGCTACGAACGCCGGTGGAGGACGAAGTCGGGCGCCAGCTCGAGCGCCTCGCGCACCGCTGAGGGGGGGAAGAACTCCAGCTCCCGTCGGGCCGCCCGCGCGTGCTCGGCCGCGAGCTGCTCGGTCTCTTCGAGCGTCCCTTCGGCCTTCACCCGCTCGAGGATCTCCTCCGGGGCCACGCGGTCGAAGCTCCGATCCGTAAGCACCGTCTCGATCCGCCGCCGATCGGCCGCGCCGACGCGTGGCAGCAGCAGGAGGATCGGCAGCGTGAGCTTCCCCTCCCGCAGGTCCGAGAGCACCGGCTTGCCCAGCTCGGCCTCGCGCGCGGTGAAATCGAGCAGGTCGTCGACCAGTTGGAAGCAGGTGCCGAGCGCGCGGCCGTAGCGCGCGAGCACCGCTCCGGCCTCGGGGCGGAACGGCGGGATCAGACTCGGGATCGAGCAGGCCGCCGCGAACAGGTGCGCCGTCTTCCGGTCGATGATCTCGAAATACTCGTCCCGCGAGAGGTCGGGCGCGCCGAGCCGGGCGAGCGCGAGCAGCTCGCCCTCGGTCATCTTGAGCGTCGCGTCGCACAGCCTCTGCACCACCTCGAGATGGCCGTGCGAAAGCGCCATGCGCATCGCCGTCGTGTAGATCCAGTCGCCGAGCAGAACGGTCTGGTTGTTGCCCCAGAGGTGGTTCAACGTCGGCTGGCCGCGCCGAAGCTTCGCGTGGTCGATGATGTCGTCGTGGATCAGCGTCGCGGTGTGGATGAACTCGACGACCGCGGCGTAGGTGACCTCTTCCGGCCCGTCGTGGCCGAGCAGGCGCGCGCAGAGCAGCAGGAGCGCCGGACGCACCCGCTTGCCGCCGCCGTCGGCGATATAGACGCCGGCCTGCTGGATGAACGGCACGTCGGAGCCGAGGTGGTAACGGAACACCTCTTCGGTGGCGGCCAGTTTGTCGGCGACCAGCCCGAGGAATCGGGCCGGCGACACCGGAGCGCCCCCGTCTTGCGCCAGGGGATCGGCCGCCAGGTCGAGCAGTTGAGGGTCGGTCGCCACGTCGGGTCCTCTTTCGGTCATCGGCTCAGGTCAGCGGATCGCACGTCACAGATCGAATATTCAAGATGAAGTCAGGGCTCAAAACTTCCGAATCGGATCGAAGGGAATGACCTGGACCAGACGGCCGGACTCGAAACGATAGGCGCGGCCGCTCTCGAAATACCACCAGGTCACCTCGCGGCGGTCCGGATATTCGACGACGCGCACCTCCTCGGGTTGGCCGAGCTCGGCGAAGACCCGCCGCTCGTCCTCGGTCTTCACCTGCTGCTCGAACGAACGGAGCTTGGCGAACCGTTCGGCGTCGCGCACCACGAGCGGCAGGACGACCGCGCCGGTCTCCATCGAGCGGGCCGAAACGCTCTGGCGCTCGAACACCTCGAACCGCTCCTCCTTGCCCTGCCGGATCGCCACGCCCGCCTCGACTTGGAAGCGGTTGAAGTACGGGTCCCAGGGCCAGGTCATGCTATACGACCCCTGCGCGTCGGTGGTCGCCACGACGCGGCGCACCTCGTTCTCGCTCGACCGGAGGCTCTTGCGCGAAGCCTCGAGCACGACGCGCGCCCCGGCGAGTGGATGGCCTCCCGCGTCGGTGACCGTGCCGCGGATCGCCACCGGGTCTAGGGTCGAAAGCGCATGGGCCGGCGCCCCGGCCACGAATCCCACGAGAGCCCCGGCGACCAGGCCGACGAAGACTCCCGGGCCGGCCACGAGCGCGCGGGACGGATGCCCAGGGCACCCTCGGTGCGAGCGCGGGCTGCTCACTGGGAGCGATAGTTCGTGAAGGTGAGAGGGACGTCCAGCGAGTCGAGCCCCTTGAGCATCGCGATCACCGTCTGCAGGTCGTCGCGCGCCTTGCCCGAGACCCGTACCGTGTCGCCCTGGATCGACGCCTGGACCTTGATCTTCCGCGCCTTGATCTCGGCGACGATCTTCTTCGCGGTCTCGATCGGAATGCCCTGCTGGAAGGTGATCCGCTGCTTCGCCCGGCCGCCGTGCGCCGGCTCGACCTTGCCGTAGCGTGCCGACTTCAAGTTGATGCCACGCTTGACCAGCTTGGTCTTCAACACCTCGAGCGCCTGACCGACGCTGAACTCGTCTGACGCTTCGAGCGCGATCTCCTCCCCTTCGAGCTCCATGCTCGCCCCGGCGTGCTTCAAGTCGTACCGGGTCCCGATCTCCTTCGCGGCCTGCTGCACCGCGTTCTTGATCTCTTGAAAATCTACCGTGGAGACGATGTCGAAGGAGTTTTCGGCGGCCATGGTGTCGAGGGCGTTCTATGGGAGATTTTCGGGACGGTTCTCGGGTGGAATGCCGAGGCGGA
>JBGAGQ010000103.1:0-14815 GCA_044226625.1 Thermoanaerobaculia bacterium
CAGAGCGAACCGCCGAAGTAGACGTTGATCACCTGGAGGCCGCGGCAGACCCCGAAGACCGGCAAGCCCCGCTCCCGCGCGAGGTCGAGCGCGCTCCACTCGAGCTCGTCGCGCTCGGGGAGCGTTTCGACCTGCCCGCCGGAAAGGACCGCCTCGCCGTAGCGCGCGGGATCGACGTCGCAACCGCCGGAGAGCAAAACGCCCGAGACGCGCCCCGAAAGCTCGCCGAGGCCGGCGCGACCGTCCGGAGCGACGACCGCGATCTCGCCCCCCTGGAAGCCGACGGCCCGTAGCGCCTCGACGTAGGGCTCGGCCCTCTCTTCGAGCGAAGTGGTGAGAAGGATCATGGGTGGGCGCGGAGCTCAGAATGTCGAATCTGGAATCGCGAAGATGGAGGTTCTAGATTCTCGATTCGCCATTCGCTTCTCTTTCCACCAGGACCGCGATCCCCATTCCGCCCGAGATGCAGAGCGTCGCGATGCCGAGCCGCTCGCCCCGGGCGGCCATGCCGTGGAGCAAGGTGACGACGATCCTCGCTCCGGTGGCACCGATCGGATGCCCGAGCGCGATCGCCCCACCGTCCGGATTGACCCGTTCGGGATCGAGCCCGAGCCCTGCGACGCAGGCGAGCACCTGACAGGCGAACGCCTCGTTGAGCTCGATCGACTCGATCTCGGAGAGCGAAACGCCGGTCGCTAGAAGCAGCTTCTCGACCGCGGGCACCGGGCCGATCCCCATGATCCTCGGCTCGACGCCGACGACGCTCCACCCGGCCAGACGCGCCTCGATCTTCAGGCCGCGCCGCTCGGCGGCCGCGCGAGAAGCGACCAACAGCGCCGCCGCTCCGTCGGTGATCCCGGAGGCGTTGCCCGCGGTGACGGCGCCTCCCTTGCGAAATACGGTCGGCAGCTTCGCGAGCGATTCGAGCGTCGCGCCGTCGCGCGGGTGCTCGTCGGTTTCGACCAGCATCGACCCCTTCTTGCCGGGAACGGCGATCGGCGCGATCTCCGCCTCGAACCGCCCCGCCTTGCGGGCGCGCTCGCACCGGTTTTGACTCGTCAAGGCCCACTGGTCCGAGGCCGCGCGGTCGATCCCCCGCTCCTCGGCCAGCTCTTCGGCGGTCTCCCCCATCACCAGCTTCGACAGCGGATCGTCGAATCCGTCGCGATACATGCCGTCGACGATCTCGGCGTGCCCCATCCGGTACCCGGTCCGGGCACGCGGCAGGAGGTACGGCGTGTTCGACATGCTCTCGGTGCCGCCGGCGAGGATGATCTCCGCTTCACCGAGCAGGATCGTCCGGGCGGCGGAAAGAATCGCTTGCAGGCCGGAGCCGCAGGCCTGATTGACGGTGAAAGCGGGCGCTTCGACCGGAACCCCCGCTCGATGAGAGATCTGACGGGCGGTGTTCGGACCGCCTCCCGCCTGCCGCCCATGGCCGAAGATCGTCTGGTCGACGACCGAGCCGTGGAGCCCGGCGCGGATCAAGCTGGCGGACGCCGCCGCCGAGCCGAGGTCGGCCGCCGAGAGGGGGGAGAGAATCCCCATGAACTTCCCGATCGGCGTGCGGACCGGGGCGCAGAGAACGATGTCGTCGGGGCTCAACGGGAGGCTCCTGGAGGGCTAAGGCGTCCGGACGAGAGATCCTACAACGGGGCCCGGTCTCTTCCCCAAGCCGCCCTCTCAGCGTCTTTGCCAGATTTGCGGATCGCGCGAAGAATGGAGGACGGCGATCACCTGGATCGAGTCGGGATGGGGCCGGAAGAAAATCACCTGGCGAAACCCGGGGATCAGAGCACGCCGGACATCGCCATGGACCGCGGGAAAATGGAGCGGGTTGCTGCCGATCCTCTGGAGCCCCTCGCGTACCCGCTGACGAAACCGCGACACGACGTGAGGCGCTTCCTTGCGAAACCAGCTCACGGCCTCCAACAGGTCATTCTCGGCCGCGGTGGTCAGCCGAACCGGCAGGGAGCTCATCTGCCTTCCGGCCAAATCCTCGCTTCGACCTCCTCCCAAGAGGAGCCCAATTCCGGATTCGCTTCAAGCTCCGCCAATCGGCTCTGGAGAATCTCCTGCTGCCAGGCAGGCAGAGCGGACGGTTCGCTTTCGAGGCTGTCCCAGAGGGCCTCGGCAAGCTCCTGGCGATCCTTGGCAGGAAGCTCCAATACCTGCTGTCTCAGTTCGAGCGTGACCATGCGATTCAGTGTAGAGGTCCGGTTTGGGCTTGGCAAGCCGAGGACCTCCGACAAGCGACCGGAGCCGGTTTCAGTGCCACCGCGGATGCGGACTGCAACACGGTCCAGGATTATGTCCGGCCGAACGATAGGAGTCCGGATTCAACATCCTTGCCCCCAAAAGCACAGTGCGAGCCTTTCGGCCGCTTGGTCTTCCCGTACGACGCAGTCACGCAGTCCATGTCAATTCTTCTTCTAGGCCGCGCTATTTTGGCGAGGGCTCGAGCAGAATCGCTTCATCGACGTTGATTGACACCGCCAGCAAGCGGAGATCCTCCACCTTGGAGGGATTCAGCGCCACCTCGATTCGAGTCCAGCTTCCAGCCTTTAGTTTCCCATTGAGAGGAACGCGAACCACTCGATGTTTCGAGAACGCCTCCTCAACATCCTTTCCGAAGTAAACGGTAACCTCGACCCCACCGAAATCAGCGGCGTAGGGATTGCCGATAGCAAGGCTTATTTTGTGACCCTCTAAGAAGGGCTTCACGTCTTTGCAGCTCACCAGGAGTTGAAACTGACTTGTACCTGTGGCTACTACTCCGAATCCGCCTTGACTGCAGTCGGGGTAGGTAATCTGGGGTGGCTGTTGACTTGAAAGAGTGACCATCAAGCTAGACAGCGCCTCAAGCCTTTTCTCCAACTCTCCTAACCGCCCTTCGAGTTCCTGCGCCTTAGTTAGGGTGGGCTGGGAGCTTTCCTGGCCACAAACAGCAAATGGCGATCCCAAAAGCAACAGTACGAGGAAAAAGGGACCTGCCTGCATTTCGTGCCCTCTACCCTTCCCAGACCGTCTTCACGTTCACGAACTCCCGGATGCCGTGCACCGAGAGCTCGCGGCCGAAGCCGCTCCGCTTGATGCCGCCGAAGGGCAGGCGCGGGTCGCTCTTCACCATGCCGTTGATGAACACCGAGCCCGCCTCGATCCCTTCGACCAGGCGGTCCCGCTCCGCGGGATCGCTCGTCCAGGCGGAGGCGCCGAGGCCGAACGGCGTCGCGTTCGCGAGCTCGATCGCCTGCTCGAGGGTGTCGACCGTGAACAGGACGGCCACCGGGCCGAACGTCTCTTCGGAGTAGGCCGGGCTCCCTTCCACCGGATCGGCGAGCACGGTCGGAGGGTAGAAGTTTCCCGGTCCGTCGAGCGACCGGCCCCCGGTGAGGCAGCGCGCTCCCGCCGCGATCGAGCGGCGGACCTGGTCGTCCAGCTCCTCGCGGATCTTCGCCGTCGCGAGCGGGCCGATCTCGGTGGAAGGGTCCCTCGGATCGCCGACTTTCAGGGCGGCCATCCCGCGGACGAACTCCTTTTCGAACTCCGCCGCGATCTCGCGGTGCACGATGAAGCGTTTCGCCGCGATGCACGACTGGCCGTTGTTGATCGTCCGCGCCTTCACCGCCGTCGCGACCGCACGCGGTAGATCGGCGCTCGGCATGACGAGGAACGGGTCGCTGCCGCCCAGCTCGAGAACCGCCTTCTTGATCTGCGCCCCCGCCGCGCGGCCCACCGCGATTCCAGCTCCCTCGCTGCCGGTGAGCGTCACGGCCGCGATTCGCGGGTCGTCGATCAATGCCTGGACCGCGCCCGAGCCGACGAGCAAGGTTTGAAAGACGCCGGCGGGAGCCCCCGCCCGGGTGAAGATCTCCTCGATCGCGAGCGCCGCCTGAGGAACGTTCGAAGCGTGCTTGAGCAGGCCGACGTTGCCCGCCATCACCGCCGGAGCGGCGAAGCGGAAGACCTGCCAGAACGGGAAGTTCCAAGGCATCACGGCGAGCACGACGCCGATCGGCTGATAGCGGACGAAGCTCCGCTTTGCGTCGGTCTCCGCCGGCTCGTCGGCGAGGAACGCCGCCGCGTGCTCTGCATAGAACCAACAGCAGGAGGCGCACTTCTCGACTTCCGCGATGGCGGCGCCGATCGGCTTACCCATCTCCAAGGTGAGGATCTCGCCGAAGCGAGCCTTCTCCGCTTCGAGGATCTCGGCGGCGCGCACGAGGACCGCGCTCCGCTCCGGGAACGGGCTCGATCGCCACGAGCGGAAGGCCGAGTCGGCCAACGCGACCCGCCGCTCGACCTCGCCGGCTGAGTGCTCGTCGAACGTGGCGACCGTCTCACCCGTTGCGGGATTGATCGTGGCGATGGCCATCAAAGAATTCCTTCCAGAGGTGGGCGCGACCGATGATCAGCGGGCTCGCTTCCAGGTTGATGGGTGCCGAGAGGTATGCAGGACCGCAAGAATCAGCGCTTCTTCTCCACGCAGCCGGTAGTAGACCACGTAAGGAAAAGAATGGACGAGCATCCGCCGAACGCGTGGCTCGACTTCTGGGAAGGCGCGCGGATGCGTCACGAGGATTTCGAGCGAATTTGCGAGCGATTGGGCAAATCGCTCTTCGAGGGCTGGCGAGTGGGCTCCGTACCATTCACGCGCCTGAAGGATGTCCGCTTTTGCAGCCTCTCGGTAACGAAGCTTCATGCCCGCGGTCGACGAAGCCATGCGAGCAAATCGTCACCCGGAAGGGAGCCCTCGGAGCCGTCGTCCGCTTCGGTCAAGCGCGCGCGGATGATGTCGCGATGCCACTCAGGCACCATGAGATCCTGAGGTTCCACGCTGTCCCATAGATCGATGGCCAACGCGACTCGCTCGTCGGGCGAGAGCTCCACCAGCGCCTGCGCTCGGATCTCCATCTTGGTCATGGCAGCCAGTCTATTCCCTCTGCCAGACGGGTCAAGAGAGCTCGATCCTACGCGCCCGCGATCGACCGCTCGAGCAGGGCGAGGCCTTCTTCGAGCTGGTCGTCGGAGATCACGAACGGCATCAGCGTGCGGATCACGTTACCCGCGGTGGCGGCGGACAGGAGGAGAAGGCCGCTCCGGTAGGCGTTCTGGATCACGCGCTGGGTGAATTCCTTGTCCGGCTCCTTGGTCGCCGGATCCTTGACGAATTCGAGCGCGCGCATCGCCCCGAGGCCGCGGGCGTCGCCGATCCGCGGATGGCGCGACGCGAGCTCGGCGAAGCGGGCTTCGACCTTCGCGCCGAGCGCCCGAGCGCGCTCGACCATCCCCTCCGACTCGATCTGATCGAGGATCGCGAGCGCCGCGGCGCACGCGACGGGATTGCCGAGGTAGGTGCCGCCGAGCCCCCCCACCTGGGCGCTGTCCATGATCTCGGCCCGTCCGGTGACCGCCGAGATCGGCAGACCGCCGCCCATCGACTTCGCCGTGATCATCAGGTCGGGCTCGAACTCGAACCGCTCCGCGTAGTGCTCGGCGGCGAACATTTTGCCGGTGCGGCCGAAGCCGGTTTGGATCTCGTCGTCGACGAACAGGATGCCGTGGTCGCGGCAGAAGCGGGAGAGCGCCT
Organism: Thermoanaerobaculia bacterium; assembly: GCA_044226625.1. Taxonomy (GTDB): domain Bacteria; phylum Acidobacteriota; class Thermoanaerobaculia; order Multivoradales; family UBA5704; genus DASYKS01. The sequence goes on from JBGAGQ010000103.1 coordinate 5,591, forward strand.
CGACGTAAGCCGGGGGCGCCGGGATGAAGCCCCCTTCGCCGGTCACCAGCTCCATCACCACGCAGGCGACCTGCTCCGGCGCGACGTACGAGGCGAAGAACTCGCGGATCTCCCGCTCGTACGCCGCCGCGGTCCCCGGCGTCTCGCGCCGATATTCGTAGGGGTACGGCATCCGATAGATCTCGGGCGCGTAGGGACCGAAACCGAGCTTGTAAGGCTTAACCTTGCTGGTCATCGAGAGCCCGAGCAGCGTCCGGCCGTGGAAACCGTGCTCGAACACCACGACGCCCTGGCGGCCGGTCGCGTGGCGGGCGATCTTCACCGCGTTCTCGACCGCCTCGGCGCCCGAGTTGGCGAGCATCGTCTTCTTCTCGAACGCCCCCGGAACGAGCGCGTTCAAGCGCTCGGCGAGCAGCAGGTAGGGCTCGTAACCGACGACCGTGAAACAGGTGTGGGTGAGCTTGCCGACCTGCTCGCGCACCGCGGCGACGACGGCCGGATTCGCGTGGCCGAAGTTCAGCGTGCCGATGCCGCCGGCGAAATCGATCAGGACGTTTCCGTCCACGTCGTAGAGAAGGGCGCCCTCCGCCCGATCGATGAAGATCGGAGCGGTATGCGCGAGCCCACGCGGCGTCGCCTTCTCGCGCCGCGCCCAAAGCGCGCGCGAACGGGGCCCCGGGATTTCGGTCTTGAGGACGACAGAAGCAGAAGAAGAGGAGGACGAAGTGGCGACCGCGGTTTCGGTCATGGGCATACGCTCCGGAAAAATTGAGCCGGCTGGGCGGGAAGGAAAGCTCTTTCTAGGAAATCGGGCGCGACGCGGCGCCTCGGAAGCCTCCGAAGCTTACCGCAAAGGGTACCGATTCGACCGTCGGGCTCACGGGTGGCGCGGATCGATTGCGCAATGAAGGTTTCAGCGATCTTTGCGGGTCGGCGCCGGGGTTCGTCAGACCCGCCCCCACCGCGCGCACCGCTGCCCGGACGTCTCCTCGACCGAGACCTCCAACTCTTCGACCGAGGTGTTTTCGAGATCGGCGGCTAGAGCCTGCCAGAGGTGCTCGGCAAGCAGCTCGATCGAAACGTTCGTCATCGGCAGCCAGACGACGTCGCCGTGGGGGAAGAGATAGCGGCGGTCGCGCCAGCGGACCTCGACCTCGGTCGGTCCTCGGTCGATTTCGAGCTGGGCGTTGGCGCTTTCCGGCAAGAGGACCCGGGTGTCGAGATTAACGCAGAGCTTGCGGATCTTCCGCTTCGCCGCGTCGAGATCGATCAACAGGCCGAGGTCGTCGAGCTTCGAACCGCCGAATTCGACCCGGACGCGGTAGTTGTGGCCGTGGAGCAGCTCGGCCTCCCGGTCGGGAAACAGGGTGAAGTGGGCGGCCGAGAACTTGAAGTCCTCTTTTTCGAGGGCGATCCGATAGCGGGCACGATCCATTCCGTAAGGCTATCGCCGCCGAGGCACGGGACGATAGCCAGCCCGGCGAGCTCGGGCGTCCCGGATCGTCTAGGCCGAAGTCGGAGCCCGAGCGTCCAAGCTAAGATAGACCTTTCGACGGTCCCGCCGGCTCGGCCGGGGAGATCGAGTGTCGAATCGAACCGCGCCGCCCTCGCGACGGGCCGAGCGCCAAGGAGTCGTTTCCCATGAGCTCAAGCCCCTCGACCTCCGGCACCTGGCGGCCGCTCCTCTCGGGCGATCTCGCGGATCGGGTGAACCGCTCGCTCGAAGACATCGTCGCCGCCTTTCCCGACGCGCCGCCGGTCTCTCCGTACCCCGGCGAACGCAGCGGCGAATCGCCTGGGCTCGCGGGAGGCAACGCGGGCCATGCTCTGTTCTACACCTACCTCGCCGAAGCGACCGGCAAAGAGGAGCATGCCGAGCGGGCGGAAAAGTACCTCGACGAGGCGGTCGAGGCCCTCGCCAGCGAACCGATGGGCGCGAGCCTCCACGGCGGCTTCTCGGGCATCGCCTGGGTGGCGGAACATCTCCAGGGGCGCCTCTACGAAAGCGACGAGGGAGAGGACGCCAACGAGGAGATCGACTCCGCGCTCGCCGATCTGCTCGAGCACCCCTGGACCGAAACCTACGACCTGATCGGCGGTCTGGTCGGCTTCGGCGTCTACGCGCTCGAGCGGGGCGACCGCCCGTCCGCCCGCCGGGTGCTCGAGCGAACCGTCGATCGGTTCGCCGATCTCGCCGAACGGCGCGACGGCGGCCACGTCACCTGGTTCACCCCGCCGGAGCAACTGCCCGACCACCAGCGCGAGACCAGCCCGAACGGCTACTACAACCTCGGCGTTGCGCACGGCGTGCCCGGGGCGATCCCGGTCCTCGCGGCCGCCGCGGCGGCGGGAATCGAGAAAGCCCGGCCGCTCGCGGAAGGGGCGATCTCCTGGCTGCTCTCGAGCCAGTTGCCGGCCGGTTGCGGCTCCCGTTTCGGCTATACCGTGAGCCCCGGCGTCGAGTACAACTCGCCGTCCCGGCTCGCCTGGTGCTACGGCGACCTCGGCCTCGCCGCCGCCCTGCTGGCCGCCGCGCGCGCCCTGGGGCGCAAAGACTGGGAAGAGGAGGCCCTTTCGATCGCCCGCGACTGCACCGGACATCCGGACGAGTCGGCCGGGGCGCGCGATGCCGGCCTCTGCCACGGCGGGGTGGGGATCGCCCACATCTACAACCGCCTCTACCAGGCATCCGGCGACGAAACGCTTCGCAACGCGGCCGTGCACTGGTACGACAAATCGCTCGATCTGCGCGAGCCCGGCAAGGGCATCGGCGGCTACCAGTCGTTCTTCGGCGGTTTCAAAGGCGGGCCGGAATGGCTCGCGAGCAAGGGTTTCCTTGAAGGCGCCGCGGGGATCGGCCTCGGCCTTCTCGCCGGTGTGAGCTCGGTCGAGCCGGCCTGGGACCGCGTGCTCTGCATTTCGCTGCCGCCGCTCGACTGATCGATCCGACGTCGATTCGTTTCAGGGGGCGGCGCGGGCTCGCCGCCCCCTCCGAATCGCTTCTCCTCAGAAGCCCAACCGAACTCCCAGCGAGACGTTACGGCCGACGAGCGGCGCTACGTCCTTGAGGAACGAGACGTGGTTACGGGCGAGCGCATCGGTCAGGTTGGTTCCGCGCAAGAGAAGATCGAGCACCGTGTTGCCGACCAGGAACCGGTACGAAAGATCGGCGTTCAAGAGGTCGTACCCTTCCGTTGGCGTCTCGAACGCCGCAACGCGATCCTGCCGCGCCGCGCGAACTCCCTCCACCTTGGCCTCGAACCGGCCTCCGCGGTAGTGCAAGGCGAGCCGGTATCGGGCGGGCGGAATCCGCGGTAGCGGATCGTTCGAGGCGCCTCGAAGGCTCGCGTGAACGAAGTCCGCGCCCCCTTCGAGATCGAGGTGGTTCGGCTCGCCGTGATACAGCCGGTAGACGGCGGACAGCTCCGCGCCGCGAAACTCGGCGTCGCGCGCGACGAAACGGACGATCTGAAGCGGCTCTTCGCCCTCAGTGAATTCGGGCGTGAAGCTCTCGTAGATGAAGCGGTCGAAGCGGTTGGCGAACAAGCTGACCTCGCCGGTGAGCCGTCCGGTCCGTTTCCGCAGAGATAGATCGAGCCCCAGGTTCACCTCCTCGCGTAGCACCGGATCCCCGATCTCGAACGCTCCGGTCGCGATGTGCGGACCGTTGGAAAACAGCTCCTCGGCGTTCGGCAGCTTGACCGACCGGGCCAGCGAGGCACCCAGCGACCAGTCGTCGTTCGGCAGCCAGACCGCGCCCAAGGACGCGGACAATCCGGAAAGATCGCGATCGATCCTGGCGGTCGTCTCTTCCGATGCGACCTCGGCCACGACCGTCTGCCGCTCGTAGCGGGCGCCCAACTGGTAGCGGAGCGGCCCGACCGAGATCTCTTGGAACGTGAACAGCGCCTGGTTGTCGGTCGTGGTCGGCGGCACGAACGACTCCTCGCCGATCGCGCTGAAATCGCGCTTCGACAGCTGCACCCCAAACGATCCGGAGAGGCGCCCGACCGTCTGCTGCACCGCCTCCATGCGCCCTTCCCAACTGTCGTTCAGGAACCGGGTGCCGACCTCGCCCCCTTCGAGCTCGACGTGCTCGTAGTCCGTGGTGCCGAAGCGGACCTTTACCGCCGAAAGGCCGGCCACCGGCCGGTCGATCTCGCCGCGAAGGTCGGCGCGCTTCTGCGCCAGGTCGATTCTCACCTCGTCTTCGAGCGGGCTTCCGTAGACCGTATCGAAGGTCGCATAGGAAACCCCGAGGAAGCCGCGGTCGGAGACGTAGGAAAGCCCCACTCCTTTCGATTCCGCGTCGAGCGCGCTGTTGCCCACCTTGCCCGCCCCGGAGCTGTAGTCGTCGGCCTTCCGCTTCACCCCTTCGACGTGCCAGGCAAACGAGCCCAGACCGCCGTCGAGCGACGCCGCGCCGACCCGCTCGTCGGCGTTGCTGCCGGCGCGAAGATCGACCGATCCGCCGATCGGTCGGCCGGGCAGGGCGTCGGGGATCCGGCCGTCGATCACGTTCACCACCCCGCCGGTCGCGCTGCCGCCGTAAAGCAGCGTCGCCGGGCCGCGCACGATCTCGATCCGCGACGCTAGCTCCGGGTCGAACGACACCGCGTGATCCGGGCTCGTGGTCGAGGCGTCGCCGCTGCCCAGACCGCTCTCAAGGACGCGGATCCGGTCTCCGCCCAGCCCCCGAATCACCGGCCGGCTCGCGCCGTTCCCCCAGGAGTTCGCGGCCACGCCCGGTTCCTCGGCGAGCGTCTCGCCGATCGTGCCCCGAACCTTGCGGGCGAGATCGTCGTCTGCGAGCACCGTGGTCGCCTGGGCGAGCTCGAACTGGCTCCGCGCGTCCGGACCGGCCGTCACCACGATCTCGTCGCGATGGACCGCGAGATCGAGCCGAAGCTCGACCGTCGCGGTCTCGCCCGCCGCGACCTGGACGCGATCGACCGCGCCGCCCAGGGTCGGGCTGGTCGCCTCGATCAGATAGTCGCCCGCGGGCACGTCCCCGAACCGAAAGGCGCCGTCCGCGCCCGGGGACGCGCTCCGGCGCAGGTCGATCAGGCGGACCTCGGCGTCGGACGCCGGAGCGCCCGCCGCCGAAAGGACTCGGCCGGAGATCGCGCCGGTGGCGCTCTCCGCCCAGCCGAACCGCGGCAGCCCGAAGGCCAAGAGACAGAGTACGGAACACCGCGCAAGCGTCGCGCGGGATCGAACGATCGGATGAAACATGACGAGGCACTCCTCTCGGTGCCGCCCTCTCGGATGGAGGCGCAGCCCAAACGTTTCGGTGGAGGAAAGGCCCGGAGCGGGAGGCGCGAAGCGCCCTCCCGGATCAGGGACCCGACAAAAACCCGAGACGGATCAGGAGAGGAGAGAAGGTGGGGCGCGTCCCCGGCTCGAGAGTCCGGGGCGGGTGCTGGGAGAAAACGCCGCGTTGCCGACGGCGCGGAGGTCTGCTGCCGGAACTTCCGTCGAGATCCTCGCGGCGGGCAAGCCGCCACGCGTCTCCAGACGATGGAGGCAGGCGGGGCACTCCGGATGGGCGGCCTCATTCCCCGGTTCGACGTGGAGCGGCTGATCCGGATGCGCGGCTCCCGGGAAGAACGGGACGGCCGGACGAATCGCCTCGGAGTGCGCCTCGCCGGGCGTATGAAGCTCCGCCAGCCCCGGAATCAGGAGCAGCAAAGCAAGCGGCGCAAAGCGAGCGGCGAACCGGGACTGACGACGACGCATTGAGAACACGTTATCAGAACACCCACGGCACCGATACTCCCCCCGCTATACTCCCGCCCCATGGCTCCGCGCTTCGACGCCACACGGCGAGCGCTCGATCTTGCGGTCGCCGACTTGCTCGACACCTCCCTGTTGCGCTCGCTCGGTTTCGCGAACCGCGGCGGCTACGAGCGGATGTGGCTGGGCCAGGCGATCCACAGCCGCTATCAAGAGCAGACGCTCGGCGAGGACCCCACGTACCGGCGCGAGGTCGTGGTGGTCCACCGCTTCGAGCACCACGTGGGCCAGAGCGTCTGGCAGATCTCGGTCTCGGGGCGGATCGACGGTCTGAGGAAGGAGCCGGACGGCACCCTGGTCGTCGAGGAGATCAAATCGGTCCGCCGCGGCGCGACCCTCGCGCCGCATCTGCGCGAGATGTACCAGCGCCAGGCGCTGCTTTATGCCTGGATGCTCGCGTCGAGCGGCGAGGTGACGGAGAAGATCCGCGCCGAGCTGGTCTTGATCTCGATCGGCAGCCACGACGACGGATCGGGGGAATCCGACACCGAGCGCGAGTCGCTGCCTTTCGACGGTCGGGCGATCGAGATCGGCGTCCGCCGCCGTCTAAACCTGCTGATTCACACCTGGGAGGCCGGTCGCCAGGCCGCGGCCGACCGGCGGCGCGCGGCCGAGCGGCTGCGGTTCCCGTTCTCCGAGATCCGCCCCGGCCAGGAGGAGATCCTCGCCGCCGCCCAGACCGCGGTCGAGAACCGCGAGCACCTGCTGCTCCAGGCGACGACCGGGATCGGCAAGACGGTCGCCGCGCTCTATCCCGCCCTCCGCCACGCGCTCGCCAACGACCAGCGGCTGTTCGTCCTCACCGCCAAGACCACGCAGCAGGAGATGGCGACCGCGGTGATCCGGCTGCTCGATCAGGACGGCGCCTTCTCCGCCGTGCGCCTGCGGGCGAAGGCGAAGATGTGCGCGAACGACCAGATCATCTGCCACGAGGAGTACTGCCGGTTCGCCAAGGACTACGCGCTCAAGCTCCACACGAGCGGGATCGTCCCGCGGCTGCTCGACGACTCGGCGCTGCTCCTGCCGGATGCGATCTTCGCCGCCGCGCAAGCCGCCGAGGTCTGCCCGTTCGAGGTCAGCCTGGAGCTGTCCGGCCGCGCCCAGGTGACGATCTGCGACTACAACTACGCGTTCGATCCGTACGTCTCGCTTCCGGACTTCGCGGCCGACCGCGATCTGGCCGACACGATCCTGGTGATCGACGAGGTGCACAACCTGGTCGACCGCGGACGCGGCTACTACTCCCCGGAGCTCTCGGCGGCGGTCGCCCGTCGCGCCGCCGAAGGGGTAATGCGCGGCGGCGAGCCGATCCACTGGAGGCTCCAGGCGCTCTGCTCGCGGCTCGCCGCGCTGATCGACCGCGCGGTGGCCGACGCGCTCGAAGAGGGGCCCGCGGGCGAGCGGGCGGTCGAGGCGTCGCTGCCGGACGAGGCGCTTTGGCGCCTGCGGCCGGCGTTCGACGAGGCGTTCGTCGACTACCTGGAGCACCAGCGCGACACCAAGAGCTTCCGCCCCGACGATCCGTTCGTCGACCTCTATTTCCAGCTGCTCAAGTTCCTGAACGGCCTCGCGGTTTCGGACGGCGCCTTCAGCCACATGCTCGAGCGGCGCGGCGGCGACAGCCGCCTCCGTGTCCTGTGCAAGGACCCGAGCCGTTTCCTCGGCGGGGTGCTCTCGCGCTGCAGCTCGGTGATCGGCCTCTCGGCCACCCTCTCGCCGCCGGAGTTCTACACCGGCCTGCTCGGCTTCGCGCCGGGGCGGACCGCGTTCGTCGAGGTGCGCAATCCCTTCCCCACCGAGAATCGACGCGTGGTGATCGACGCCACGGTCGAGACCACCTGGAAGCTGCGCGGGGAAAACTACGAGCGCATCGCCCACCGGCTCGCCTCGTTCGTCGAAAACGTGCCGGGCAACTGCCTCGCGCTCTTTCCCAGCTATCAGTTCCTCGCCGAGGTCGCGCCGAAGATGCGCCTGCCCACGAAACGCCTGCTGATCCAGCGCCAGAGCGATTCGGACCGCGAGCGCGAGTTGATCCTCGACGCGCTCCGCTCGGCAATCTTCGGCGACGTGGTGCTCGCCGCGGTCGCCGGAGGCGCGTTCGCCGAGGGGGTCGACTATCCCGGCGAGATGCTCAAGGGGGTGGCGGTGGTCGGTCCCTGCCTGCCCGGCCTATCTCTCGACCAGGAGCTGCTCAAGATTTATTACGAAGAGCGCTTCGAGAAGGGGTTCGAGTACGCGTTCGTCGTCCCCGGGCTCACCCGGGTCGTCCAAGCGGCCGGCCGGCTGATCCGGTCCCCCGGCGACACGGGAGTGATCGCCCTCTTCGACCGGCGGTTCCTCGCCTCGCCCTATCGGCGCTACCTGCCGGCCGACTGGCTGCCGGACGAGGGAGCGGGAGCCCTGGTGGGCGACCCGGCCGAGTCGGCGGCGGAGTTCTTCGCCCAGATCCGCGCCACCCAGACCTGAGGGGCCAACGCGTTCGGAGGGCGCTGCGTATAACCGGTTGGAGAAGGCACAGAACCGACAATCTCAATCTCTCCTCCTCCCTTCGCGCGACTTTTTTGCCCGGCTAACCCTCCACCGGATTTGCCATGGCGGAAAATCTGTCGCGCGTTTGCGTGCTGCTTTTTGCCCGGCTAACCCGAATTTCTCACCGGATTTCTGCTGCGGCGGATCGGCGCCTGCTGCATTGCGCTCGTTCGACGTCCCTACCCGCCCGGACGCCCCGGCGTCGGCCGAAGGGAGCGAGCCGACGGCGGTACGTCCCGCGTTCGCCGAGCTCGTCCCGTTTTCCGAGTGCACGTCCCATTCGCCGAGCGTACGTCTCAGTTCACGGTCGCTCGGTCCCCGTTCTCTGGAATTACGTCCCGCATTCTGGATTTGCGTCCCGTTCTCTGGATATTCGTCCCGATCTCCCGTAGAAACGTCCCGTATTATGGATTTGCGTCCCGTATCCTGCCAATTCGTCCCGTACTCTGTTAATTCGTCCCATATCCTGCTAATTCGTCCCGTATTCTGTATTAACGTCCCGTATTCCGAATATACGTCCCGTACTCTGGACTAAGCGGCGCCGCTCCCATCCCAGCTCCTGGCGCGCGTAGGTGCGGTCGACGTGGTTGGCTCCGGCCCCCCTCCTGGCCTCCCCCGCAAGCGGGGGAGAAGCAGCTTCGCTGAGAGGATGTGAGAACTGGAGCAAGGGCGGCGTGCGAACGCTCGGGCGTGAAGAGAGACGGGCGGGCTTCTGCACCCCCGCTTGCGGGGGGGAGAAACGCTAGCGGGAAGGATGTGAGAACTGGAGCAGGGCGAGGCGCAGACGCTCGGGCGTGAAGAGAGACGGGCGGGCTTCCTCCCCCGCTTGCGGGGGAGGAAACGCTTCGCTGAGAGGATGTGAGAACTGGGCGGGGCGGGGCGCAGACGCTCGGGCGTGAA
>JBGAGQ010000104.1:0-14517 GCA_044226625.1 Thermoanaerobaculia bacterium
TGGTCAAGCAGCGGACGCTCGGCACCTATGCGGGAGCGCAGCCGGTCGGCGTCGTCTTCCATCCGGTCGAGCCGCGGGTCTACTTCTCGTGGGCGACGACCACCCAAGTGCGTGAGTACGAGACCGCGGGCTACACGCAGTTGGGCTCTTACGACGCCGGCTTTACCTTCACCACCCCGGGCAACGCCTACCAGTCGGGCCGTTTGAAGATGTCGCGCGACGGATCGCTGCTGTTCGTCATGGTCGCCGGCGGTATCCGATATTTCAACCTCTATACACCGCTCTCGGCGTCGAGCCCCTCGGTTTCGACGGTGGAGGATACGGCGCTCGGCGTCACGCTGGCGGCCTCGATCGGTAACGGCGGCACGATCTCCTATGAGGTGGCGACGGAGCCCGAACATGGCATCTTGACCGGCGACGCGCCGGATCTCACCTACACGCCCGATCCGGACTATTCCGGTCCGGACTCCTTCACCTTCGTCGCGACCTACGGCCGCGCGCACGCGACCGGAACGGTTTCGATCGACGTCACGCCGGTGAACGATCCGCCGACCGCCGATTTTCAATCGGTCGGAACGGATGAGGACACGTCAGTGTCGATCCACCTGACCGGCACCGACGCGGACGGCGATGCGCTCATGTTCGCGCTGGTTTCGACGCCCGCGCACGGCACCCTCTCGGGATCGGCTCCCGATCTCGAGTACACACCCGAGGCCGATTTCTCCGGTTCCGATGAACTGAGCTTTACGGTGAGCGACGGCCAGGCGACCAGCGCGCCGCGAACCATTCCGATCTCGGTCGCGGACGTAAACGATCCGCCGGTCGCCAACGCGGGCTCGGTTTCGACGAATGAGGACACGGCCATCGCGGTGGTGCTCTCGGGCTCGGACGTCGAGGGCTCGGCGCTAACCTTCACGGTCGTCACGGCGCCGACTCATGGCAGTCTCACGGGGAGCGCCCCGAATCTCACCTACATACCGGCCGCGAACTATGACGGTGCGGATTCGTTCACGTTCACGGTGAGCGACGGCGAGGCGACGAGCGCTGCGGTGGCTGTATCGATCTCGATTGCCGCCGTCAACGATCCGCCCGTGGCGAACTCGGGCTCGGTTTCGACGAACGAGGACACGGCCGTGGCGGTCGTTCTCTCGGGCTCGGACGTCGAGGGCTCGGCGCTGACCTTTGCGATCGTCTCGGGGCCGACTCATGGCAGTCTCACGGGAAGCGCCCCGAATCTCACCTATACGCCGGCCGCGAACTACGACGGTGGGGATTCGTTCACGTTCACGGCAAGCGATGGCGAGGCGACGAGCGCCGCGGTGGCTGTGTCGATCTCGATTGCCGCGGTGAACGATCCGCCCGTGGCGCACGCGGGCTCGGTTTCGACGAACGAGGACACGGCTGTCGCGGTGGTGCTCTCGGGCTCGGACGTCGAGGGCTCGGCGCTGACCTTTACGGTCGTTATGGCGCCGACTCATGGCAGTCTCACGGGGAGCGCCCCGAATCTCACCTACACGCCGGCCGCGAACTACGAGGGGTCGGATTCGTTCACGTTCACGGTGAGCGACGGCGAGGCGACGAGCGCCGCGGCGACGGTATCGATCGCGATCGCCGCGGTGAACGATCCGCCGGTCGCCAATCCGGGATCGGTTACGACGAATGAGGACACGGCCGTGGCGGTCGTCCTCTCGGGCTCGGACGTCGAAGGCTCGGTGCTCACGTATGCGATCGTCACGGCGCCGACGCACGGAACGCTCTCAGGCACCGGGGCGAACCGAACGTATACGCCGGCCGCGAATTACAACGGGTCGGATTCGTTCACGTTCCGTGTAAACGACGGTCAGGCGAACAGCGCGCCTGCGACGGTTTCGATCTCGATCGCGGCCGTCAACGACGCGCCGGTCGCGGTGGCCGACTCCGGGGCCACCAAGAAGAAGACCGCGGTCGTGATCGCGGTGCTTGCGAACGATTCGGACGTCGATGGCGATGCGCTGGCGATCACTTCGGCGGGACCCTCGCCGCAAGGGGGCACCGTCACGATCGTCGGGACGACGGTGAGTTACACCCCGGCTCCGTCTTTTGTCGGGGTCGCGACCTTCCCGTATTCGATCGCCGACGGCCACGGTGGCACGGCGACCGCGACGGTGACGGTCTCGGTGACGAGGTAACCCGGACGCCGGAGGCCGGCCCCCGATCCGCTCCGAGCGGGTCGGGGGCGGCCCAAGGCTCTGTCGGTCCGCCTTTCGGTATCCTCGCGGCCGAATGCGCGTCGACACCTTCGCGTCCCAGCTTCCCGAGCGACAAGCCGCCGAGATCGCCCTCTCGATTTGGGGGCTTTCAGGGACGCTTCGCCGGCTGCCCGGCGAATACGACGACAACTTCCGGCTCACGCTCCCGGACGGCTTGGAGCGGGTGCTCAAGGCGATGCATCCGGAGCGCGCGGGGGAATTCGTCGACCTTCAAGCCTCGGCGCTGGCGCATGTGGAGCGGAACGCTCCGGACCTCGAAATGCCCCGTGTGGTGCCCACCCTCGCGGGAACCCCATGGGCTCGGGTCGACACCTCGGAGGGCGCGCGGCTCGTCTGGATGCTCGTCTGGGTGCCGGGGCGCCCGCTCGCCGAAGGGTCGTCGCGGCCGCCCGAGTTGCTCGAATCGGTCGGTCGGCTGCTCGCTGGCCTAGGGGCGGCACTTTCCTCGTTCGACCACCCCGCGCTCGATCGCGAGCTGCGCTGGGATCTCACGCGGGCCCGCTGGATTCGCGACCACCTCGGGCGGATCGAGGACGGCGCGCGTCGGGCGATCGTCGAGCGGTCGCTCGATCGGTTCGAAGAAGAGGCGAGCCCGGCGCTCGCTGACCTCTCGAAGGTCGCGATCCATGGTGACGCGAACGATTGGAACGTGCTCGTGCGCGGGAACCGGGGGCGCGGCCCCGAGGCCGTTTCGCTGATCGATTTCGGCGACATGGTTCGCTCGCCGCGAATCTGCGATCTGGCGATCGGCGCCGCCTACGCGATCTTCGGAGCGGCCGATCCGCTCGCCGCGCTCGCGGCGGTGGTGGCGGGATTCGCGCGGGTATCGCCTCTTGCCGAGACCGAGGCCGAGATTCTCGCGACGCTCGTCTCGGCGCGGCTCGCCGTCTCCGTGACGAACGCCGCGATCCGGCGCGCGCTTGCGCCCGACGATCCTTACGTCTCGGTGAGCGAGGCGCCGGCCTGGGCGACGCTCGAGGCGCTCGATCGGATGCCGCCGCGGTTTCTGCGCGCGAGGCTCCGGCACGCCTGCGGGTACTCGCCGTTTACGGGCTTGCGCCTCGATCCCATTCTCACCCTTCCCGCCGCGCCGATTCTCGCGCCGTCGCTGCTCGATCGGTTGGCGCAGGCCCGACCGCTCGATCTCTCCGTCGGAAGCCTTCTCCTGGGCGCCGACCCGAAGAACTTGGCACCGGAAGGGATTCGCCAGAGGATCGAACGAGAGTTGGGAGAGGGAGAGGAAGCGGCGATCGGCTTCGGTCTCTACGGCGAGGCGCGCCTGCTGGGCCCGCTTCCGATCGAACCGGGACGGGAACAGGAGACGATCCAGCTCGGCGCGGAGCTTTTCCTGCCGGCTGGAAGCGAGATCGCTTCGCCGCTTCCCGGAAGGGTAATCAATATCCTGACCGAAGCGGGGGCGCGGATGGCGTTGGAATTCGGCGAAGTGCCGAAAGCCTGGGCGCTCTGGTCTGGCCTGGCCGTCGATTCCCTTCCTCCCGCGGGAACGGAGATCGTGCCCGGCGCGCCGATCGGCCGAGTGGCGCCGCCGGAAGAGAACGGCGGTTGGCCGCCGCACGTCCGGCTTCAGATCGTGCTCGACGATCTCGGCCTCGGCGCACGGTTCCCCGCCGCCGCGCGGCCGAGCGAAAAAACGGTCTGGCGGGCGCTGTCGCCCGATCCGACGCCGCTGCTCGGCGTGTCGAAAGAACGGCTCCCCGCACCGGGTCCCGCTTACGATCAGATCCTCGCGGCGCGCCGCGACCGCCTCGGGCGGAACCTCTCGCTTTCCTATCGCCGTCCGCTGGAAATCGTCCGCGGCTTCGGGCGCCATCTGTTCGACGCCGAGGGCCGCTCGTATCTCGACGTCTACAACAACGTCGCCCACGTCGGCCATCAGCATCCGAGAGTGGTCGAGGCGATTCGCGAGCAGGCGGGTCTCCTCAACACGAACACCCGGTATCTCCATCCGAACTTGGTCCGTTACGCGGATCGTCTGACGGCGAAGATGCCGCCGCCGCTCTCGGTCGTCTATGTCGTCAACTCGGCGAGCGAAGCGAACGAGCTCGCGCTCCGCCTCGCGCGGGCGGCCACCGGCGGGCGCGACCTGATCGTGCTCGAGGCCGCCTACCACGGCCACACGACGAGCTTGATCGACGCGAGCCCGTACAAGCACGACGGTCCGGGCGGCGCCGGTGCGCCCGATTGGGTATACACGGCACCGATTCCCGACGACTACCGCGGCGCGTGGAAACGGGGCGATCCGGGGGCCGGCGCGGGCTTCGCGCGATCGGTCGAGGAGATCGCGGCGCGGCTCGCAGCAGAAGGCAAGCGCGCGACGTTCCTCGCCGAGACGTTCCCGAGCGTCGGTGGGCAGATCGTCCCGCCGCCGGGCTATCTCGACGCGGTCTATCGGGCGATCCGCTCGCGGGGCGGCGTCCTGATCGCCGACGAGGTGCAGACGGGATTCGGCCGGCTCGGCCGCGCGTTCTGGGGCTTCGAGCTCCAAGGGGTCGTCCCCGACATCGTGGTGCTCGGTAAGCCGATCGGCAACGGCCATCCGCTCGGAGCGGTCGTGACCACGCCCGAGATCGCCGCGGCGTTCGACAACGGGATGGAATTCTTCTCGACCTTCGGCGGTAACCCGGTCTCCTGCGCGGCCGGTCTCGCGGTGCTAGACGTGCTCGAAGAGGAGGGGCTCCAGCAGAACGCTTTGCGTCTCGGCGACCGCCTGCTCGAAGGCCTCCGCGGTCTGGTCGAGAAACACGAGATCGCCGGCGACGTGCGCGGCGCCGGCTTCTTTCTGGGGCTGGAGCTGGTCAGGGATCGGCGGACGCTCGAGCCCGCGGCCGAAGAAGCCTCCTACGCGGTCGATCGCCTGTGTGATCTCGGGATCCTCGCCGGGACAGACGGCCCGCACCAGAACGTAATCAAGCTCCGGCCGACGATGGTCTTCGAAGAGGAAGACGTCGGCCGCGTGATCGCGGGCCTCGATCGGGTACTCGGGGAGTTGAACGTGTGACGAGCGAGAGCCCGCCTCGCTTCAAGGGAGCCGGCTCAGCTCTTCGGCACCGCGTGGAACTCCGAGCGGCCCCAGATCGTCGCGCCGTCGGCGAGACCGCCGATCGTGAACGCGATCTTTTGATCGACGTTCCGGACCTTGATCACGGTCTGGAAGCGGGCGAGCGTTCCGGCCGGAGGGACGGTCCCCGGCAGGTTCAGCTGCAAGCGCGAGCCCGCGAGGTCGGAGCGGCGGCCGTCTTGGTCGACGATCGCCACGGCGAGCGGCAGCTCGATCCGCTGCGGGCCGGGCGCGCGTCCTTCGAGCAGAAGCTCGACCGGGACGCCGAGCGTTACGGGGACCTCGACCTCTTTACGGCTCAGCCGTTTCGCCGTGCCGAGCTGAACGAAGAGCCGGGCGCGGCGCGGATCGCCGCCGAGCAGCAGCACCCCTTCGGCGCGCGCCGCCACGACGTCGCGCTCGGAGCGATCGAGGAACGAACCGCGAGAACGGACGACGAGTCCTGGACGCGTGACCTTCACCTCGACGCGATGGCGGGTCTCATTCGCCGGCCAGGTGGGGCTGAACCCGAGGAGATAGTAGGAGCTGGTGTCCTCGGCGACGGCGGGGAGGATGCGCAGGTCGGCCGCGACCACGGCGCGTCCGCCGGTCGCCCGGCCGAGCTGGTCGAACGAGGCGACCTCGCGCGGGTTCGAGTTCGCGAGGTCGATCGGGTAGATCGTGTAGCCGTTCTGATCGGCGGCGGCGAGCAGCGGGCCGAAGAGGTGCCCCGCGACCTGCATCGACCACGCGCCGGATAAGAGCAGCATCACTTTGCGTCCGGGCGGAGCGTCGAGCCCGCGGATGGCGCCGGTGAGCGCCTCGGTCATTTTGCCGACCTCGGCGCGCGCCTCCGGGCTGATCCGTTTCGACATCGAGTCGATCAGGTTGCGCGCGGCGTTGGCCCCCTGGGTCGTGTCGCCGTCGGCGAGCGCGTCGCCGTTTTCGCGGATCCACTCGGCGTCTCCTTCCAGACGGCGCTGGTCGGCGAGCAGCTGGTTGCCCGACGAGGGGCGTTGGCGCGCGCGCTCGAGGCCGGCAGCCACCTCGCGAGGATCGCCGGTCCACGGGCAGAGGACGTCGATCTTCTTGCCGTCGAACGCGAGGATGGAGACCCGATCCGTCGAGGTGAGCGTCGAGAGGTCGGTCGCCAGGCGTTCGAGCACGACGTTGCGCACGTTGGCGAGCGCAAACACGTCATCGATGTAGATGAGGTAGTTGCGGGCGACCCGCTCGGGTGCGGCCGCTCCGAGGCTGGCGCTCGGCGCCGCCGTGTCCGGAGGGTTCGCCCGATCGGCCGCCGGCAGGACCTCCGCGCCCTCGGCGATCTCCGAGAAATAGTCGACGCCGACCCGCTTGCCGTCCACCTCGAGATCAAAGTCGCCGCGAGCCAGGCCGCGCACGCGATGGCCGGCGGAGTCGGTGATCACCGCTTCGACGTTGACGACGCGGACCTCGACCTCCTCGCCTTCGAGGCGGGGAGGAGGCTGATCCTTCCCGTACGTGCCGCCCGCGACGAAACCGGCGGCGAGGAGGATCACGGCGAGAGGAGAGGGCGAAAGCCGGAATCGGAGCACGGGGCCTCCAGAGGCGATGACGAGGCGGATCGGAGATTTCAAGGGAATCGGTCGTGGAGATTATGCGGCGCGCCGCGCGCTTCGCGCCGGCCGAGGGACGAGAGAGCACATTTTCGCTTTCGCGCAGGGCTCGCGGCGCGACCTTTCCAACACCATCAAATTTTGTAGGCACCGCGCGGCGCTCCCGATCACAACCCCAAGACTTTGGGAAGGAGGCATCCATGCTTTCTCGGTCGAAGTGTCTCAACCATGCGGCTCGAGCGCTCGCCATCGCGGGGCTCGCCGCGCTCACCCTCGGCTTGCCCGCGTTCGCACGGGACGAGGCGCCATCGCTCCGTTTCTCGCTCGACGGCCGCGCCCTCGCCGCGCTCGCGCTGGGGACGAACCATCAGCCTTCGGCTGTCGGCGGGCCGGCCGCGCCGGCGACCGTGGTCGAATTCGTCGAAGCCGCCCCGGTCGCGGACGGCGCAAAATCCCAGCTCGGACGTGACGCGAACACGGTGATCCGCGGCACGCACCTTTCGCCACGCGGAGATCTCCTCGCGGTCCAGGTAGATATGGGCCCTCGTCCGACCGCTTGGCTCGTCGACGCCTCGGATCGCTCGGGGCAGACGACGCGCCCGCTCGCTCCCGGGGCATCGGGCGAATTCCTGGCTTGGCATCCGAGCGGCCGGTTCGCGCTGTTCAAAGCGGTGGAAATCGACGTCAAGGATGCCGGCCTGTGGGTGGTCGACACCTCGAACGGCTCGCATCGGCGGCTTTCTACCCCTGAGATCGGCGCGGCGGAAGGGATCCTCGCGGGGGCGTTTTCGCCCGACGGCTCAAGCGTCGTCTGGGCGTCGAGCCGCGGTCTCGGTTTCGGCAGCCAGATCTGGACCTCCACCCTGCGCGGCGGCCAGCGCCGCCTGCTGGTCGACCAGCCGAACGGGATCGTGGGCGCCCTTTCCTATTCGCCGGACGGCCGGACGATCGCGTTCAACACGCTGTTCGACTCGCCGGTTCCCTTCGCGCCCGCGGGGGTCTGGGTGGTCGAGGCCCAAGGGCGCAGCAAGCCGCGCCTCCTCGCCGAGATGGACGGTGGCCACGGCGAGCGGCCATATTGGACGAAGGACTCCTCGGCGCTCCTTTACGTCGCGCGCGAAAACCCGCTGGACCGGAGGGCGGACCACGCGTCGGAGGCGTTGGTGAGCAGCATCCGTAGCGTCGACCTGGCGAGCGGCCGCGAGACCGTGCGGGTGCCGGCCGACGGCGCGCGCCAGATCGATCTCGCGCCCGGCGCATCCGGAGACTGGTATTTCGCCTCCAACCGAGAGGGATCGCTCGAAATCTGGCGTCTCGACGCCGCCGGCGCCCTGTCCCAGGTCACCCACGACGGCACGCCGAAGCGGTATCCCACTTGGGTCCGTTGAATCACGGAGCTCCGGAGAAAGAGACCATGAACACGAACGCCCACGTCCGTCCCCTCCATTTCCTCCGACCCCTCGCGTTCGCACTGTTCGGGGTGATCGCGTTGCTACCGACCGCGCCGCTCGCCGCGCAGGGCTCCAACCCGTTCATGAAGTATCCCAACTACGGCGCCGCCAAAGGGCAGAATTCGGTCTTCGACCACGAGTACCCGAACTACACGGCCAACGGCTCGACGATGCTCAACACCGGGGTGCGCACGAGCACGTCGTACGACGGCCACAGCGGCATCGACTACAACCTGGTCTACGAGCCGGTCCTCGCCGCGGCGAGCGGTACGCTCGATCACGCCGGTTGGTTCTCGACCAACCACGAATCGAGCTACGGCCTGTCGATCCGGATCGTCCATTCGAACGGCTACAAGAGCCTCTACGGGCACATGTCGGCGATCCTCTACATGAACGGCAACGCGATCACCCAGTCCGCCCAGCTGGGAACCGGTGGGACCACCGGCAACAGCACCGGTCCGCACCTCCATTTCGAGCCGCAGGTGAACGTCTCCGGGACGTACCGTGTAGTCGACGTCTTCGGCTGGACGGGCTCCGGCTCGATCCCGACCGACCCCTGGCGAACCTCGACCGGCGCGATCTCGAAGACGCTCTACACCGCGACGCCGACCACCACTACACCGAGCAATCTCGGAGAGACGATCGTCGACAACACGAGCGCCGGCTTTACGCGCTCGTGCCTCGCGGGCTCCGGCGCGTCCTGCCCGTTCTGGTTCCTGTCGTCCACCTCGGGTTACGGCGGGAGCATGTATTGGACCTATTCGAACGGCGCCACGGCCGACTACCGCGCGCGCTGGACGCCGACCCTGGCCTCGGGCGGTTACGAGGTGCAGGTCCACATCGCAAACAGCAACGCGACGAGCCACGCGACCCGCTACACCATCGTCGCCACCGGCTCCTCGCGGACGGTCGTCGTCGACCAGCACGACACGTTCGGGCCGGGAGCCGGACGGTGGGTGAGCCTCGGCACCTACGGCATGGTCTCGGGGACGCCGAACTACGTCGAGGTGAGCGACGCCACCTTCGTCGGCGGCTATACCGAGTCGGGCACGTCGTTCCAGGTGGGAGTTGACGCGGTGAAGTTCATCCGCCACTGATCTCGCCGCCTCCTGGCCGGTCCGGAGGGCGCTTTCCGATCGAGTGCGGGAAAACGCCCTCTTTTTCGTTCTTGCCTCTTGCACCTGACGTAACGTGAGGTCGTACGGTGCTCTCCAGATGGCCGGCCGCAAGCCCGTGGCCGGGTGGGAGGAAGGCGCAATGAGCGAAAGGTTTCGCGTGGGCAACGTGGCGGAGCGAACGGGCCTGTCGGTTCGAACGCTTCACCACTGGGACGAGGTGGGTCTGCTTCGACCCTCGGGGCGGACGGGAGCGGGGCACCGACTCTACGACGAGTCGGATCTAGCGCGGCTGCAACGAATCCTGTCGCTGCGACAGCTCGGACTGTCGCTCGGCGAGATCGGCGGTTGGCTCTCGCGTTCGGACCGTTCCCTGGTGGACGACTTGGAGCTCCACCTCTCCCGGCTCGATCGCGAGATCGATGAGCTCTCTTCGCTGCGCCGCCGCCTCGACGGGGTGGTCGGTCATCTCCGAGCGACGGGGACGGTCTCCGTCGACGAACTCTTCGACCTGATGGAGGGCACGATGAATCTGGAACGACATTTCACCCCGGAGCAGATGCAGGCGATCGAGCGGCGCGGCAAGGAGCTGGGAGCCGACGCGATCGCAAAGACCCAGGACGAGTGGACCGCGTTGATCGCCGAGGTGCAAGCCGCGATGTCTCGCGGCGCCGACCCCGGCAGTCCCGAGGTGCAAGGCCTCGCCGGCCGGTGGCGCGAGCTGGTCGAGCGATTCACCGGCGGCGACGCTGGGATCGCCGCCGGGGTCCGCGAAGTATGGAAGCAGGAAGGCGACGCGATCCGCGCTCGGCACGGCGGACCCGATCCCGCGATGTTCGAGTACATCGGGCGAGCGTTCGCCGAAGGGGGGAAGTAGAGGGAAGCGTCAGAGAGGAGGAGGGGCACGCCTCCTCCTCCCTCGTTGTGATCTCTCGAGGTTAGCGGGTGCGCCCGCCGGCCAGCAGAAGCGCGCCGCCGACCACGATCCCGGCCACTCCCGCCCAGGTCGGGATGTGAACCGTCTCCTTGTCCTTGACGGAGAGCTCGACCGGACCGAGCTTCGCGTCGTGGGTTTCCTTCGTGTAAGTGAACCGACCGTACGCCAGGGCGGTGATGCCGGCGACGATCAGGACGATGCCGAAGACCTTGGCTGCGCTCATGTTTCGATTTCCTCGCGGTTGTGCAGACGTTCGGCCAGGGCTGTTGCACAGATCTCGCCGGGGCTTCGCGACCCCCCGGCGGCGGCACCGAACTTGCTCTTTCGGGGTGTCGAATCCCGGCATGGCGCTTGGGATGGTGCGGCGGAACGAACCTCTCGAAATGCCAGCCTCGAGAAAACTGAACGTCGTCTTTCAAAGGAGGAGTCGATCATGCTGTGGACAATCGTCTTGATTCTCCTGGTGCTCTGGGTCTTGGGCCTGGTCACCTCGTACACGATGGGCGGCTTGATTCACATCCTGCTGGTCATCGCCATCGTGGTCGTCCTGATCCGGGTGATCCAAGGAAGACGACCGATCTGAGCGCTCCTCCTTCTCCTCGGTCGACGGGCCGGTCCTCTGGACCGGCCCGTTTCGTTTGAGCGGAGTCGGCAAACCTTTCCGGTGGCTTCCCCCGGTCCAGAAAATTTGTGGCAGAGTACTAGGCCGGATGTATGACGAGTTCTACGGCTTCACCGAGCCCCCGTTCAATCTGACGCCGGACCCCCGCTTCCTGTTCTTCTCGGATCGCCATCGGGAGGCATACAACCATGTGCTGTTCGGTCTTCAGGAGCGCAAGGGGTTCATCCAACTCACCGGCGAGGTCGGGGCGGGAAAGACGACCATCTGCCGCGCGCTCCTCGAGCAGCTCGGGCCGCGCTACAAGACGGCGCTGATCCTGAATCCGATGCTGACCTCGGCGCAGTTGATCCGCACCATCCTGGTCGAGCTCGGCCTGCCGCACCATTCCCGCATCGACCGAGTGACCGCGCTCGAGACGCTGAACCGTTTCCTACTCGAGCAGCTCGAGGCGGGCAACGACGTCGTACTGGTGATCGACGAAGCGCAGGATCTCGACGCCGAGCTGCTCGAGCAGGTACGCCTGCTCTCGAACCTCGAGACCGACCAGCGCAAGCTCCTGCAGATCGTCCTGATCGGTCAGCCCGAGCTGCGCGACAAGCTGAACGACAAGCGCCTGCGGCAGCTGCGGCAGCGGATCACCGTGCGCTACCACCTCGCGCCACTCACGCTTGCCGAGACCGAGCAGTACGTGCAGCACCGCCTGCAGGTGGCCGGCGCCAACGGCAGGCCGAGCTTCACGCGCTGGGCGGTGCGGCGCATCCATCGCTACGCGGGCGGGGTCCCGCGCCTGATCAACGCAGTGTGCGACAAGACGCTGCTCTGCGGCTTCGTGCTCGGCGAGGACGATCTGCGGTTTCGCCACGTTGGGCGAGCGATCCGCGAGCTCGAAGGAGAAGCCTCTTGAGCCTGATCGACGAGGCGCTCAAACGCGCCCGCCACGAGGCCGCGCGGCAGGAAGCGGCCAAGCGCGACGCCTCCCGCCACGACGGCCCGCGCCCGGTGCCGCGGCTCTACGCCGAACGCCGACCTTCGCGCGCGCCGCTCTGGGCGGGGATCGCTTCCGGCGTCGCCGTGGCGCTGCTCGGCCTCGTCGTTTGGGGCGTCTGGGGACGATCTCCGAGGGTTGCTCCCGCGGCGCCTGCGGTCGAGTCTTCTTCGCCCGGAGCGGGCCGAGAAGCCGTCCGTCCCGCGCCGCCGGTCGAGACCTCCCGTCCCGCGGCCTCGCCTCCGGTGTCCAGCACTGCGCCCGGCAAGCCGGCCGGCGTTCAGGCCAGGATTCCAGACAACCCCGTGCAGCCTGACGCTCCGGTCCCCGCGGCAGAGCCTTCGACTCGAGCTCGTGCCTCCACGGGAGCTGGCTCCGGTGGATCGATTACGCGGCAGATCGTTCCCGAATCTCAAGCGGCGCCTCCCGTCGTCCGAGCGGCGCCGGGGTCGGGCGAGTCGCGCGTCGCGGCGCCACCGCCTCCGCCCGCTCCATCCATGCGCCTCGCCTCTCCGCCTTCGGCCGCGCCTTCTGTGCCTTCGGCCTCGCCCGGCGGAAGCCAGACCTACGTGCGGGAAGCCGCTCTTCCCAACGGTGGGCCCAAGCTCCGGCTGGGCGGCATCGCGTTCTCCGAAGAGGCGCCGATCGCGCTGATCAACGGCGCCGCCCTGGGACGCGGCGAGGTAGTCGAGGGCTACGTCGTCCGCCGCATCGACGCGGCGGAGGTGGAGCTCGAAGGGCCGGCGGGCCGGGTCGTGTTGCGGCTCAAGTGAGGCTCGTCCTCCAGCCGAGCCGGATGCGCGGACGGCGCGTTGTCTCATTCCTTCAATTGCGCGCACCTCTATTTCTGTAGGGGCCCCTACCCGTCGTCGTCGACCCCGTCGGCTGTGCGTGATCGGTCGCGCGGAGCCCGAGCGTTTCCTTCGTTCCCGGGGTCGAGGTCGCCTCGATTCGGAACGACGCTGCCCGGGGCGACCGATTCCAAACCTTTCGGCGTCTGACGAATCAGAGGAGCGCCCCATGGAACGCTTTCGGCGAATGCCGTCTCTTCTCAACGTCCTCGTGCTGATCGTCTGCTGCGCGGCGACCGGCGCCTACGCCCAGAAGCTCGAATCCCAGTTCTATTCGCTGTCTCAATCGCCGACGCTCGACGCCCCGTCGGCCGACATTCCCCATCCGGCCGGCGGTGGCACCTGCCGCGGCGCGAACCGACTGGTCGGGGACGTCGGATTCGAAGGGCTCAAGACGACCGCGTGGAACTTCGCCGCGGTAGGCGGCGGAGGCGAAGGGGGGCGGTTCGATCCGGTTCCCGTTCTTTCCACGACCGTAACCCTCACCCAAGGCACCTGCCTGAACGCGCACCTGAGCGCGATCGTCGGCAGCCGCCAGACGTACGGTCCGGCGTTCTCGGCTCTGACCCTTTTCCAGGTGACCCTCACCCCCGCGACCGGCGCCGCGCCCCAGCACATGTACGGGCACTATGAAACGCCGTACGGGGTCTATGCGCCGGCGGTCGCGATCGAGGCGGAGCGCGACGTCGACACCTTCGGCTCGAACTTCTTCACCCGCGTCGGCACGGCGCCCGGCGACGTGCCGCCCGGGGTCTATCGGGTGGACGTCTGGTGGGCCGGCGGCCCGGTCGGCGGCGGGGGAGCCCTCGGCGCCGCGTTCGTCTTGAAGCTGTATCAGGGGTAGAGGGCTGGGCGACCGCCGTCGCGTCGCGTACCCCCGGCCGCAACGAGGGGATCGGGCGGTGCGATGATCCTCGTCGAGGGGCGGCTCGCCGGAGATTTGATCTTCGGCGAGCTTTGCCCCGACGAGGTCCTCGGCCTAATCGTCTCGCCGCGAGATTCCGCGCCCCGCCGGCTCGACCGCGATCGGCGCGAGGAGGGAGAGCGAGATCGTTCCGGACTTCGCGTTGCCGATGAAGTAGTCGCTTCGTCCGTACAGGGGACAGCCGAAATTCGGCTCGGCGAACTGGGCGGTGATTTGGTAGCCGCCTCCGGCGCTCATGGCGTAGCCGTTGGTCGCCGAGTTGATCCTCACGGTGCGAGCGATCGATTGCCCGGGCTGGAGGGTCACGAGGTCGTCCTCATGGGGGCGGGCCTTCCCTTCGGCGCCGAGGTACGGTGCGATGCGCCCCGAGGGGGTGCGGATGGAGAAGCTCAAAAAGCCGGCGGGTAGGGACAGGAGATCGAGGAAGCTCAGGGCTTTCGCGGTCCTGTTGGTGAACTTCACCTGAAGGTCGATGGGCTCGCCGACCAGATACTTCGTCTTCGGTGCCGACAGCGCGATCGCCAGGTCGCCTTGGGCGGAGACCTGGCAGAGCGTCGTGCCCATCGCGTTTTCGATCCACTTCGGGTAGCCGAAGATCCAGGTTTCCATGGCGCACCCTTCCTCCAGCGGGGTGTCGTGGCCGCCGTCGGCCGTGTGATCGACCCAATGGGTCGTCTCGTGGACGATCGTGGCGGCGAGCACCATCAAGAGCGCGGGATTGTGCTC
>JBGAGQ010000105.1:0-14486 GCA_044226625.1 Thermoanaerobaculia bacterium
GGCGCGACGAACAGCGCGAGCGCCAGCTCCGAGTCGAGGCCGATCGTCGGCGCGCCGGGGATCAGCGCTGCGACGGCGCCCGCGAACGCCACCAGCGCGGGGTAGGGGGCGCCGAGCTTGCGCGACAAGGCGGCGAGCGCGGCGCCGGCCATCAGGAGCGCGATGACGATCTCGAAGACTTTCATCGCCCGGCTCGCCTCAAGCGTCCGACTCCCGCGTCATTTCGACCATGGTGCGCCGGAAGCCGGCGCGCTCGAACAGCCGCTGCGCGGTCTCGTTCCGCTCCGCGGTCGACAGGACGACGCGCGGCGCCCCCCGCTTCGCAAGCTCGGCGAGCGTCGCATCGAGCAGCGTCCGGCCGATCCCCCGGCCGCGAGACGCCGGGTCGACCACGATGTCGTAGAGCACGCCGGCCGGACCGCGGAGCGACATGTAGTCGGTCCCCTCAATGCCGGAGTAGGTGTAGCCGACCACCTGCCCCTCGTGCTCGGCCACGCGGATCAGGACGTCCGGCTCCGCGAGCTGCGTTCCGAGATAGGCGCCGTACCGCCGCGCCGTCTCCGAGGTCTCGGGGAGGAAGCGGAGCGGATCGAAGCCGTGATGGAGGCGCACCAAATGGGCGCCGAGCCGGCCGATCGCCTCGAGGTCCGCGGGGGTCGCGGGCCGCAGGACGACCGCTGGATCCGCGGCAGGCGGCGTCGGCGGTTCGGGGGGTGGTGCGCCTGGTGAACTCGCCGGCATTGGATAACGATACGGGCCGAGGTCCGCCGAATCAACGTGGCTGGGTTGCCGGGGCGGCGGGTGCTGGAGCGGCGGGTGCCGGCGCGGCGGTCTCCGTGGCGGCGATCCCGGAAGCTTCGCCTCCGGACAGGCAGCGCATCGGCACCGGGCGTTCGAGGGGGTCGCCGGAGAAGCCGACGACGAACAGGCCGACGGTGAGCTCCCTCGTGTCCCGCGAGCCCGGCATGGTCTCGCTCGGGCGCCAGACGGGATCGGCGGTGAGGACGATCACCACCGACGAGCCGTCGGGGGCGAGGGGCTCGGTGAGTGGGAAGCGGGCGAGCTGTTCGCCCCCCGCGGGATCGAAGCGGAACGTTCCGAGCGTCCGCCCTGCCGCTTTCGCCGTGAGCGTGAACGTCGGCTCGGGGCGGGAGAGGGTGCTCGGCGGAGGCATCCAGGCGCGGACGATCAGGTCGCCGGGTGCGGCCTTGAGGCGCAGGCGGGCCGTCGGGCCCATCCAGCGGAACGGCGGCTCCCAGGTGTAGAGGCCGAACAGGGCGACGTCGTCCCGCGGGGAAGCTCGGAAGTCGGCCACGTGCGCCGCGGCGGTCGGGGCCACGAGGCCGCTCGGGGTCGCACAGACCGGCACGGTCGCGGCGCCGACGGCGTCGGCCCAGCGGTCGAGCACCTCGTTCTCGCGCCGGAGATCGTCGGCCGAGACGCCCGGAACGATTCGGGTTCCCGGCGGCGCCAGGGCGAAGCGCTCGCCGGCGATCGGCCGCGGGAAGTGGGTGCGGAAGATCGTCGAGAACGCGAGGCTGCCGTCGTGGATTCCAGGGAAAGGGAACAGGCCGTCGGTGAGCGTCCAGGGCGGTGCGCCGGGCCGGGCAGCTTCCGCTTCCAGGAGATGTGAGAGCACCGCGGCGGCGCGCCAGAAGGCGGGCGAGGCGTCGTGCGGTGGGGAGGGGAGGGTCTGGCGGAAGCTCGCGGCCTGGCCGAGCACGAACGGGATCGCGACCAGCAGGACCGCGATTCGGTCCCACGAGAACGCCGCCGCGAGTCGGCTCCGCGGGGACGGCGTCTCCCCGCCGGGTGCCGGAGAGCCCCGGAAGCGAGAGGCGATCCGCGTGGCGAGCGCGTCGAGCAGCAGGCCGAAGGAGAGGGCGAGCGGCGCGGTGAACGGGTAGTAGTAGCGGTTCGAGTTCGGCAGCGCGGCGAAGGTCAGGTCCGGACGGTTCAGGCCGACCGCGAAGGCGAGCGCTGCCGAGCCCGCCCAGAGCGAAAGGAGCAGGTCGCGTCCGGTGCGTCCGGAGCGCCAGGCGCGCCAGAAGGCGAACGCCGCGAGCAGCCAGCCCACGACGGACGCCGCGGCCCGCCAGGAGACGGGCGGGATCAGCACCCCTCCCGCCGTGGTGAGGAACTGTCCCGGGGCGCTCGCGAGGATCGCGAAGAACGCCGGGAGGCCGGAGAGCGAGGGGGAGGGGAACGGGCGGTTCGCGTAGGCGGCGTAGTCGGCGCGCATGAACACGAGAACCGCGAGCCCGGCGAGCGGGAGCGCGAGCGCGGTCCGGCGGGCGAGGGTCCGCGCGCGGGACTTCTCTCCGAACGAGGCGAGGACGAACGCGAGCCAAGGGGCCGCGAGCCCGGGGAGCGCGCCGGTCGTGGCCGCGAGACCGCCGATCGAGAACAGGGCGGTTCGTCCCGGCGACGGCGGGGCGCCGACCCGATAGAACCGCGTGAGCCCGAGGAGCACGGCGACCCAGGCCCCCATCACGACCGCTCCCGTCGGGTACCAGACGGCGCTGCCGGCGAAACCCGCTCCCGCGGCGTAGAGAAGGGTCGAAGCGAGCACGCCGACGCGGCCCGCGCCTGCGGCGAGCGCGAGCCGGCCGACGGCCCAGGCTCCCGCGGCGTGGAGGGCGAGCAGCGCCAGGTGGAAGAACCGGGCGTCGGCGCCGAAGAACCAGGTGCTCGCCGAGAAGAGGAGCCGCCAGGCGGGGATCAGGTGCTCGTTGTGGGGGAGGAAGAGGAGGTCGACGAGGCGATAGGCGCCGAGCCGCCAGAGCGCCACCACGTCGAGCACGTCCAGGTCGTCGAAGCCGTACGGCGCTCCGATCGCGAGCCATCCCGTGCAGAGGGCGGCCGCGAGGGCCCACAGGTAGAGGCGTCCGGTGGAGGGCCGATCCGGAGGCGCCTCGGAAGGCGGCGCTCCGTCGTGTCCGGAAGGCGAGCCGGCGGCCTTTCGAGCCGAGGGGTGCGACGCGGGCCGGTCGGCGATCATCGCCGGCTAGGATATCTTTCGCCGAGCCGTATCGGAGAGAGGAACCCCACACGCATGCCAGAAGAAATGCCCACCCCCGCCCAGGACGCCCCCGGAAGGCCCGTCTTCGACCGGGACGTCTGCGTGATCGGGGGCGGCGGACACGTCGGGCTGCCGTTCGCGATGATCTGCGCGGAGAGCGGCTTGAAGACGGTGATCTACGACACCGACCGCGAGAAGGTCGCCCGGATCGCCGCGGGCCAGATGCCCTTTTTGGAAGACGGGGCCGACGAGCTGCTGCCGCGCGTGCTCGCGAGCGGACGGCTGGAGGTCACCGCCGATCCGGCGCTCGAGCGCTGCCGCTTCCTGGTGATGATCATCGGCACGCCCGTCGACGCCCACCTGAACCCGAGCTTCTCCGCGCTCCAACGCGCGATCGACGGCTGCCGGGACCAGTTGCGCGACGGCCAGATCCTGATCGTCCGGAGCACCGTCTTTCCCGGTACGAGCGAGCGGCTGGAGCGCCATCTGCGCGAAGATCTGAAGCTCGACGTGCACGTCGCCTGCTGTCCCGAGCGCGTGGCGCAGGGCAAGAGCCTGGAGGAGTTCCGGACCCTGCCGCAGCTGGTCTCGGCGTTCGATCCGGCGACGCTCGAAGCGGTGAAAGGGTTGTTTTCCCGCTTCTGCCCCGAGCTGGTCGAGATGAAACCGGCGGAGGCCGAGCTGTGCAAGCTGATGACCAACGCCTGGCGCTATCTGCAATTCGCGGCGGTCAACCAGTTCTACATGCTCGCCTCGGACCACGACGTCGATTTCGAGCGCATCCTCCACGGCTGCCGTCATCACTACCCGCGGATGAGCGGGATGCCCGGGCCGGGGCTCACCGCCGGTCCCTGCCTGGTCAAGGACACGCTCCAGCTCGCCGCCTTCAGCAACAACCAGTTCGTGCTCGGCCACGCCGCGATGCTGATCAACGAGGGGCTGCCGGCCCACCTGGTCAAGCTCGCGCGGCGCGCGACGCCGCTCGCCGGCAAAACCGTCGGCATCCTCGGCATGGGCTTTAAGGCGGAAAGCGACGACCCGCGCGACTCGCTCTCCTACAAGCTCAAGCACCTGCTCGCGCTCGAGGCGGGCAAGGTGCTCTGCCACGATCCGTACGTGCCCGACGCGCGCCTCGTGCCTCTCGATCAAGTGATCGAGGAAGCCGAGGTGATCTTCGTCGGCGCGCCCCACCGCGACTATCGGACGCTCGAGATCCCGCCCGGAAAAGTGGTGGTCGACGTCTGGAGCTGCCTCCCGTCCTCCTCCCACGACGCCAAGGAGTAACCGCTTGAAAGTACTGGTCACCGGAGCGGCCGGATTCATCGCCGGCTATCTGATCGAAGAGCTTCTGTCCCGCGGCTTCGAGGTCGTCGGGCTCGACAACTATTCGAAATACGGCCCGCTCGAAAAGAGCTACAGCGGCCACCCGAACTATCGGTTCGTCGAAGGGGACGCCAAGGACGCGGACCTCGTCGCCGATCTGCTCGCGGGCTGCGACCATTTCGTCGCGGGCGCCGCGATGATCGGCGGCATCGCCTACTTCCACACCTTCGCCTACGATCTGATCGCGGAGAACGAGCGGATCACCGCGGCGAGCTTCGATGCCGCGATCCGCGCGTTCAAGGCGGGGAGCTTGAAGAAGATCACGGTGCTCTCGAGCAGCATGGTGTTCGAGAACGCGACGAAGTTTCCGACCCCGGAATCGCATCTTTACGAATGCCCGCCGCCCACCTCGACGTACGGCTTCCAGAAGCTCGCGTGTGAGTATTTCGCCCGCGGCGCGCGGCTTCAGTACGGGCTGCCCTACACGATCTGCCGGCCGTTCAACTGCGTCGGAACGGGGGAGCGGCGCGCGCTCTCGGACGAGGAGGTCCTCTCCGGCAACGTCAAGCTCGCGATGAGCCACGTGCTCCCCGACCTGATCCAGAAGGTCTTGAAGGGACAGGATCCCCTCCACATCCTCGGCGCGGGCGACCAGGTACGGTGCTACACCTACGGCGGCGATCTCGCGAAAGGGATCGCTACGGCGATGCTCCATCCGGCGGCCGACAACGAGGACTTCAACCTCTCGACGCCGGTCGCGACCACCGTGCTCGAATTGGCCGAGGCGGTCTGGAAGAAGATCCACGGGCCGGACCAGCCGTTCCGCTACGTATCGGACGCGCCGTTCACCTACGACGTCCAGATGCGGGTGCCGGACGTGACCAAGGCGAAAGAGGTGCTCGGCTTCGAGGCGTCGACCTCGCTCGACGCTGTGCTCGACGAGGTCGTGCCGTGGATCCGCGAGGAGCTCCAGTGGGGTCGGATCTAGCGAGCGCGCCGCGCGCCTCGATCGTCGTCCCGGTGTTTAACGAGGGGGCGAACATCGCGGCGTTCTGCCGGCGGGCGATGGAGGCGTTCTCCGCGGACGTCGAGATCCTGATCGCCTACGACTTCGACGGCGACGATACGCTTCCGGCGCTCGCGGCGCTTCCGGAGGAAGAAAAACCGCGCGGCCTGCGGCTGGTGAAAAACGACCTCGGGCGCGGCGTCCGCTACGCGATCGAGGCGGGCATGCGCGCCGCGCGCTCGCCGGTCGTCGTGGTCTCGATGGCCGACCTGTCCGACGACTACGCGAAGCTCGAGGAGATGATCCGCCGCGCGACCGCGGGCGCCGCCGTGGTCGTCGCGAGCCGGTATACGAAAGGGGGAGCGCAGCACGGCGGCCCGTGGCTCAAAGGGCAGCTCAGCCGCGCCGCGGGGATCTCCCTCCACTACCTCGCCGGCCTGCCGACGCGCGACCCGACGAACAGCTTCAAGGCCTACCGCAAGGATTTCCTCGACCGCACCCCGATCGAAAGCCCGGCGGGCTTCTGCCTCGCGCTCGAGCTCACCGCGAAAGCCCATTTCGCGGGAGAGCGCGTCGAAGAGATTCCGGCGGAGTGGTGGGACCGCACCGCCGGAGAGAGCCGCTTTCAACTCCGCAAATGGCTGCCGCTCTACCTGCGCTGGTACTTCTGGGCGATCCGGCAGCGGTGGGCGCGCCGTTCGCCTGGCTAGGGCCGGCACGGTCGGCCGCAGCCGAGCGGCTCGGGCATCGCGATACGTTCGGCGCAGATGTCCATCTGGTGACCGATCGAGAGCAGCTCCACCTTGAGGTAGAGATAGGTTCCGAAATAGCAGACGTTGTCCAGTTTTTGGATCGCCCGGTAGCAGCCCTCGAACAGCTGGAGCGTACGGCGCAGGTTGAAGCACCCCTCGACGTCCAGGCAGGAGAGCTGGTTACGCCGGGCGCACTGGACCGCCACCTCCTCACTGATCGCGGCGAAGATCTCCGCGGGACATTGGGGTGGGGGCTCGCCGAAATCGCCCGCGTGGGCCGGGGCGAGGAGGCCGGTGCCCAGGAGGAGGAGGCAGAAGAGGGCGGCGGTTCGAATGCGCGGCATGGCGTCTCCTTCGAGGTTTCCGAGGCGTCGATCGAAGAATGGCGAGAGGCTCATCCCGCGAGCCCGGCGGCGCCCAGGGGCGCGAGGAAGCGAAGCATCAGGATCAGTCGAGCGAAGGCTGCCACCGCCTCGACCAACGCTTCGAGGATCTGGGGGAGGAAGATCGCCGTCGCGATCATGATCGCGAGCAGGGCCGTCGCGAACTGGATGATGTGGACGGGGACCCACGCCGGCGCGAGCTCCTTGATACAGCGCACGAGCGCGCCGCCGGCCGTGCCGCCCGAGATCAGGTAGCCGGCCGCCCCGGTGAAGGGGTCTTCGATCACGTAGCCCGCGCCTTTCCAGATCCCCAGGTCGACGTTCCGCTCGGGGACCAAGGCGATGCTCCCCTGGGAGACCGCGTTGGCGACCTCCGCCTCCACGGTGGCGGAGAGCTCCAAGTGCGGCAGGACCGCGGCGAGGTTCTCCTGCGTGATCCGGTAGAGCGGAATCCCCTGCGCCGCGGCGGCGCCGAGCAGGCTCACCGCCGAGAGGCCGCCGGTGCCGGATTCGCGGTCGGCGGGAGGATCGAGGCGAGCGTAGATCGCCCCCTCGAGATACGAAGCGATGAAGCCGGTCTGGCGGATCGCCTGGTGGGCTAGGACCGTGGTGGGTGCCGCGACGTCGACGCTCAGGAGCTGGAGATCCATCGCGTGGCTCTGGTAGGTGCCGGAAAACGGCACGCCATAGAGCGTCGAGACGGAGATCGGCGCCGAGAACACGCCGACCGACGGCTGCACGACGAGCCGCGCGCCGATCGCCCGCGCCGAGATGCCCGCGACGTCGGCGAGCGCCGCGAAATACTGCAGGCTGGCCTGGTGCAGGAACTCCGGGGCGTCGGCGACCGGATGCGCCGCGAGCCGTTTTTCGGCGACCGAGCTGCGGATCTCTCCAGCTTGCGCGCCGACTACGATCTCGTCGCCCGCGGCCACCGTGAACGGCACCCGTTCGGTTCCGGACGGCGAACGAAGGGAGGCGTCGAGGTAATAAGGCGAGCCCATCGGAACGGCCGCGCCGGTCGCGAGCACCACGCCGTCGACCTCGATCCGCGGCGTGACGCGGACCAGGTAGATCGGCAGCGAGGACGCTCCGCTCGTCCGCGCCGTGGTGAGAATCTGCTCGTCGAGAGCGGACGCCGGTACGAAGCGGACGCCGAGCCGGCGGCTGCCGAGCGACGGGAACGAGATCGAGGCGGAGAGCGCCGCGTGCCCCGTCGAACGATCGATCGCCGACGCGAAGCCTTGGACCACGATCGAATGGCGAAGGCTCGACGGGAGCGCGGCGTAGCGCGCCTCGGTCCACTCGACCCGGTAGGGGAGCGACGCGGGAAGGATCGTGCGGTTCTCGGCGATCGGCGATTCGCCGCCCGCGATCCCTTCGACCGTCCCCGGGACCTGCTGGCTCTCCAGGAAGGCGAACGTGTCCTGAAGCCAGGTTTCGATCCGCGGGCCCAGGAAGTGGTCGTCGAGGCCGCTCACCTTGCCGAGCGGTGCGTCGACCATGAACAGCGGGTCCGTGGGGGAGACGATGCCGTCGAGCGTCGGCGCCCCCTCGCGCGAAAGCGGCGGGGTGATCCGGTGCTCCTTCCAGGAGGCGTCGAGAGCGAGCCAGGTGTCCCGCTCGCCGTTCGTCGCGCCGCGCCCGGGCACGTAATCGACGAACGCTTCGACCCAGGCATGCTGGAATTGCAGCCGATCGTCCGCGCCGCCGTCGCTCCGGACGCTGGCGGCGATACCCCCCGCCCGGGCGAGCTGCTCGGCCTGACCGGTGCTCTCCAGGCCGCCGAAGGCGTTGCGGACGTCGGCGCCGTCGGCGCTCACCACCCCCGTCACGTAGCGCGCCGGGATGCCGGCCGCGCGCAGCAGGGCGACCAGGAGCGTCGCGGTGTCGAGCGGGTTGCCGCACAGCCGCTCGAGCGTGGCCGCCGAGTCCTGGGTCGCGCCGTAGGTGGGGAGGAGCTCCACCTCGCTCTTCACCCATTCGTAGATCCGGCGCGGATCGTTGCCGAGCGCCGCGGCGCGTGCCCGGATCTCGGGCGTGAGCCGCACCTCTTCGGTCTCCGCGAGATCCGCCGCGCTCGGCGGCGCGGCGCGGAGGATGCCGGCCGCGGTCGCGACGCGCGACGACTCGCCGAGGGGGCGCGGGTCGGCCTTGCGGGCGCGGAACGGCAGGCGCTTCGGATCGAGCGGGCGTTGGACGAGCTCGCGGTCGGAGTCGACGGCCTCGCCGCGCGCGGCCGCCGCTTCGAAGGACTTCACCGCCCCGAAATGGCGGGCCAAGACGGCGGGCGGGAGCTTTTCCCGCCGCGCCCAGGCTTCAACCGCCTCGAATGCGGCGGGCGCGCCGGCCGGCCCGAGCGAGCCGTGCGCCTCCCCGGGGGCCATCGCTTCGGCGCGCGTCGTCGGGCGGGGCTTGAGATCCTCCGTCGCCCGCGCCATCGCCCACCCCTCGCTCCCCGTGCACCAGGCGAGGCAGGCCGCCACCAACGCCGCGGTCGAGCGGCGGAACGATCGATCGTTGCATCGCATGTCCGGTTCTTCCTTTCTGGGACCCTAGTTGCAGCGGGTCGAGTCGTAGAGCGCGCCCTGGTCGCCGCAGGCGCCGTGGCCACCGTTCGAGTGACGGACGAAGACGAGGACCTCCCCATCGCACGATCCCCCCTTGGGATCGAGCGCGCGGAAGCGGATGTGGTAGACCCGTCCGTCGCCGCCGCCGCGCCGCTCCGAGCGGACCTCGGCGATGGGGGTGCCGAGGCCGCGGCCGGCCGGGCAGGTCGAGCCGTTCGAATGCGGATCGGTCGGCTCGTCCTGGCGGATCGACACGATGCCCACCGTGAGCGGGTCGCCGTCGGGATCGGTGAGGCCCTGGATCGAGATCGGGCGGAAGTTGTGGTTCGGCGGCCAGAGCGAGCTTTCCGACGGGCGCGCGGCCGAGCAGACCGGGTTGCGGTTGAGAACGGCCTTCACCTCGAGCGTTCCGCTCGCGAGCGTCTGGCGCGCCTCGCTCCCCGGAACCCGGACCGAAAGCACCGCGAGGTAGACCTTCGGCGCGAGGCCGGCGGTCGACAGCGGCAGCGCGTCCGAGCGGGTGCCTCCCGGCGGGATCGAGACGGTCTCGACCGCTTGCGTCGCGACCGCGCCCGAGGCGGGATCGACCAGCGCCACCTCGACCGCGAGCCCGTCGACCGTCGCGTTGCCCTGGTTCAGAAGACCGACGCCTGCGGTCGCCGGAGTGCCGACGAACACGGACGACGGGGAGATCGCGAGCGAACCGGTGAGACCGGCGCCGGTCGCCGCCGAGCTCTCGACCTCGAACGGCCGGGAGCAGAGCGCGATCGGCGCGGCGCTCGGGTTCCCCCCGGGGATGATCGAGGCCTCGGCGAGGTAGCGGCCGGGCTCGAACGCCGCGAGGCTCACGTCCTCCGTCGCGTCGACCGAGCCCAGGGGCGCGATCGGATCGAGCGGAAGGAAGGTGGAGACGAGGGGGACTCCTCCGGCGATCGGCCGGATTTCGAACGCCGCCGCGAGCCCCTCGAACGGGGTGCCCGTCGTGAGGTCGTGGGTCCGGACGACGAGCCGGGCGAGATCGGTCGGCGCGTAGCTCGGCCGGTCCGAGAAGATCGAGCAGGAGACGAGAGTCGCCGGGATCTCGTCCGGGGTCGCCGCGTTGCAGTCGTCGTTCTTGCCGTTGCCCGGGATCTCCGGCGCGGTCAGGTTCACCTCCGGATCGTGATCGTCGCAGTCGACCCCTTCCGGATCGCCGTCCCCGTCGGCGTCGACCGGCGGCGGCGGCACCGCGAGGCACTGATAGGAGACGGGGATCGTGCCGAGCGAGAGGTGCGAGGCGGCGTCGGTGAAGCGGAGCGTGAAGCTGCCGCTTCCCGGCGACCCGGAGCCCGCGAGCGTCACATCGAAACGCGCGGAGCCGCCCGGGAGCACTCCGGGCCGGAGCGCCGGAGCGAAGGCCACGGAAACGCCCGACGGCGTCGCTTCCGCCGCGATCGAGACGTCGCGCGAGTGCGCCTGGCCGCCTGCCCGATCGACGGTTTTGCGGATCGCGTCGGCGATCAGGGTGGCGCCCGCGTCGGCCCCGAACCGGAAGTTCGGCACCAGCGGAACTCCGTCCGGGCCGAGCGTGCCGGTCGCCTTCGCGATCGCCGAGGTGAAATGGACGGGGCTGTTGGTGCCGACCGTGGGATTCACCTCGGCGGGGTTGGCCGGGAAGATCAGGCCGATCACCGAGATCCCCCGGCTCACCAGGTCGTCGACCGTCCCCGGTACGGTCGAGGCGCCGCGCGGAGCGACCGCGTCGGCGACCGTGTTCGCGTCCAAGGTCAGCGCGTCGGAGACGAACCCGATCCGCCGCCGGGGCCCGAAGGAGACGTCGTCGATGCAGGTGAGCGGCCGGTTCGACACGACGACACCACCCGCGCCGACGATGCTCGTCGGGATGGTCGTTCCCGCGGCGTACGGCGCCATCGGGCACCAGTCGGAGAACATCACGACGATCGGCAGGGCGCCGTCGCGAAAGCCGACGCCGCCGCGCGTGCCGGAGGCGGGGGCGACGTTCGAGCTGAAGGCCGGAATGTCGCCGCTCACCCCGGGAGAGTTGATCGCGACCAGGCTTCCCGCCGGTCCGCTGTCGAGCGTCGAGCCGTTGCCGTTGCCGTCGAAGCCGGCGCCGGTGGCGATCTGGTGGAGCGCCTCGTGCGCGGCGAGCGGTCCGCCGCCGGGCGGCTGGGGCCGGTTGATCGCCGCGGAGATGAGATCCGAAAAGCCGGCGATCTCGGGCGTCACGATCGGCTGGACCAGCGTGAACGCGCGCCGGGTATCGACGTCGGCGAAGCTGTCGAACGCGGGCTGCGGTCCGCCGAAGTTCCCGTAGTGGCCCAGGCCGAATCCCACCGAGAGGCCGGCCAAGGTGGTTTGCACCCGCGGCACCGTTTGGGTGAGCGCGGCGACCAGGCCCGCGTAGTTGCTGCCGACCGAGAAATTGAAATGGCTGGTGAGGAAGAAGACGTCGACCTTGTCGATCGCCGACCCGGTCGGGAGGGTGAGCGTCACCGGCACCGTCTGCGGCTGCCCGGCGCAGAACGCGGAGGTCGAATCGAACGACAGCGTCGGCGGATCGACCACGCCGGTCGAGGCGCACTCGTTCGTGTTCAATCCGCAGGTGGCGTTGCAGGCGAGCGCGCCGCCGCCGAGCCCGAGGCTTTCGCAGGTTCGGCCGCCGAAGTCCGGGCCGTCGCACAGCTCCCCCGGCCGGTTGACCACGCCGTCGCCGCAGAACGGCGCGACCGCGCAGGCGGAGGTGTCGAAGCCGCAGGTCGCGCTGCAGGAGAGGGTTCCCTCGCCCAGGCCGAACGAGCCGCAGGTCCGTCCGCCGAGGTCGGCGCCGTCGCAACGCTCGAACGGCGGTTCGGCGATCCCGTTGCCGCAGAACGGCACGGCGGACAGGGCGCGCAGGGCGCGCAAGGCGAGCGCGGTCGTGAACGGATCGCCGCCCCAGGAGCCGTCGATCCGCTGCGCCGCGAGCAGGTACGCGGTGATCGGCCGCGGGTCGACGGTTCCCGCTCCGCCGTCCACCCGGAGCGCGCCGGCCGCGGCGAGCCCGAGCGCGGCGGACGCCGTGCGCAGCACGGACGCGGAGCCGGCGTCGGCCGGGCCGAAGCTCCCGTCCGGATTCCGGAGCGACGCGAAGTAGCCGACGGCGTTCGTGATCCGCGGCTCGACGAAGAACTGGCCGGAGAAACGGCTGAGCGCCGAGAGCGCGATCCCCGTGCAGTAGACCTCGCTGTCGGCCGGCGGGTCGTCGGTCGAAACGCAGGGCCAGCCGCCGTCGGCGTTCTGCTGGGAGAGGAAGGCGAGGAAGGCCTCGGAGAGCTCGGGCAGCGCGAGCACCGGCCGGTCGGCGAACGCCTCGAACGCGAGCGCCGTATCGATCGGGTCGCGGCCGTAGCGCGCGGCGAGCCCCCAGCCGCCTTGGGCAGCGGCGTCGTTCGCGAGCGCCGCGGCAAGCGCCGAGACGTCGCGTCCCTCCCGGCCGAGCGCCACGATCCGCCGCGCCCGGTCGTCGCTGTCTTCGATCGGTGTGAGGGTCAGGTGATCGCCCGCCGCCGCACGCGCCCCGGCCGAGCTCGCCAGCTCCTGGAGCGCGCGCAGCGCCTCGGTCGTCGCCTGGGTCGCGCGAACCTCGCCGCTCTCCCAGCGGCCGTCGGCCTGCTGGGACGCTTCCAGGAAGCCGATTCCGAGGCTTTCCTGCGCCCCGATCGGCGCGGCGAGGAGAGCCCCGCCGAGCAACGCTCCCCAAAACCTCCGTCGTCCTCTTCGTTCCGCCGTACGCATCTGCCGATCCTCCCGAACCGAATCCGTGCCGTTCGGGGGAAAGGCGCAAGGGCGAAAAAAAGAGGGCCATCGGGTTGGCCGCGAGACCTGCTAGTTTCGGCCGATGAGCGACGCGATCGAACGAAAGCTACGCGAAGACGTCGAGGAGCATGGCTGGCACGTGCTCAACGTCCTGTCGGAAGGCGGCACGAGTCCGGGCTGGAGTTACTCGGTCGGCCTGTTCCATACCTTCGGTCATCCCGAGATCGTGGTCGTCGGGCTGCCGCCCGACACGGGGCACGCGATCCTCAACGACGTGGGCGCCGCGATCCGCGCGGGGCGCCGGTTGGAGGACGGGACGGTCGACGCCGGTTTTCTCGAGGGATACGACAGCCTCTTCCGGCAGGTGCCCACCTCTCGATACGAGAGCCACTTCGGGCGCGCAATCGATTTCTACGGCGGGACGGACTTTCCCGTGCTCCAACTGGTCTATCCGGACCGGGAGGGGCACTGGCCGTGGGAAGAAGGGGTGGCGGCCGGCTTTCGGGAGGCGCAACCGGTCCTCGCGCTCGAGCCCGGCGCGGGAGCGGCGGCGACCTAGCAGGCGGCTCAGAAACTCCCCCCACACGTCGCAGAGGTCCCGAGGACGACCCCTCGTGCGACGAAGGAGTTTTCAGCAGCCTGCTGGAGAGGGGAGCGTGCCTACGCTCGAGATCCGGGGCGAGCCGAGCGCGCGGCTCGCCCCGGGTTTCTCTTACTGGAAGTAGCCCACGACGTCGAGCACCAGATGCGCCGAGCCGGACGGCAGGCCGGCGAAGACGTCGAAGGCGCCCTGGCCCGACAGCGAGACGATCGCGTTGTTCGTGCGCACCTGGCTCGGCGCGAAGTTGATCGCCGAGATGCCGGCGATCGAGGCGCCGGAGGGACCGATGCTCACGCTCCCGGCGGAGGTCGGGCCGACCACGGTCAGGTTCACCGCGATCGCCTGGGCGCCGATCGGCACGCCGCACTGGTCGAACGCGTTGAAGGCACGGGTGGCGTTCGCGGCGAGGGCCGGGCCGCCGTACGGGCCCGCGGCGTTCCGGGTGTCGATCAAGCGGCACGGCGGCACGTTGAAATAGTTGAGCGCCGCCGGCCCGGTCGCGTTGAAGCTCGCGGTGTAGGTGGTGGGGGAGGCGGGGGTGGAGATGGCGTGCGACTGCGCACCCGCGTCCGACCAACTGGCGAACGCGTAGGCCGTGCCGCCGGAGTTCTGCGGCGACGGGGCGTTCACGTTGAGCGTCCACGCCTGCCAGGCGTTGATCGTCGTCGGGCCGAGGAGCGTAGTGCCGTTCACCGTCGTCGTGAGCCCCGGCGGGCTGGTCGCGAAAGTGGTCGCGACGCGGTTCGGCTGGAAGTCCAGATGCGCCGAGCCGGTCAAGCCACCCGGGTCGGTGGCGACGAGGTCGATCTCGACGAAGCTCGTGTCGAGCGCGGGGACGTCCTCCGGCGCCGGGGCGACGAACTGGACGTTATTGCCCGTGGCGGGACCGAACAACGGATGGGTGTGCTCGTTGTGGTGGAGGCGTACGGTCCAGGTGAGGGCGCTGCCGGGGAGCGTGCCGCTCTCGGCATCGGTGCCCAGGCCGTTCAAGGTGATCGTCTGGCCGACGAAGAAGCGGTCGGACGACGTGGGCG
>JBGAGQ010000106.1:0-14363 GCA_044226625.1 Thermoanaerobaculia bacterium
TCGTTCGGCGAACTGCGCCGCCCCCACCTCGATCCTCCCCCGCAAGCGGGGGAGGAAGCCCAACCGGCCCCTTTGTGCACTTCGGTTCCACCCACCGCTCCCGACTCCTAATTCTCTCGGCGCAGGGTCCCTCCCCCCGCTTGCGGGGGGAGGCCAGGTGGGGGGCTCTCTTTCTAGTAGTACGAGATGATCAGCTGCGGCCGGTCGGCCGAGGCCGCCTCTCCCGAGTAGAAGCCGACGTAGTCGCTCCCTCCGTCGTCGTTGTCGCCGGTCGTGAAGCGGATGCGGACCTGGGTTTTACCTCCCCGGTTCACCGCCGCGATTCCGGAAGCGTCGAACGAGCACTCCGACCAGTCGCCGTTGGCCGCCGCGACCGACATCGTGCAGACCGAGGTCGCCGTGCCCGTCGCCTGCCAGTCGGCGTTCTCGAGCGCCGTGTTACCCGAAAAGCCCGCCGTCATCACGTCGACCACCAGGTCGCCGTGGGTCGTGTACGGGCTCGCGCCCGCCACCGTGCCGCGCTTGACCTTCAACCGGGCGACCGCCACGGTGACGGCGTCGGGAACCGCGAGCGTCCCGAAGGAGAGGATGCCGCGGTACTCCTGATCGGACGAGGAATCTCCCGCGCGGATGGAAGAGGTCGACGAAAGGGTCGAGTTGTTGGAGCCGCCGGTGCTCGAGGTTTCCGTCGATTCGAGCACGTAGCCGTCGTCGCCCGACTGGGAATAGAACGTCACCGAGTACCCGAGCTTGGGCAGGGCGTAGCTGTCGAAGGCGAGGTTCTCCTTCTCGCTCTCGGACGAGCTACCGGGATAGTAGTGGCGTGTATCGGTCCAGGCGACGAACGCGCGGGAGTCGACGACGTCGAGCCCGATGTACTCGCCATACTGGTTCGGGTTGTAGTTGCCGTTGTCCGTGCTGTTCTCGTCCGAGGTCGAGACGGCGCTGTTGTTGAACTCTGCCGACGCGCCCGAGAGCTGGCGGTTGCTCCACGTGGCGCCGCAATCCTTTGAATTGCCCAGGTAGAGATCGACCTCCTTGTTCGAGGCGACGTTGCGCGCGTCGAGCCAGGCGGTGACCACCTCGCCGTCGTACTGATCGACGGCCAGGAACGGATTGAACTGGACGACGCCCGTGGTGCCGGAATCGTTGACCCGCACCGGCGTGTCCCAGGTCGTGCCGCTGTCGGTCGAGCGGGTGACCCAGATGTCGGTGTCCTTCACGGCTCCGGCCGCTTCGAAGTCGGCGTAGGTGATGTAGAGGTTCGCGTTGCACGCGCCGCCCGAGCGATCGACGTCGATCGCGCCCATCGGTCCGATGCAACGATCGTTCTGCGCTTTCGGGCAGGAGGCGCTTCCGCTGCTGAAGCTGGTGAGGTTGTGGTCGACCACCAGCACCGGCGTCGACCAGGTGGTCCCGCCGTTGCTCGACTGGGTATAGAACAACCGCTCGTTCGAGCAGCTGGAGAACCCGCAGGTCAGCGTCTCGAAGATCACGTGGATCTTGCCGTTGGTCTGCACCGCGATGTCGCATCCCAGGTCGAGGCCGCCGCCGGACGGGGTGGGCAGGTCGACCTCCGTCCAGGTGGCGCCCGAGTCGGTCGAATAGGCGAACTTCTCGTCGTTGTTGCGATCCCAGCAGGTGTA
This sequence comes from Thermoanaerobaculia bacterium, assembly GCA_044226625.1. Classification (GTDB taxonomy): domain Bacteria; phylum Acidobacteriota; class Thermoanaerobaculia; order Multivoradales; family UBA5704; genus DASYKS01. The sequence goes on from JBGAGQ010000106.1 coordinate 1,647, forward strand.
GTGACGGCCGTAGTAGCTGCTGCTGGCGGTGTTGTCGATGTAGTAGAAGTTCTTGTCTTCGATGTCGGAGGTGGACCAGCTGTTCTTGACCACCCCCTGGCCGGCCCAGGTGGCGCCGCCGTCGGTCGAGCGGGCGACGACCATCGAGTAGGCGTACGAGCCTCCCGAATAGCAGATCAACATGTAGTTCAGGTAGACCGTGTTGCCGTCGCTCCACGAGAGCGCGGGATCGCTGCCGAACACGGTACCGCCGCAGGCCGGGAGCGAAGGATAGTCGGAGGCCCCGGGGGCGCAGGTGTAGTCCCAGGTGGTGCCGCCGTCGCTGGAATAGAAGACGGCCTGGATGCCGCCGCCGCAGCTGCCGCTCATCGAATCCCAGGTGTTCGCCGCGGCGACGATCTGGCTGGTGTCGTTGGGATTCGCCGCGATCTGCACCTCGCCCTGGTAATCCTCCGGGCTCGGGCTGGAGCCGGAGGCGATGTTTCGATCGGTACCGGAGGAGACGCGCGAGACCGCCGTCGCCCCGGTGTCGATCGGCGCCCCGGCGAGCTTGGCGTCGACCACGACGTCACCGTAGAGCTCGCGCGCGAACTTCTCGTGGAGGCGCATCCACCGAACATGCCACTCGTCGACGACCCGTGGGACCGCGACCTCGTAGTGGCGCCGCTCCATGTCGATCGACAACATCTCCCGCGGCGAGATCGGAAGCTCCTTGAGATACGCGTCGATCGCCGCGGTGTCGTTCATTTTGCCGAGGCGCCCTGGCTCGAGCGCCTTGAGCTTCGCGCTCTGCCGCGCTTCCTCATAGAGCGGGGTGAGCAAGGCGCGGCGGGCGGAGGGCTCCATCTCCCCTCCTTGCGCCGCAGCCGGGGGGACGGCGGTCCAGAGGGTGGCCGAGATCGCGACGGACAAAGCGGTGCCAGAGAACCAGGCGAACCTGTTCTTCATCGAAGGAATCCTTTCTTTCGAACGGCTGTTGAAGAGACCGGCGCGACACCGCGCCGGGTGCATCAGTGTTCTTCTGGGCAAAGAACACGCGGCAAGACGAAAACTTGCGCCCGGCCCCCTAGAAAAAACAACGACGAGCGAGGGGTGGATCCACCTCCCGTTCCTCGCCCCCTGCGGAATCGACCGGGCTCGATCGTCGAGCCCTCCCTGGCCTTGTGTCGAGCCCTCTTGACCTCGACCCCGAGCAGGGTCTAGGGTGTCGGCGCTCGTATTTTGACTATCCGGTTCCCTCGGCCTTCGGACAAAGGAGAATTCCTTGAGAAAGCTCGTTCCAAACCCCGCTGTCGCCATGATCCTGGCCACCGCGATCGGCGCTTCCGGGGCGTCGTTCGCCCAGGGGGCGCAAGCCTCCGCGGCCACCCGTCGCCTGCCCGAGCAGGCCTATGAAACCGTCAAGGAAGAGGGGAGCATCGTCGCGCGCGACCAGTACTACGCGCTGCGACGGCAGAAGCTCGGCGGCGGCGAGTTCAACGCTGCCGCGGCGCGGCTGCAGGCGATGGAGGAGAAATCGCGGCAGCCGCTCGCGACCCTGCGCACCGGCACGGTCTGGACCCCCCTCGGCCCGCAGCCGATCCAGAACGGCCAGACGCCGCAGAACGGCTCCAACCGCAGCGACTGCAGCGGCCGCGCGAACGTGATCGCGATCGACAACGGCGTCGCCGCGCCCTTCCCGGTCTATCTCGGCACCGCCCAGGGCGGCATCTGGAAGACCACCGACAACGGCGCCACCTGGAGCCCGATCACCGATTTCCTCGGCTCGCTCGCCGTGGGATCCCTGGTAATCGCCCCCGGCGCCCACACGGCGACCACCGCGACGATCTACCTCGGAACCGGTGAGGCGAACGGCTCGGCCGACAGCTACGCGGGCGTCGGCATCTACAAGTCGACCGACTCGGGTGCCACCTGGACCGGACCGTTCGGCGGCGCGCAGTTCTTCGGCCGCACGGTGGGCTCGATCGCGATCGACCGCGCCAACTCGAACATCATGATCGCTACCACCGCCTCGGGCGTCTTCGGTGTCGGCGCGGCTCAGCCGGCCGGTTTGGCCCCGCGCGGCATCTACCGCTCGACCGACGCCGGGATGACCTGGACCTGCACCACCTGCGGCGCGGGCACGGACAACAACCGGTACAACAACGTGGTCCAGGATCCGGTCACCTCGACCACCTGGTTCGCCTCGGGCTGGCAGTCGGGTCTCGGCGCCGGAACGCTGAACGGCGGCGTGGTCAAGTCGGTCGACAACGGCCTCACCTGGACGCAGGTCGCCGGCACCGGCGGTCTGCCGGCGGCTTCCGCCACCTGGGGGCGTGCCACCATTGCGGTCGCCAAAGCGCCGGCCGACACGCTCGCGACCTACTACCTCGGCAACAGCTTCACCAACGCCGGTCAGAACCCTGGCCGCATCTACAAGTCGACCGACGGCGGCGTCAACTGGACGCAGCTCACGGCGGCGAACGGTTACTGCGGCGGCCAGTGCTTCTACGACCAGCCGGTCTGGGCGCAGCCGGACGATCCGATGATCGTCTACCACGGCGGCGCGGGCGCGGTCGCCTCGGCCGGCATTACGCTGTCGAACGTGCGGCGTTCGACCAACGGCGGCACGTCGTTCTCGGACATCATGATCAGCGCCGACGCGACGACCGCGGTCCACTCCGATACCCATTACCTCCTCACCGATCCGACCACCCCGACGACCCTCTGGGTCGCCTCGGACGGCGGTGTCTGGCGCTCGACCGACCGTGGCACGAACTGGCAGAACCGTAACGCCAACATCAACACGGTCCAGTTCACCGGCGTCGACCTGCACCCGACCAACGCGAACATCGCCTACGGCGGTACCCAGGACAACGGCACCAACACCGGCAACGGCTCGTTCGGCTGGATGCACTCGGACGACGGCGACGGCGGCTTCGCGCTGATCGACCAGACCGATCCGAACAACGTCGTCCACACCTACTTCAACCAGTCGGGGAGCCTGCTCGCCTCGACCACCTCCCTGCTCGGTCCGACTTCGGGTCCGAACGACTACACGACGATCGTGGGCGCTTGCTCGGCGGCGTCCTGCGGCGTCACCGTCAACAACGGCATCAACATCAGTGACCGGGTGCTCTTCTACGCTCCGCTCGCGCTCGATCGGGGTGCCACCGACACGTTCTACTACGGAACCAACAAGCTCTACCGCTCCCCGGGCTTCTTCGCCGCGGCCCAGACGGCCACGCCGACGACGGTCATCTTTACCGCGCTCGGTACCGGCGCGGGCGGCCAGGACCTCACCGCGGGCGGCGGAGCGATCAGCGCGATCGAGACCTTCGCGGCTCAGGCCCCGGCTCACGGCGGCACCAACGCGGCGATCATCTTCACCGGCTCGTCCGACGGCCGCATCTTCCGCTCGATCGACACCGGCGCGAGCTTCACCCTGGTCGATTCGCCGAACCTCTACGTCTCCGACGTGGTGGTCAACCCGAGCAACTCGCAGGTCGTCTACGCCTCGCTCTCCGGCTTCTCCGCGAGCGCGGGTCTGAACGTGCGTAAGTCGATCGACGGGGGCACCACCTGGCTGCCGTCCGGCGTCGGCATTCCCAACATCCCGGTCAACGCTCTGGCGGTCGACCCGACCGACAACAACCGGATCTGGGCCGGCACCGACATCGGCGTCTACGTCTCGTTCAACGCCGGTGGCAACTGGGCGCCGTACGGCACGGGCCTGCCGAACGTCGCAGTCATGGACATGAAGGCGGTCGCGATTCCGGCGGGCAGCCCGGCAGGACAGATCGTCGTCTCCACCCACGGCCGCGGCATGTGGAAGCTCTCGGGTCTCACCCCCGCCGAGCTGATCGACTTCTCGGTCGAGTCGACCAACTAGTCTCCTGCCTCAACCCTCGCCGCCCGGGCCGCAAGGCCCGGGCGGTGAAGGGCTCTGCATCCCTCCCGGAGAGCCACCACCTCGGTCCTCCCCCGCAAGCGGGGGAGGAGGCTGCTTGCGGGGGTCGCTTTCGCCTCCTGGATCGGCACATCTCGAACTGTTTGATTTCCAGGTAGCTCGGTGTACCTCCCGAGCCCGAATCCCCTCGTCCGTCCCGACAGAAAAAGAAACTCCCCACAGGCGGCGTTTGCCCGCAGGGCGCTCCAGCTTCGAGGAGCTTCGCTTAGGGCGACCGGAGGGGAAGCTCCTCCTCCGGCCGGACACGACGGCGGCGAGATCCTAGTTCGACTTGCTCGGGATCTTCGGCAGCAGCCAGCCGAGGAACGCCTCTTCGGAACGGCTCTGCATCAGGACCCTTCCCGGGCCGGTGAGGCGGCAGACGAGCCCTTCGCCTCCCAGCAGGGTCGACTTCCAACCGCCGGAGCCCTGGACGGTGAACTGGACGGAGGCGTCCATGCCGACGATGTGGCCGGTGTCCACGACGTACGACTGCCCGGCGGAGAGGACCCGCTCCTCGATCGCCCCGTAGGAGCAGGCGACCACTTTGCCAGCGCCGCCCACCTTGAGCAGGACCAGACCGCCGCCGCCGAAGAAACCCTTGGCGCCGCCCCAGCTCGCGTCCATCGACACGCCCATCTCGCTCGCGACGTAGGCGCCGCTACGCAGCAGGAACTCGCTGCCCGAGATATTGAGCGTGATCAGGTCGCCCGGAAGGTCGGCCGCGAGCGTGATCTCGCCGCCGCCGGCCGGCGCCTTCCAGGTGTTCTGAAAGAAGCTCTCGCCCGCGACCATTCGCTTCAGGCCGCCGAGAAAGCCCCCCTGCGCTTTGGTTTCAGTCGTCAGCCCGTCGCTGTGGCTCACCATCGCACCCGGCTCCACCTTGATCTCCTCGTTGCTTGCCAGCTGGACGACGGCGAGAGCGAACGCGGGTTGATGCTTGATCGTGACTTCCATGGTCTCCCCTTTAGGTATGCCCTTTCAGCAGGGTGTAGAAGAACAGCTCGGTCGAACGACGAGACTTCACGAAATCAATCGGCGCTATGGACGCCTCAGGCGGAGGCCTGCCGCGAAAGGCCCGCGAGCTCGGCGCGTAGCTGCTCGATCAGGGCGGTGTTGCGCCCCTCGTCTCCCAGCCGAGCCAGCTGCGCCTTCTTGTGCGCGAGCTCGCCGCAAACTTGGTAGAAACGGCGAGTCGGGCGGCGCCCCGCGCCGACGAGAGTGCGCAGGCGGGCGCCGGTCTGCGCCCAGCTCGAGGCCGCCGTGCGGTATTGCGCGTCGGTCAGGCGGCCGAAACCCACCTCCTCGGCGAGGTGGAGGCCGACGAGCTTGCCCTCTCTCTGGATCAGGATCAGGAGGAGGACCGAGATCGCGAACCAACCGGTCCAATCGACCACCAACATCAGAAGGCCAAAGGCGCCCGCCCCTTCGGCCAGGGTCGCGAGCGTGTTGTGGAGCGAATGGCTGGCGAGCGAGGCCACCCAACCGAGCGGCGGGGCGAGCCACCGCACCGCCGTGATCCGGCTCAAGCGAGAGAGCGCGAGGCCGATGCCGATCCACGAGGTGTAGAAAGGGTGGTCCCAGATGCCCAGCACCACGCGGACCACGAACAGCGTTCCGAGCCCTTCCATCCCCTTCTCGGTGTACTCGCCGTAGAGATAGAAGACGTTCTCCGTCGCCGCGAACCCGAGCGCCACGATCGAGGCGTACACGATGCCGTCGAGCACCGAGTCGAACTCGCGCCGAAGGAAGAGGAAGACGCCGAGGACCGCGAGGCCCTTCAGGCTCTCTTCCGTGATCGGTGCGAAGAGGGTCGAGCCGGCGACGTCCGCCGCGCGCTCCGAGCCGGTCGCCGCGCTCACCGCGCCCGAGAGGATCAACTGCGCGACGAGTGCTCCGACTATCGCCACCACCGCTCCCCAGAAGAAGACGAAGCCGAGCAGCAGGCGCGGCTCTTTCTCATAGCGATCGAGCCAATAGACGAACGCCGCGCAGGCGAGCGCGGGCACGAAGCTCGAGATCAGGGCGACGAGGAACCCCATGGCAACCCCCTGCTCCGACATGCGGATCGAGGGCGCCATTGTCTCACAAGGGCGCTCATGGAACGGCCGGAAGCGGCTCGACGCAGAGGGTCGGACGGGCGCTCCCGCAAGGGGCAAGGAACGGGCTCCAAGCCCCCGTCTGCGGGGTCACCACGACGCCCCTCCAGACGCCCGCCGGATCGCGCGCGAGCTCGAGATATCCGAACTGGTCGACCGAGAAGCCCGCAGCCGGAGCGCCGTCGACCGTCTGTGCGAAGGCTCCCGAGGGCGGGCTCGTATCCTCCGCGACGCCGCTGTTGCCGACCACCAGCGTCGGAGGCCGACGGCTCGGGGCGGCGAACGAGAGCGCCTCGAACCGGTGCATGTGGCCGGCGAGGATCTGGTCGAGCTTCGGCAGGATCGCGGCGCCCGCCTCGCCTCGAAGGGCGCACTGCAGGGTCTGGTTGAGCTCGCCGAACGGCAAGGAATCCCCGCTTTCCGGCTTGCCGTCGCAGCCGTACAGCGTCTCGCCCGCATCCTGGACGCCCCAGACCGGCCGATGCCCCATCATCCACGCCCGCCGGGCGCGCAGCCGCTTTCCGGCGGCCAGGAACTGCCGGCGGTAGGCGTCGACGAGGCCGGGAAGCTGATCGCAGGCGTTCGCCGAATCGACCACCAGGAGGTCGAGGTCGCCCAGGTGGAGCACCTGGGGATCGACCAGCCGAAGGTGCGGCAGCGCCTCCCCTTCGCCATCCTGTGACGGGCAGGAGAGCTGCCGGCCGCCCCCCTCGGGAAGGTTCGAGCTCGCGTCGAGGAAATAGAACCAGCCCGGTCCCGCGTGGCTGCACAGCTCATGGTTGCCGCGGGCGAACACCCACGGTGCCGCCTCGAGAAGCGGCGCGGCCGGCTCGAAGAAGTCGAGCCACCATGCCTGCCAGCTGTCGGCGTCGGAATTGCCCGTGCTGTTCTGGCTGTAGTACGGCCCCGGCAGGTCGCACAGCTCCGACGGTTCCGAGCCGTCACCCGCGTCGTAGTACCACTTCTGGACCGACTGACCGTTCTCGGTAGCGGTAAAGCCGCTCGGCGTGCCGCGATAGTTGTAGTCGCCCACGTGCAACACGAGATCGGGCGGATCGACCGCCGCGGCTTTCGTGAGCGAAGGGAACGGCCACTGCGGATCGTCGAGCCCGCACCCCGATTGGTCCTTCGGTTTGCATCCCGAATCGCCGAAAACCGCAATCCGCTTCGGAGGTGCCTTCGAGGGATCCGCCACCGGCGGAAGCTTCGGACCGCCTGCGACCGAGAACGCCTTTCCGAACGGATATCGCGCTTCGCAAACCTTGACCGGGAAGCCGTGCGGATTCTTCCGCGGCGTCGTCCGGATCTTTGCCTTGCCCCCACCGATCCCCACCAACTCGGGGCAAGAGACCGCCGGATCGACGATCACCCGGGCGAAAGGAACCGTCCGGCCGGACGGAGATTCGGCGAGCAGGACGTAGGCGGCGTAGATCTTGGGCGGCAAAGCGGAAGCCACCTGGGCGGCCGCCGCCCGAGCGAAGAGTCCCACGAGGACCGCGCCGAAGACGCCACGGACGAGCACCCCGTCTCGATTTCTCATGGCGGGCACTCTACATTGGAGATCGGAACGCTGAGAATCGACTTGGCGCCCGAGGACCGGAGGCGGCCCTACATTTTCTCTCCCCCTACTCCCCCACCCGCAACACGAGCACGGTCAGGTCGTCCTCGCGGGGCATCGCGCCGGTGAAGCGGTCGAGGTCGGCGAGGACTCCTTTGCGGATCGCTTCGACCGAGCCCGGGGCGTGGTGGGCGAGGCTTTTTTCCAGGCGTTCGAATCCGAAAGACTCGTCGCTCTTGGTGCCGCGGGCCTCGACCAGGCCGTCGCTGAACAGGAAGATCGCGTCGCCGGGAGAAACTTTCGCCGCGCGGGGCGAAATCTCCAACAGGCCGCGCACGCCGAGCGGATACGCGGTCGATTCGAGCGGCGAGACTTTGCCGTCCCGGGAGACGAGATAGGGATAGAGGTGGCCCGCACTCGCGTACCGGACCTCGCCGCGCGCCGGGTCGATCAGCGCGTAACAGAGCGTCGTGAGCAGGCGCCGTCGCGCGCTCTGGTAGACGATCCGGTTGAGCGTCTGAAACACCGCCTCGATGGCCGGATCGAAGGTCACCTGCACCGCGAGCGCCGACTTCGCCATCGACATCACGAGGCCCGAAGAGACGCCGTGCCCCGCGACGTCGCCGATCGCCACGGCGACCCGGCCGTCTTCGAGCGCGAGCACGTCGTAGAAGTCTCCTCCTACTTCGCTCGCGGGCAGATAGGCGTGGGCGATGTCGACGCCGGCCAACCGCGGAGGCAGGTCGGGAAGGATCGAGCTCTGGATGCCCCGCGCGGTCTCAAGCTCCACCCGCTGCCGCTCCCGCTCGGCGATGCGACGGACGTGCGGCGGGACGTCCTCGTAGCGATAGATCCGTTCCTCGCCGGAGCCCAGATAGCGCAGGCTCGCGAGGAGCGGCAGGGCGAGCAGCGCGAGCGCCGCCCAACCGTTGGCTTCTAAGCTGCGGTCTCCGGCCAGGAAGAGCGGCAGCGCGCTCAGGGTCACGAGAGCGGTCGCCGCCGCGAGCAGCGCCGCGAGCAGGTCGACGCCGCGGAAGATCGCGACGACCCCGGCCGCGAGGACGAGCGCGAACAGCAGGCAAGGCAGAGCCGGCAGCGGCATCCCCGGCGAAAACAGGACCGGCGCGAGGGCCAAGGCGCCGACCCCGCTGCCGAGCCAAGGTCCGAGCCGCTTCTCGACCGTCGGCAGCAAACAGAGGAGAACGGCGAGGAGCGGTCCGAGGCTGCCCCAGAAGAACGACGCGACCAGCTCGACCGCGGGCACCGCCGAACCGACCGCCGAGGGGAGGAAGAACGAGACGAGCGGCCAGCCACCGAGTCGGGCGAGCGCGATCTCGACCGCGGCGAGGACCCCGGCGAGGGCGATCCCGCCGGTCAGCCCGGCGAGCGCGGAGCGCGCCACGGTGGCGTTGCGCCATTCGCCGACGAACAGCGCGTCGAAGCCCGCGAGCTTCTCGCCCCAACGCTCGCGGCAGATCGACTCCCCTACGCCCCAGGCGAAGAAGGCGGCGATGCCGCTCGGCAGGACATTGAACAGCGCCAGCACCAGCGCGAGCACCCAGGTCGTCTGCTCGCGCGTCGCGATGCCGAGCCCGAACCCCTGGGCGCTCGAGCGGATGGTGAGAGTGAGGGCGATCAGCCCCGGGCCCACCACCAGGGCGAAGACCTGCACGGCGCGGCGAACGCCGATCAATCCCTCGTGATATCGCAGCAGAAACGACGGAGCGAGCCAGAGCAGCATCACGAAAAGCAGGGCGATGCCGACCACCCCGGAGAACGTGATCTCGCGGACCACCGGCTGGAGCTCCGTCCGGCGCGGGTCCTCGAACCAGGAGCCGAAACCGGTCAAGCGATCTCCTGCGAACCGGACCTGAACGCCGTGGCGGACCGCCGTCTTCGGATCGGCGCGGAGCTCCCCTCCCAGCGCGGGATAGCGGACGGTGGTATCGGTGCGCGCCGCGAGCTGCCGGCGCCGGACCTCCGGCGCGCCGAAGCGCCCGAGGTCAAACGCCCGCGAGCGAAGGTATTCCTTCGATTGGCGAACCGCCTCCGCGTCGGTGATGGCGGCTCCGGGATCGTTCTCATCGACCCTGCGCTCGAGCGAGAGCACCGCTCCGGAGAGGGAAATCTCGGCGCGGTAGGTCCATTCCTCACGGGTGACACCGCGCGGATAGACCAGCACCTCCCAGTGGACCGCCTGGGAGAGCAGCTCGGCGGGTTGCCGCGAACCGGAGACCTGGAGGCGCCGCTCAATCAGCGGGTCGCCGTCGATTCGGGCTACGACATAGGGGCTTTGGACGGGAGTGCCGAGGCGGACGACCTCCCGCAGCGCGATCGCCGTCGCCTCGGCCCGGGTCGTGGTCCAGGGTAAGGGAAGGGTCGGGAGCGTACGGGGGCCCAGCCCGATCAGAGCCGCCGCTCCGAGCGCGGCTCCCCCGATCCAGGCGATCCAACCCAGCCTGCCGCCCAATGTACGGATGTCTGCTCCCATGACCTGCGAAGCCCCTCGTTGGCTCCTCGAAACTTGGTACGAGCCGGGAGGGGCGAGGTTGCGGCCCCGCTCCCGGCCCGCGAAGCGGCTTAAGCCGGTAGGGCGTCGACCAGCTCGCGCACGGCGGCGGCCGACTTCTCAAGCGCCGCCTGCTCTTCCGGCTGGAGCGAGAGCTCGATCACCTGCTCCATACCGCCGCGGCCGAGCCGGACCGGCACGCCGACGAACAGGCCGTTCAAGCCGTACTCGCCGTCGAGCAGCACCGCGCAGGGGAGGATCTTTTTCTTGTCGTGGAGGATCGCCGCCACCATCTCATACGTCGAGGCCGACGGGGCGTAGTAGGCCGAGCCGGTCTTGTAATAGTTGACGATCTCGATGCCGCCGTTCTTCGTCCGGTGGTTGATCGCGTCGATCCGCTCGGCCGATAGGAGCTGAGGTAGCGGAATCCCGGCGACCGTGGCGAATCGCGAGACCGGCACCATCGTATCGCCGTGGCCACCGAGCACGAACGCGTCGACGTCCTCGACCGAGACCTTGAGCTCGTCGGCGATGAACCAGCGCATGCGCGCCGCGTCGAGCACTCCTGCCATGCCGAACACCCGCTCGCGCGGGAAGCCCGAGACGCGCCGCGCCACTTCGCACATGGCGTCGAGCGGATTGGTGACCAGGATGAGAATCGTGTTCGGGGAGTGGGCGACCAGTTGCTCGACGCATCCCTTGACGATCTCGGCGTTCTTCATCAGCAAGTCGTCGCGCGACATGCCGGGTTTCCGCGCCAGGCCGGCCGTGATCACGCAGACGTCCGAGCCCGCGGTCGCCGCGTAATCGCCGCCGCCGGTGATCTTCGCGTTGAAGCCGAGGACCGGCGCCGCCTCCATCATGTCGAGCGCCTTGCCGGTCGCGAGGTCCGCCGCGACGTCGATCATCACGACGTCGGCCAGATCCGCCTCCGCGATCCGCTGCGCGAGGGTCGCGCCGACGTTGCCGGCGCCCACTACGGTGACTTTATGTTGCATCGGAAGGTTCTCCGTTTCTTCGTTCGGAATGGGGATATCTACAGGTTTTCGACGATCGCGGCCGCGAACTCGGAGGTCTTCAGGAGCTTCGCCCCTTCCATCTGCCGCTCGAGGTCGTAGGTGACGCGCTTCTGGCCAATCGTCCGGCCGAGCCCCTCCTCGACCGCGGTCGCCGCCTCGGGCCAGCCGAGCCAGCGGAGCATCATCGCGCCGGAGAGGATCAGCGATCCCGGGTTGATCTTGTCGAGGTTCGCGTATTTGGGCGCCGTGCCGTGGGTCGCCTCGAACACGGCGTAACCGTCCCCTTCGTTGCTCCCCGGGGCGATGCCGAGGCCGCCCACCTGGGCCGCCAGCGCGTCGGAGAGATAGTCGCCGTTCAAGTTGGTGGTGGCGATCACGTCGTACTCGTCCGGACGCAACAGCGCCTGCTGGAACATCGAGTCGGCGATCCGGTCCTTCACCACGATCTTGCGCTCGGGGGCCTTGCCGCCGTGCTGGTCCCAAAGCTCGGTCTCGGTGATCGTCCGATCGCCGAACTCCTCGCGCGCGAGCTCGTAGCCCCAGTCTTTGAACGCCCCCTCGGTGAACTTCATGATGTTGCCCTTGTGGACGAGCGTCACGCTCTTCCGCCCGAACTCGAGCGCGTAGCGGATCGCCTTCCGGGCCAGGCGCTGGCTGCCGAACTTCGAGATCGGCTTGATCCCGATGCCGCTGCCGGGGCGGACGTTCTTGCCCGCTTTGGCGAGGAAATCGATCAGCGCGTTCGCCCCTTCGGAGTCGGCCGCCCATTCGATACCGGAATAGACGTCCTCGATGTTCTCGCGGAAGAGGACCATGTCCACCTTCTCGGGCTCGCGCACCGGCGACGGCACGCCGGTGAAGTAGCGAACCGGCCGGACGCAGGCGTAGAGGTCGAGGATCTGGCGGAGAGCGACGTTCAAGCTCCGGATACCGCCGCCGACCGGCGTCGTGAGCGGTCCTTTGAGCGCCACCCGGTAATGGCGGATCGCGTCGACGGTGTCGTTCGGCAACCATTCGTTCCGGTTGGTGAACGCCTTCTCGCCGGCGAGAACCTCGAACCAGGCGATCGAGCGAGATCCGCCGTAGGTCTTCGCGACCGCGCCGTCGAGGACGGTGCGGGTCGCCTTCCAGATGTCCGGACCGGTGCCGTCCCCTTCAATGAACGGGACGATCGGTCGATCGGGTACTTCCAAGCGGCCTTCGGCCGCGTGCCACTGGATCTCGCCGCCATCGGCGGGCGGCGTCATGTCATTGAATCGGCGCTCCACGAGCCCCTCCTTCGTGCACACAAACGGAATCTCACCGCGGAATGCGACGGACTGCCGGGCGGCAGTCGGGCCTTTTGGGTCAGGCGTTCGGACTATAGCAGGCCGGCCCCTCGGGCGTCCGGCCGGGCGTAGAATGGCGCCCATGCCGAACATCGATTGGGAACCGCTCCTCCGCGCCGCCGAGGAGGCGCGCGGACGCTCCTACTCCCCTTACAGCCGGTACGCGGTGGGCGCGGCGCTCCTCATGGAAGACGGCTCGATCCAGGCCGCCGCGAACGTCGAGAACTCGATCCCCGCCCTCTCGATCTGCGCCGAGCGCAACGCCGTATCCCGAGC
>JBGAGQ010000107.1:0-14317 GCA_044226625.1 Thermoanaerobaculia bacterium
GACTTTTCTGCCAAGTCTTCGAAGGCGAGATCCTTCCCAACGGTTCGCAATACGTCGACTCGGCCATGTCTTGTCTGAAGAAGGTGCATCTTCAAGGCGGCCAACTTGGAGGCGTCCGGTACGATCCGTCGGCCCGCGGGATCGAGATAGCGCGCCTCCAATTCCTCCAGGGCGCTAGCGAGCCGATCGTTGTTCTCCCCCGAGCACAGATAGACGACATCTACATCTTCCGTGACGAGAGGCGCTCCTTGGAGAATCGCAGCCACTCCACCCACGACGATGAATTCCACGTCATGGCGGACCAAAACGCGGAGGATCTCGTCGAAACTGAGCTCAGTTGCCATTCTGGGCGCGGATGCGGAGGACGGTGTTCATGAAATCTTGCGCCGCTTTGAGCCGCTCCGTCGGCGTCAGCTTGAGCTTCTCCCGAATCTGGAGGACGTCGCCCCAATCGAGACCCCATTCCGACACTTCCATCTGGTCGTAATCGGTGGGAATCCCCGCCAGGTCCGGATCGGCTTCATCGGGCGATTTCATGGCCGCGCAGAGCCTACCAAGGAAATGGCTGCGAAACCGGACCCGCGCCGGAGCGACTCGCCGGGCCTCCGCGAACGGCCCCGAGGACCCGGGGGCTCACACAGGACCCAGGATTCACGGTATCGCTTCCCCCTTCCCCGCCACCCACGCGTACACGCTCGGCAGGACGAGCAGCGTAAAGAGGGTCGAGGTCATCAGGCCGCCGACCATCACGATCGCGAGCGGTCGTTCGAGCTCGGAGCCTCCGAAACCGGCGAGCATCGGGGCGAGGCCGAGGATCGCGGCTCCCGCCATCATCAGCTTGGGCCGGACGCGACCGATCGACGCTTCGCGCAGGGCCTCACGGAACGGCCGTCCAGTGGCGATCAGCTCCTTGGTCTGGGAGATCAGGACGAGGCTGTTCTGCACCGCAACGCCGAACAGACCGATCACGCCGACGATCGACGAGGCGTTCCAGGTCTCGCCCGCGAACGCCAGGGCGTAGAGGCCGCCGGCGAACGCAACCGGCAGGGTGCCGAGGACCACCAGCACCTCCCGCGCCCGGCCGAGCGCGAGAATCAGCAACAGGATTACGAGGGCCAGCGCGACGCCACTCGCGCCCAGCAGGCGCTTTTGGGTTTCGCGAGCTTCTTCGATCTGCCCGGAGAGGGCGACCGTCGTCCCTTGCGGAAGAGCGAGCTTGGCGAGCTCCCGCTCGACGGCTTTTCCCGTCCCGCCCAGATCCCCCGTGGTCCGGAGGTTCCAGCCGAGCCGGCGCTGGCCGTTCTTCCTCCGAATCATGGAGGGCATGGTGTCCTCTTCGATTTTCGCCACCTGGCCCAGCTCGACGATCCGCCCCTCCTCGACGACGATCGGCAGTCGCTCGATCCGGGTCGACGTGAGGCGGCCGTCCGCGGGAAAGCGAACGGTCCTTTCGATCCGTTGCGGTCCGTCGAAGCGAGGCGAGAGCGAGATCCCCTGGAGCGCCGCTTCGAGCGTCTCGAGCAGCGCCTTGCGCGGCACGTCGAGCCGACGCAACGCGTCGTCGTCCGGGACGATCCTCCAGCGCGGAAGCGGCGCCCCTACGTCGGGCGTCACCCCCGCCACCCCGGGAATCCGCGCGAGCAGACTCGCGACGTCGTTCGCTCGCTGCCCGAGCACCGCGAGATCGGGATGGAACAGCTCGACCTGGATGTCGGCCGGCGTGCCGCCGATCCCTTCCGAGATGCGCATCTTCATCGGCGTGGTCAGCTCGACGCCGAACGGCATCCGCTCGGCCAGCCCGCCGAGATCGGATTCGACCCGAATTACGTCGGCATTCGGCTCCAGGACGATCAGCACGTCCGAGAGATAGCTCGGCATCGGATCTTCCGTCACCTCGCCGCGACCGGTGCGACGATAGGCGGCGCGGACCCCCGGGATCTTCCCCACCTCGCTTTCGAACTGGCCGTTCGCTTCATCGATCGCGGCCAGGCTGGTATCCGACGGCAAGAAGGTTTGGACGAGGAGCGCCCCTTCGTCGAGGCTGGGGAGGAAGTTCGTACCGAGCCGGGCCGCGAGCAAGATTGCCGGGAGGGCGAGGACGATCGCCACCGCCTGAACCCAAGCCCCATGGCGGAGCGCGAAATCGAGCACAGGCCGGTAGGCGTTCTTGATCGCACGGATCACGCCGGGCTCTTCGAGGCGCGTGCCGGGCGGCAGGAAGCGATCGACCAGGACCGGGACCAGGGTGAACGAGAGGACCAGCGCGATGGTCATCGCCGAGGCGACCGCCACGGCGAGCGGAGCGTAGAGCTCGCCCGCGACCCCGCCGACCGCGAGCAGGGGGATGAAGACGGCGAGGATTACGAGGACCGCCGTCGCGATCGGCACGCCGACCTCGGCCGCGGCCCGCGCGATCGCCCGGCGGCGAGTTCCTAGGTCGGAGGCCGGAAGGTCGTGCAGCCGATGGACGACGTTCTCCACCATGATCACGCCCGCGTCGACCAGGAGCCCGACCGCGATCGCGAGGCCCCCGAGGGTCATGGCGTTCAAGCCGAGGCCAAGCGCGAAGAGCGGGATCGCCGCGCCGAGCGTGGCGAGCGGCAGGAGGACGATCACGAACAACGCCCCGCGCAGACTGCCGAGCAGGACGATCAGCACCAACCCGACAAACAGCGCCCCGAGCCCGAGAGCCTGGGAGACCCCGCCGAGCGCATGGGAAACCAAATCCCCCTGGTCGTAGAACAGCTCCAGCGACATGCCGGACGGCAGCGATCGCCTCAGCTCGGGCAGGAGCTCGCGGACTCGCCGACTGGTCGACAGGGTGTCCGCCGTCGGCTGCTTGATCACCCGAAACGACACCACCTCGAATCCCTTGTACCGCGCGAGACCGAGCCGGAACTCCGGCGCCTCGCGCACCTCCGCGAGGTCGCCCAGAGCGACCACGCCGCGCGCCGTGTGAACCGGTAAGCAGCGCACCTGCTCGACCGACCCCGCGAGCGAGGCGACCGAGACGTACCACTGTTTGTCGCGGATTTCGAGGATGCCCGCCGAGGCGTCCTTCTCGCTCCCTTCGAGCGCCTCGACGACCTGGTCGAGCGAGACGCCGACCAGACGCATCGTCTCGGGCGAGATCGAGACTTGCAGTTGGCGACCCTCGCCGCCGAGCAGCTCGATCCGCGCGACGCCGGGAACCGATTGGAGGCGCGGAATCAGCACCCTGACCGCGTGATCGCGGAGCTTCATCGGATCGATCGCCGGTCCTTCGAGCACCAGCTCCTGGATCTCCTGGAGCCGCCCCGCCGCCGAGGTGAGCAGAGGCGCCGACGTCCCCTCCGGAAACCCGGCGAGGACCTGCGCGAGCTTTTCGCCCACTAGCTGGCGCGAGCGCCAAGGGTCGGTCCCCGGCTCGAACGCGACGACGATCTGCGTCACCCCGGCCTGGACCGTGCTAGTCACGCGCCGCACGCCCGGAAGACCGGTGAGCACCTGCTCGACCGGCTGAGCGACCGAAAGCTCCAGCTCCGCCGGGTCGCGGCCGGGGCTCTGGATCAGCAATTGGACCGAAGGGAGCGCGAGGTTCGGGAACAGGTCGCGCGGCAGGCGAGCGAAGGTGAGAAATCCCGCGACGCCCCAGAGTCCCGCGATCGCGAGGATCCAGCCGCGCGCCGAGAGTGCGCGGACGAACCAGCGCTCCAACAGCCCGTGCCCGGAAGCGCGCGAGGGAGAAACCGGAGAGCTCGGCGGACCGTTCGGCTCAGTGGTCATGCTCTTCGCCTCCGCCGCCCGCGAGCTTCAAGTAGAGCGATTTGAGGAGGTAGGCGCCGTCGGTCGCGACCGTCTCGCCCGGGGCGACCCCGTCGAGAACGAGCACCTCGGCACCGAGCTCCGCCCCTTTGCGCACCGGCCGCAGCTCAGCCCGGCCGCCGTTGCGCACGAAGACGCCCCAGCTCCCTTCGATCTGCTGGAGCGCGGCCTGCGGCAGGACCACGGCCCGGGCCAAGGGCACGCGCGCTTCGAGCGGCGTGCCGGCGAGCGGCCAGCCCTTCTCGTCCCCTTCGAGGCGCAGTCGATAGGCTAGGCGCCGGGTCGCGTCAGAGAGCGAAGCGGGCATCCCTTCGACCGTCGCCTGCCAGCGCTGACCGTTCGCGCGGCGGACCTCCGTCCGCGCTCCCGGCCCCCAGGTCTCGGGACCGGGGAGGGGGATCTCCACCAGTACTCGCGAGGCACCGGGAGCGACCAAACGGCCGAGGTCTCCTCCCGCTTCGACTCCTTGGCCCACCGCGACGTGGAACGCCTCGACCACCCCGCCGCGCGGGGCGCGAACTCGATAGCTCGTGCCGGCGCTCGCCGGATCGACCCCGCGCGCTTCGAGCTCCATGCGGGCCGAGGTCTCCTCCACCTGCGCCACCTCGGCCGCTGACTCTGCCGCCTCCACCTCGCGTCGCGACGTGGCTCCCCCATCGAGCAGCCTTCGTTCGCGCGCCGCTTCGCGATCGGCCTGCACTCGGCGGGAGCGGGCCGCCAGCCAGGCCGCTTTCTTCTCGGCGAGCTCGGGGCTTCGGATCTCGGCCAGCGCAGTCCCTCGGGAGACCGGCCGTCCGGGTTCTACGAGCAACGCGGTGACGATCCCCCCGACTGGCGCCGAGAAGATCGCGGCGGCCGACGGCTCGGAGATCGCTTCGGCCGCGAACCAGGCCCCCTCCTCGCGAGGCGGACCGACTTTGGCGAAGGCGACCCCGCGCACCCCCGAGAGCTCGATCGAGCGGGGCGCCTCGTCTCCCGGCGCTTCCGCTTCGTGATTCGGCTCGCCCGGAGCATGACTTTCCCCGGTTTCGTCGCGCGCGGATGCCTCGTTTCGGCGGCATCCGCCCACCGCGATCAACAACGTAACGGCAAGGGCCACCGGGAGGACGAGACGGGCGGTTCGAACCGGGAGGAACGTCCTCGAAATCATGGCAACACCTCGGTGGTGAGGATGGAAAGCTCCCAGGAAGCGGCGATCCGCGCCGCGCGTCGTTCGATTCGGGCGATCTGCGCGGCGATCACCGCGCGGCGCATAAGGAGGGCTTCAGACGCGTGCGACTTCCCCTCGACGAGCCGCAGCTCGATCGCGGCGAGCGTCCGCTCCGGCGAAAGCGCCTCCTCCCCGGTGAGCGGAACCTCGGAGGCTCCGAGCGCGGTGAGCCGGGAGCGCGCGGCGGCAAGGCGGCTTTGCAGCTCCGACGTCCGCTGTTCGGCCTCCCGATCCGCCGAGGCGATCGCGGACTCGAGCGCCCGGTCCGCAACAGGACGCTCCGCGGCGAGAGGCAACCGATAGGCAAGACCGAAGCGCGCCACCCTCTCCTCCGCTTCGCGAGCCAGGCTCGACCGGATCGCCCAACGCGACCGCGCCCGGCCGTCGTCGAACTGGGCGAGCGCCACGGCCAGCTCACGCCGCGCGGCGATCCCCTCGGCGAGCGAGCCCGAGAGGACCCGGGCCGGAAGCTCGTCCTTTGGAACCAGATCGGGCGGAATGGGCTCGTCGAGCGGTGCACCGACCTCGGGCTCGGGGAGTGGCAGGAGAGGGGGCTCGACCCAGACCGCAAGCTCAGCCCACGCGGAGCTACGGGCGACGAGAGCCTCCGCCCGCGCCCCCCGCGCCTGCTCCAGGTCGAAGGCGATCAGATCGACTTCGAACGCCGCCTCCGCCCCCTGCTCCAAGCGCCGACGCGCGATCCCGAGCCAGCGCTCGACGATCGCGACGTCCTGATCCCGCAGGAGCGCCTGCCGTTCCGCGCTCCAGGCCGCGACGTACGCCGCCGCGATCCGGCCACGCGTCTCCCACCGCGCCGCGGCCGGCAAGAGCGCGGCGGCGCGTTCGAGCGCGGAGAGGGCCCCCTCCCGACCGTTCGCTTTCGCGAGCAGTGGAAGGTCGAGGTCGATCGCGAGATCCGCCTCGGTCGAACTGCCGGTCCGACGGGGACCGGTTTCCGCTCCAAGAGTCGCCCCGCCGGCTAGACGCCGCGAGGTCGCCGCGAACTCACGCCGCGCGGCATCGAGCTCGGACGAAAGAGCCAGCTCCTCGGCGCTCGGCCGAGCCCGCGCGAGGAGATCCTCGAGCCGCGGCTGCCCCTGGGCGAAGGCCCGGGGGGCAAACGAGACGAGCGAAAGGAAGAGATACAACGAAAGACGGACGGCCCGATGGGCCGCAAACCTGCTGAACATGGAACCGTGACCTCGCCGTTGCGGACGCGCAGAAGCGCGCGCCCGGCCTCACCGGGATTCCCGGTGACCCAAAAGGGGATCGAGCGAAAGCGGGGTCAGGAAAAGAGGGGGACGTGGAGAACCGGACGAACCACACCGGCGAGCGGTTCGCCGCGATCCGCAACGGTCGAGGCGACGAGAGGTCGAACCGCCGGAAGATCGAGACCGGCCGGTGCCGACACACCTGCGTTGCAGCCGCACGAAGCGCAAGCCGAGCGGCAGGGCGCTCCGCGCTCGCAATCGTCCGAGCACCCCAGATCGAGCCCGAACACCGAACCGGCGGAAAGGGCCACGAACAGCGCGAGCAGGGCGAGGGCGGCGGGCTTCATGCAGCCGTTACTCTATCGGAAATGATGAAGGCCCGACCGAAGTTGATATGGTCGATCATCACTGAGGAGACGACGCATGCTGCGCAGAAGGGAGACCACGAGCCCGGGAGAGATCCTCTCGGAGTGCTTCCTAAAGCCTCTCGGGTTGACTCAGAAGCGGCTGGCGGATCACCTGAGCTGTGATGTCAAGGTGATCAACCGCATCGTCAATGGCCAATCGGGCGTAACTCCGGCAATGGCCCTGAAACTGGGCGCAGCCTTTCAGACCTCTCCCGAGTTTTGGCTCAACGCCCAGAAAGCGGTCGATCTATACCGTGCCTCCGAAGCCTTGGGCGACTTGCCGGGCTCACTTCTCCGCGCAAGCTGAAGATTCGGGCCATTCTTCGAATTGCAGCCGCCTCATTGCCCGGTGAAATTACTGGCTATGCAACGGAGACCCACGTGAGCTCATCGACTCTGACCCGCGCCGTCCAGAACTACCGGAATCGATTGACCCAACGAGGCATGGCCCGCTTCGAGGTTGTCGGTCGCGAATCGGACCGTGAGCTGATCCGTTCCTTTGCCAGATTCTTGGCCGAAGTCGGCCTGGAGGCCGACATGTTGGGGGTGGCTGCCAAACCGAACGACGAGGGAGAAAGGCCGCCCAAGATAGGCGGAATCCTCGCCGCGCTTCGGCACTCGCCGCTCGTCGGCGCGGACGTCATCCCCGATCGCCGCAAGGCGCAGACGGGGGATTCGAGATCCTAGCCCGCCAGGACGGGCGCGACATCGTTCGCCCGCGGCGATGATGGCGACCTAGCCGAAATCGGGTACTGAACACGGTCTCAGTGCTCGATTTCAACAGCCGCCAGAATCCTGCCGGCGCTGCGCCGGGGGTATGAAAGATGTTCGTCCTCGGTGATCAGAACCCGAGCGCCGGTCGACGCGGCCAGGGCCTCGATCCGGGCCAGGTCGGTCACGTGATCGGAGCGTCCGTGGACGAAGGTGACCTTCGGCCCGAGCTTCTCGATCGGAACGGCGATCGGCTCGCGTAGGAGAACGTTGCGCAGCGAGCCGTTGAACGAGCGCCAGGTGTGGAGCAGCGCTTCTTTCGAGAGCTCGGGCGGCACGTCGGGGAGGGAGCGGGCAACCAGGGGAGCGAGAAAGCGGCTCGGTATCGCTTCGTGCAGCTTGCAAGCCTCGCGGGCGAGGAGGGGATTCAGCGTGAAGAGGCCACCCATCGAGGACATTTCGCGGATGTGCGCGCGGGCCTCCCGCTCGTCGTCGAACACCGGGGCGCCCAAGAGGAAGAGATGCTCGACCTCGTCCGGGTATCGCGCAGCGTAATACGCCGCGAGCAGCGTGCCGAACGAGTGGGCGATGAAGGTCACGCGGCGCGTGGCACCTTCGGCCACCAAAGTCCGGCGCAATGCGCCGAGGTGATCTTCCAGGGTGTAGTCGACATCCGGGAGCGGAGAGCGCCCGAAACCGAGCGCGTCGACGAAGATCAACCGATGATTCTTCGCCAATGGATCGAAGGCTCCCTGCCAGAAATGGGTTGTCGCGGGGAGTCCGGCGAGGAAGACGATGGGACTCCCCTCACCCCGGATCTCCACGTAAAGCCGATCGCCAAGGTACGCCCTCTCGGCCCGCAGGCTTCGGACGCGCCACGCGGCGACCGCCTCGACCAAGCCGGCCGCCGCGGCGATCGACAGGGGTGCGATCCATAGGGTCTTCCACGCGCGTCGTTTCATCGGCTGATTTTTCAGGACCATCGGCATGATCGACGTCGTAAAGGTCCAACGGGAAGGCTCTTTCGGCTCGCCGAGCGAACCGGCCCTCCCAATCGTGCCGGGCGCCGATTCGGAAGGCAGCAAACCCCATACCCACTCAGACCGTTTCGTTCTCGGCCCTCAGCTCCTCCCCCATCCTCCCGCGCGCCACCGCCAGGAACGCCTCGATCGCCGGGCTCTTGCGGTCGCGCCGCCAGGCGGCGGCGACGCGCGTCGTGCCGTGGCGCGCCGGGACGGCCAAGTAGCGGACGTTCGGCCAGCCGAGCCGCTCGACCGAGGCGGGGAGGATCGAGACGCCCACTCCCGCCGCGACCAGGCTTACGGTGGTGTAGAGCTCCCGGCTCACCTCGACCACGCGGGGGGAGAAGCCCGCGTCGCCGCAGAGGCGCATGACCTGGAAATAAAGCCCCGGGGCGATCTCGCTCGGGAAGAGGACGAACGGCTCGTCCTTCAGGTCCGCGACCGACGCCCGCTTTTTCTTCGCCAGGCGATGCGAGCCCTCGACGGTGATCATCAGCGGCTCGCGAAGGACCACCTCGATCTCGAGGTCGGAATCCGGCAGCGGCTCGCGCACGAAACCGATGTCCAGATCTCCCGCGCGCAGCGCCGCGAGCTGGGCGCCCGAAGCCATCTCGCGCAGGTCGAGGTAGACGCCGGGGAACTGCTCGCGAAACGCCCGAACGATCCGCGGCAGGGCGTGAAACATCACCGTCGCCGCGAACGCGATCCGGAGCTGGCCGGTCTCGCCGCGCGCCGCGCGGCGCACCGCTACCGCGGCGTTATCGACCGCAGACAGGATTCGCCGCGCCTCCTCGACGAGGACCCGGCCGGCGTCCGACAGCTCGACTTTGCGCTGGGTCCGCTCGAACAGCCGCGCGCCGATCCGCTCTTCGAGTTGCTGGATCTGCTGCGAGAGCGGCGGCTGCGCGATGCCCAGCCGGAGCGCCGCGCGGCCGAAGTGCAGCTCCTCGGCGACCGCCAGAAAGGAGCGGAGATGGCGCAGCTCGAAAGGCGGGCTGGGCGGCGGCTCTCGGTTCGCATTCATATCCCGATCCTCTCAATCAACCGTCGAGATTGTATTGGACATATCACTGCGCCGGACCTACCCTGTGGGCTCGCCGCGGCGCGCCCCGCCGTCGGCCCACACGTTTCCTCCATCGCCCTCAGGAGATTCCGCGCATGACCTCTTCCGCCCTGCTAGAAGCCCGATCGGACACCCCTGCGGTCACCGCCCCGACCGTCGCTCCGAACCTCGATCCGTTTCCGATCCACGGCACGGATTACGTCGAGATCTACTGCGGCAACGCCAAGCAGGCGAGCCACTACTACCGGAGCGCGTTCGGCTTCCGCTTCGAGGGGTATCGCGGACCCGAGACCGGCGTGCGAGATCGGGCGAGCTACTTGATGACCCAGGGGAAGGTCCGCCTGGTCCTCACCTCCTCGCTGTCGCCCGATTCGCCGATCGCCGAGCATCATCGCCGGCACGGCGACGGCGTGCGCGATCTGGCGTTCTGGGTGGAAGATTGCCGCTCGGCGTTCGAGATCTCGGTCTCCCGCGGCGCGGTCCCGGTCCAGGAACCGACCGTCCTCTCGGACGCGGACGGCGAGGTGGTGATCGCCGCGATCCGCACCTACGGCGACACGATCCACTCGCTGGTCGAGCGCAAAGGCTATTTCGGCCTGTTCATGCCGGGCTTCGTCCCCGTCTCGCCGCGCTACCAGCCGGAGCCCGTCGGCTTCCGCTACGTCGATCACGCGGTGGGCAACGTCGAGCTCGGCAAGATGGATGAATGGGTCGGCTTCTACGAGCGCGTGATGGGCTTTGCCAACCTGGTCTCGTTCGACGACGCCGACATCTCGACCGAGTACTCGGCGCTCATGTCCAAGGTGATGACCAGCGGCAACGAGCGGATCAAGCTGCCGATCAACGAGCCGGCGGTCGCCAAGAAGAAGTCGCAGATCGACGAGTACCTGGAGTTCTATGGCGGCCCGGGCGTGCAGCATCTGGCGATCGCGACCGACGACATCGTGGCGACCGTCACCGCCCTGCGGGACCGCGGCGTCGAGTTCCTCACGGTGCCGGGGACCTACTACGACGACCTCCTCGACCGCGTGGGCTCGATCGACGAGGACCTCGGTCCCCTGCGCGAGCTGGGCATCCTGGTCGACCGCGACGACGAGGGGTACCTGCTCCAGATCTTCACCAAGCCGGTCCAGGATCGTCCGACGATGTTCTATGAAATCATCCAGAGGAAGGGCGCCCGCTCGTTCGGCAAGGGAAATTTCAAGGCGCTCTTCGAGGCGATCGAGCGCGAGCAGGCGTTGCGCGGAAATCTCTAATGCCGATCTACCACTCGCTGGGTGAGATCCCGAAGAAGCGCCACACGGTGTTTCGCCGCCCGGACGGCGGTCTCTACGCCGAAGAGCTGATGGGGCACGAGGGGTTCGTCGGCACGTCGTCGCTGCTCTATCACCTCTATCCGCCGACCTCGGTGCTCTCCGCCCGGAAGCTCGGGCCGATCGTCTGGGAGGCGGACGAGGAGACCTCGCTCCGCCATCGCCACTTCCGCACCGCCCAGGCGAAGAAGGGCGGCAGCCCGATCCTCGATCGGACGCCGATGCTCTTCAATCGCGAAGTCGCGCTCCTGTACGCGGAACCCGACCGGAACGACGACGCGTTCTACCGCAACTCCCAGGGCGATGAATGTATCTACGTCGCCGAGGGAACGGGGGTGCTCGAATCGGCGTTCGGCAACCTGCCCGTCCGGGCCGGCGACTACGTCGTGATCCACCGCAACATCCTCCACCGGTGGGTCTTCGATCTCGCGGCCGGGCCGGCGAAGCTCCTGGTGATCGAGAGCCGCGGCCACATCCGGATTCCCAAGCGCTACCGCAACAAGGTCGGCCAGATGCTCGAAGGAGCGCCGTTCTGCGAGCGGGACATCCGGCGTCCGGGCGAGCTCGCGCCCCACGACGAGCGGGGAGAATTTCCGCTCCGGGTCAAGCAGTACGACGCGCTCCATGAGCTGGTGCTCGACCACCATCCGTTCGACGTCGTGGGATGGGACGGCTACTTCTACCCGTGGGCGTTCAGCATCCACGACTTCGAGCCGATCGTCGGCCGCATCCATCAACCGCCCCCGGTGCACCAGACGTTCGAGGGGGACGGCTTCGTCGTCTGCTCGTTCTGCCCGCGGCCGTACGACTTCGACCCGCAGGCGATCCCGGCGCCCTACAACCACAGCAACGTCGACTCCGACGAGGTGCTGTTCTACGCGTCGTCCGAGTTCATGAGCCGGAAAGGGATCGAGTACGGCTCGATCACCCACCACCCCGACGGCCTGCCCCACGGCCCGCATCCGGGCCGCGCCGAGGCGTCGATCGGCGCCAAATGGACGAACGAGCTCGCCGTGATGCTCGACTCGTTCCGGCCGCTCCGGATCGCCAAGGCCGCGATGGCGTTCGAGGATCCGAGCTACCTCCGGAGCTGGATCGAAACCGGGCCGACCTCGTAGATCCGACCCGATGACCGAAGGACCGATCTGGTCTCCCTCCCCCGAGCGGGCGGCGGAGGCCAACCTCGCGCGATTTTCTTTCCGGTACCTCCCCGGCGCCGGGATGGCGGAGCTGTATGCATGGTCGATCGATCGTCCGGAAGCGTTCTGGCGGGCGGTCTGGGAGTTTTGTGGAGTGATCGGGGAGAGCGGTTCCGGGATCGGATCGCCCCCATCCTGGCCTTCCTCCGCCGAGCGGGGGAAGGGACGCTTGGCCGAAGGGGGTGGGTTCAGCGAAGGGTTGGGAGAGGGATCCTTCGCCGAGGGCCTGTCGCCGGCTGAAACGCCCCCATCCTGGCCTTCCCCCGCAGGGCGGGGGAAGGGACGCTTGGTCGAAGGGGGTGGGTTGAACGAAGGGATGGAAGGGGCACCCTTACCCGACGATGTTCGCCGATGCGAAGTGCTCAGAGGGGAACCCTCCGCCGATGCGAATCCGCCGGCCGAAGGGTCCCTCCCCCCCGCCAGGGGGGGAGGACAGGAGGGGGGCTGGTTCCCCGGCGCGCGTCTCAACTTCGCCGAGAACCTCCTCCGCTACCGCGACGACCGCCCCGCCCTGATCGCATGGGACGAGCGCGGACGTCAGGCCGAGATCTCTTACGCCGAGCTCGCACGGGAAGTCGCCCGGTACCAGGCCGCTCTCTCCGCCGCGGGGGTCGTGGCGGGCGACCGGGTGGGCGGCTATC
Source organism: Thermoanaerobaculia bacterium (assembly GCA_044226625.1). Classification (GTDB taxonomy): domain Bacteria; phylum Acidobacteriota; class Thermoanaerobaculia; order Multivoradales; family UBA5704; genus DASYKS01. The sequence goes on from JBGAGQ010000107.1 coordinate 12,582, forward strand.
TTCCGAACGTCCCCGAGACGGTCATCGCGGCGCTCGCCGCCGCATCGCTTGGAGCGATCTGGACGTCCGTGTCCCCCGATTTCGGCGAGCGCGCGGTGCTCGACCGGCTCGGCCAGACGAAACCGAAAGTGCTGCTGGCGGCGACCGTCGTCCGCTACGGGGGCAAACGCATCGACCTCTCCGAGCGCCTGGCCGCGATCGCGGCCGAGCTGCCCGAGACCGAGCGGATCGTCCTCGTGGGCGAGCCGACCGAAGGCTCCTCCGAGATTCCGCGCGCGGTTCCGCTCGCCGCCTGGCTCGCCTCGGTCGATGCCCCCGCCGAGCCGACGTTCGTTCGCTTGCCGTTCGACCATCCCCTCTACGTCGTCTACTCGAGCGGCACGACGGGGCTGCCGAAAGGGATCGTCCACGGTGCGGGGGGAACGCTCCTCCAGCACCTCAAGGAGCTGATCCTCCACACGGATCTCAAGCGCGACGACCGGATCTTCTACTTCACCACCTGCGGCTGGATGATGTGGAACTGGCTGATCTCGAGCCTCGCGGTCGGCGCCACGGTGGTCCTCTACGACGGCGCGCCGTTCTCGCCGCGGAAGGACATCCTCTGGGAGATGGCTGAGGCCGAGCGGATCACCGTGTTCGGCACGAGCGCGAAGTACCTCGCGCTCGCCGAGAAAGAAGGGATCGCCCCGGGCACGACGCGCGACCTCTCGTCGCTGCGTGCCCTCCTCTCGACCGGCAGCCCGCTCGCGCCCGAGAGCTATGACTACGTCTATTCCCGGATCAAAGCGGACGTCCACCTCGCGAGCATCAGCGGCGGAACGGACCTTCTCTCCTGCTTCGCGCTCGGAGATCCGACCGGCCCGGTCTACCGCGGCGAGATCCAATGCCGCGGCCTCGGGATGGCGGTCGAGGTCTGGAGTTCCCAAAGCGAGCCGCTTGACGGCGAGCGCCCGAATATCGAGGCGCTTGAAGGCGAGCCGGGCGAGCTGGTCTGCACGCGGCCGTTCCCGAGCATGCCGGTCGGCTTCTGGAACGACCCCGAGGGGGCCAAATACCGCGTCGCCTATTTCGAGCACTTCTCGGGCCGAACCGTTTGGCGCCACGGCGACTGGGCGCGGCTGGTGCCGCACGGTTCCGAGCCCGCCGGCCTGGTGATCTACGGCCGGAGCGACGCGACCTTGAACCCCGGCGGCGTGCGGATCGGAACGGCCGAGATCTATCGCCAGGTCGAGCGCTGCCCGGAGGTCCTCGAAAGCCTCGCCGTCGGGCAGGAGTGGCAAGGCGACGTGCGGATCGTCCTGTTCGTCCGGCTGCGGCCGGGGACGGCGCTCGACGAGGCGTTGGAGTCGCGCATCCGCGCCGAGATCCGCCGCCACGCGAGCCCGCACCACGTGCCGAAGAAGATCGTCGCCGTCGCCGACCTGCCGCGGACGATCAACGGCAAGCTCTCCGAGCTCGCGGTCCACGCCGCGATCCACGGCCGGACGCTGGGTAACGCCGACGCGCTCGCGAATCCCGAGGTGCTCGCCTCGTTCCGAGACCTGCTGGAGCTTGCCTCATGACGTCCCGGCGCCGAGCCTCCCAGGCCCTGATGAACGGCCTGATCGACTACGCCGGGCTGTTTCCCCCCGCGGGGTTGGGGATGCGGGAGGCGGTCCAGAACTTCGCTCTGTATCGGGGGGAGTCGGTTGCTCAGCCCTCACCCCCGGCCCCTCTCCCAGAGGGAGAGGGGGGTC
>JBGAGQ010000108.1:0-14211 GCA_044226625.1 Thermoanaerobaculia bacterium
ACTCAGCGACGATCGGATCGACTCGGCGACGGGGAGCGGAGACGACCGAGCGGATCTCGGTGGGGTGCGTCCGGAGACGATCTCCCGGTTGCTGGAGATCCCGGGCGTGCAGCGGGTCGGCCGGGTCGTCTACGGCCAAGGGGCGCTCTCGTTCGATGGAGGAGGGGAGGGGGCCGCGCCCCGAGGGCCCGACGCCAAACCGGACGTCGAGGTGATCCTGCGCGGTGTCGATCCGGGCGGCGGCCAGCTCGCGGCGAGCGCCGAACAGATCGGCATCGGCCCGGACGGTCTCGCGGGCGTGGTCCTCGGCAAAGAGCTTGCGACGCGCCTCGGGGCTCGGCAAGGGGCTGTCGTCCGGCTCGTCTCGCTCGGCCTCGGTGAGGGGCGCCCCCGTTTCCGGTTTCGGAGCCTGCGCGTCACCGGCATCTTTTCGACCGGATTCGCCGAGTTCGACCAGAGTTGGGCGCTGCTCGCCCGCCCGGTGGTCGAAGAGCTGATGGGGAGCGCCGCCGGCGCGGATCTTCTGGAGCTCACCTTGAACGACCCCGCCCGGGCGCGCGAGGTGGCCGACCAGGTGGAGGCGGCGCTCGGCTCCGGCTTCCTGGTCTCGTCCTGGCAGGAGCTCAACAAGGAGCTGTTCGCCGCGCTGCGCCTCCAGCAGCTCGTCCTGTTCGGAGTGCTCGGTCTGATCGTCCTGGTCTCGACGTTCAACGTGGCCTCGACCCTGGTCGTCCTGGTGAGGGAGCGGATGCGCGACCTCGGGGCGCTCGCCGCCCTCGGCCTCGAGCCGAAGCGGATGCGGCGGACCTTCGTCCTGTTCGCCGCCGCGCTCGGCCTTGCGGGCACGACGATCGGAGTCGTCCTAGGCACCGGGGCCTGCTGGGTGCTCACGACGTTCCGGCTGATTCGCTTCGAGCCCGAGATCGCGGCGATCTATTTCATCGACTACGTGCCGTTCCGGGTGGCGCCGAGCGACCTCGCGGCGATCGTAAGCTTCGCGCTGCTGGTGACGCTGCTCGCGGCGTGGGTTCCCGCCTGGCGGGCCGGACGGCTCGATCCTTCCGCTGCCTTACGTTACGAGTGAGCTGCGTCTCGCGGGATCGGGAGAGACGGTGGGGGGCCGACCCCGTGGGATCGACCCCTCGCCAACCAGCGCGGGGGCGGCTCCGAAGAACCGCTGCAAAGGTGGGCCAAAGAGGGACGGAAGCTTTTAAGGTCTCCCGCCGGTGGGGACTCCGGCCCGACGGCGGACGCCGCCGGTGGGTCCCCGGGAGGCTTGGTCTATCGAATTATACGCATAAAACGGGTCGATGTGTCTATAGCTATTTGGAGCCTTTCGGAGAATCGTCACCGGTCGGCTAGATCGGGGGCCTGATACATTCCTTCTCGCCGATGCCGGAGCCGACGCCCGATCGCGCCAAAGTCCTGTGGCAAAAGATCCTGGAACGGATCCAAACCTGGGACTTCGCGCTCGCGCGCCGCTTCGGTCTGGCGAGCCGCGAGGAGCGGATCTTCTATTTCCTGGTCGCCGCAACCGGCCTGACGGTCGGCTCGTTGGGCCTGGCGGTCGGTTGGCTCACCGATCTGCTCGAGCGCGCGCTCTGGGGCGACGCGCCGAATCTCCTGGCGGCGGCGCAGACGGCTCCTCCCTGGGTTCGGGTGGGCGCCCCGGTCGTCGGCGGCCTGCTGGTCGGACTGGTCCTCTGGCTCGGGCGCATGCGCGTCTCCGGGCACGGCACTTCCGGGCTGATCGAGGCGGTCGCGCTCCACGGTGGCCGGGTCGAGCCGAAGCCGGTATTCCTCGCCGCGGTCGCGGGCGTGGCGACCGTCGGGAGCGGCGGATCGCTCGGCCGTGAGGGACCGATGGTCTCGCTCGGCTCGATGCTCTCGAGCTGGCTCGGCGCGCGCTTCGGCCTCTCGCCGCAGCGGGTGAAGATCCTCCTCGGCTGCGGCGCGGCGGCCGGGGTCGCCTCGCTCTACAACACCCCGATCGGCGGCGCGCTGTTCGCGATGGAGGTGATCCTCGGCAATTTCGCGTTCGAGATCTTCGGTCCGATCGTCGTCTCCTCGGTGCTCTCGACGATCGTCGTCCGGACGGTCAACGGGACCGCTCCGATCTACGCCGTCCCGGATTACGCGCTGGTCTCCGCGCGCGAGCTGTTCGCCTACGTCGGCTTGGGGATCGTCGGCGGCCTCGCCTCGGCCTTATTCATCCAGGTCGCACGCGGCTCGGGGTGGCTGTTCCGGGCGTTGCACTTCGTGCCGCGACCGTTGCGTCCGGCCATCGGCATGTTGGGGGTCGGGGCGCTCGGGCTCTACGTTCCTTACGTCTACGGCAACGGTTTCGAGACGATCACCCTCGCGCTGCACGGCAAGCTGCCGATTCTCCTCCTGATCGCCCTTCCGGCCGCGAAGCTCGTCGCGACGGCGCTCACCAGCGGGAGCGGCTGCGCGGGGGGGATGTTCACCCCATCGCTCCTGGTCGGCGCGCTGGTGGGAGGCGCCTACGGCACGGGCATCCATGACCTCTGGCCGACCGTGACGGCCCCCGCGGGCGCCTATGCGGCCGTCGGCATGGCGGCGATCGCCGCGGGCACCAGCCACGCGCCGATCAGCGCGATCCTGATCGCGTTCGAGTTCACCGGGAACTACGGGCTGATCCTGCCGATGATGCTTGCCGCGATCACCTCGACGGTGCTCGCGCGGAAGCTCTACACCCCCTCGATCTACACCGAGTCGCTTGCTCGTCGCGGGGTGGACGTCTCGATGCGCATGGAGGAGGCGGCGCTCGCGGCGCTCAAGGCCGAGGACCTCGCTCGCCCCGATCCGGACACGCTCGCGCCGGGCGACGACTATCCGACCGTGGTCGAGAAGTTCCTGGCGGCCAGCCGCCAACGCCTGTTCGTGGTGAGCGCCGATAAGCGCCTGCTCGGAGCGATCTCGCTCCACGACATCAAGCACGTGCTGGAGGACCCCGAGACCCTGCCGATGGTCGTTGCCCACGACCTGATGCTGCCGGTCGAGAACGTGGTCCGGAAGAGCGAGCGCCTCCATCGCGCGACGGAGGTGTTCGCGGCGAGCTCCTTCGAACGCCTGCCGGTGATCGACGAGGGGAACCGCCTGGTCGGCGTGCTCGCCAAACGCGACCTGCTCGCCGTCTACGCTCAAGAGGTGTTGGGCCGCCCGGCCATGCTCGCCAAGTTCGTCTCCAGCCGGGACGACCAGACCAGCCGCGATTACGTCGAGCTTCCGCCGAACTTCGCGCTCGAGATGATGCCGGTCCCTCCCGAGCTGGTCGGCAAGACGCTCGCCGAAGCGAAGCTTCCCCAGATCTGGGGCGCCCGGGTGATCGAGCTCCGCAGGCGGAAGGCCTTCGGCGAAGAAGAGCACATGATCCCCGGCGGGGACACGACCCTCGAAGCGGGAGACCTCGTCGTCCTCATCGGACCCGCCGAGCGCCTCGAAAGGCTGGTCCGCGGCGAGCCCGCTATTCCCACCGAAGTCACCGCGGTCGCCGCGCCATGAGCCTCTTGAAAGGGGCCGAGGCGAGAGGGAACCTCTCGCTCCTCTCCGCGCCGCCGGGACTCTGCGCCGACTGCCGGCACCTCTGGCTCGCCACCTCCGCTCGGAGCGCGTTCGTCCGCTGCGGTCTGGCGGAGGAGGATCCGCGGTTCTCGCGGTACCCCCCGCTGCCGGTACGGATGTGCGCAGGTTTCGAGCGGGTGGGGCGCTCCTGAGGCTCGACGCCGAATTCGGTTCGGCGGGTGCGTCGAGCGTTTTTCTGACCGCCGAATTCGTTTTCGCGAGTCAGAACACCGATTCGCGATCGCGCAAGGCAATTTTTGGTGCCCGCGAGGGCTTTTCCGGTCGGCGAAAGTGATTTTCCGACCGCCGAAATCGGTTTTCCCACTGCCGAAATCGCTCGGCTGACTCAGGAACTGAATTCTCGGCCGCCAAAGCGAATTCGGCGCTCAGAAAAACGCTCTGCTCGTCGGGAAATTAGCTTCGCTGACCCCGAATCGACAGGATGCTGCGACTGAATCGACTGGATTCCGCGGCGAATCGGCTGGGCTCTGCGACCGAACCACTAGGTACTGCGGCGAAACGACTGGTTTCTGCGACGTGTCTTGCCAAGACGCTGACGATGGCAGGCACCCGAGATCGCGACGTTCCAAAGCCGGAGCCAAGTTCGCAGCCCTGGCGCCAGGTCGGCCCAAAAGCGCCGAAGGCGCGACCCATAATAGCCTGGGGCGCAGCCCCAGGAACCGAATCGAGCCAAGGCATCCCAAGGGCTGAAAGCCCGTTCCATCCTTCCTCCCCGACTCCAATCGAACGATGGAACGGGCCTTTGGCCCTTGAAAGCTGGTGTGCCCTGACAGTCCTGGGGCGCTGCCCCAGGCTGTTATGGGTCGCGCCTTCGGCGCTCTTCACCCCTCGGCCGCCGGTTGCCGCTTCATCAGCTTTCGAATCCGCTCCTCGGTCGTTCCGGCCCTCCGATACGGGGAGGGGGGTGGGATAGACTCCGCCGCCGACCATGCCGAAGCGTAACGATCTCCAATCCATCCTTGTCGTGGGCTCCGGGCCGATCGTGATCGGCCAGGCCTGCGAGTTCGACTATTCCGGGACCCAGGCCTGCCGCGTGCTGCGGGGCGAGGGGTACCGGGTCATCCTGGTCAATTCGAACCCGGCGACGATCATGACCGACCCGGAGTTCTCCGACGCGACGTACGTCGAGCCGCTGATTCCGGAGGTGGTCGAGAAGATCATCGAGCGGGAGCGGCCGGACGCGCTCCTTCCCACCGTCGGGGGGCAGACCGGGATCAACCTCGCGATCGCGCTCCACGAGCGGGGGACCCTCGAGAAGTACGGCGTCGAGCTGCTCGGCGCGAACGTCGCGGCGCTCCAGCTCGGCGAGGACCGCCTCCTGTTCAAGCAGGCGATGGAGGAGGTCGGCCTCTCCGTGCCGCGCTCGGGCTACGCGAGCTCGATGGAAGAGGCGCGGTCGATCGCGGCCGAGATCGGCTACCCGTTGATCCTGCGGCCGAGCTTCACGCTCGGCGGGGAAGGGGGCGGCACGGCCTACAACCGGGACGAGCTCGAAGAGGTGGCGGCGAGCTCGCTCCAGGCGAGCCCGAACCACAGCGTGCTGATCGAGCAGTCGGTGATCGGCTGGAAGGAATTCGAGCTGGAGGTCATGCGGGACCTCGCCGACAACGCGATCGTCGTCTGCTCGGTCGAAAACGTCGACGCCATGGGGGTGCATACGGGCGACTCGATCACCTGCGCGCCGCAGCAGACGCTGTCGGACCGCGAGTACCAGGCGATGCGCGACGACGCCTTCAAGGTGATCCGGCGCGTCGGGGTCGCGACCGGCGGCTCGAACATCCAGTTCGCGGTCGATCCGCGTTCAGGCAGGCGGGTGGTGATCGAGATGAATCCGCGCGTCTCGCGCAGCTCGGCGCTCGCCTCGAAGGCGACCGGCTTCCCGATCGCGAAGATCGCGGCGCTCCTCGCCGTGGGCTACACCCTCGACGAGATTCCGAACGACATCACGGGAAAGACATTCGCCGCCTTCGAGCCGACGCTCGACTACACGGTGGTGAAGATTCCGCGCTGGGCGTTCGAGAAGTTCCCGCAGACGCCGCCGACGCTCGGCACTTCGATGAAGTCGGTGGGCGAGGTGATGGCCATGGGGGCCACCTTCGCCGAGGCGCTGATGAAGGCCCTGTCGGCGCTCGAGCTCGACGGCACCCCGGCGTCGCGGGAAAAGAAGATGTCGGACCCCGTGCGCCTGAGGCGACGGCTCGCCGAGCCGACTTGGGAGCGGCTGTACGCCGTGTTCGCGGCGCTCCGCCAGGGTTGGTCGGTCGCCGAGGTCGCGGAGGTCTCCCATTACGATCCCTGGTTCCTGCGCGAGATCGCCGCGATCGTCGCGCTCGAAACGGAGATCGGCTACTGGACGATCGGCTCCGTGCCGGGGCCGCTCCTGCGCAAGGCGAAGAGCGTCGGCCTCCTGGATTCCCGGATCGCCACCCTGCTCCAGTGTGACGAGGCGGAGGTGCGTGGCGCGCTCGAGATCCTCGGCCTCGAGCGGGTCTACAAGCGGGTCGACACCTGCGCCGCCGAGTTCCCGGCGACGACGCCCTACCTCTATTCGACGTTCGGCCAGGAGGACGAAGCGGAGCCTTCGGCGAGGAAGAAGGTGATGATCCTCGGCTCCGGCCCGAACCGGATCGGCCAGGGGATCGAGTTCGACTACTGCTGCGTCCACGCGTCGTTCGCGTTGCGGGAGATCGGCGTCGAATCGATCATGGTCAACTGCAACCCCGAAACGGTCTCGACCGACTACGACACCTCCGACCGGCTCTACTTCGAGCCGCTCACGTTGGAGCACGTGATGTCGGTCATCCGGCGCGAGAAGCCGGACGGCGTGATCCTCCAGCTCGGCGGCCAGACGCCGCTCAAGCTCGCGACCGGTCTGGCCGAGGCGGGGGTACCGATCTGGGGGACCTCGCCCGACGCGATCGACCTCGCGGAGGACCGCCGCCGCTTCGGCGCGCTGCTCGCGCAGGAGGGGATCCGCCAGCCGGAGCACGGGACCGCGACCTCGCTCGCCGAGGCGGTCGAGGTGGGGCGGCGGCTCGGTTTCCCGATCCTGGTCCGGCCGAGCTACGTGCTCGGCGGCCGAGCGATGGCGATCTGCTACGACGAGGGGTCGCTCGACGAATTCATGCGGAACGCCGCGGCGGTCTCGCCCGGTCATCCGGTGCTGCTCGACCGCTTCCTCGAAGACGCTTTCGAAGTGGACCTGGACCTGATCTCGGACGGCAAGGACGCGGTGGTCGCGGGCATCCTCCAGCACATCGAAGAGGCGGGCATCCACTCGGGCGACTCGGCCGCGGTGCTCCCGCCCTACAAGGTGAGCGACAAGGACCAGGACGAGATGCGCGACATCGCCCGGCGCCTCGCGCTCCGACTCGGCGTGGTCGGGCTAATGAACGTCCAGTTCGCGATCCACGAGGGGAAGATCTACGTCCTCGAGGTGAACCCGCGCGCCTCGCGCACGGTGCCGTTCATCGCCAAGGCCGTGGGGGTGCCGCTGGTGAAGATCGCCGTGCGCGCGATGGCCGGCATCTCGCTCGCCGAACAGGGGTTCGCCGCGGAGCCCGAAGTGCGAGGCATCTTCGTCAAGGCACCGGTCTTCCCGTTCCGACGCTTCCCCGGCGTCGATCCGGTGCTCGGGCCCGAAATGAAGTCGACCGGCGAGGTGATGGGCTCGGCTCCCGGTTTCGGCGCCGCGTTCGCCAAGGCCTGGCTCGGAGCGGGGCACAAGCTGCCGCGCTCGGGCGCCGCGTTCTTGACCGTCCACGACCGCGACAAGGAAGGGCTGCTGCCGGTCGCGCGCCGCTTCGCCGAGCTCGGCTTCGACCTGGTCGCCACGTCGGGCACCGCCTCGTTCCTCCAGTCGCGCGGGCTCGCCGTGCAGCCGATGTTGAAAGTCCACGAAGGGCGGCCGAACGTGATCGACCGGCTGATCAACCGCGAGATCGCCCTGGTCGTGAACACCCCGCTCGGCCGCGAGTCGCACGAGGACGACACCCTCATCCGCCGCACGGCGCTCAAGGGGGGCGCCATGCCCGAGCTTCCCGAGATCGAGGTCCTGCGCCGGAGCTTGGAGCCGCACGTGCTCGGGGATCGGATCGAGCGGGTGGAGGTTCGGGACGGGCGCCTGCGCGAGCCGGTCGACGCGCGCCAGCTGAAAAAGCGGGTGGCCGGTCATGGGATCGAGCGGTTGGATCGGCGAGGTAAGTACCTGCTGCTCGACCTCGACGACGGCTGGACGCTCGCGATCCACCTCGGCATGAGCGGCCGGTTCACCCTGGTTCCGGACGACGAGCCGCCCGAGGCGCACGAGCACATGGTGTTCCATCTGGCCTCGGGCAGGAAGCTGCGCTTGCGCGATCCGCGGCGGTTCGGGCTCGTCTTCGCGTACGAGACTGCGAAGCGGGAGGCCGATCCCCACTTCGCACATCTCGGCGTCGAGCCGCTCGCCTCTGGATTCTCGGGCGCGACGCTACGCGCGGCGGCTTGCGGGCGCCGAGGGCCCGTGAAGGCCTTTCTGATGGACGGGACCGTGGTGGTCGGCGCGGGCAACATCTACGCCGCCGAGTCGCTCTTTCGCGCGCGGATCCACCCGCTGCGCTCGGTCGCGCGGATCTCCGCGGAGCGGTGGGACCGCCTCGCCGACTCCCTGGTCGAGGTGCTTTGCCAGGCGGTCGAGCAGGGCGGGACGACGCTCAACGACTTCGCCGACGGCGAGGGGCGGAGCGGGTACTTCCAGGTCTCGCTTTCGGTCTACGACCGCGAGGGCGAAGCGTGCGAACGTTGCGGCCGAACGATCCGGAGAGTGGTCCTCGGCAACCGGAGCACGTACTTCTGCCCGGGCTGCCAGCGATAGACTCTCCATCTATGCTCTCCACCATCGCCTCAACTCAGCCCCGCGTCCTCGGCGTCGCGGGAGGGACCGGTTCGGGAAAGACCACCGTCGTGCGCTCGATTCTGGAAGCGGTCGGCCGCGACCGGATCGCTTTGATCGAGCAGGACAACTACTACCGGGACGTCGATTGGACGACCGACGCCTCGCTGCTCGACATCCCCTGCATCACCACGCTCTCCGGCGCGATGGCCTGCGCCGAAGGGATCGCCGCGCTCGGTCTCGACGCGCTGGAAGTCCGGTCGCTCCAGAGCATCAACCGGTAGGGGGGCGCCATGCCCGAGCTTCCCGAGATCGAGGTCCTGCGCCGGAGCTTGGAGCCGCACGTGCTCGGGGATCGGATCGAGCGGGTGGAGGTTCGGGACGGGCGCCTGCGCGAGCCGGTCGACGCGCGCCAGCTGAAAAAGCGGGTGGCCGGTCATGGGATCGAGCGGTTGGATCGGCGAGGTAAGTACCTGCTGCTCGACCTCGACGACGGCTGGACGCTCGCGATCCACCTCGGCATGAGCGGCCGGTTCACCCTGGTTCCAGACGACGAGCCGCCCGAGGCGCACGAGCACATGGTGTTCCATCTGGCCTCGGGCAGGAAGCTGCGCTTGCGCGATCCGCGGCGGTTCGGGCTCGTCTTCGCGTACGAGACTGCGAAGCGGGAGGCCGATCCCCACTTCGCACATCTCGGCGTCGAGCCGCTCGCCTCTGGATTCTCGGGCGCGACGCTACGCGCGGCGGCTTGCGGGCGCCGAGGGCCCGTGAAGGCCTTTCTGATGGACGGGACCGTGGTGGTCGGCGCGGGCAACATCTACGCCGCCGAGTCGCTCTTTCGCGCGCGGATCCACCCGCTGCGCTCGGTCGCGCGGATCTCCGCGGAGCGGTGGGACCGCCTCGCCGACTCCTGGTCGAGGTGCTTTGCCAGGCGGTCGAGCAGGGTGGACGACGCTCAACGACTTCGCCGACGGCGAGGGGCGGAGCAGGTACTTCCAGGTCTCGCTTTCGGTCTACGACCGCGAGGGCGAAGCGTGCGAACGTTGCGGCCGAACGATCCGGAGAGTGGTCCTCGGCAACCGGAGCACGTACTTCTGCCCGGGCTGCCAGCGATAGACTCTCCATCTATGCTCTCCACCTGCCCGGGCTGCCGGCGATAGAGCTCTCCATCTATGCTGCTCTCCACCATCGCCTCAACTCAGCCCCGCGTCCTCGGCGTCGCGGGAGGGACCGGTTCGGGAAAGACCACCGTCGTGCGCTCGATTCTGGAAGCGGTCGGCCGCGACCGGATCGCTTTGATCGAGCAGGACAACTACTACCGGGACGTCGATTGGACGACCGACGCCTCGCTGCTCCACCACAACTTCGACCATCCGTCGGCGATCGACAACGAGCTGCTGGTCCAGCACGTCCGCTCACTGCGGGAGGGGCGCGCGGTCGAGGTGCCCATCTATGACTTCGTGCGCCACCGCCGGACCGACCGGACTCGTATCGTCGAGCCGCGGCCGGTCGTGCTGCTCGAAGGGATCCTCATCTTCGTCGAGCCGTCGCTTCGGGCGATCCAGGATTTCAAGGTCTACGTCGACACCGACGCGGACATCCGCCTGATCCGCCGCTTGACCCGCGATCTCGACGAGCGCGGACGGACGGTCGAGGACGTCCTGCGCCAGTACCAGGAGACTGTCCGTCCGATGCACCTCGAGTTCGTCGAGCCGTCGAAGCGGTGGGCGGACATCATCATCCCCGAAGGGGGCGAGAACCGCGTCGCGCTGGAGATGGTGGTCGCCCGGGTCGAGCAGCTGCTCGGCCAGCCGTAAACCGGGACCGCGCAATGCCGACCGATTTCGACACGCTCTCCGCGGAGAGCTTCCTCGCCGTCTGCAAGGAGGGGAGCGCCGCGGCCTACCGTCGTTTCGAGCAGGTCCTCGCCGCTCTGGACGATCTCGGAACTCGGGCCGCGGCGCGCCGATTTCTCGCCCGGATCGCCGCGGCGCTCGCCCGCGCGACGGATGCGGGGGAGGATCCGGCGGCGTTCCATTTTCAGATCGGCACCTTGGCGCTCGGCCGGGAGGCGGACGCCCGCCGGGAGGGGGCGGACGGCGCCCAGCTGCTGTTGCTCCAGTTCCCGAGCGTCTTCGCGCCGGAGGAGTGGTCGCGGACCTTCTTCGAGGGGCTCGCCCGCTATTCGCCGCACGACTTCGCGGGGCGGACGCTCGCCGAGCTCGGCTGCGGCAACGGCTGGGTGACGCTCGCACTCGCCCGCCGCTCGGCGCCCGAGAAGCTCTACGGGCTCGACATCAATCCGCGGGCGATCACCTGCGCCCGGCTCAACCTCTACCTGAACGCCCTCGCCGCGGACGGAGAGCCGGTGCTCGACGCCGATGGCAAAAGCCTGCTCGATCGCGTGGAGTTCCACGAATCCGACCTGCTCGGCTGGGTGCGCGAGCGAGGTCTGAAGCTCGATCGGGTGATCGGTTGCATCCCGCAGGTACTCGACCCGAACCTGGGGGAGATCCGAGCGGGAGCGGAGCTCTCCGACGAGCTGCTCGTCTCGCTGAGCAACTACACCGGCCACCAGGGCTATCTCGAGGATCTCTTCGGCCTTGGGCTGGTCGCCCGCGCGCTCGAGGAGGCGATCGAGGTGATGCGACCCGGCGGTTGGGTGGTCCTCAATCTGGGAGGACGCCCTGGGCGCGAGATCCTGCGTCAGATGTTCTGTCGGCGCGGGTTCTCGATCCGGCCGATCTGGTCGACCCGGATCGGCCAGGCGGACGACACCGACATCTCTCCGCTCGCCGAGATCGAGCGGAGCGGACGGCATCGGTTCGAGTTCTACCTCGGAGTCCACAGCGACGAGCCGGTCTCGGCGCGGACCGCCCAGGCCTACGCCCGTGCCGGCGGGGCGATCTATCACTCGCTCACCGTGTTCGATGGGAAGCTCCGGTTCCCCGAAGCGATGAATCTCGTCTTCGCCGCGCTCCATGGCGAGGTGTGGCGGCCGGTGCGCGACGCGCTCGACCTCGACTACGAGGACGACGCTCGGGTGGAGGAGAAATCCGCGTTCCTCGCTCGGCTCGCGCGGTTGCTGCCGGAGCGGCGTGCCTTCCCCTACGGCGAAACGCTCGGCGCGCAACCGTTTCGGCACCGCTTCGCGGAATATCTGGAGCGCTATTTCGCGATTCCGTTGGCGGCCGAGAACCTAGTGGTGCTGCCGGAGCGGGCCTCGGCCTTGCGCAACCTGTTCGCGCTCTACGCTCCGGCGCTTTCGCTGGTCCACCCTTCGCTCCAGGTGGGGGCGGCCGGCGTTTCCCCGGAGGCCCTGGGGTTCCAGGGGGCTCCCGCCGAGCTGCTCGAGTGTCCTCTACGGGTCGATCTCGCGGTCAAGCTGATCGCGGCGCTCCGCCCGCAGCTCGTCGCCACCACCCTCGATCCGTCCGACGTTCGGTCGCCCGACTCGTTCCTTCGCCTGGTCGAGGCGGCCGGGCGGGTCGGAGCCCGCCTGCTGGTCGACATCTCGCCGTTCTTCGAGCTGGACAGCACGCCCGGCAGCAACGGAGTCCTCCAGGCGCTTTCGGAAGGACCGCTTCCCGCGCACGTCGCGATCCTGTGCGGCCTGGTCCGGAATCGCGTCTATGAGGATCTGGAGGTCTGTTTCCTGCTCACGGAGGATCGCGAGCTGGTCGCCGCGCTCGAGGGGGCCGCCGAGCTGACCTACAGCCGGGTCCCGATGCTCACCCAGGAGTACTACGACACGATCCTCGCCGAGCTGCTGAGCTTCCGCCTCGATCCGTTGGGATCGGCGGTGCCGGGGCGGCGAACGCGCGCGGCGAGCCTTCCGCCCATCGCGGGGGCTGCCCCCGCCTTGCCGATCGCCGAGCGATGCCGGATCGCGTTCGCGCATCCGGCGCTCGTCGCCGAGAACCTGCCGCGGACGGCCGCGACGATCCGTTTCGACTACGGGGAAAACGCGCTCGCTTCGCCCACCCCGGTGGCGACCAGCCTGTTCGAGGCATTCGCCCGTCGCGAGCTATCGACCGCCGAGACCGATCCGTCGCCGGAGCTTTCCCAATTCCTGCGCCGCCGCTTCGGGCTCGACGTGGGAGGCGGCCGGCTCGCGCCGCGTTTTGTCTACGGGCTCGGGGTCGCGCCTCTTTTTTCGAGCCTCGCCGCCGCCTGCGCGGCCGAAGGGGGGACGTTCGTCTTCCCACGGGGCTCCTACGGCTTCTTCGTCGCGACGGTGGACTTCTTCGGCGGATCCAGGCGCTGGATCGCGACCGAGCGGGCGAACGGCTTCAAGGTGACACCGACCGAGCTGGAAGCCGCGCTCGCCGGCGTCTCCAGGCCCTGGTTGTATTTGAACGGCCCGGCGGTCAACCCCACCGGCAGCCTGTACTCGAGCGACGAGATGGCCGCCCTCCTCGCCGTCGCGGCCAAGCACCGGGCCCGGGTGGTGATCGACATCTTGTTCTCCGGCCTGGAGCACGCCGAGCCTGTGCCGTGGGACCTCGGTCCCGTGCTCGCCGATCATGCGCTGAGCCTGGTGGTCCTGGGAGGCGTTTCCAAGGAGCTCGCGGCCGGCGGGCTCCGCTTCGGCTTCGCCTGGTGCCATGGGGAGGCGATCGAGCGGGCGCTGCTGCGCGGGCTCACCTCGGTCCCCCACGCGACGACGCGTTTCGCCGCAAAGCGGATCTTCGCCGCCCTGAACCGCCCGAGCGTGCGGACGCGGGAGGAGCTCTCCGCGCAACGTCAGCTCCTGGCCGAGCGTGCGAACCGCCTGGTGGCGGTCCTCGCCGATTGTGGTTGGGAGCCGCTCCGCCCTTCGGGTGGTCTGTTTCTGGTCGCCCGCCCCGGTGCCTATCTGGGGCGGAAGCTCGAGGTCGCGACCTCGATGGGTCTTCGGGAGTGGACCTTGGACAGCGAGAACATCGCGGAGGCGATGTTCTGGGGGGTCGACCTGATGATCAACGACAGCCGGTGGACCGGGATCCCGGAGCACTGTCGATTCGTCCTTTCGGTCGTGGAGGATGTTTTCGAGGAGGGGTTGCGCCGCATCCGGGCTTTTTGCGAACGGGTGACCGGGGGTTCGAACGCGCCCTGAGCGGGAATTGGCCTTTGTTATTCAGGTCGGAGGCTCCCGAGAAGGGCTCGGTTGAGCTTCTTGCGGAAAGCGTCTAGACAATCCGCCGCGGCTCTGCCAAACTCTCGCCCCCGCTCCGAAAGGACGGTCTTCCGCGGCTTCCTATTCCCAGCTCGCCCAATTCGCCGCCGTTCGGTGCATCGGATCGGGCTCGGGGCTTGCAGGAATGTTCGCGGTTGGTATAAGTTCGTCGGGTTTCGCCGCTGTTGGCGATCCGGCTTAGGCGCCGGATCAGCGCATCGGTGTCCCAAGCCCACGTGGCTCAGAGGTAGAGCACTTCCTTGGTAAGGAAGGGGTCACCGGTTCGAATCCGGTCGTGGGCTCCATACAGAACGATCTGAGATCTGAAACGATCTGCAAAAGCCGGGCTCGGCGGGCTGGGTGCGAGGATCGAGCCGAGGCATAGAGACCGAAACCGAGAGATTCACTCGTAAGGATCCGAGGAGGCGCAGGAGAGGCCATGGCAAAGGAAAAGTTCGATCGGGAGAAGCCGCACGTCAACGTGGGAACGATCGGCCACGTCGACCACGGCAAGACGACCTTGACGGCGGCGTTGACGAAGGTTGCGTACGATCGGGGTTGGACGAAGTTGGCGATT
>JBGAGQ010000009.1:0-128376 GCA_044226625.1 Thermoanaerobaculia bacterium
GTCCCCGAAAGGCGCGGCGGTGAAGGCGGCCGCCGGATAGGCCCGCGTGGTGTGGACATCGATCGCGAGGTCGTTCAACACGTTGGGCATCTTGCCGACGGTGGACAGACTGAGCGAGCCGAGGCGATAGGGGCCCCCGGCTTTCCGGTCGGCGAGCATCTTGCCGTAGAAGGGCAGCTCAATCCACGCCGTACCGGCTTTCAAGTCGGCGCTCGCCTGCGCGACGCCGAGCGGCTCGCCGGTGGCGCCGTAGAGCGTCCCTTCCAGATGGAACCGGCCGGCGGCGAGGACCTCCACCTCGGCCGCGACGATCAGGCTGCCGGCGCGGACCTCGTCGCGGAATCGACCCGTCGCGTTGGCGCCCGGCTTTCCGTAGAGGAATCCTCCCGCGGCCTGCCGCGGCTCGCCTTTCTCGGTGGTCGCGAGAACTTTCACCAAGTAACTGTCGCCCGCGCCGGGCGAGATGCGCCGGCCCGGCCACCGAGCGGACCAAACGCCGTCGCCCGCCGCCGCGTCCGGCGCGATCCCGTCGTCGCGATACTGGACCGTTCCCACCGAGTTTCCTCCGCCGTCGACGAGGTCTGCGGTGATCACCAGCGCGGGAACTTTCCGGCCGGCCGTTTCGAGCGAAGCGAAGAGATCGACCGGCCGCGGCGCCTCGTAGCTGATGGCCGAGCTCCAGACGACGAGTGCGGGTGCCGCGCCCTCCGGACCGGCCAGCGAGATGCGCGACGGGGCGCGGTCGGAACGAATCGGATCGGCGTCGCCCGCGGCGAGCGAGCGCGAGCTCGGCGGATAGGCCGCCTGCGCACGATAGAGGCGGGCGGCGTCGAGCGCGAGGTTCGCTTCTTGAGCGCTCGCGACGGCGGCCGGAACGAGGAGGGCGAGGAGAGCGGCGGCTTGTGCGATTCGGTTCATGTCTCTCTCCTCTCGCCTAGTACAGGATGCTGACGAACTGCGCGGTGGTCATCGCGCTCTGGACCGTGGTGTTCGGCGCGCACGGCGTGCCGCTGCAGGTCCAGATGCCGCCCGGAATCGCTTTCCGCACGTCGGAGTCGCTGTCGTCGCGCTCGTCGCTGTGGTTTTCATGACAGCCGTCCAGGTTGCGGAAGTTGGCCGATTCCTGCTTGCTCGAATTGCCGCAAACGTTGCCATTGTCATAGCTCGCGGTCGCGCTCCCGTTGCACGCGAAGATCGAGGCGTATTGGACGACGCCGTCGTCCTCTCCGTTCAGGCAGGCGCTCGCGCCGAAGATCGCCTCATACCCACCGGTGAGGTAGACCAGCTTCGAGGGGGCGTTCGAGAACGTCTTGACCTGGACCGAATCGGCGCTCCGCAGCCAGTTGGTCGCGTCGTCGCAGCTCTGGATGAAGCCCGCGATGAAATTGCAGAGGAAGTTCGAGCCACCGCAGACCGCGTCGGCACCCTGGGAACCGCGGTGCGCGCCGCCGGTCGTGATCACCAGGCCGATCCGCTGGGAGGCCACGTCGAACGGTCCGGTCATGTTGAAATTCGGGTCCGAGGCGTCGTCGTTGCCCAGGATGAAATCCATCACCGCGCCGCCCATGCTGTGGGCGACCACCCAGAACGTTCCGCCTTGGGCGAAGGTCTTCGCGCAGCGATGGCCGCCTCCGTCCGCTCCTCCGTTCGTCGCGTTGACGATCTCGTTCGAGACCTCGCCGGCCGACTGCGCCTCCCAATAGGGGCGTGTGCCGTTGTAGCCCACGACGTAGTAGGGCGTGGCGAAATTCTTGGTGGCGGTACGCACGAAGTCGCGCGAGCCGTTCACCCAGTAGTTCCGGGCCGACGTGTAGCTCGTGAAGGTGTTGGTGTCCGTTTGTTTGCCGTGGACGAAGATCAGACAGGGCTGGGCGAAGGCGGCGCTCGCCGCCAACGCCCACCCGCAGATCGCCAAGGCGAGCGGGGCGGAAAGACGACCTCTCTTCCGGTTCGGCATGGAACTCTCCTCTTCTTGGGGAAACCGCTATTACCCCAAAGGTGCCTGTCGATCCGCGAAGCGCGCTCCGAACTGCGAGCCTAGTCGGCGAGCCGCCGCGGCGGCTCGATGCCGAGGAAGGACGACGCGATCGGCGCGACCTCCGTGTTCTTGAGCTCGCCGAGCGGGCGCTTCGAGACGCCGCGCCCGATCTCCAGGAAGATCCCCGCGAGCCGCCGATCGCCGACGCCGTTCCCCCGGTAGAAATGGCCGTGCATGCCGTACACGTCGGTCGGTCCGCCGACTGCGCCGCCCGGCAGCGGCCATTCGGCGAACGTGACGCCCGGACGAGCGAATAGCACGAGGTCGCCGCTGTTGGGATGATCGAGGCCGATCGAGCTCAGCTCGGCGTGCTCGAAGATCCGGTCGACCACGCGGTGCCCGTCGACCTGGACGCGCGAGAGCTCGCGCCGGAGGAGGGCGAGCAGCCGCGTCCGTTCCTCGGCCTGAAGATCGGGCGCGAGGTAGACGTGGCTCACGCCGCCGTTGCAAATCGCGAGCGCCTTCGAATGCGAGGGGTCGACCCGGCCGTCCGCTCCGAGCTGCGCCAGCCCCTGCCCCTTCAGGAAGACGTTCGGATCGAACCGGGTCGAGATCGGCGCCATCCCGTGGTCGCTCACGAGGATCACCGTCGTCGTGCGCAGATCGACCTTCGCGAGCAGGCGGGCGATGCCCCGATCGGCCGCCTGCCACACCTGCCGGCGGGCGGCGGCGAAGGCCGCGCCACGCTCGGGCGTATAACCCGGCTGGCGGGGCACTTCGAGCGTCAGCTCGTGACCCGCCTCGTCGATCGTCGGAACGTAGCCGAGAAGCAGGTCCCAGTCGGAACGGCCCGCCGCCCAGGCGAGGCCGTCATAGAAGAAATCGCTGAAACGGATCGATTGCTCGATCCAGGCGGAGAGATCGATACCGGGTTTTCTTTCCCAGGTCGCTTCGTAGGCCTCGTCGTCGGGCGGACCCGGCCAGCGAACTCCGTTTGCCGCGAGCTCTGCCGCGAACGAGGGAGGATAGGCCTTGTCGGCGAACTCGGCGCCCAGATAGAGGCGGACCCGCGAGAGGTCGGGCGCGAGCTCTTGGAGCAGGAGCCAGGAGGCGGTCGGTCCCTGCTGGGCGTCGGTCCGGTCGACGCGACACCACCCGCCGGGCGCGATCCGCTCGGGCGCGGCCCCGTCCGGTACGGTCGGCGTCGCCCAGAGTGCGTCGAACGTCTCCTTTCCGTCGTCTCGGGTATCGATCGCGATCAATTGGAACGAGCGTCCGTCGCCTTCGCCGGCTCCCTGGACCGTGACCGCGCGGGCGGGACCGAAATGAGACGGTAGACCGGGCGGAAGTCGCTCCCCTTCGACCGGCTGGAACGAGGAAGCCTGGAGGTCGATCGTCGTCGAGGGATGGAGCTTCCCGACGTAGGTGAGCCCCCAGTCCGCCCGGCGCCGAGGTCCGGTGTCATCCGCCCCGGGAAACGTCCAGACTCCCGTCCGCTTACCCTGCCGGCGCGCCGCCTCCCACAGGGTCTCCGTGCCGATCGGCGCGGCGAAGCCGCTCGCCCGCTCGCCCCAAGGCGTCCCCGCCGGGTGGAAGTTGTTGCTCACGATCCCGGTCGCCCCCGGAGGGAAACCGGTCGCGAGCGTGATGTGGTTTACCGCGGTGAGCGTCGGCACGACCGGAGTGAGCGAATCGGCGACCACGCCCTGCTCGAAGAATCGCGCGAAGCCGCCGGCTCTGAGCTCCCCCTGGCGATAGCGGCGATGGAGCTCGGTTGACGACGCTCCGTCGAGCGAGATGAGGATCACCTTGCCCGAGCCGGTCGACGGCGGAGCGCCTTCGGTGGCGGGAGCGGGGACCGGAACGGTACGGCACGAGGCGAGGAGAAAAGCGGTTGCGAGAACCGCGAGGGGAGCTTTCCTGTAGCCGAGCATGAGGGGCATTATGCCCCCGGGGCGCCGGTTCCGGCAGCGGCGAAGCGGTGACGCCTCCAGACGCGCGGCCTAGCGTCCGGTCGAGCCGAACCCTCCGGAACCCCGCTCGCTCGCTTCGAGGGTGTCCACCTCGCGCCACTCGACCGACCCGGCCGCCTCGACCCGGGCGAACACCAACTGGGCGATTCGGTCGCCGCGCCGGATCGGAAACGGTTCCGCGCCCCAATTGATCAAGATCACCCCCACCTCGCCCCGATAGTCGCTGTCGATCGTCCCCGGGGCGTTCGCGATTCCGACGCCGTGACGAAGGGCTAGCCCGCTTCGCGGCCGGACTTGGCCTTCCCAACCGGCGGGTATTTCGAGGAAAAGGCCAGTCGGAATCAGCGCGCGCTCGCCGGGGGCGAGGCTCCGATCCTCGACGACGGCGGCGCGCAGGTCGAACCCGGAGGCGCCGGGCGACGCCGGCGCGGGAGGGGGCAGGTCGCGCGCTCCCGGAGCGCGCACGAAGCGAACGGTCGGCAAGGGAGGCGCCTCAGGAGGGAGGCGGCTCGTTGGGGTCGGGCGGAAGACCTTCGGGGATGCCGAAAGCGCCGCCGTCGCCGCCGTTCGGAGGCTGGGGCTCCCGCCCTTGGCCCCCGCGACTGCCGGGCTTCGGTGTGCCGCCGCCGGGAAGCCCTGGCTGCGGGATGGGTGAGCTCTGGATTCCGAGCCACTTCGGCCACGGGCGGCCGATCCACCGCAGGCTCTCGCCCTGGGCGACCGGCGCCGCGTTGGGTCCGTTGACTACGACGCTCTTCTGTTGGGCGACGAGGAGCCAGCGGAACTGCCAACGGTCGTAACGCTCTTCGCGGTTCCAGATCATCGCCGAACGCTTGCTGCTCCGGCTCGCCACCCCTTCGATAGGTCCGACCGTGAGCTTTTCCTTCTGCTCGCTCGAAAGGCCGCCGCCGCCTTGGGGATTCGACTCTCCTGGCTCGAGGTCGGTGTCTCGATCTTTCGGATCGGGGTCCTGGCCGCCCCCCCCGCCCTTCTTCGAGCCGTCGTCGAAGCTTCCGTCTCCCGGACCACCCTCGCCCGGCTGCTGCGGCGTGATGGTCCCCGGCGGCTGCTGGACGTTCTCGTAGAGGACGCGCCACTTGCCGTCCTCCGTCATCGGGTCTTTCCAAAGCTGACGGATGCAGCGTGGCTTCGACTCGATCAGCTCTTCGAGGCGAATCGGGGCGCGTTGGAAGCGATTGCGAAAGACGCGGATCGCCTCGGCGTACTGGAGACCGCGGAAGACCAGCTCCTCCTCCTTGTCGTGCTGGATCATCCGGCTCCAGAGCGGCAGGGAGGCGGCGATGAGGATGTTCATCACCGTGATCGCGACCATCAGGACGACGAGGTTGTAGCCCGACTCGCGGCCGGCCGTCGAAGCGCTTCGAATTCTCATCGTCGGACCTCCGCGACTCCGCCGCTACCAGTCGGCGTACGGCGTACCGTCGAGCGCCGCCCGCGGCGAGCCCGAATGCACGTCGATGATCCCCGGTCCGTCGCCCGACTCGGTCTCGGCGGGAGGCGCGTCTTGGTCGATCTCTTCGTAGACCAACACCCAGGTGTCGTTGCGCTTGGTGGTCGGATCGACCGGAACCTTGCGCAGATAGCCCTTGGTGACCAGCTCCTCGAGCGTCGGGGGATAGTTGCCGCGGTCGCCGTGATACTGGTCGATCACGTCGCGCATCGTCCGCAGGTTGGTCTTGAGCACCGATTCGTTCGCCCGCGTCGGCACGTTGCGCAAGGCGGGCATCGCGATCGTCGCGAGAATGCCGATGATCGCGATCACGATGATCAGCTCGAGCAGGGTGAAGCCGGATTGTCTCCGGGCGCGGATTCGGGTTTCGATCTTCATCAGCCGGCCTACCACTTGCGGTACGGAACTCCGTTGAGCCCCACTCCCTCGGAGAGGGAATATACGTCGTATACGTTTTCGCCGCCCCAGGACGTCGTGTCCGGTTTGTCCTGGTAGCTGCGGAGACCCCACTCGTCCTTGCCGGTCATCGGATCGACCGGAAGCCGACGCAGGAACTTCACCTTCTTGTTGATCTGGCCGACGATGTCGACTCCGTCGACCAAGATCTCGAGCTTCTTCGGGTAGCCGTCGGTATTGAGGTCGACCGGGATCAGCCCCGAATCGCTATATCGCTTGTACTCGTCGATCGCGAAGCGCATTTCGCGCAGGTGCTGTCGGAGGTCGAGCTCCTTGCTGCGCTTGCTCGCGAATTTCGCGATCGGCAAGGTCGCCGCCGCCAGGATGGCGAGGACCGCGGCCACGGTGACCAACTCGGCCAGCGTGAACCCTGCGGCTTTACCCCCTCGATTGCGAACGGCTTCACGCATGATCGGCCTCCTCGACGTCCTCCTCAGTGCGTGGCTCCGGCGGCGCCGCGGCCGGCGGGAGCGCCGCTCGCGGCGGCGTCGCGCGACGGCAGGGCCGCTCGCGGCGCGGGCGGCACCAGATTCGGCTCGCGCTCACGGCCTCCTCGCCCGTCGCCGCCCTCCGCGGGGTCGCCCGCGCCTACCGACACCGCCGCGGACCGCAAGCGGACCGGTCCGATCTGGCGGAGCGCGGTGTCCTGGGCCACGCCCTGGACGAAGGAGATCGTCGACTCCCCTTCGCCGATCGCCCGGAAGACGATGCGCGCCACGGTACCCGAGCCCGCAACTCCGGGGCCCGTGCCGAGCTGGCTGGCGCCGAGCACCAGCTCGCCGGCGTGAGAGCTATCGGAAAGAACTTGCGAGCGCGACGGATCGCCCAGGAAATCGCCCGCCTCGACCCGCTCGACGCGCAGGACCGCGGGATCGAAGCGGAGCGTCACCGGCAGGTGGCCGACCGGAACGAGCGCCGCCACGTCGAGAGTCAGCGTCAGCCGGTCGCCCTGGCGAACCTCCGCCCGCTCGGGCAGGAGCGACATCCGCACGGCCGGCTCTCCATTGTTCGAGGCGCCGGTGATGCCCGCCGGGGCTTCCGCGGCGGCCGAAGCGGCTCCGCTGTCTGCGGCTGCCGCGAGCGACGCGAGCGACGACTCGCCCTCCGCGCCCTTCCTGCGGGCGAGCAGGACGCGCTGCCCATCGGCAGAGAGGGCGGCCGCGATCAGCTCATCCGCCTGCCTCTCGATCGCCGAGAGGCCCTGGGGCGGCGGGACCTCCTCGGCGGGAGGCTCCTTGGTGTCCGGCTGTTTGAAGATGTCGGTCGGTCCGGTCGGAGTCGGCGTGAACTGCGGCGGCTGCGCCGGCTGGACCTGCGGCTGGTCCTGCGGTACGGCGACGCCGGCGAGCCCCTGCGCCGAGTCCTCGGGACGGAGCCCGCGCGGCAGCTGCTGGAGGCGACGTCGGATCACGTCCTGGATCTCTTCCGGCGTGCCGGCGTCGCCGTCGAACGGCCCGTCCTGGGTCCCTTCGATGCGCGGGCTACCGCCGCGGAAGGAGATGTTCGCCTCGGTTCCGACCCAGATCGGCAAGAGATCGTCCTCCGTGATCTCGGCGTTACGGATGATGTGGGGCGTCAGCGTCAGGATCACGTCCTGGCGCTGGTTCTCGCCCTTCTTATTCGAGAACAAGCGGCCGAGCACGGGGATTTCGGACAGGCCCGGAATGCCACTTTCCGACGACTTCTCGTCCGTGCGCAGGAGGCCCGCGAGGAAGTTCGTCTCGCCGTCCTTCAAGCGGATCTTGGTGTCGATCGTCCGGGTGCCGATGACCGGCTGGGTCTGGCCCCCCGCCGCCTGGATCTCGCGGCTGATGTCGGAGACCTCGACCTTCACCTTGAGGGTGACCTCCCGGTTGTGGTGGACGCGCGGCTCGATGTCGAGCTTGATGCCCACGTCCTGGTACTGGAACGAGGTGATCGGCGCCGTGATCAGGCCGCCCTGGCCGGGGGTCTGCGCGGAGAACTGGGTGAGCGGAATCGGCACGCGGTCGCCGATCACCAGGCTCGCCTTCTCCCCTTCCGAGATCCGCAGCTGGGGCTTGGCGAGCAGTTGGGCGTCGCTGTTGGTCTTGACGAAGTTGTAGATGAAATTGGGGATCGTGAGCACCCAGTTGCTCTGGTTCAGGTACTGGAGGTCGGACAGGCGCAGCTTCGGCGCCGTCGTACCCGTGCCCCCGAGATCGAGGCTCTGGGTGATCGAGGTCGAGCTGAGTGCCATGCCGAGCTCGCGCAAGCGGCCGGTGTTGACCTGGAGGAGCTCGACGTCGATCACCACCTCGGCCTTCGACTTGTCGTTCGCCTCGATGATCTTCTCCGCCACCTTCACCTTGTCCGCCGTGTCGCGCAGGATGATCGCGTTCAGACCCTCGTTGGTCGCGATCTTCCGCGCGTCGATTAGGCTGCGCAGGATGGTCGTCATGTCCTTGACGTCCGCGTTCGACAGGAAGAAGGTCTGGATGACGAGATCCTCGTAGGTCCGCCGGTTCTGCGGCGTATCGGCGGCGATCAGGATCGTCGCCTCGTCGAGCACCTTGTAGAAGTGTCCGGCCGAGCGCATCAGGACCTCGAGCGCGTTCTGGGCGGTGACGTCCTTGAGCTCGATCGCGATCTCCTGGTCTTTCAGGTTCGGGTCGAACAGGACGTTGATGCCGTAGGCCTTGGCGAGCGCGCGGTAGATGTCGAAGATCGACACCGGCTGCGGGAAATCGAGCGAGATCGGCTGGTTGCTGCGCGGGTTGAGCTGCGGCGGCTGCGGCCGCGCGCCCCGGTTCTTCGCCTTGAGCTCGTCGAGTGTCGGCGCATCCTTGTTCTGCGCCGCGATCGCCCGGCGGACGCTCTCGAGCTCGGCCTGGGCGTACTGGTTGGTCGGATCGAGCTGGACCGCCTGCTGGAGCTCGATCAGCGAGCGGTCGAGCACTCCGGCCGAGCGGAAATCCTTCCCCTTTTTGAAATGCTCCTGGGAAGCCCGGATCTTCGCGCGCAGAAGATCGGTCCGGATGCTCAGGTTCGACGGGTCCCGTTCGAGCGCCTTCAGATAGGCGACCACGGCGTCGTCCCAACGGCCGAGCTGGGACGCGATCTCCGCCTCCCGATAGTTTCGGTAGCTCGTCGCATCGCGTGCTCCTAGAGTTTTTAGACGCTCAACGACCGATCGCCAGACGGAACGCCGGCAGGTCGGGGAATTCGAGGTATTGGATGTCGACCGACTCGTAGCCGATCTTCGCCAAGCGGAACTTGACGAGGATCACGTCGCCCTCCCGGGCGTTGACGATCGCCTTGCCGTCGGAGAAGGCGGCGATCGGCCGGCTCTTCGGGCCGAAGCTGCCAAGGTAGCGGAACGTGAACTTCGGAGGCTTCGGTTTCGCGGCCTCTTCGAGCGCCAGGCGCTGCCGTTCCGCGGCCTCCCGCGCCGCCTGCTCCAGGGCCAGGCGCTCCCGCTCGAGCTCCTCCTTGGTCGGTTTGTGCGGCGGCGGCGGCGGTGGCGGAGGCGCCACGTAGAAGCGCCAGGGATCGCGTCCCACCGCGGAGGTATGCGGCGGGCGTTCGAGGGAGCCCATCGCGAGCTCCGCCACGGCGTCAGGCGTTTCGGCCGCGGCCAGCGCCGCGGAACCCGCTCCCGGCGCCGGGCCGAGCGAGTCGCCGCCGCTCCAGGGCACATAACGCACCGCCAGGACGATCAGGAGGATGGCGAGGAGGGCGAGCATCCAGCGCTGCCGGTCCATGCTCATTCGTCACCTCCGCCTTCGCCCGGCTTCTGGGGCGCGGGGGCCGAGGCCGCCGGCTTGGGGCTCGGGGTGGCCGTTCGCGCGGTCACCGCGAACGGGTTGTTCTCGTCCAGGGCGAACAGGGTCGACAGCTTCAGATCCATCTGCAGCTCCCCGGCGGTTTCGTCCTCCGTCGAGGCGAGGTCCACGCCGTCCAGGGTGACGAACGACGGCGTCGTCTCGAGCAGGTCGAAGAAGCGACGAAGGGAGAGGTAGCTGCCGCCTACCGAGAAGACGAACGACCGGCGCACCAGGCCGAAGTCGTCGATCCGCTCCTCCGGATAGGTGATCTCTTTCGGGTCCAGACCCGCCTTCTTCGCCAGGTCCTGGACCTCGGCGATGATCTGGGTCAGACGGCGTTTGCGGGTTGAGAAACGGTCCTGATAGAGCTGGCGGATCCCCGCCCGGCTGGCCCGCGCCCGTTCGACGCCGGCGGCCGCCGCGTGCTCCTTTTCGACCATCCGCGCAAGCTCGCCGCGCTCCGCCGCGAGCCGCTCCTCGAGCGCGCCGACCCGGTCGGCGTAGCCCAGTCGATAGACCGCCCAGGCGATCAGGTTGACGAGGAAGAAGACCAGCACGGGAGCCCAGATCCAGGCTCGCTCGCGCCAGACGCGATCCGGGCTCTTCATCGCTCCCCTCCCGGGGTACCCGTCGGGGCACCTCCCAAAGAAGTCGGCCCACCGCCCGGCACCGGCGAGGCGGACGGAAGCACCCCCGTCGAGTTCTGGGCCGCGACCTCCGGCAGGTAGTCGACGTCGAGCTGGAAGCTGATCACGCCCGGCTCGTCTTCCTGCTGGCTCCTCGGGTTCGGGTCGGCGAACTCGGGCCGGGCGAACAGGTGGTCGACGAACTCGAGCATCGCCGCCGTGGACTTCGCCTGGCCGTCGATCTCGAGCGGGATCCGCTCCTCGCCGTTTGGACCCAGTTTGGCCGCGGGGGCGCTCGAACGCCCTCGGCCCTTGAGCTCGCCGCGGTGCGGGGTGAGCGAGACCAGCCGGACGTCGGCCGGCAGCTCCCGGGCCAGGCGGTCGAGGAGGACGCTCCAGGAGAAGGTCCGCTCGGCGATCCGCCGGTTCAGGAATTCGACCTGCAGGTTCTGGCGATCGAGGTCGAAGCTCGCGAGCTGGCGGGAGATGTCGCCGATCCGCCGCTCGACCTGTTCGCGTTGCGCGCTCACCCGGTCGCGCTCGGCCCGTTTAGCCTCCGACTGTTCCAGGTAGCGCCAATAGCTGAGGACGTTCAAAACCAACAATAGGGCTCCGAGGAGTCCCATGAGGACGGAAACCCGCACCACCGGGCGGCCATTGGCGAACGGCCGGCGGGCGAGGTTCAGGGGCTCGGCGGTGTGGTGCGGGACGCTCACGAGACCTCCATGCGGACCGCACCGAGCAGCGGCGCGAGCTCCCGCCAGGGGGCCGTCGTCTCTTCCGCCCGGACCGGCGGCAGCTGGCGGCCATCGAGCGGCGTCGCGCGCAAGCCCAATCCCTGGTCGATCAGGTCGACCCAGAGCGGCTCGAGCTCGGCCGGCGCCACCAGCACGACCTGACCGTGCGTCTCGCCCGGATAGTGCTCGTCGAGGAAGTTGCGGGTGAGGCGCAGATCGCGCTCGACCAGCCCCGAGCGCGCGTCGTCGGGGAGCGAGGTGGCGAACGCCTTGAACCGGTGGAGGATCGCCTCGCCGCCGCGCCGGAAGACCAACGTGTAGGAGCCGGACTCCGCCAGCACGAGGCCGGCCAGCTCCGACCGGTCGGCGGCGACCGCGGCGGGTCCGTCGATCGCCGAGGCGAGCGCCAGGCTCGAATTGGTGACCAGCCCGATCCGGACCCCCGCCGAGGCGAAGGCGTCCTCGAGCTGGGCGAGGAGCGCCTCGACCGCGAATCCGAGCAGCAGGCGGCGCGGCTCCTCCTGGCCCGAGAGCGGCATCACCTCGGTCGCGCTCAGCCGCAACTCGTCGACCCGGAAGGGCACCAGGCGGCGCAGCTTCCAGCGCAGGATCTCGTCGATCGCGGCGCCGTTGCGCGGCAGGTCGCCGGATTCGGTGAAGACGACGCGGAGCCAGCCGTCGGGGATGACCAGGCTCGCCGCCTTGACCGCGACGCCGCCTTCTTTGAGCGTCTTGACCAGGCTCCGCACCTTCTCGCCGAAGGCGCGCGGGTCGCGCAGCGGGCCGCCGAGCGGGCCGGAAAGGAACGTATCCGGAGCGAGCGGCACCTGGCGATAGGACCGAAAGCGATAGGTATCGCCCTGGCGCGGCAGATGCGCATACCGGAGGCGCTCGCCGTCGAGCGCGAAAACGTGCGGCGGCACCGACATCGGACTGAAGCCGAGAAGGCGCCGCCAAAGGGGGATCGAGGTTTCGCCCATGCCTGTCGCTTTTCTACCCTTGGATCGGCCGTCGGACGATCAGTCGACGAAAGTGACCTTGTTGATCTCGCGCAACGTCGTGACTCCCTGGAAGACCTTTTCGAGCGCCGATTCGCGGAGGAAGGTCATTCCCTCCTCCTTGGCCGCGCGCTTGATCTCCGAGGCGGGCCGGCGGTCCAGGATCAACTCCCGGATGTGGTCCGAAAGGTCGAGAAGCTCGGAAACCGCGAGGCGGCCGTGGAAGCCGGTGCCGTTGCACTCGATGCAACCGACCCCCTCGTAGAACGTGAAATCGCCGTACGTGCCCGGATCGAGCCCGCTCTCTTCGAGCACCGAGCGCGAGGTCTTCGCCGGAACCTTGCAATGGTCGCAGATTTTACGCACCAAGCGCTGGGCGAGGACGCAGTTTAGCGCGGAGACGAAGTTGTAGAGGTCGACGTTCATGTTCAGGAACCGGCCGAGCACGTCGACCACGTTGTTCGCGTGAACGGTGGTGAACACCAGATGGCCGGTCAACGCCGACTGGATCGCGATCTGGGCCGTCTCCTCGTCGCGGATCTCGCCCACCATCACCTTGTCCGGGTCGTGGCGGAGGATCGAGCGGAGGCCACGGGCGAAGGTGAGCCCCTTCTTCTCGTTCACCGGGATCTGGGTGATCCCCCGGAGCTGGTACTCGACCGGATCCTCGATCGTGATGATCTTGTCTTCCGCGGTCTGGATCTCCGACAGGCAGGCGTAGAGGGTCGTCGTCTTGCCCGAGCCGGTCGGCCCGGTCACCAGGACCATGCCGTACGGCTCGCGGATGAACTTTCGCACCTTGCGCAGCGTCTCGTCGTCGAACCCGAGAATCTCCAGCCGGAGGTTCTTGAACTCCTTGTTCATCGACTCTTTGTCGAGGATTCGGATGACACAGTCCTCGCCGTGGACCGACGGGATGATCGAGACGCGGAAGTCGATCGTCCGCCCTTTCAAGCGCAGCCGGAAGCGGCCGTCCTGCGGGATCCGCTTCTCAGCGATGTCCAGCTCGGACATGACCTTGATGCGGCTGATGATCGTCTGGTGGTGACGCTTGTCGATCGGCTCCATCGCCTGGTAGAGCACGCCGTCGATGCGGTACTTGATGATCACCTCGTTGTCGCGCGACTCGATGTGGATGTCGCTCGCCCGCCGCTGGATGGCGTTGAACATCGTCGAGTCGACCAGCTTGATGATCGGGCTCGTGTCCGAGGTGATGCGGTCGATCGACAGGATCTCCTCGCCGTCCTCGTCCTCCTGAACCAGCTGGATGCGGAAATCCTCGCTCGCCTCGTCGAGCACGCGCTGCGTGCTCTCGGATTTCTGCAGGATCTCGTCGATCGCGGAGCGGACGCCGATCCGCACCTCGACCGGCTGGCCGAGCAGGAGCTCGAGCTCGTCGATCTTCACCACGTCCGACGGATCGGCCATGACGACCGCGAGCCGGCCGGCGAGCTGCTCCGACGGGATGAACCCGTAGCGCAGCATCAGATCGAAGGGCACCTTCCGAAACAGGTCGTTCTCGATCCGGAAGTGGGTCATGTCGACGAACTCGAGCCCGTAGCGGGCGGCGAAATCTTCCGCCTCGCTCCGCTCGCGAGCCAGGCGCTCCCGCGCCTGCTCGACGGTCTCGGTCGTCAGAGCTTTCTCTTCGACCATCGGTTTGGGGTTCGCTACGACCATTCCTTCACCTCGAACCTAAGAAACGCGGCAGAGCGGCGTCTCGTCCAAGCCGGCCGTCCATACGCTTAGAACTTGGCCTGGCCGAGCGAGCTGAACATGGGCAGATAGATCGAGACCAGGAGCAGGCCGATGATGATGCCCATGAAGACCAGCATCATCGGCTCGACCAGGGAGAGCAGGCGCTGCATCCGCACCTCGACCTGCTCGTCGAGGAAATCGGACACCGAGGAGAGCATGTCGTCGAGCGCGCCGGTCGCCTCGCCGACTTTCACCATGTCGATCGACATCTCGGTGAACACCCCGGTGTCTTCGAGCGCGGAATAGAACGGACGCCCTTCGCGCACCATCTGGATCCGCGGTTCGATCTTCTGGCGGATCGCGGCGTTCGACACGCTCGCCGTCGCGATCTCGAGCGCCGGCACGAGCGGAATGCCGCCGGTGAGCAGGGTCGAGAGAGAGCGGCAGAACTCCGAGAGCGCGAAGCGGTGGAAGACCGCCCCGACCAACGGGATGCGCAGCCGCCAGCCGTCGACCCGGATCCGGCCCGCCGGGGTCTCGTTATACCGGCGCAGAGCGATCACGCCCGCGACCAGCGCCAGGACGATCCACGCCCAGTTCCAGAGGTAGAGGGTGCGCTCGTTCAGAAAATGCGAGAGGCCGAGGGTGATTCGGGTGATCAGCGGCAGCTCGACTTCCATGTCGGCGAAGAACACCTCGAACTTCGGCACGACGTAGACCGCCATGACCGCGATCATCGCGATCGACAGGCAGATCAGGACCACCGGATAGACCAGCGCCGAGACGACCCGCTTGCGCGCGTCGAGCACCAGCTTCAGATAGCGGACGAAGCGGCGGATGACCTGCTCGAGCTCGCCGCTCCGCTCGCCCGCCTTGAGCGCCGAGGGGTAGAGCCGGGGGAACATGTCGCCGTGGATGGCGAACGCGTCGGACAGCTCCTGGCCGCTCTTCACCCGGTCGCGGATGTCGCTCAGAACCTCTTTGAACGTCGGGTTCTGCATCCGTTCGAGCATCAGGTCGAGCGCCTGGAGCAGCGGCAGACCCGCCTTGAGCAGCGCGGCGAGCTCCTGGTTCCAAATCAGGAACTCCGGCGTCGCGATCTTCTTCCGCCGCCCCAGCCGCGCGCCGATTCCGCGCGTGCCGGCGCTCGCCGGCAGGCCGCGCCGGCGTGCCTCGAAGAGGTGCAGCCCGCGCTTGGTGATCTCGGCGCGCAGCGCGGACTCGTCGCTCGCCACCACGATTTCTTCGACGACCCGGCCGTCCGGCGTCCCGACCCGACAGACGAACTGCATTGGCCTAAGGCTCCCGGTAGCGGACCGTCAAGACGATCATCAGCGCCTCGCGGCTCTCCTCGCTCTTGGCGAGCGCGAGGCTGACGTTCTGGTCCATGGCGAGGTTCAGGTTGGTGAAGATGAGCGGCTTGGGCTTGGCGGCGGGCCCGGCGCCGCCGCGACCGGAGCGGCGCACCAGGAACTCCGCGAGGCGGATGCTCCGGTCGGCGTGCACCGTGCCGACCTTGAAGCTCACCTGGAAATCCGTGCCGAGGTCGTAGGCGACCGCCTCCCCCTCCGAGGTTGCGAGGTCTGCGCGCGCCGCGAGGTCGTAGATCTCGTAGGGCAGGATGCTGCGGAGCCGCCGGGTCAGGTCGGGCGGAAGGTCCGAGTGGGCGACCGGCGGCGACATCACCGCCCGGCTCGCCTTGACGATCATCACCTCGACCGACAGCGGCCGCACCGGATGGTCGAGCTCGCGCAGGAGCGGCAGGATCCGCGCGATCGCCGCCCGCGTATCGCGGATCGCGATCGTGTTGCCGGCGGGCTGAAGCTCGACCGTGCCGCGCTCGGAGAGCAGCGGGTGCACGAGCGCGAGCGCCTCGCTCGCCGGCTGGTGGACGAAGGTGTAGGCGTGGAGGCTCAATCCTGACGGCGCGGTCGCCGGACGCCGTGGCGCCGGTTGCGCGGAGGCGGGGCTCACGCCCACGGCCGCCGCTGCGAGCGGCAGAGCGACGGCCCAGAGCAGGCCCGCGACGGCGCGGCGACGGAGAGTCATGGAGGAAACTTTAGACCGATCTCGAAATTTTACTGGAAGTCCCGCCCCCTCGTTCGAGGAGGGATCAAACATCCAGCTTCTCGTCGACGATCATGACTACCGAGAGTCGTTCGCCGTCGAGCT
The DNA here is from genome assembly GCA_044226625.1 of Thermoanaerobaculia bacterium. Lineage (GTDB taxonomy): Bacteria > Acidobacteriota > Thermoanaerobaculia > Multivoradales > UBA5704 > DASYKS01. Next base: position 15,895 of record JBGAGQ010000009.1, read on the forward strand.
GGTAGATGCGGGCGTTCGGCCGACCGAGGTCTTCGACCGCCGACTCGATCGCCGCGGGCTCCACTCCCAGGCGGGCGTGGCTCGCCTGGAAACCGCCCGCCGACGCGGACGCCTCGATGCGCGCCGATCGCAAGGGGCCCTGGCCGGGCGCCGGCAGCTCGCCCGGTCGACCGAGGAAGAGGGTGGTCGCCGCGAGCCCCGCGGCGATGCCCCACCGCGCCCAACGGGCCGCCCCGCCGCGGCCCCGGGAGGTCCGCAGCCCGAAAGAGCCCGTCGCGCGCCCCATCACGCGCTCGGAAGCACGCATGCCGGCCACCGCCAGCATCATCCGCTCCGCCTCGACGTCAAAATCGAGGCTCGGAGCTGGCAAGCGGCGGAAGACCAGGGTCGGATCGATGGCGCACGCCTCACGCCGACAAATGGGGCAGCCGTCGAAATGAGCCAGGGCCTCGCCCCAACCCTCGGGCTCGGCGGTCGGCCGGTCGAAGCGGTCGGCAAGCAACTCGCGCCAATTCGGGCACGCGCTCACGCGGTCACCTCTTCGCCCGCCTCCGGCGCGTAGCGCGAGGCGTATTCCGGATAGCGCGAAAGAAGCGTCTTCTTGAGCAGCTTCCGGGCGTTGAAGAGGTGGTTGCGAACGGTCGACTCGCGGCAGTCGAGGATCTCGGCGACCTCTTGCGAGGAGAGCCCCTCCACCTCGCGCAGAAGGAACGCCATCCGCTGTTTCTCGGTCAGCTCGCCCGACAGCTCCTTGAAGATCCCGGCGACCTCGGTCTGCTGCAGGCGCGAGATGTCCTTCTGGGAGCTCCAATCGGCCACCTGGCGGAGGTGCTGGCGGACCGGCTCGGTGCTCTTTTCCCGGCTCTTCCGGGAGCGCAGGTGGTCGATCGCGAGGTTCGAGGCGATCCGATAGATCCAGGTGTTCGGGCTCCACCGGTCGTCGAACTTCAACCGGTTCTCCCAGACCCGGAAGAAGGTGACCTGCACGACGTCGCGCGCCTCCTCGAGGTCGCCGAGGATGCGCTGGGTCAACTGGAGCAGCGGCTTGGTCTTGCGGCCGATCAGCTCCGACAGGGCCGACTCGTCCCCGGCGCGGAGGCCGAGGAGGAGATCCCGGTCGGTCGCTTCGGACCAACGCGGAGCGACCCGGGGGGAGGGGTTGGAGTGGACGAGCCTAAGCATCGTGGGTTCATACGGAGGCGCCATCGCCCGTGTCTAAGGGGAGCGGCCTCCAGGAACGGGTGATTATACTCCCCGCCGCATGCGCTCCCCGAGGTGGTGGCTCTACCAGGCGGCGATGGGTCTCGCCCTCTTCGTCGCCGGTCCGTTCTTGCTCCTGCGCAGGGGGAAGCACTACGGGCCGACGCTGCTCGGCCGCTTGGGCGGACCGAGCGGAGGGGCTCCCCCGGCGGCCGGCGCCGGCGGCCTGTGGATCCACGCGGTCTCGGTCGGGGAGGTGGGGGTCGCGGCGACGCTCGCGAAGGCTCTGCCGGACGGTCCGGCGCTCACCGTGACCACGATCACCCCGACCGGCCAGGAGCGCGCACGGGTCGCCTTCTCCGGCCGGGCGGCGGTCGCCTACCTGCCCTTCGACCTCGGGTTCGCGGTCGACCGCTTTTATGCCCGCCATTTCGGGGGAGGGCCGCCGCGCGCCTTGGTGCTGATCGAGGGGGACTACTGGCCCCTTTTGTTGGCCGAGGCGAAACGGCGCGGCTTCCCCGTGGTGGTGACGAACGGCCGGGTGGGCGACAAAGGGTATCGCCGCATGCGCCGGGTGGCTCCCCTGGCCCGCCGGCTGCTTGGAGCGGTCGACCGTTTCGGCGTCCAGTCGGAGACCGACCGCGAGCGCCTGATCGGTCTCGGAGTAGCCGCCGACCGGATCGTCGTCACCGGCAACCTCAAATACGACACCCCGGAACCGCCGATCCTTCCCCAGCTCGAGAGCGCCGTCTCCCGGCTCGCAGCGGGGCGGAGCGTGCTGGTCGCCGGCTCGACCATGGCCGGCGAGGAGGACGCGGTGATCGAGGCGGTCACCGATCTCTCCTCTCGCGCCCTGCTGGTGCTCGCGCCGCGACACCCCGAGCGATGGCCCGAGGTGGCGGCCCGCCTCGAACGGGCGGGGGTCGCCTTCGTGCGGCGCAGCGCTCTCGCCGCTCCGCCGTCCGACGCCGAGCGTCCCCAAATCCTGCTCCTCGACAGCCTGGGAGAGCTCGCGAGCCTCTACCACGTCGCGGCGGGCGCTTTCATCGGCGGCACCCTGGTCCCCACCGGCGGGCACAATCCGCTCGAAGCCGCCCGCTTCGGGGTACCCGTGGCGGTCGGCCCCTCGATGCACAACTTCGCCGAGATGGCGGCCCGGTTCGACGCCGCCGACGCCTGGCTGCGGGTCGGCGGAGCGGCCGAGCTCGGCAAGGCGTTCCGGGCCTGGCTCGACGATCCCGAGGCGGCGCGAGCGATGGGGGCGCGCGGCGCCCGGCTGATCGAGGAGAATCGTGGAGCGGTCGAGCGGACGCTCGACCTGATCCGGCCTTTTCTAGCGAGCCCCTCCCGAACCACGACCTGACCTTTATCCATGCGCCTGCCGATCCCGACCCCTCCCACCTCGCTCTGGCAACGCGTTTACGGCGCCGCCCATCGCCTGCGCGGACGTTGGTGGACCGAGCGCGCCGGACGCCTCCCCCGGCCCGTGGTGAGCATCGGCAATCTTCACTTCGGTGGCTCGGGCAAGACCCCGCTCACCGCGGCGCTCGCGGCGCACTGTCGCGACCAAGGGCGGCGGGTTTGCATCCTTTCCCGCGGATACGCGAGCCAAGGGCGCGGCGTGCGCATCGTGAGCGACGGCGGGGGACCGCTGCTCTCGCCTCGGGTCGCCGGGGACGAGCCGGTCCTGCTCGCCGCCGAGCTGCTCGGGGTGGCCGTGGTGGTCGGCCCCGACCGGCTGCACGCGGGCCTTCAGGCGCTCCACCGTCTCGCCGCGCCGCCCGACTTGTTCCTGCTCGACGACGGTTTCTCCCACCTCGCGCTACGCCGCGACCTGGACCTGCTGGCGTTTCCCGCCGCCGATCCGTTCGCGGGGGGGCGGCTGCTTCCGAGCGGACGGCTGCGCGAGCCGCTCTCGGCCTCCGCGCGTGCCGACGCCGTGGTGCTCACGGGAGCGCCGGAGCCCACCGCGGGCGTGGGAGAACAGCTCGCCCAGGCCCTTCGCCCGTACGGTTTTTCGGGTCCCGGCTTCGCGAGCCGCACGCTCCCTGGAGCCCCCCGGTTCGCGGACGGACGGATCCTCCCTCCGGGCGCCCGGGTTTTCCTGGTCTCCGGCGTCGCCCGCCCCGAGGTGTTCGCCGAGACGGCGTGCTCGCTCGGCTACGAGATTCGCGGCGAGCTCCGGTTCGGCGACCATTTCGCCTACCCCGACGCGGCGCTGCCGAAGATCGAGAAGGCGTTCGCCGAAAGCGGAGCCGAAGCGGTGCTCGCGACCACCAAGGACGGCGTGAAGCTCGCCGGCCGGCTCTCCATACCGCTGGCCGAGCTGCCCGTTCGCGCCGAGCCCGATTCCGCGTTCTGGTCCTGGCTCGACGAGGCGCTCGCCCGCGCCGAGTCGCGCCGAAAGAACCCGGAGAGCGCGAGCGCCGGCTCGCCTCCCGAGGCGGAATCGTGAAGAACTCACCCGTTCGCCATCGGATCGAGCAGGCGGCTTTCCTCGCCATCCGCTCGATGCTGCGCGTCCTACCCCACGAAGCCGCGCGCCCGATCGGACGAGCGATCGGAGGCCTGGCGGGCCGGATCGACCGCCGCCATCGGAAGATCGCCGAGAAGAACCTCGGCATCGCGTTCCCCGAGCTGCCGCCCGCCGAGCGCCGGCGCCTCGTCGGCGACTCCTTCCGGCACCTCGGGGGGGCGGTCTGCGACGCGATCTCGGCGGACCGTTTCCGGCTCGATCAGCTCTGCGAGCGTTTCTCCTACGAGGGTTGGGAGCACCTGGACGCGGCGGAGCGGGCCGGCAAAGGGGTGTTCATCCTCGGCTCTCACCTCGGCTACTGGGAGTTTTCGGCGCGGCCGATCGGCCTCTACCGGGGCACGATCCACACGGTCGCGAGACCCGCCGACAATCCCTACCTAGAGCGCGAGCTCCGGCGCATCCGCGAGCGGTTCGGCTACGCCGTGATCCACAAGCGGGGAGCCGCCCGGCGCATGATCCAGGTCCTCCGCGCGGGGGAGCGGGTCGGCATCCTGATCGACCAGCGGGTCCAGCCCCAGGAGGCGATCGTGGTGCCGTTCTTCGGCCAGCCGGCGCTCACCAGTCCGGTCGTCGCCCGCCTCTCGCTCCGAACCGGCGCGGCGGTCCTGCCGATCTTCGCCTACCCCCAGGACGGCGGCCGCTACCGCTTCGTCGCGCGAGAGCCGATCTTTCCCGAGGGCGAAGGGGACGAGGCGATCGCCGACCTCACCCGCCGCTACCTCGCCGTCACCGAGCGCGAGATTCGCGAGCACCCGGCCGAATGGCTCTGGATGCACGACCGCTGGAGGATGCCGAAGGGGGGGCTCCCCACGGCCCCCGCCGACGTCAAGCTCGCGGAAGTGAGCCAGGAGTGACTCCCGGCCTCGAGCATCATCCAGGCGAACGACGGGAGAGGGACGCCTCGCGGCCTTCCAACCCATCCAGCCGCAGGGTCCCTCTCTTTCTCGACGGACAGGAGGGGAGGCTCCCCCATCCCCCCCGCCTCCGCTGGCTGGTCCTCCTCCCCACCTTCGCCCTGTTCGCTGCCCACGCGGCCTCCTTCGGCCCGTGGCAGATCGACGACGCGGGGATCTCTTTCGCCTACGCGCGAAACCTCGCCCAGGGGCACGGGCTGGTCGCCCAGCCGGGGGTTGCCCCCGTCGAGGGGTACTCGAACCCGCTCTGGGTCTTCCTGCTCGCGGCGTTCCAGGCCGTTCGGCTGTTCGATCCGCTCTGGACCCCGAAGCTCCTCTCGCTCGGGCTCGGATTCGGAACTTTCGCCCTTCTCGATCGGATGCTCGCCCAGGCGGGCGTCGGCGCCCCGCTCTCGGCGGTCGCGCTCGCCCTCCTCGCCCTCCAAAGCGGTTTCGCGATCTGGATGGTCTCAGGCCTCGAGAACCCGCTCTACGCCTGCCTGTTCGTCGGGCTCGCGCTGCTTTCCTTACGGGAGATCCAGCAGGAGACCACTCCGAGAAACGCGATCGCCGCGGGTCTCTTGGCCGCGGGCCTCGCGCTCACCCGGCCCGAGGGCGCGCTGTTCGCCGCGCTGTTTCCCTTCGTTCTGGTGCTCTCGAGCCGCCGACGGTTATCTCGGCTGGGGTTTTATCTCGGGGCGTTCGCCCTGCCGGTTGGCATCCATCTCGCGATCCGCCTCGCCTGGTTCGGAGCCTGGGTGCCGAACACGTTCTACGCCAAAGGTGGACCGACGCTCGCCACGCTCGGAGGCCTCGCGGCGCTCGACTCGGGCCCGGCCGCCCGGGCTTTCACCCTGCTCCGCGCTACCTTCGGCAAGCCGGGCGCGTGGGTAGGGGTCGCGGCGCTGCTCGCAATCGGCTATCGCCTCGGCCGCGGTCGGCTCCGCCCCGCTACGTCTCTGCTCCTTATCGCAACCCTTTTCGCCGCGCTCCCCTATCTGCTGCTGCCTCTCGATTGGATGCCCGAATACCGATTCGCGACACCGTTCTTTCCGGCGATCCTCGCCTTCGGCGCGGTCCTCGCGACCGACCTCGATCGCTATCTACCGACATCTCGCCACCTCGTCGGAGCGCTCACGGCCGTCGCCCTCGCCGTCTCGGTCCTGTCCTCCACCCTTCCCCGCAGCCGCCAATTCGCGGCCCGACCGACCGTTCCGTTCGCGACCGTCGAGCAGCGTTACGGGCGGGACTACGACCGATTCGCCGACCTGCTCCAGGTCCGCCGGGGCTCGATACTCGTCCCCGACGTGGGCGGCACACTCTGGCGCTCGCGCCTCACGGTCTACGACCTCGGCGGCCTCTGCAACCGGACGATCGCGAAGACCCTGGGCAAAGACGACCCGGCCTTCCACGATTACGTTTTCGGCACCTTGAAGCCGACCTTCATCCATACCCACCAATACTGGACCGTTCGCGCAAAGCTCGATTCCGACCCGCGATTCGCGCGCGACTACCTGCCGCTGTTCGAGGTGGTCGAGCCGTACGTCACCGCGCGATCGAAAGGAAAGACCTTGCGCTCGGGAGACTTCGTCCGGCGCGAGGCGGCCGAGGGGCGCCCGGAGGCGGTGATCGCGATCCGCCACGAGCTCGCGGCGAGCTACGCGCTGGAACGAAAAGCCGCCAGCGGCCGGTCTCGATAAAATCCGGCCGTGGCAACTCCGCCTCTCTTCCCACCGGAAATCGTCGCGGCGATCCGCACGGCAATGATCCTCGGGGGAGAAGCCTCTCGGGCGACGACGACCGAGCGGGTGCCGCTCTAGACGAAAATCTCGGCCACCGCGATCTCGAGACCCGGAAAGAGCGGCGAGGTCAGGCGGTCGCCGTTTTCAGCCGCCAGCTCGGTCGCCGATCCGTAGCCTTTGAGACCCAGCCGATAGATCTTTACCGTCTCGAGCTCGACATCGAGGATCCAGTACTCCGGGACCTCGAATCTCTCGCAAAGCTGCTTTCATTTGCGCGGCGACCACTGGCCCATCCCTTGCAGCCGAGCCCCTCCACCCCGCGATTCGGAATCGCGGTCTCGACCGCATGCGAAGCCTGAGACGACAGAAAATCTGGACTCTTCTGAAGGAGGCTTTCGCCAACTGGGAGCGCCACGGCGCGACGACGCAGAGCGGCGCGCTGGCGTTCTACTTCCTCACCGCCCTCGCCCCGATCTTGATCCTGGTGATCGCTTTCTCCGGCCTGTTCTTTGGCCGCATCGTGAAGGCGAGCGCCCGGCCGGACGCCGGATGGATCACCGCGGTGATCGGTACGGTCACGCTCGTCGTGACCGCCACCGGCGCGCTCACCCAGCTGCAGGATGCCCTCAACACCGTCTGGGAAGTGGAGCCGAAGCCGAAGATGTGGATCCGGCGCCTGCTCAAGAAGCGCCTGCTTTGCCTGCTGCTGATCGTCGGCGTGGGCGGCCTGGTGCTCTTTTCGCTCGCCGCGAGCGCCGCGATCACGAAGGTCCAGACGGTGCTCGAATCCCGCTTCGAAGGAGGGCTCTCCTCCCTCCTCGGCTGGGGGGACGTGCTGCTCTCCTGGCTGCTGATGACCCTGCTGCTCGCGATGATCTATCGCGTCCTGCCGGACGTCGACCTCACCTGGCGCGAGGTCGTCTGGGGCTCGACGATCACCGCCGCCCTGTTCCTGCTCGGCAAATACGGCATCGGCCTCTATCTGCAAAGCACCGGGGCGACCTCGACCTACGGCGCCGCCGGATCGGTGGTCGGCGTGCTGCTCTGGATCTACTACTCGTCGTTGATCTTCCTGTTCGGCGCCGAGGTCACCCGCATCCAGTCGAAGCTCTATCGCGACGGGCATCCGCCCGCCGAGCCGGGAGCGGAGCACGTGCGCACCGTGAAGATTCCCGAGAAGGCCGCGCGATGAATTCGATCCGACGCCGGAGGCTCGCGGGCCTGCTGCTTCTCTCCTCTCTCCTGGCCACCCCGGTCGAGGCCAAGGCTAAAAAGGTCGAGGTCGAGATCGACGGCGTGCGGCGCGAGCTCGAACGAAACGTCCGTTCTCTCCTGAGCCTCGCGAACCAAGACGACGACTCGCTCGACGAGGCGCGCATCCGCCGCTTGCACGCGAAGGCGCCCGAGGAGATCGGCGAGGCCCTCCAGCCGTTCGGCTATTACAAGCCTCAAGTCCGCAGCACGCTCGAACAGAACGGAGATCGTTGGGTCGCTCGTTACACGATCGAGGAAGGGCCGGCGATCGGGATCGCGAGCGTCGACCTGCGGATCGACGGAGAGGGCGGGAACGAGCCCGGTTTTCGGGGGATCGTCACCGATTTCCCGGTGCGCCGCGGCGAGGTGCTGTTCCATCCCGATTACGAGCAGGGCAAGAAGGAGCTGGTCGACCACGCCGCCGAGGAGGGGTACCTCGACGCGAAATTCGAGACGAGCGAGGTGCGGGTCGACCTCGAGCGCTATCGGGCGGACGTCGTCGTGCATTTCCAGACCGGACCGCGCTATCGCTTCGGCGACGTGCGGTTCCATCAGGAGGTGCTCGACCCCGACCTCCTGGTGGGCTACGTCACGTTCAAGAAAGGCGAGCCGCTCGACGTCAACAAGGTCCTCGAGCTCCAAAGCTCGCTCTCCGACAGCCCGTACTGGAGCCGCGTCGAGGTGGTCACCCGCCAGGAGGAGGCGCAGGGGCTCGAGGTGCCGATCGACGTCGATCTCGTGCCGGCGAAGACCATGCGCTTTTCCGGCGGCATCGGCTACGGCACGGACACCGGCCCGCGCGTGAGCGGCGCCTGGGAGCTGCGGCGCCTCAACCGCCGCGGCCATCGCGCCGAAACCTCGATCAAGGCGTCACAGATCGAGCAGAGCTTCGAATCGAGCTATCAAATTCCCGGCGCCTACCCGCGGACCGACGTGCTGTCGTTCAATACGGCCTACGACCGGAAAGACAACGACACGACGCAGAGCGAAACCGGCCTCATCGGCGCGCAGCGCACGCAGACGCGCGGCGGCTGGCGCGAAGCGATCTCGCTCACCTTCCAGCGGGAAGATTTCACCGTAGGCCTGGATCACGGGATCTCGAACCTGGTGGTCCCCGGCGTGAGTTACGAGCGAGTGAAGGCCGACGATCGGATCTTCACGACCCAGGGCTATCGGCTGTTCGGATCGCTCCAGGGCGCCTCGGCGAGTGCGCTTTCGGATTCCTCGTTCGTCCAGGCGTCGATCGAGGCCAAGGCGATCCGCACCGTCGGCGAGCGCAACCGGCTGATCGGCCGCGCCCAGGTGGGCTACACCCAGACCGACGAATTCCGCGAGCTGCCGCCCCGCTTCCGTTTCTTCGCCGGCGGCGATCGGAGCGTCCGAGGGTATGCCTTCGAAGGGCTCGGCGAGCTCGACGAGGCGGGCCATGTGATCGGCGGCGAAGCGCTGCTGACCGGCAGCCTCGAATACGAGTATCGGTTGGACGACATCCGGCTGTTCGATCGATTCAGCCTCGAAAAGTTCGGCGTCGCGGCGTTCTACGACGCGGGCAACGCCTGCCACGATTTCTCCTGCGAGCTCGAGCAGGGCGCCGGGGTGGGCCTTCGCTGGCTCTCTCCGATCGGGCCGATTCGCGCCGACGTCGCCTGGGCGCTCACCGAGCCGGGCCATCCCCTTCGCTTCCACCTCAACATCGGACCGGATCTGTGAGCGAGCCGGAAGAACCGCTCGAAGAGCAGGACGCCGAGAGGAGCGAGGCCTCCACTCCGCCCCCGCCGCCGCGCAAGGCGCATCGGCTCCGCCGCTGGCTGCTCGGCGTGCTCGCGCTCGGCCTGATCGCGATCGCGCTACTCGCATGCTTCCTCTGGTACGGGGTTTCGACCGAACGGGGCACGCGGATCCTTCTCGGTCGGCTGTCCGGATTCGTCCCCGGAACGCTCGCCCTCGGCGCTACGAGCGGCCGGCTGATCGGTCCGCTCGCGCTGCGCGACCTGCGCTATGAAAACGAGGGGCTGAAGGTCCGTGTGCAGCGCATCGATCTCGACTGGAATCCCGGCAAGCTCCGCAACCGCCAGCTCGACGTCGCGAAGCTGGAGGTCGACGGCGTGCGCGTCGTCCTGCCGCCGCCCGACGCGAAGCCCGAGCCGTCGGACGGTCGCCTGGTACCGATCCACCTGCCGGTCAATCTGATCGTCCGCGACGCGCTGATCCGCGACGTGGAAATCGCCCAAACCCTTGGACCGCCCGCCGCCGGAAAACCCGCGACGCCTCCCGCCGCGCCGTTCCGGCTCGACCGGATCGCCCTCGACGCGACGAGCGAACGGAGAAGCGACGTGGTCCACGTACGCAGCCTGGCGGTCGACGGACCGACGTTTTCCCTGAACGCTCGCGGCGACCTCACGCCGGTGGGCGATTATGCGATCGGGCTGGACGTCCGCGTCCTCTGGCGCGATCCGACCCATCCGCCGTTCGAGGGCGTCGCTCGCCTGAACGGCACGCTCGAGACGCTCGGAGTCGACGCCCGGCTCGCCCGGCCTTTCGCCGCCTCGGTCAAAGGCAAGGTCCTCACCCCCATGCGGGAGGTGGGGCTCGATCTCGCCGCCCACGTCGAGAGTTTCGATCCACGCACGATCGATCCGACCTACCCGGCCGCACGCATCCGCCGCGCGGACCTCGCGGTTCGCGGCGCGCTCGACGACCTCGCCTCGAACGGCCTGGTGATCGGCAGCTACGAAGGGGTCGCCTCGGGCGCCCTCGACTATCGGGTGACGAAGAAGGGCAACACGATCGGGATCGAGCGGGCGCATTTCGCCTCGACGCGCAACGCCCTGATCGAGGCGCACGGCACGATCCGCCTCGCCGAGGACCCGCAGTCGACGGACGAGACCCGGCTCGACCTGGCGGCCTCCTGGCAGCGCCTGGCCCTGCCGCTCGAAGGAGCGCCGGACGGCGGGGCGCCCGTGGTGGTGAGCCGCGCGGGCCAGGGCACCCTTCGCGGGCTCCTCGAGGACTACGAGCTGGCCGCGGAGGCCGAGCTGGCCGGTCCGAACCTGCCACCCGGTCGATGGGTCGTCGCGGGGCACGGCGACACGTCGAAGATGGACATCCGTTCCCTCCGCGGCGATCTCTTGCGCGGCCGGCTCACCGCGAGCGGCCAGGTGGCCTGGAAGCCCGAGGTTTCCTGGACCGTAAAAACCCGCGGCACGGGCCTCGACCCCTCGGCGTTCTCGACCGTGGCCGCCGCCAAGGGCTATCCCGGGCGGATCGATTTCTCGGCCACTTCCTCCGGCACGCTGCGCGACGCCGGGCCGTTCGGAACCGTGGATCTCGAAGCGCTGAGCGGCCAGATCCGCGGCAATCCGCTCGACGGACGGGTCCATCTGGTCCTCGCGGGCGACCGCTACCGGCTCCCCCGGCTCGACCTGCGCTCCGGCAGCGCGCGGCTCACGGCGGCGGGTTCGTTCACCGCCGACGTCGCCGATCTGGAATGGATGCTCGACGCGCCGAACCTCTCCCAGGCGCTGCCCGAAAGCGGCGGCTCTCTCGTCGCGCGAGGCCACCTCGACGGTCCCTGGGCCACGCCGCGGGTGCGCGCCACGGCCGAAGGCCGGTCGCTCGTGGTCTCGACCTCCAGCGTCGAATCGGCCCGCCTCGCGGCAAACGTCGATCTCCGCCGCCGCGGCCGGATCTCGATCGACCTCGACGCCACCGGGGTGGCCTCCGGACCGAGGCGGGTCGAGACCCTGCGGCTCACCGGCGCGGGGACCCGGGAGGCGCACGAGCTCTCCCTCGCGGTCGCCGCCCCGCAAGGAACGCTCGACCTGGCGCTCGCGGGAGGGCTCGCCAGCACGACGACCTGGACCGGAACGATCCGTCGGCTCGATCTCAAGAACGACCGAGCCGGCAATTGGGGCCTCGCCCAGCCCGCGGCCCTCACCGCGGGCCCAGAACGCGCCGCCCTGCGCGACTTCTGCTGGGTCTCCGGCGGCGCCCGTCTCTGCGCCCAGGGAGAGTGGTCGAACGGCGGGCCCTGGAACGCCTCGGGCACCATCTACGACCTTCCGTTCTCGCTGTTCGAGCCGTTCTTCCCCCCAGACCTCGAGATCGCGGGGACGACGAACGGAACCTTCCGCGGCTCGGGATCGGCGCGCGGCGAGATCGTGGCGGACCTCGATCTCGCGCCGGGTCCCGGGGAGATCCGCTACACGACGTCCGACGGCGAGCCCGCCGCGGTCCGCTTCGACCGCGGCGTGGTCCGCGCGCGGGCCGGAGCGACGGGGCTCACGGGGCATGCCGAGCTGACCTTCGTCGACACCGGCAACGTGCGCGCCGATCTCGAGCTGCCGGGCTTCAACCAGGTCGGCGCTGCGCTCGATCGCCAGCCGCTCGGCGGCCGCATCGTCGCCGAGCTCTCGAACCTCGCCCTGCTCGAAGCGTTCGTGCCCGATCTTTCCAACCCCAAAGGAACCCTCTCTGCCGACCTGGCCCTTGGCGGCACGGTCGCGAAACCGACGGTGCGCGGCGCGGCCCAGCTCGCGCGCGGCCAAGTAGACGTTCCGGAGTACGGCCTCGAGCTGCGGCAAATTGAGCTCACCGCGAACAGCCCGGGCACGGGGCCGATCGCGATCCAGGGCAGTGTCCGCTCCGGCGACGGCAATCTGACGATCGCCGGAACGGCCGCGCTCGACGGCTCGCCGAGCCGGCTGACGATCGAAGGAAGGCGCTTCCAGGCCGCAAACTCGAAGGAGATCCAGGCGGTGGTCTCGCCGCGGATCCAGGTCGCCATGCAGGGCTCGAGGGTCGACGTCACCGGGGATGTCGAGGTTCCGAAAGCGAAGTTCGAGCAGGAGAAGAAGAAGCCTGCCGTCGTGCCGGTCTCGAGCGACGTGGTGATCCTTCCGCCTTCGGAAGAAAAGGTCGAGACGGCATCCTCCGCGCCGCTCGAGATCCATGCCCGGGTCCGCGTCGTCCTCGGCGATCAGATCGAGATCAAGGCGCTGGGCTTTTCCGGTAAACCCAAGGGGAGCCTGCTGGTGATCGAAGAGCCGGGCAAGGCGACCTCGGCGATCGGCGAGCTGACGGTTGAGGACGGGGTCTACAAGTCGTACGGCCAGGACCTGAGCCTGGAGCGCGGCCGCCTGATCTTCGCCGGCGGACCGATCGACAACCCGGGTCTCGACTTGAAGGCGTTCCGCAAAGCCGACGACGGGACGGTCGCGGGAATTAACGTCCGCGGCACGCTGCGCTCTCCGCAAGCCACGCTCTACTCCGAGCCGCCGATGGCCGAAAGCGAGGCCCTCGCCTACCTCCTGCTCGGGCACCCGCTCGGCCAGTCGACCGGCGAAGAGGGCAACCTGCTCGCGAACGCCGCCAACAGCCTGGGGCTCAAAGGCGGCAACCTGCTCGCCAAGAAGCTCGCCGCCCGCTTCGGCCTCGAAGAGGCGCGGATCGAATCGACCGGCGGCATCAAGGAAGCCTCCCTGGTGGTCGGGAAATACCTCTCGCCGCGCCTCTACGTCACCTACGGCCTCGGCCTCTTCGAGCCGGTCAGTACCTTCCGGATCCGCTACATCCTCGGCCGGAATTGGTCTCTCCAGGCCGAGCAATCGGGAACCGCGACGGGGGCCGACGCTCTCTACACGGTCGAGCGCGGCAAGGGGCAGAAGACTCCGCAACCGGCCGACGACCGAGGCGAGCCGGCGAAGGTTCCGACGGAGGGCGGAGGGCGGTAGCCGCCCTACGACGATTTGAGCGAAACGAAGATCGCGATGGCGATCAGCACCGCCACGACGGCGAAGAAGATCTTCACCGCGCTCCACGGGCGCGTGCCGGCGATCGTTCCGGTGACGCCGTTTACGAGCACTTGGAACACCCGCGCGCCGTAGGTGTAGGAGACGAGCCAGAGCGGCACCAGGATGTGCTTGAAGGTCTGGCCCGAGTAGTCGGCGTTCACCCGCAGGTTTCGATAGGTGTCGCCTGGAATCTGTTGGACGCAGAGCTGCCGTAGCTGGGCATCCATCGACGTTCGGGCGTTCTCGGCCGCAGCGACGAGGTCGATCTGGTACTGCTCGACGACCCAGCCCGAGACGTACCCCGGATCGTACGGGACGAGCTGCGCCGTCGGGTACGGCTCGACCCGCTGGAGCAGGTTGAGATGCACACCCTTCGTCGCGGGAACCGGCACGTCGTCGAAGAAGTGATCGAGAGCGCCCGAAGCGGGCACCCAACGGACCTTCTGCACGCGCTCGCTCTTGCCGTTCCGGATCTCGGTCTCGTAGTAGTAATGGCCGGCCTCGGCCGTCCAGGTCGCCGCCACCTGAGCGTCGAAGGTCCAGTACGGGATGTAAAGGCCGTGGACGCGATCGGTGAGCGCCGCCTTCTTCAATTTGTTCGGCGCGAACCAGAGGCTGCCGTACCAGCGGCGGACGCTCTCGCGCACCGCCGATTCGGCGACCTTGAACGGCAGCAGGCTCTCCGGAACGATCGGCGAGCGAGCCGCCGTCTGCGGCACGATCTGCGGCGAGCCGCAGAACTCGCAGTTCTGGGCGACCCGGTTCGAATCGAACAGCGAGATCGCCTTGCACGCCTGGCACTGGACCGCCGTGCGGCCGGCGTCCCACCCTTTACGATCGGCGGGCAGGTTGCGCAACGCCGCGGCGAGGTCGTGCTCCTCGATCACGCTCCCGTCGTCGGCGAGCTTCGCGGGCGAGACCGCTCCGCAGTACGGGCAGACGAGCGCCTGCTTTCCCGGGTTCCACTCGGCCTCCGCGCCGCACGCCGGGCAGGCGTGCTTACCGAGCGCGGAGATTTCGAGCGGCGGGGCCGAAGTCCCTGGTGTCTGCGACATGTGTGACTCCGACCCCTAGATCCCGGATCTCAGGCGTTCAGGAAGGCATCGAGCGCGGCGCGCGTGATGCGATAGGCGCTGCCGATCTTCTTCGCCTTCAAATCGCCCGCTTCGATGGTCGCGATCACGTCCGCCTCGGTGACGCCGAGCGCTTTCGCCGCGTCCGCCGGGGTGAGCAGCTCCGGAATACCCGCCGCCGCGGGTGCGCCGGTCGCTCCGCCGCCAGCCGCCGCACCAGGCATCGCGACACCCGGAGTCGCCGTCCCGAGAGCGCCGCCCTGCTGCTGCATGATCTGCTGCGCCATCGCGAGCCCCACGGCGAGCTCCGTCGCGGCGCCGCCGGCTCCCCCGCCCTGCGCCATGCCCTGGGCCATCTGGAACTTCACGTAGTCGTTCAGGTTGCCGACCGCGCCCATGCTGGAGCGCTTGTCGATCGCGGCTTCCACTTCCGGCGGCACCGAGGCGTTCTCGAGCACGAAGCTCGCCATCTCGATCCCGTACTTGGCGGCGAGCAGCGGATTGATCAGCGGAAGCAGCGCCTCGCCCAGATCCTGGTAACGGGTCGCGAGGTCGAGCACCGGAATCTTCGCGGTCGCGAGGGCGTCCGAGAACACGCTCACCAGCCGCGAGCGCATTACGTCGGCAAACTCCTCGAGCCGGAAGTTCTGGTCCGAGCCCGCGACCTCCTTCAAGAAGAGCTTCGGCTCGACGATCCGGAAGTCGTACGTGCCGAAAGCCCGCACCCGCACGATGCCGAAATCCGCGTCGCGCATCATGATCGGGTTCGACGTGCCCCACTTGTTGCCGGTGAACAGCCGCGTCGTCACGTAATAGACGTCGGCCTTGAACGGCGACTGGAAGGCGTACTTCCACGACTTCAAGCTGGTCAAGATCGGGATGTTGTCCGTCGTGAGCGTGTGCTTGCCCGGCCCGAACAGGTCGCCGAACTCGCCCAGATAGACGAACTGCACCACCTGCGACTCGCGCACGATCAGCTGCGCGCCGTTCTTGATCTCCTTGTCCTCGTCCGGATAGCGAAACGACAGAGTGTCCCGAGAATCGTCGGTCCACTCGATGACGTCGATGAACTGGCCCTTCAGGAAATCGGTCAGACCCATGGATGGGCCCTCCTCTGGTCGGGGTTCGGGGTAGATGAAGCGAGGCGGATTCTATCGCCCGCAGGCAACGGGTCAACGGGATCCCGGGGGGACCGGGACGAGGCCGACATCTCCCCAAGCGGAAGCTAACGCCGCAGAGAGAGAGCGATCGCGTATCGACCACAACCTCGCCCAGTGTCACCATAGCCCGCCATGCCGAACGACTCCCCCGCCGATCCGTCCGACCGCAACGCACTCCTCAAAAGCTACGACACGATCGCGGCGGACTATGCCGAGCACCTGTTCGCCGAGCTGGAGAGGAAACCTCTCGACCGCCATCTCCTGAACCGGTTCTCCGAGGAGGTGCGGGGCCGGGGTTTCGTCGGAGATTTCGGCTGCGGCCCGGGCCAGATCGCTCGATACCTTCACGAGCGGGGCGTCCGGATGCTCGGGATCGATCTCTCGCCGGAGATGATCCGGCAAGCGACCCAGCTCAGCCCGGAGATCGAGTTTCGCGTCGGCGATCTGTTGGCGCTCGACCTGCCCGACGCGTCGCTCGCAGGAATCGTCGCCTTCTATTCGGTGATCCACTTCGAACCCGAGGACCTCGGCCGCGCATTCGGCGAGATGCGGCGGACCTTGGCGCCGGACGGCGTACTGCTGCTCGCATTCCACGTCGGGGCCGAAACGATCCACCTCGACGAGCTGTGGGGACGGTCGGTCTCGCTCGATTTTCGATTCCTGGACCCGAACGAGGTCATCGCGGCGCTCCGGACCGCCGGCTTTGCGGTCACCGAATCGAGCGAACGCGAGCCGTATGAAGGAGCAGAGTACCCGAGCCGACGCTGCTATCTCTTGGCGCGGCCCGGACATGGTGAGCCGTCGATCCAACCCTGACAATCTTCCGCTTCAGCCTGAAGAGCGAGAGCGGAGAGAATCTCCCACGGCTCTTATCGGCTGGTTGCGTGGCTACGTCCACATGACATACACGGAACGCGAAGACGAGATCCACGTGATCTCGCTTCGGGAGGCAACTCCCCATGAAGCACGATCGTACTTTGAATCCCTTTCCCACTAGCTCCGAAGAAATCGAGGCCGCGATCGCAAGGGCTCCGACGCAAGTTGTCGACCCGGACTGCCCCTATGACCGAATGAGCCCGCTGCAGTCGAAGCCTTCTGGAAGAAGGCTACCGTTCGTCGTCCCGGCCAGCGCGGCCCGGGCTTGAAACCCAAGAAAGTCCTGCTATCGGTGAGGTACAGCCCCGAGGTCGTTGAGTTCTTCAAGGCCACCGGCGAAGGCTGGCAAACACGAATGGACGAGGCGCTTAAGGAGTGGATGGCAGGTCGCAAATCAACCTAAAAGGGAGGTGGCGTACGGCCGCCCCTTCAACGCAGCACCGTGGGTGGAGAGGCGGTCTCAGAGGCCCAGAATGAGCCTTAGGCCGTTCTCGACCCCCATGAGCAATCGCGAAGGCACCTTCCCAGCAACCTCGGTCAGGAGGCTCTTGTCTACCGCGAGTAGTTGGGAGATGTTCGCCACCGAGTCGGAGGGAAGACCGGTCATGCTCTTCGGAAGGAAGGTGTTTCCGGGCGCTTCCGCAAGTTCCAACTTCGTCGTGAGCGGCACAGCGAGGACTGTGCGAAGGCGGCTCGCCGTGAACTCCTCCGCCTGGATGACGATCACCGGCCGGCGATAGCCGGGCTCGGAACCGGAAGGCTCGGGGAGCGAGGCCCACCAAATCTCACCGCGGCGGATCACCAAGGGTCTCGCTTGAGAGTCGCGAGCTGCAGAGCTTCCAACACGGGATCCGGGGTCTGGTCGACTCTCTCGTAGACCTGATTCAGTGCCTCGGTGATTCCCTTCCGCTTCTGTCCATGCAGGAACTCTTGGATGGCTGTCGCATAAAGTTGGCTACGAGAAATGCCTAGCTCTGCCGCCATTTCCTCGGCGGACTCGAAAAGGGGATCAGGTAGTGAGATGGCAGTCTTCATAGCCTAAGTATAACTCGGTCATACCGCCATGCGCGCCGAGAGCAATGCCTCGACGCAGTCCAGTTCCGGCCCTTCTAAATCCCCAGCCGGAACCGCCGGCTCCGGAACGCCGGAGAATCCGGGCACAAATCCCCGTCGTCGGAGAGGACGATCAGCTCGTCGGGGACCGCGGGGTCGAAGAAGATCGCCTCGGGTATGAGGGTACCGAGGTCGATACCGGCGATCGGTTTCGGCTTGTCCTTCGGCTTGCCCGACCAGCGGAAGAGCTGGAAGGTGCCACCGTCCGCGACCCCTCCTCCACTAATCACGTAGGCTTTCGCGGCCGGCCAGAATTCGAGGCTGCGGATTCCCAAGCCTCCGAGGTCGAGCAGGATCGGAGCGCCGAATTTCGGCTTCTTTCCGAACAGCACGTCGCGCGGGTTCTTGAGGGTCGCAATGAGCGCCCGATTCTGCGGGAGCGGATTGCGGAAGCCGATCAGAAGCTCGCCCTTGGGGGTCGCGGCGAGCCCTTCGAGGTTCAAGCCACCGGACTCGATCGGCTTTCGCGCCGCAGCTTCCTGAACGTGGAAGGAGGCGTACCGCGAATCTTTGGCGAGATCCTCGATCAACGAGAGGTAGGGCGCTCCGACCGCGGCGAGCGCGTGGCTTCCGGGGGCCACGGTGACGGCGAACAGTCGGTGGCGGTCGGGGTCTTCCTCACCGCTGTTCTTCCGGCTGTGCGAGCCGACCCAGTAAATCGCGTTGCCGATCCGCGCGGCTCCTTCGAGGTCCGCTTTCTTCTTGAGGCCGGGCAAGTCGGAGGTCTTGAGGATCTCGGGATCGCCCGGCGAGTCCTTCTTGTAGATCCGCAGATCCTTCTGGTCGTCGTCGCCGATGACGAAGAAACCCGGTTCGAGCATCACGACGGCCGAGGGCTCGCAGGTGCCGGGGTATCGGATCTCGATCTCACCCGGCGGCGCGGGCGCCTGGGCGCGGGCGAGCCCGAACGGGAGCAGGCCGGCCAAAAGGCCGACCATGCCCAGGAGACCCAGGGAACCAGAGGGAAGGCTCAAGCGGGTTCGAGCGCGCATGTTCGTATCTCCGTCCTGTTTCAAGTTTAGACGGACACCTGAGGAACATACGCGATGTCCGGCGGTCCCGATCCGTACGCCCTCGGTGCAACGTTTCGGCTACGATGACCGCCTAGAAGCGCAGTAACCTCAATGCGGAGCGGCACTTGAGCGAATCCTCCCTCGATTCCGGCAGGGATGTTCCCGAAGAGATCACCCAGCTTCTCGAGGTCTGGAAGGGAGGGGACGACCAGGCGCTCGAACGGCTGATTCCGGCCGTCTACCTCGAGCTTCGGCGGCTCGCCGACCGCCAGTTACAGGGTGAGAAGTCGGGGCACACTCTCCAGCCCACCGCCCTGGTGCACGAGGCATTCATGAAGCTGCGCGGACTGCGCGACATCCAGTGGCACGATCGGGCGCATTTCTTCGCCTTTTCCTCGCGGATCATGCGACGCATCCTCGTCGACCACGCGCGCGGCAAGATGGCCGCTAAAAGAGGGGCCGAATCCCCACATGTGTCGCTGCTCGACGGCGACCTCGGCGGAGGTGCGGTCGAATCGACGCTGTCGGCCGCCGAATTGATCGACCTCGACCGCTCGCTCGACCGCCTGGCGGCCGAAGAACCGCGCCTCGCCCGCCTGATCGAGGTGCGCTTCTTCGGCGGCCTCACGGTCGAGGAGGCGGCCGAGGTGCTCGAATGCTCGCCGCGGACGGTGAAACGCGATTGGGCGTTCGCCCGCGCCTGGCTGCTCAAGGACCTCGGAGCGGACGGGTCGGACGCGGCTTCGAAATGACCGTCGAGGCGCGGTTCGGCAGGCTCCGCGCGGCCTTCGACGTGGTCCTCGACCTGCCCGAGGCCGAGCGGGACGAGGCGATCCGCCAGCTCGCCGGACCCGATCTCGCGTTCGAGGCGGAGCTGCGCGAGCTGCTCGCCGCCGCGGAGCGCTCGACCACCCCGCTCGACACCCCGCCGCTCCGCACCTTCCGCGCCGCGGAGGACCCGCTCGCGATCGAGTCCGCGACCGTCGGGGCGGCGAGCGGAGAGTCGCGCGAGGAGGTCCCGGGCTATCGCCTGCTCCAACCGATCGGGCGCGGCGGCAGCTCGACCGTCTACCTCGCCGAGCAGCTCGGCCAAGGGTTCACGCGCAAGGTCGCGCTCAAGATCCTGGGCCGCTGGATGGACGCCGCGCTGCTTCGGCGGTTCCGGGCCGAGCAGCGGATCCTCGCCGGGCTCGAGCACCCGGGCATTGCCCGCCTCTACGACGCGGGGATCACTCCGACTGGGCGCCCCTATCTCGCGATGGAATGGGTGCGCGGCACGAACCTGCTGGAGCACTGCGCCGCCTCGGGCGCCTCGACGCGCGAGCGGATCGTCCTCTTCGTCGCGGTGCTCGAGGCGGTCGCGCACGCCCACGCCTCGTCGGTCGTCCATCGCGATCTCAAGCCGGGCAACATCCTGGTCTCCGAGCGGGGCGAGCCGAAGCTGCTCGACTTCGGCATCGCGCGGCTGCTCGCGGTCGATCGGGAAGGCGCCGAAGGAGAGCCTGGCGACCCGACCGAGACGCGCCACCGCGCGATGACGCCCGCTTACGCAAGCCCCGAGCAGGTGCGCGGCGATTCGGTCGACCGCGCCTCGGACATCTATTCGCTCGGCATCGTGCTCTACGAGCTGCTGGTCGGCCGGCGTCCCTACCGAGCCCCGAGCGGGCGGCTGGACGAGCTCGAGCGGGCGATCCGCGAACAGGATCCGGCCCCGACCGGGCTCGGCCTCGATCTGGACGCGATCCTCCAGAAGGCGATGCGCAAAGAGCCCGAGCTGCGCTATCTCTCGGCGGCCGATTTCGCGGCCGACCTGCTGCGCCATCTCGACGGCCGGCCGGTGCTCGCGCGGCGCGGCACCTGGCTCTACCGGCTCGGCCGTGAATTCAAGCGACGACGGGGCTTCTGGGCGAACGCGGCGCTCGCGACCGGCGTCGCCGGCGGGCTCGCGCTCTGGCTGGCCGGAGGGATCCCCGGATCGCGCGGCGCGGCGACCGATCCCAACGCCTCGCCATGGCTCGCGATGCCCGTCGCGAGCGCCGCCGCCGCGAGCTACGAAGAGGGCCTTCGCCAGCTCTCGCGGCTGGAGCCCACCCGGGCCGCCGCGAGCTTCCGCCGCGCCGTCGCGGCCGATCCCGAGCAGCCGTTGATCCACGCGGCGCTCGCGACCGCCGAAGGGCGTGCCGGCCGGGACGGTGAGGCCCGAGCCGAAGGGCAGCGTGCGCTCTCGCTGAGCGGCGGCGCGCCGCGCGAAAGCCGGCTGCTGGTCGAGGCGGTCTCGCTCCGCGCCGCGGGCCAGCGCACCGAAGAGGCGAAGCTACGGCGGGCGCTCTGGCTGCTCCTCCCGAGGAATTTCGAGGTCGGGTATCTGTTCGCGCAAAGTCTGGCCGAGGGTGGCGCCCAAGAGGAGGCGCTCGAGGTCGCCGCGAAGCTGCGCGCGCTCCCGGAAGGGGGTCGGGGGGAGGCGGCCGACCTGCGGATCGGTTTGATCGAGCTCGAGGCGCTGAACCTGCTCGGCAGGCCGCAGGAGGTGGCGGACCGCGCCCGGCGCCTCGCCGACCAGGCGAACCGGCGGGGGCTTCAGGCGATCGCCGCCGCGGCGCGCCTGGAGGAGAGCCAGGCGGGTGACGGGCTCGGCCGGACCGATCTCACGCGCTCCGCCGCGAACGAGGCGCGCCGGCTTTCGGCCGCGGCCGGCGAGGCGAACGGAGTCGCCCGCGCGGTGATGTACGAGTGCATGGCCCTGTTTCGCGAATCGCGCCACGAGCAGGTCGAGGCGACGTGCGCCGAGGCGATCCGCCTCTTCGAGCGGATCGGCAGCTCGAGCGGCGTCGCCCGCTCGCTCGGCATCCTCGGCGCGAGCCGCCAGCGCCAAGGGCTCATCCACGAGGCGCGCGAAACCTTCGCCCAAGCGCTCGACCTCGAAACGAGAAACCACCTGGGGGACCTGCCGAGCCAGGTGCGCTACCAGCACAACCTCGCGAACCTCGACAGCGACCTCGGCCGGCTGCCCGAGGCGGAAGAGGGCTTTCGCCGCGCGATCTCTACGCTGCGCGAGATCGGCAACGAGATCGGGTTGGTGCGGGCGCTCGGCGCGCTCTCGGTGGTGCTGATGAAACGCGGCTCGCTCGACGAGGCGAAGACCCTCCTCGGCGAGGCGGAGCGGCTGGAGCGGACGATCGGCTCTCCCCGCGAGCTCGGTTACACCCAGTGGCTCTGCGGCGACCTCGCGAACCTGCGCGGGGAGACCGCGGAAGCCGAGGCCTGGTACGCGCGGGCCGCGACCCATTTCGCGGGCATCCAGGAGGCGGACCTGGTCGCCCGGTTCCAGACCTCCCGAAAGCAGCTCGCGGAGCCTTCCCCCCGCCTCTGCCGCGACCTCGAACGCTCCGCGGACGAGCTGTCGCGGCTCGGCGATCGCAGCGCCACCGAGCTCGCCGCCGCGATCTCGCGCTGCTGGAGCGACTCGGGCTCGCCGAAGGAGGCGGCGCGTTGGCTCGATCGCGCCGACGACCAGGCAAATTCGACCGAGCTGCCGGAGGTACGGGTCGATCTCGAGCTCGCCCGCGCGAGTCTCGCCATGGAAGTGCGGCATTGGGCCGACGCGGAGCGGATCCTCGACCGAGCCGCCGAAGACTGCCGGCGCGGCGCGCTCGGCACGCTCCTCCTGGAGATTCGCCTGGAGCAGGCCCGACTCGCGCTCGCCCGCGGCGATCACCCGGAGCGGGTTCGGACGCTCGCCGAAGAGCTGGTCCGCGACGCCGAGGCGGGGCACTTCGGCAAGATCGCCCGGAAGGCGAAAGAGATCCTCGCCGTACCGCGCTTGGCCCGGTGGGAGCGCCCCCACCTCGATCCTCCCCCGCAAGCGGGGGAGGACGAAGCCCGTTCGGAGGGTCTACTCTCCGCCCAACGCGCTCGGGCGTCGATTACCCCTCAGCGAAGCGCCCCCCCTTCCGCGAGCGGAGGAGGTGGCACCTTGCGTCCCTCCCCCCGCTTGCGGGGGGCGGTTAGGAGGGGGGCTGCTGCCACTAGCAGCGCCCTCGCCGCGCCGCAGCGCCCCTACCTCGATCCTCCCCCGCAAGCGGGGGAGGAGGAAGCCCGTTTGGAGGGTCCACTCTCCGTCCAACGCGCTCGGGAGTCGATTACCCCTCAGCGAAGCGTCCCTCCCCCCGCGAGCGGGGGGAGGCCAGGAGGGGGGCCGCGATGCTTCTAGCTTCCCCTCTCGAGCCGCACCCCGAGCCGTCGCTCGAGGAGATCCCCGGGTACCGTCGGTTCGAGCGGATCGGCCGCGGCGGCAGCGCTACCGTCTACCGCGCCGAGCAGGAGGGAAACGGCTTCCTGCGCCCCGTCGCTCTCAAGGTGATCGACCTCTTCGCCGACGCCTCCCGACTGCGCCGGTTCGAGGCCGAAAAGCGCATCCTCGCCGCACTCGAGCACCCCGGAATCGCCCGCCTGTACGAGGCCGGGGTCACCTCGGCCGGTCGGCCTTACCTGGCGATGGAGCTGGTACGCGGCGACGACCTGCTCGAGCACTGCCGACGGACCAACGCTTCGACGCGCGATCGGATCGCGCTGTTCCTGCTCGTCCTCGACGCGGTCGAGCACGCCCATCGGGCGTCGATCGTCCATCGGGATCTCAAGCCGGGCAACGTCCTGGTCTCCGAGCATGGGGCACCGAAGCTGCTCGACTTCGGCATCGCCCGTCTGCTGGCGCCCGACGAGACCGGCGAAGGAACCGCGCCCCCCGACCCGACGGAGACCCGACGCCTGCCGTTCACCCCCGCCTACGCGAGCCCCGAGCAGGTCGCGGGAGGCCGGGTCGATCGAGCCTCCGACCTCTATTCACTCGGCGTCGTCCTCTACGAGATGCTCGCGGGAAGGCGCCCCTATCGCCTCGAAGACGATCGCTTGGCGACGCTCGAGCGGGCGATCCTCGAGCAGGTGCCCGAATCGGCAGCGCTCGGCCGCGACCTCGACGCAATCCTTCGAAAGGCGCTCGAAAAGGAACCGGCCGACCGCTACGCCTCGGCCGCCGAGCTCGCCACCGACCTGCGCCGCCACCTCGACGGGAAGCCGGTTCTCGCGCGCCGCGTCTCGCCGCTCGGGCGCTGGGCTCGAGAAGTCGCGCGGCGGCCCGCCCGGGCGATCGCGGCGGTTCTCCTCGCGCTTCTCGCCGGCGCGCTCGTCCGGTTCGGCCTCGGCACCCAGCCCGCGGAGCGAATCGACGCCGGGCGCCCCGACCCCACCGCTTCGCCGTTTCTTGCTCTGCCGGTCGCCCCCGCGGCGCTCGCCGATTTTCGCGCCGGGCTCGACGCGCTCGCGCGCCTGGAAACGAAAGCGGCGATCGCGCGGCTCCGCAAGGCGGTCGCCGCCGATCCCTCCCAACCGCTGATCCACGCCGCACTCGCCACCGCTCACGCGCGGGCTGGGCACGATTTCCTGGCGCGTGGCGAGGGGAGGAGAGCCCTCGAGCTCGCCCCGGCGGAGCCGCGGGAGAGCCGGCTGCTCGCCGAGGCGACGGCGTTCCAGACCTCCGGCGAAAAGGAGCAGGAGATCGAACGGCGGCGCGCCCTCTGGGTTCTTGCGCCTACGAATTTCGAGGCCGGGTTCCTGCTCGCGAAGAGCCTCAACGAGACCGGCGGAGGGGAGGAGGCGATGACGGTGATCGGCCGGCTGCGAACCACTCCCCCCGGCAAGAGACCGCTCGACGACCTGCGCCTCGGCCTGCTCGAAGGGGAGGCGCTCAACCAGCTCGGGCGGCCGGCCGAGAACGACGCGGTGTCGGAAAAGGTGATGGCCGCCGCGACGCCGCGCAGCCTGCCGATCGTCGCGGCGATGGGACTCCTGAACCGGGCCCTCGCCCACGATGCCCTCGCCGTGAACAGCAAGACACAGGCGTTCGCGGCGCAAGCCGAGCGGATGTTCCTCACGCACGGGGAAGCATGGGGCGCCGTCCGAGCGGCGAATGTCCAGTGCGGCGCCGCGATCCACGACGGCCGGCCGCTCGACGCCGAGCGGGCCTGCCATCGAGCGATCCGAGCCGCCGAGAGCATCGGCAGCGCGACCTCCATGGCGCGCGGGTTCATGAACCTCGCGATTTCCCAGCGCCTGCGCGGCAACGTCCTCGAAGCGAGAAATACGCTGGCTCGCGCGCTCGAGATCGAGCGCAACGGCCCGCTCAAGGACCGGATCGCCCTCGGCCGCTATCTGTTCAACCTGGCGAGCCTCGACTCCGACCTCGGCCGGCTGCCCGAGGGGGAAGAAGAATTCCGGCAGGCCATCGAGCTGCTGCGAGAGGGCGGCAACAAGTTCAGCCTGATGCGGAACTTGAGCGCTCTCGGCCAGATCCTGATCTATAGGGGCGCGCTCGAGCAGGCGGCTGCCGCCCTCGACGAGGCCCATCTCCTCGCCCAATCCGTCGGCTCGGACACCGAGCGCGGCCAGATCCTTTGGCGCCAGGCGGACGTCGCCAAGCTCGAAGGGGACCTGCCGCGCGCGCGGCGTCTGTTCGACCAAGCGGCGGTCGAGTTCGCGAACGCCGAGACCCAGGACATCGTGGGGCCGTTCCGCGTCTCGCGCCTTCAGATCGAAGTCCCGTCCGAGAAAGCTTGCCGTGCCCTGGAAGCGTCGTCTCCGGAGCTCGCGCGGACCGGCATCGAGGCCCTGAACGAGCTCGCCGTCGCGATCTCGCGCTGCTGGAGCGACGCGGGGTTTCCGAGCCGCGCCCGGCGTTGGCTCGACCGCTCGGGCACCGAGGCGGCGAATTCCGAAATCCCGGCGATCCGGGTCGACTACCTGCTCGCCCGCGCCTCGGTCGCGCTCGGCGCGAAACGCTGGGACGAAGCGGGCCAGGATCTTCGGACGGCCGAGGACCTGTGCCGGAAGTCGTCGCTCGGCAGCCAGCTGATGGAGGTCCGCCTCGTGTCCGCGCGCCTCGCGCTCGCCCGCGGCGAGCATCCCGAGCGCGTTCGAACGCTCGCCGAGGAGCTGCGCAGCGACGCCTCGGCGGCGCGGTTCGGGACCATCGCGCGCGAGGCGGGCCTTCTCCTCGATGCGCAGCTGGACGCGCGGCGCCACGGTCGCCGATAGCGGGAGGAACTCCGATGCCCGTCGCCTCCATCCCCGAAGAAGTCGCCGACGAGACGCTCGGCACGATTGCCGGCTACCGCCTGTTCGAGCCGATCGGCCGCGGCGGCAGCGCCACCGTCTACCGCGCCGAGCAGCGGGGCGACGGTTTCCTCCGGCCGGTCGCCTTGAAGATCATCGACCGCTTCGCCGACGCGCCGCGGCTGCGCCGCTTCGACGCCGAAAAGCGCATCCTCGCCGCGCTCGAGCACCCGGGAATCGCGCGCCTGTACGACGCAGGTTTCACCTCGACCGGCCGGCCCTACCTCGCGATGGAGCTCGTGCGCGGCAGCGATCTCCTCGAGCACTGCCGGCGGACGGGCGCCTCGACGCGCGAGCGGATCGCCCTGTTCCTGCTCGTCCTCGACGCGGTCGAGCACGCTCACCGCGCTTCGGTCGTCCACCGCGATCTGAAACCGGGAAACGTCGTGGTCTCCGAGCAGTCGACGCCGAAGCTCCTCGACTTCGGCATCGCCCGCCTGCTTTCGAGCGAGGAGACGACCGGCGGCGGCACGATCGACACCACCGACACGGCGGCGCCGGAGGCCCATCCGACGGAGACCCGGCTTTCGCCGTGGACCCCTTCCTACGCGAGCCCCGAGCAGGTCGCGGGCGACAAGGTCGACCGCGCCACCGACCTCTATTCGCTGGGCGTCGTCATCTACGAGTTGCTCACCGGACGCCGGCCCTACCGCCTGGCCGACGACCGCCTGGAAACCCTCGAACGAGCGATCCGCGAACAGCCGCCGGAACCGCCCGGTCTCGGCCGCGAGCTGGATTCGATCCTCGCCAAAGCGCTCGAAAAACGCCCGGCCGACCGCTACCTTTCGGCCGCCGATTTCGCCGCGGATCTGCGGCGTCATCTCGAAGGGCGGCCGATCTTCGCTCGGCCCGTCTCGCAGTTCGGGCGCCTCGGCGTCGCGCTCCGCCGCCGTGGAGCCTCGTCCGCCGTCCTCTCGCTGCTCCTGGTCGTGGCGCTCGTCGCGCTCGCCGCGCTGCTCGGCGGCCCCTCGTTCCGCCGCGCTCGCGAGACGTCGGGGCCGGCCGATCCGGCGGCCTCTCCGTTCCTCGCCCTGCCCGTCGCCGCACCGGCGCAGGCGGATTTCGCGGCGGGGCTCGACGCGCTCGCGCGGTTCGAGACCCGGCGGGCGGTCGCGCGCCTCCGTGCGGCGGCCGACGCCGACCCCGACCAGCCGCTGATCCGCGCCGCGCTCGCGACCGCCCACTCCCGCGCGGGTCACGACTACCTGGCCCGCGCCGAAGGGCGACGGGCGTTGGACCTCGCGCCGGCCGAGCCGCGCGAAAGCCGCCTGCTCGCCGAGGCGACGGCACTCCAGACCTCCGGCGACAAGGCGCGGGAGCTCGAACGGCGCCGCTCGCTCTGGGTCCTCTCGCCGACCCGATTCGAGGCCGGCTATCTGCTCGCGAAGAGCTTGAACGACGGCGGCACGGCGGACGAGGCGCTCGAGGTGGTCGCCCGGCTGCGCGCCCTGCCGGCCGGCCGCGTCTCGCCGAACGACCTGCGGCTCGGCCTGCTCGAAGCCGAGGCGCTCAACCAGCTGGGGCGCCCCGCCGACGCCGCGCGCGCGGCTTCGACGGTCGCCGGCGAAGCGATGCGACGGCGCCTGTCCGCGCTCGCCGCGAACGCCCTTCTACTCGAAAGCCTGGCTCAGGACGGCCTGGGAGCCACCGAGGCCATGGACGCGCTCGCCGTACGGGCGCACCGCCTGTTCGTACCTCTCGGCGAAACCTGGGGCGTCGCCCGGGCGCTCAACCTACGGTGTATCGCCCGCGTGCGCGATTCGCGCGCCGAGGAGGCCGAGAGGATCTGCGGCGACTGCATCCGTATGGCCGAACGGGCGGGCAGCGCCACGACCGCCGCTCGCGGGCTCGCGAATCTGGGCATGTCGCGGCGCCACGCGGGGCGCATCGCCGAGGCCCGGGCTCTCTACGTCCGGGCGATCGAGACCGAGGCGCGCGGACCGCTCCGCGACCGGATGAGCCAGGCGCGCTACCTCCACAACCTGGCGAATCTCGACTCCGACCTCGGGCACCTACCGCAGGCGGAGGAGGGGTACCGGAAGTCGGCCGTGATCCTGCGCGAGGCGGGCAATCGCCTCAGCCTGCTGCGCTCGCTGAACGCGCTCGCCGCGGTGCTCATGTACCGCGGATCGCTCGCCGAAGTGGAAAGCGTTCTCGCCGAGGCCTCCGCCCTCGCGGGATCGGCCGGATCGGCCCGAGACCGCGGCATCGTCCTCTGGCGCCGGGGGGATCTCGCCAAGCTCGAAGGCGACCTGCCGCTCGCCCGTAGCCTTTACGACCAGGCGGCGGGCGAGCTGGCGTCGAACGCTCCCGCGGCGATCGCCGCGCCGTTCGAAGCGTCGCGGAAGCAGCTCGCGCCCTCGTCCGAACGGGCTTGCCGCGACCTCGAGTCGTCGCACGCCGAGTTGGTTCGGCTCGAAGATCGGGCGGAGAACGAGCTCGCGATCGGCATCGCGCGCTGCTACGACGAGGCCGGATTCCCGCGCCGCGCCCAGGTCTGGCTCGACCGCGCGGCACCCGGCGCCGCGAGCTCCCAGCTCCCCGCGATCCGGACCGAATTCGAGCTCGTCCGCGCCGCGCTCGCCTTGAAGGGGCGGCGCTTCGACGAGGCGGACCGAGTGCTGACCGCGGCCACCGCCGCTTGCCGCGAGTTCTCCCTCGGCACCCAGCTCATGGAGGTCCGCCTGCTCTCCGCGCGTTTGGCTCTGCAACGGGGCGAGCATCCCGAGCGGGTCCGGACGCTCGCCGAAGAGCTCCTACGCGACGCCGAGGCGGGGCGCTTCGGCAAGGCCGCCCGGGGGGCCCGGGAGATCCTCGCCGCGCCCCGCCTCGCGCGGGGGTGACCGGCGGGAGGGCGGGCCGCCGTTAGAGCGGTCCGAAAGCGAACAGGATCGACTTGTCGTTGATCTGGGACACCGCGTAGAGGCGCCCGTCGACGGTCAAGGCGGGGTGCGCGTTGTGGAACTCCTGGATCGTGAGCGCGTGCGTCAGGCTCTGCAGGTCGTGCTCGAAGATTCCCAGCTCGTCGAGGTTCGGCACGACCACCTCGTTCGCGCTCGCCGCCAGGCCGGCCGCGAGACCGAGCACGGGATAGGGCTGGGGACGAAGCGTCGACGTGAGCTCCTTGGTCCCCGGCTTGAGGAAATGCACCGCGTGATCCGCCGGCACGATCCAGGCGTCCCCGGCGAGCGCGGGCGGGTTCATCACCGGCTCGCCCGCGTCGTAAGTCGCCTTGAGCGAGAACGAGGCGAGATCGTAGATCCGGACCCGGTGGCAGCTCGCGCCGAAGACGACCAGGCCTTCCGGCGTGACCGTCGGGCTCGAGAGCCGCACGCCGTCGGCCTCCGCGCGATCGCCCCAGCGCTTGACTAGGCGACCCGGAACCGTCGCGGCCGCCGGGTCGAACTGGAGCACCTCGAGACGCGACCGGCAGTGATGATCGGTCAAGGCGACCAGCGGCGCGGTCGGGGTCGAAAAACCGTGGAGCGGCGTGTCGAGGATCGCCGGCGTCGACTCCGTCGGCCAGCCGTAGGTCTCGAACAGGGGCCCGCTTGCCATGGCCTCGAGCCCGCCCGCGTCCTTCGCCCGGCTCGCGCTCTTCCGGAAGGCGCCGCCGCCGTGGAGGTCGATGCACCCCTCGCCCACCGGGTGGCGGGCGAAGATCTGGCCCGCCCCGTCGAACACCACCAGCTCATGGAAGGAGTACGGCGCGAAGGAGAGGTCCCAGTTGGAGAACGCCACGTGGACGAAGACGAACGACTGACCGTCGAGCGTCCAGACCTTCGGCGAGCCGGACGACTTGCTCGGATTCCTGAACATGGTCGGCAGGTCGACCTGCCACACCGTCGTGCAGTTCGGGGCGACCCGGACGAGAGCGGTCTGATCGTGGGTATCGGTCGGCCGCGTCACCAGAAGCGCCACGTCGCCGTTCGGAAACATTGCGGGGACCGAGAGGATATGGGCCGATTTGAAGTTCCGGCTGCACTGCACGTCGCCGTTCGGCCGGAACGCCCAGAGCGTGCCGGTTTCCGTCCCGACGTAGATCGTGCCCGCGACCGGGTCGACGATCGGGCCTCCCGCGCCGACGTTGCCGTCGAGTTGGTACGCCCAGTTGGCGACCACCGGAACCTTGGTGAACGAGTTGACGAAGCTCGTGTTCGAGAGATTTCCGTACGCCTGGTCCCACCCGGCCGCGGCGCGGGACGGCACGGCGCCCCCCATCCAAGCGACGACGCCCGCCAGAACGGCGTGGACCAACGCCCCGCGAAGCCCGCGGTTCCCACTCCCACGTGGACTCATGACCCTCTCCTTTCGGATTCGTACCGTGACGACGGGAGAGGCGGAAAAACCCGGAGTCCGGGGCCAGGCGGGGGCGCCCCGAGCCCTACTTGCCCGATCTCTTCTTGAACGACCAGGTGAACGCGAACCGCGCGGCGACCGTGCCGTCCGGCAGGCGTCCGATCGTCTCCGCACGCACGGTCTGCGGCTCGCCGGTCTCGATCGCCTGGGCGACCGCGGTGGCGATTTGCGGACCGGCGTCGCAGGTGAAGGTCAACCGGGCGCTCGCCTTCTTTTCGAACGCCGCTTCGAGACCGACGATCAGAAGGGCGACCGGCGCTTTCGATACCTCGATCGCCGCCATCGCGAGCGCGCCGGTCGAGAGCTCCGCCGCCATCGCCTGGGCCGCGAAGTAGATTGAGCGGAACGGGTTGGTCGACCGCCAGCCGTACGGGAGCGAGACGACGCATCGCTCGGTCGAGATCTCGTCGATCCGCAACCCCGCGAACAGGGCGAGCGGCAGCTTCGAGAGGAAATAGAGCCGCATCAGGAACCGCGAGCGGGCCTGGCGGAGGAACTTCGAATCGTTCGTCGTCGGAGGCATGAGGCGATGGATCTTACCGGACGCCGCGGCCCGCACCGCGCGACCGCCGACCGCTCGGCGCCGTCACTTCGAGAGAGCGGTCACCGCTCCTCATCCTCCTCACGCCAGTTACGAGACCGACGGAAGCGACCCGACGGTCTCGCGTATCGACGCCTGGGACGCGGTTCCCTCCGCGCTCGACCGCGGAGGGAATCCCCAGGTCTCGCGACGCGCCGCGAAGCTACCGCGCACGAAGACCCCGGCGCCGCGCTCCGGTGCCGCGCGACGGCGCCCTCCTCCTTCAACGTGACGCTTCCCTTCCGCAACACGAGGTACGAATCACGGGACAAGACGAATTATCGACGAGACACGATGCACCAGTTCGTAGACACGATGCACCGCTTCCGCAACACGAGGCAGCGGTGCTGCATCGGAACGTTTCGCGACAAAGCCGAGGAGAAGGCCTTCCGGGCGTCGGCGGAATCGTTCTGGGAGCCATTAAAGAGGTGCGCGAGCTCTCGGCAGCGAATCCTCGCGTTCCGTCATCGGTCCCTTGCGGTGCGTTCCGAACGTTGTGATCCATGGGACCTCTCATCTGCGTTGCGAGACCGGTGCGTAGCGTGATTGCACCGGTGCGCAGCGTCTCGTCGCCGGTAACCGACTCGGTCGCGCCTCTCCCCAACATTGCGTTAGGAGCGTCCGCACCGACCGATTTGCTCGCGCGGCTCAATCCGGAGATGCCGAGCTCGCGACGGCCGGATTCCGGTAGCGCGTCGGCGCACGCCCCTCCCCGCGCACCTCGACCTGCAATCGTCCGGCGTCCGCCATCTCCTGGAGCACCCGGAACAGCGAGCTGCGCTCCGGTTCCCAGGGGAGCACGGCCAGTAAGTCGTTTCGGCTGAACCGTTCCGGAAGCCGCTCGAGCGCAGCCTCCACTT
This sequence comes from Thermoanaerobaculia bacterium, assembly GCA_044226625.1. Classification (GTDB taxonomy): domain Bacteria; phylum Acidobacteriota; class Thermoanaerobaculia; order Multivoradales; family UBA5704; genus DASYKS01. The sequence goes on from JBGAGQ010000009.1 coordinate 47,510, forward strand.
CGGCCTGCAGCTGTCCCGGCTGCCGCCGCACGCGCTTCGCCGGAACCGGAGGTACCTCCCGCTCGAGGCCCAAAGCGGCGGCCGGTGCGGCTGGAACCGCGCCCCCCGGGCCGGCCTCCCCCTCCGCCGTGGTCATCCAGACGAGGTCCAGCGCCCGCCGCTGCTGCCGGTGCGCTGCTTCCAGAAGCTCGATTCCGGCTCGGAGCTGCTCGTCGAGCTGGCGTTTGCGGGTCTCATATTCATGTTGCGTCATGCGATGCATTGCAACACGGAGAGCGTTCGCAACACAAGACGTCGATCCCCGGGATCCGCTCCTTCAGGGTCGGCCTCGCTCCCCCTTCTTAGCCTCCCTTCCGAGCGGGGGGATGAACGACCGGGAACGCGAGATCCTCGCCAAGGCGGGAAAGTGGTACTCTCCCACCATGGCAGAGCCAGTCCGACAGCCGAAAACTCGTACCTCGTTTCTGACGCTGGATCCGAAGGGGCGCGCGACGTTTCCCGAGGACGTTCGAAGGGCGTTGTCCGTCGGCCCAGGCGACCTCATCCTGCTGGAGCGCACGGAGCGAGGAACCTTCGAGCTGGTGCCCGCGACCTTAGTGCCTACCGACCAGCTCTGGTTCCATCATCCGGAAATGCAGGAACGGATCGCTCGAGCGGAGAAGGACTTCGCGGAGGGCCGGTCGACGCGTACGCGTACCCCCGAGGAAGCACAGGACTTTCTCGACGGTCTGAAGAAGCTTCGTCGATAGCGTGGCGCGAAAGCAGGTGTTCCTCGCGGCCGAATGGTCGGAGCCATGGAAGGAGAGCTACGCAAACCTGAGCTCCGATCGGCAGGCCGGCTGCGACAAAGCCGTCATCGCCCTCATCAAGCGTGTGGACTCGCCGGGGCTTCGGATCAAGCCCATCCATCCCGACAAATATTTCGTCGAAGCCCGAATCAATAGTGGCGACCGCATCGTGTTCCGTATCGAGGGAGACACGATCCTGTTCGTGGACGTCGTAAAGCACGACGACATCTCTCGCTACGGATCGAGGCCTGGAAAGCGCGGCTGAGCAAATGAAACGCAGGAACGCCCCGGGCCTCACCAAGGCCCGGGGCGCGCACGATTCGTCCTCTCGGTTCGCGGGCCTTTCCTACCGCTTACTCACCAGGTAAGGAATCGCCGCCTTGATCGCGTCGCCGATGATCGCCCCGGCCTTCGAGTCGCCGGTCGTGTCGTCGGTGGTCCAGTCCTCGGTGAACATCGCGACGCTGAATTGGTGCGAGAGCGAGGTGTAGTCGCCCGAGCCGAAGTCCCAGTTCCAGGCGACGCCGATCCAGCTCTTCACTTTGTATTTGCCGCCGTCCTTGCCGCCCCAGGCCTGGAAGGCGCCGTTCGCGGGGGGCGCGTAGGAGTTGTTCTTGTCGAGCTCGCGGACGAGGTCCCCTTCGTCGAACACGGTAAGCAGGTCGTGGTCGGCGAGGCCGCGGAAGAAGCGCCCGACCTCGGCCGGGGTCACGGAGTTCGCGAGGGTGTTGTAGTAGAGGTCGTAGCGCGCGTCGTTCGAGACGCCCGAGTTGTTGACCTTCGTGAAGCAGGCCTTGTCGGCCGCGGTCGAGTAGGTCAGGTCGCCCGCGCGGAACCAGCTTTCGAAGCTGTGGCACGGCACCGAATAGACGCAGGCGTCGGCGTTGCCCTGGATCCGCTTGTCCACCGTGCAGATGCTGGTGATCTCTCCGACGTTCTGCATCGAGGCCTGCGAGGCGAGGAATTCGTTCACCGCGAGGCCACCATCGAAGTGCTCGATCAAACCGAACAGTCGATCCGTCGAGCAACTGTCGCTGTTGTCGATCATGTGGTCCAGGTACGTCGCGATCGTTTGATTGTCGCCGATGTCCGCCTTGGTGAATCCGCGGGTCGTCTCGCCGCGCCAGTCGCCGGTGCGCAGCTGATAAAGGTCGCCCGCCGCGAGCTCGGGCATCGTGACCTCCTTGGCGGCGATGAACGTCTTCGCGGCCGAGGCGAGATAGAACGGCTCGTTCGGATTGAACGCGATCCAGTGGCCGGTGGTGAGGTCCTCGATGTAGAAGCCGACGGAGCCTTTTCGCCCGTCGCTTCCGTTCGTCGTGTATTCGACGAGCTTCGATTTCAGTTGATCGATCGCGGCGCCGCTCAAGGCCACGTTACCGGTGAGGACGTTCCTCGCCTGACGCCGGATCCAGATCCCCGAGAAACGCAGCTCCGAGCCGACATAGTAGGCGTCGAGGTCCACCTCGAGGTAGTTGGCTTTCTTCTGCTCGATGATCGCGCCCTGCATCTGCGCGGCGGTCCGATCGCGCAAAGAGATCCAGCCGTCGATGCCGCTCTCGCGTACCCAAAGGCCGGCGTAGCGCAGACCCGCGGAGGTCGGATAGGCGGCGATGTCGACCGGCCGATAGCCAGCGTTCTTATAGAAGGTCCACCAGGAGCTGTAGTCCGCCGAGGTGAGATCGCGCTTGTAGCCGAAATCGGTCAAGCCGTCCTGGACCCAGACCGCGGCGTAATAGGTCGTGCTTCCCACGCGATAGCCGTTCACCCGGATCGGGCGGAAGCGCTGCCCGGCGTACTCGGCCATTTTCGCGTCCAATTGCGCGAGGGTGAGGATGCGGTGCGACTTGAACGGCTTCGTGCCCCCCTGCTCCTTGATCCAGATCGCGTTGTAATAGGGCGTCCCGGAGACGACGTGGGCATCGAGGTCGAGCACCCGGAAGCCCTGGCCGATCAGCTGATCCCACAGCGACTGATAGGCGGCAGCGGTCAGACCGCGCTTCGAGGTCCAGGCGGTGATACTCGAATCCTTGTGCCAGAGACCGCTGTAGCGCGTCGCGGCGCCCGATCGCTCGACGCCCGAAAGATTCACCGGCGCGTAACCGAGATCCCGCCAATGCGTCCAGGCCGCGCTGTAGGAAGAATCGGCCACCCCGCCGACCTCCTGGCCAAAGACGACCGGATTGCCGGCCCAAGGTCCAACGGCGAGCGCGGGCGAAGCCGCGAGAACTAGCGCCGCCGCGACAGCTCCTCGACGGCAACGGGAAAGAATGTTCTGGAACATGGCGTCCTCCTGATTTCGTCGAGGCCCGGTGCGGGTCTCGTTGCGTTCAGGAGGAGGAACGGACGCCAACGGGCGATTCCCTCACCCAATGGCCAAAATTCCCAAAGCCCCGTTGATTCCCTTGGGCTTCCTGGCCGGCGCGACGCTTGACCAATGGTAATTCGAGGGTACAGGCAAAATTTGACTCGAAACAATAACTTAATAAAGAATCCGAAGAGAAGCCGAGATCCGATCGCCTGCAAGACTCAACGCCCGCGCCAGTACTCCGGACGCCTCTTCTGATGAGCGACGGCGACAACCTGGATTCTCCCGCGGGGATCCAGTCGGTAGATCAGGTCGAAGGGGTAGCGATTTGGAAAAACATAGTGCCGGCAGCCCTTACGGCGAACGGGCCATCGCTCGGGAGCTTCCATGACCGCGGCGACCGCCTGATCGACCGCCAATACGAAGCCGTGCGCCGCGAGCGGACTCCGCTCCGCGTACCAAGCCTTTGCTTCGTTGGCATCCGCGATCGCATCGGGATGCCAATCGGGCTCACTCGAAGCCATCGAAAAGGCGCTTGCGGACCTCGGACCAGGGCGTCATCTCGACGGCTCCTTCGTCGATCTGGCGAACTCGGCGATCGATCTCTGGGTCCCATGCCGCTTGAGCGTCCGGATCGGCCCTTGGCTCGAGGCTCTCGATCAGCGCGCCGGCGATGGCGGCACGGGCCTTCTCGTCCAGCATCAGCGCTTGTTCCAGAAGCAGCTCAACGGTCATGACGACATCATACGCCTCCCGGCGCCCCCGGACCTCCCCCGGAAACCCCTGTGCTACGCTCCCGGCCGGTCGCTTCCGCCGTCCCATCCGAGAGGGTGATTCGTGCCAGATCGTTCTTCCGCCGACCCGGCCCTACCCCCCGACGAGCGCCCTGTCGGCGAGCCGGATTACGCCCGGCTGCGTAACGATTTGGCGAAGGCCGTCGCCAAGGTCTGTCCGGGATGGCTTGCGGATCGACGCGACGATCTGGTCCAAGCTTCCCTGATCAAAGTGATGGAACTTTCCCGGCGTCGCGCAGGACGTGAGGGAATGCCCGAGCTTTCTTCGTCATACCTGTACCGGGTGGCGCACAGCGCTCTCGTGGACGAGATCCGCGCCCGGAGGAGGAGGCACGAGGTGAGTCTCGAGGACGACGAAAGCCAGCACGCGGCAACTCCCGCCCACACCCCCGATCCCGCGGCCACATCGGCCGCCGCCGAGGTCGGGCGCGCGATCCGAGACTGCCTGGGCCAGATGGTCCGCGACCGGCGGCTCGCCGTCGCGCTCTATCTTCAAGGACACGGCGTGCCCGACGCCTCGCATCTCCTTTCCTGGTCGGCGAAGCGCACCGAGAACCTGGTCTATCGAGGCCTGTCCGACCTGCGCCGATGCCTGTCCGACAAGGGGCTCGCGCCATGATCGAGAACGCCCCGGGCATCGAGCGCCTACGCCGCGCCTTTTCGACCTACGAGGGACCGGGCGCCACGGAGCCGATCGGCGACGTGCCGATCGACGCCGAGCGGATCTACCTCGCCGCCGCGGGCGAGCTGCCGGAGGAGGAGCGCCGGGCGGTGATCGACCAGGTCGCGACGAACGCCGAGGCCGCCGAGGTCTGGCGCCTCGCGGTCGAGCTGCAGCGGCTCGAAGCGAAGAGCGCACTCGAACCGATGGAAGAGGACGAGCGGCAAGCCGAGCGCGCGCCGGGGCCGCTACCGCCCGCCGAGGTGCTCCCCTTCCGCCGCCCCGCCCCCGCGGCCCCGTCGCGCCGACGGCTCTATTCGGCGCTCGCCGCGCTGCTCGCCGCGACGATCGGTTTGGGGCTCTGGATGCAGATGCACGCTCCGGCCCCCACGCTCCGCGGAGGCGAATCCGCGCTCTCGGCGACGGTGGCCGACGGTTCGCGCCTGCCGCGCGAGGCGTTTCGCCTTTCGTGGAAGGCGGCCCCGGGCTCCCGCGTGCGCTATACCGTGCGGGTGACCACCGAGGCCTTGGATCCCGTCGCGACGGGTCGGGATCTGGAGCGGACGACCTATCAGGTACCGGCCGCGGCGCTCGCGGAGTTCCCCGCCGGCACCCGCCTGCTCTGGCAGGTGGAATCGCGCAACGACGAGGGAGCGACCGCGAGCTCGCCTACCTATTCCGTCGAAATCTCCCCCTGACCGCGGGCGCGCCCGCTTGGAGTGAGGGAAACGCCTTCGACCGAACGTTGGAAGCGAAGAACGTGCAATTCTTGGGAGATCGAAAGATGACCACCTGCTCGCCTGCTTCGCACCCGTTCCGTCACCTCGGCCGTGTTCTCGCGCTCGCCGGTTTCGCCTTCGCCCTTCCGGCCCTAGCGGCCGCTCAGGTCCACCTCCGTTCGACCGCGACGAGCGGGCTCTTCACGCTCCTGCCCAAGCAGACGCTGCGCCTCCATCTGGTCGACGTCGGCAAGCTGTCGCCGACGGCCACCTCCGCACGGATCGAGCTTCGCGACGAGAGGGGCACCCTCCTCGGCTTTCGGTCGACGACCAACTTGAGGCCCGGGGCGGCGATCCATCTCGTGCTCCGGTCCACGAGCCTGCTCGGCAGCCGGCCGTCCCTGTACGTCCGAGCGATCGCGATCACGGAGACCGAGGCCGACAACCTCGCGAGCTCGCCGATCTTCTCCCTCGACGCCCAGCCCGAAGGTCCGGACAACCTGACCATCCCGGTTTCGCCTCCCTGCCCGATGTTCACCATGACGGACCCGCCGACGCCGCAGGGTTCGCAACGCGACTGCGGAGGCGGACTGCTGGTCCAAATCCTGGTTCCCTGACTCGCATAAAGGCTCAAGGGCCGGGGCGAGCTCTGGGATCCGCGAGATCCACGGATGACCGAGCACTTCGGAGAGAACCGGCCCGGCGCCTCGAGGGACGCCGGGCCGTTCGCTTGGAACCCCAGGGCCGGCCGATGCGCGGGCCCGATCTCCGTCTCGATCTTTCTCTGGGCCTCACAGGCCGCGTTCGCGACGGTCACGCCCCCCGATCCATTCGCCCCCTGCCGCGAGCAGATCCGGAAGGCGCCGGAAGCGGACACCTCGTATCTCTGCTTCTACGACGCGGCGAGCGCCGCGAACCGATTCGCCGACGCCGATGCTCAACTCGAACGAATCGCTCGAGGCGAGCACGGCGGGCCGGGACCGGTCGGCGCCGCCTGGGCGCTGCTGGTGCGCGGCTACATCGCGCTCGACGCTCTCGGCCGGGACGAGGACCGCGCGCTCCCTATCCTGCGTGAGGCGGCGGCCCGCTTCTCCCGCCTCGCGGTGCCGGCAGGCGAGGTCAAGGCGCGCGCCAACTTGAGGAACGTCCTCGCCCGGCGCGGTGAGACCGCAGCGGCGGCCAAGGAAACCGCCCGCGCGCTCGCCGCCGCCGAGCGGTCGAAGGACCCCGATCTGCTCGCCTTCGCCCTGATCCTCGAAGCCCATCAGCTGATGGAGGCCGGGGGCGACCTCACGCACGCGACCCAAAGCTTGAATCGCGCGGAGGCGTTGGTCTTCCCCGACGGCAACCCGAGGCGCCAACAGAGCTGCCTCGAAGCGCTCGCGGGGTTGAGCTTCCGTCTCGGCCGCTACGATCGGGCGGGCGACTACTACCGTCGTCTCGCGGCCATTTACGAGGGCGTGAAGAACGGCCTCGGCCAGGCGACCGCGACCTACAGCCTGGCGTTGACCCGACAGCGGGAGCTCGAAGAGCTCCCCGAACCGGGGGGCCTCGAAGAGGTCGAGACGCTCGCTCTCCAGGCGCTCGCCCTCTCGCGCGCGGCGGGAGCGAAGGAGATCGAGCAGCGCAGCCTGCAACTCGTCGGCGAGAACGAGCGGGCGCGCGGCCGCCCCGAGCGGGCGCGCGAGGTGCTGCTCGAAAGCCTCGCCCTCGCGAGAGACCTCGGCCAGCCGGAGAGGATTTCGGACACCCTCTGGTCGCTCGCGCACCTCTCCAAAGGCGAGGAAGCCGCGAGCTACGCCAGGCAGGCGACCGCGGCGATCCAGGCGATCGGCGATCCGCGATCGCTCGCGATCTCTTGGCAAGGGAAGATGCGGGTCGACTGGCGTACCCTGCCGCGCGAGGTCGCGATCGCCCATTGCTTCGAGGCGCTCGCGGCGATCGAGGCGCTACGCCGGTTCCAGCCCGAGGAGGAGAGCCGGGTCGGGCTCTTCTCCGCCTGGACCCAGAACTACCGCTGGCTCGCCGGCCGCCTGCTCGAAGGAGCCTCCCCCGACCTGCCGCGCGCGTTCGCGGTCATGGAGCGGATGCGCGGTCGCTTCCTTTTGGAGAGCCTGGTGACCTCGGCCGCGGCACCGAACGGGGCGGAAAAACCCCGCGGGGCCGCGGCCGCGCTGTCGGGCGAGGCGGCGTCTCTCGACGCGGTGCGCAGGACGCTCGCCGACGACGAGGCCCTGCTCCTGTTCCAGCTCGGGTCGTGGCGCGATCTCTACGGCGATTTCGCCGGAGGCTCCTGGGCGATCGTCCTCACCCGACGGGAGATTCAGGTCGAGCGACTGCCGGGCCGAGCCGAGATCGAGGCGCTTCTGCCGCTCTTTCTCGGCCTGATCGAGCGGCGGGATGGGCGGGAAGGTCCCGCGGCGGCGCGGCTCGGCAAGATGCTGCTCGGTCGATCGCTCCGCTCCCTCCCCTCGACGGTTCGCCGGTTGATCCTGGTCCCTGACGGCGCGCTCTACAACCTGCCGTGGGACGCCCTGCGCGAGACGGCGGAGGGAACGCCGCTCGGCCTGCGCTACGAGCTCGCCCTCGCCCCCTCGGCGACCTTGTTCGCGCACTGGCGCTCGCTCCCCCGGAAAGCGGCGAGCCGCGGCGCGCTGGTGCTCGCAAATCCCGACCTTCCACCGTCCCGGAAAGAGTCCGATCCCGCCTACGGCCCTCTCCCCTACGCCCGAAAAGAAGGGGAGAACGTGGCGCGCCTCCTCCCCGGCAGCTCGCTTCGGACCGGCAAGGAGGCGACGCGCGGGGGGCTCTCGCGAACCGATCTCTCGCCGTTCGCCGCGCTCCACCTTGCGGCGCACGCGATCGCCGACGGCGCGCATCCCGATCGATCGGCGGTCCTTCTCGCCGACGGATCGCTCGGACCTCGGGACATCGTGGCGCTCCCCCTGGCGGGAAAGCTCGCGGTCCTCTCCGCCTGCCGGACGGCGGGGGGCGCCGTGATCTCCGGCGAGGGGACGATGAGCTTGGCGCGTGCGTTCTTCCAGGCCGGGGCGCGGACCGTCGTCGGCAGCCGCTGGATGCTCGCCGACGACGAGGCGGAACGGTTGTCCGCGAGCTTCTATCGAGCCCTGAGCCGCGGCGCGACGGTAGGCAGCGCGCTCGCCGCTGCCCGGCGAGAGGCGGCGGACGACGGACTCCCCCCCGCCGCTTGGGCCGGCCTCGTCTTGATGGGCGATCCGGACCTCACCCTGCCGGCGGCCCTGCGACACCCCTCGCGGACACCGGTTCCCTGGCTACTCATCGGCTCGGGCCTGCTACTCGGCGTCGGCGCGGGCTTCCTCACGTCGCGAGCGCTCGAGCGGCGCGCCAGGGCACGCCAGAGCGCCGCGCACTGAAGGGCCCATCTTGCCCGCCTACCCGCCCGGATGGGTTCGGGTAACATGTGCGCCCTTTACGATTTCATTTTCCGAGGAGCCGCCTCCAATGTCCCACCCTCAGCCCCTCCGCGGGTCGCTGCTTCGTCTCGCCCTCTTGCTGTCGACGGTGTGCGCCGTCCTGGCGTGCAGCCGTCAGGAAGAGTTCGATCGGATGTTCCATGAGCGGCTCGCCAAGCGCGCGCTCGCCTGCTTCCATCCCCTCGGCGACATCAAATCGGCCGGTCCGATCGAAATCGCGGCCGGCGACACGTTCCGAGGCACGATCTACTGGCAGGGCGGATTCTCCGGCAACGACTACCAGACGAGGATCGAGGCGAGGATCGGCTCGGAGGTCGCGACGATCCACCTGATCGAAGACACATCGCCGATCGCGGCCGCCGAAACGACCTGTCTGATGCCCCTCGAAGAGGCCGCCGTCCCAGTTCACGCGGAGGATGATGGCGAGACGAGCGAGACGTCCGGCGAGGTGCCGGCCGAAACGTCGGGTCTCCCGGACGACGCGCCCCCTCCTCCGTAGCGGGTCTCAGGGCTCGATCGGGGGCGCCGTCGCCACTTCTTTCTTCTTGCCGAGCACCTTGCGCAGCCAGGCTCCGATCGCCGCGATCCCGAGGATCACGAACTTCTTCGCCGCGAGTAGCCCGGCGAGCAGCGCTTTGAACAATCCGGTCTTCGCCGCGAGCGTGCCGAGCACCAACGCGCCCATGCCGTACTCGGCGACTTTGTCCTTGCCCGGGACGAAGTCGGCGTACCGATGGCCCGGATTGAACTCGACCGCCGGCAGGAGCTGCTGCATCGAGGTTCGGATCGACCCGAGCTGGTCGACCGAGGCGACCGCGTTCAGCACCAGGACGCCGCGCCGGCCGAGCACGCGGATGTTGTAGTTCAGCGTGTCGACGGGCGAGTCGCCGAATTTGATGTCTTTGGCCCAGTAGAGCTTGTTGCTCGTCTTGTCATAGTGCGGCGGCTCGGCCCAGCCGATCAGGTGGACCTCCTCGTAGCCGGCCTTGGTCCGCTCTTTGTTTTCCTCGGTCACGTCCTTCTTCATCTGGTCGAGCAGCTCGCCGTAGTTGATCTTCTCGGCGTCCTTGTCGTCCACGTAACCGTCCTCTTCGTACGTGATCACGACGCCCCAACCTTCGGGCGTGAGCGGGCTCGGCTCGGCGGGGAGGATCATGCCGAGGGTCTTCTCGCCCGGAGGGTTGCCCCATCCTTCGCTGAGCAGGCGGGCCGACTGGTCCGGGTCGAGATAGCGGAACCCGGGGCCGAGCTTGAACTTCGCCTTGCCGCCGGCGACCTCGACCGTTCCGGTCTGGTAGCGCAGCTCGGATTCGAGCTTCGCCGGATCGGGCTGCACGGCCGGCGGTTCCTGCGCCCAGGCGATCGCCGAGCCGGCCCCCATCGCCACGGCGAGACCTACAAAAGACAAACCTCGGGCAAACGTCCGTTTCATCGGCGCCTCCAATCGCTCCCTCGGATGATTCAACCTGAAGACTGGACCCGAAAGTATCCGCGGCGTTGAGAGCCCGTCAAGGCGAGCCGCTCGCGTCGTGGCGAAGACTCGAGGAGGGGATCTCCAACCGGCTCGGATGCTCCCGGTCGTGGAGCAGCGTGACGTGGACCGTCCGCGCGTCCTTACCCGACTCGTCGGCCACCACCCCGCCGCCGTTCCAGTTCCGTTCGAGGAAGATCGAATTCGGAGAACGAACGATCAGCCGAAGGCGGCTCCCGGTGGGGAGAACCCGCGCGACGAACGGCAGCTCGAAGGAGTATTCGAGCGGCAAGCCCGAGGGCACCAACGTCTCCCTCCGAAGATTTGTGCGATAGCGGGCGCGCATCCAATCCTCGCCGAGGAGGATCGGCGCGCCGTCCGGCCCGACCATCTCCAGCCGAGCCATCAGATCGGCGTCCGGGGCGTCGAGCGCGATCCACAGGAAGAGCTTTGGAAAACCGGAGATCTCCGTCGGCTCGGCGAACGGATCGGTCGCGTAGGCGAGCCCGGAGCCCCAGAGATCGTCCGGACCGGCGATCCCTTTCGCCCACTCGACGACCTCCTCGGTCTCGGCGAGCCCCGGGCGCAGGTCGAGCGGATCGTAGGTCCAGCGGCCGGAGCCGCCCGCGGGGGGAGCCGAGGAAAGCGCCCCAGGCCGCGAGAGCGTGCCTCCCTCTTTGACCGAGCCGAGAAACCAAGTCCGCGATCGAGGAGCCTCCACCCTCTTTCCGTTCGAATCGAGCGGCTCGAGCGGTTCGAGATTCGCGGCGGAGCGCCACTCCTCCGTGCCGATCGCGTAGTAACGGACGGGCACCGCGAGCATCGCGGGGAGCGGCCCGCCGCCCATCGAGTAATCAAACCAATCGGCGAGCAGCTTCTTCATGTCGACATCCGCCGCAGGACCGAACGTCAGCCCTCCCGCCTCGCGGGCGGGTCTTCGCGCGCCGTGGTGATCCCACGGGCCGATCAGGACTCGATGCTTCGTGAACGCGGCGGGCGATGCGTATTTCTTGTGCTCTCGGTAGAACCAGAGCGGGCCGACGTGGTTCGATTCATATTGCGCCGTGACGGTCAGGATCGGCAGGTCGAACCGCGCGAAGTCAGCGGGCGTGGGTGTCGGGTCGTCCCAAAACGCGTCGAGCGTCGGATGGTCGAGAAAGCGCTGGAAGAGCGGCGACGGAGAGCCGATGATCCGATCGAAATCGCGCAGCGGCCGCGTCGACAGGTAGAGCTCGCGGAACTTCGCGACCCAGAACTCCGAATCGCCGAGGATCTGTGTGTTCGACGTCGCGCCGGCCGTGAGCAGAAACCACTGCATGATGTCCGGGGTCAGGATGTCGTGCCAGCCGTACATGGGATAGCTGGCCGAGATCGGCGCGATCGCCGTCAAGTGAGGAGGTCGCTCCTTGAGCGTGCTCCACACCGCTCGCCCACCGTACGAATGGCCGATCATCCCGACCTTGCCGTTCGACCACGGCTGCTTCGCGAGCCACTCCGCGACGTCGTAGCCGTCCCGACCGTCGTTCCGCCACGGCTCGAACTCACCACCTGAAGTCCCCCGCCCGCGCACGTCGACCGCCGCGAACACATAGCCCCGAGAAGCGAAATACCGCCCCTCCGCGTGGAACCCGTCGGACGTGTACGGCGTCATGTTGAACACGACCGGAGCCGGAGCGGCGAGCCCGTGCGGCCGGTAGAGGCTCGCATGAAGACGAACCCCGTCGCGCATGGGGATGCGCACGTCCCAGGTGAGGTCGTAGGTGTTGGCGGGGGCGGGGGGTGGCGGAGTTTGACCGATGCCGAGCCGGGGACCGAGGGCGAAAACGAGAACGAACGATAGGAGACTTCGAAGCGGATTGCGCATCGCTCCCCCAAGAGAAGGGTGGTTGGAGGAGACTACCGCGAGCGGCGGGCTGGCTCTCGGGCGCGCCGAGCGCCGGCTCGTCGAGGGCGTAGGGCACCGGAAGGATTCGCCCGTCCTCGAAGCTCGAAACGCCGATGAACAGGCCCGCGCTCCCCGAGGGGTCGAAGAGGTCCGATCCTGAATCTCGGGCTCTCTCCCTCCGCTCGGCACGCTCTCCGCCGCCACGCAACTCCTCTAGACCTAGGTTCTCGAAAACGAGGCTCTATTGTATCGGCATACATAGAAGCTGAAGGTAAGGCGTACGACGGAAGGCGGAGGAGCCCTCCGGATGGTACGTTCAGAAGCTTCGACGTAGCCGAATACGACCTGGTTCCACAGTGATGAGATTCCCCCGGATCTCTTCCTCGGAGAGACTTTCGATGGCGGCTACCAGAGCCTCGGTCACCTCAAGGCTGGGCGACTCGTTTCCGAAACGTCCGACGATAATTCCAAAGTGAGACCCGAGCGGGAACGTCAGGGTGTTTGCAAAGCCAATGTCCCCGCTGACGAGAGTCCAGCCTTGGTCGAGTGCCCTTTGCCAAACCTTCTTGTCCGTCGCTCCGCGGAGTCCGACATCTCGAACATCCGCCGCGTCGAGGCCGCGCCAACGAAGTTCGACCGCCAGGGAGCGAGGGAGATCTTCGTCGACCAGGAACTTAGGCAATAGCGCGAATCTGCTCGCCGGCAACCGTTTGCGCAGCGTAAGCCAACGCGGCAAGGATTTCGTCCCGGGTCAGCTCGTACTCGCCAGCAACTTCTTCGAGGGTCATTCCACCAGCGAGCTTGCCGAGCACCAGATCCACCGGAACTCGAGTCCCCTGGATCACCGGCCGGCCGAAGCGGACGCTCTCGTCAACGCTGATTCTCGGGGCGATCTGGATCATGATTCCAAGTATACGCCTCAAGCGCGGCTCACCCGGCGGGGGTGGATGTCGGGGCTCCCTTTACCTCGACTCGTGCAGCTTCGAGCGTTTCCTCGCTGTCGCCAGCGAGCTCTCATACGAGCGGCAGACGGCGAGCTTTTCGGTGCGGCGGGGGAAGCCCGCTTTGCCGAGGACTTCGAGCGGCTGGTGTTGGACGCCCGCCAGGACGACGTAGACGTTCATCTGGAACAGGCGGTCGACCGCCGCCTCGAGCGCGACGAGGCCGGTTGCGTCGATCGCCGGAACGGTCGACAGGTCGAGCACCACCACGGCGACGCCGCGGGCGACGCGCTGGAGAGCACCCATCGCCTTCTGCGCGGCTCCGAAGAAGAGGGGGCCCGCGATCTCGTAGACCACGACGTCGGCCGGCAGCCCTTCGGCGACCAACGGATGGGTCGACTCGGCAAGGTCGGCTCCGGAGACCTCGGCCATGCGGCGCATGAAGAGAAGCGCCGCGAGCAGCACGCCGAAGGTGATGGCGACCACCATGTCGAACAGCACCGTGAGCAGGAAGCAGGAGACGAGCAGGAACGTGTCGCTCTTCGGCGCCTGGCGGAAGGTGCGGGCGAAGTTGTGGACCTCGCTCATGTTCCAGGCGACGAGCAGCAGGAGCGCCGCCAGCGAGGCCATCGGTAGGTAGCCGAGCCAAGGGGCCGCGACCAGGACGGCGAGCAGCACCACAAGCGCGTGGGCCATCGCGGCGACCGGCGAGCGGGCGCCGGAGCGGACGTTGGTAGCCGTTCGCGCGAGCGCGCCTGTCGCGGCGATTCCGCCGAAGAACGGGGCGACCAGATTGCCGATCCCCTGGGCGAGCAGCTCGCTATCGGGATCGTGGGTCTTTCCCGTCAGGCCGTCGGCGACCACCGCCGAGAGGAGCGATTCGATCGCGCCGAGCATGGCGATCGCGAAGGCGACCGGCAGGAGCTGGCGGAAGAGGTCGAACGAGAGGGCGAGTGGCGCGCCGTCCGCGCCGGGGAGGTTCCACGGCAGGAGGGGCACCGGCGGCAGCCGCGGGATCCCGTCGCGAACGACGCCGTCCACCGTGTAATGGAATCGGCTCGCGATCGTCTCGACGGCGAATCCCGGGACGAACCGTGAAAGCGCCAAGGCGAGCAGCGCTCCGAGCGAGAGAGCCACGAGCGGCGCGGGGATCTTCTTCGTGAGCCGCGGCCAGAGCAGCAGCACGGCGAGGGTGAACGCACCGATCGCGATCTCCGGCCAGCGCGCGGAGGGGATCGCCCGAGCGAGCGCAACGGCTCGCTCGGCGAAATGCTCCGGCATCTTCTCGACCGAAAGCCCGAGGAAATCCTTGAGCTGGAGCGTCGCGATCACGACCGCGATACCGGTCGTGAATCCCGTCGTCACCGGGTACGGCACGAACTGAATCAACCGCCCGAGGCGCCCGACGCCCATCGCGATCAGGATCACCCCGGCCATCGCGGTCGCGAGGAGGAGCCCACCCAGGCCATGCGCCGCGGCGATCGGCGCCAGGACGACCACGAACGCCGCGGTCGGCCCGGAGACCTGGACCTTCGACCCGCCGAGCGCCGCGATCAGGAACCCGGCAATGATCGCGGTGTAGAGACCATGCTGCGGCGGCACGCCGGAGGCGACCGCGAGCGCCATGGAAAGCGGCAGGGCGACGACGCCGACGACCGCCCCGGCAAGCAGATCCGCGCGAAGCTCGGCTTTGCCGTACCCCTGGGCGAACGTCCGCCGAAGGGCCTCGGCGAGCTTCAAGGGAAATTGAGGCGACGGGGTGGTCGAGACCGTTGAAGGGGAATGCATGGTCGTGCGAAATCAGCGATCAGTATACGCGCCTCGATTCGGCGATCAGGTCGCTTTTCGCACCATCTGCACGACCGCCTCCATATGGCCGGTCTGGGGGAAGAGATCCACCAGCGCCAGGCTTTCGATCGTGAACGCTTGGGACAGCTGGCGCAGGTCGCGGGCGAGCGTCGCCGGGTGGCAGGAGACGTAGGTGAGTCGCGCCGGAGGGCGCTCGGTCAGGATCGCGCGGACGCGGTGCGAAAGGCCTCCGCGCGGTGGATCAACGACGACCCTATCGGTCTCGTAGGGAAGCTTGCCGATCCAGGTTTCGAGCGCGCTCGGGAACGATTCGACGTTCGCGAGCCGGTTGCGCCGCGCGTTGTTCCGCGCGTAGCGGACCGCGATCCGGTCGGCTTCCACCGCGACGACGCGGTCGTAGCGTTTGGCGAGCGGCAGCGCGAAGAGCCCGACACCCGCGTAGAGATCGTAGGCGGATTTGCCGGTCCAAGGTCCGACCGCCGCTTCGACCAGCTTCGGCAGCAGACCTCGATGCCCTTGGAAAAAGCAGCGCGCGTCGTAGGCATAGGTGATCTCGCCCGCCGAGGTCGCAACCGTCGTGGTCACCTCGCCGTGCGGCAATCCCTCGATCACCGGTGCCACGGTCACCTCGCCGGCGTCGCCCGCGGCGAGGTCGATCCGACGCGGCGAATCTTCCCCGAGCAGCCGAGGTAGGACGGAGAGCAGCGCCTCCAGCTCCGGCACCAACAGGGCGCACTCCTGAACCGGGATCAGCCGGTTGCTGCCGCGCGCTTGGTAGCCGACGAAGACGTCTCCCCGCTCGTTCCGCTCCGTGGTGAGCTCCGTGCGCAGCCGATAGTGCCAGGGCTCGCCGGTGATGACCTGAAGGTCGGCCGGGAGGGTGATCCCGCCCATCCGTACCAGCGTCTCGCAAACCGCCTGGGCGCGCGACCGCGATTGGAGGTCGTCGTCGAGATGCTGGAGATCGCAGAGGCCGGTCGCCGCGAGCGCCGGATACGGATCGGGGCGGCGCCCCGGGCCGGGCTCGAGGATCTCGACGATCTCGGCGCGCGCGTAGTCGGGCTTCCGCTCGGTCAATCGGACGCGGAGCCGATCGCCCGGCGCCGCGCGCGGAACGAAGATCGGGATGCCCTCCCAACGACCGATCCCTTCGCCGCCCGCGACGAGCTTGTCGATCGCGATCTCCAATTCGTCGATCTGGGCGAGCCGGATGCTCGCGGGAGGCGCCGCCTCGGGTCTTCGGCTCATAAGGCCCTCAAGATCTGGACCCGCGAGGCGAGGCCGGGAAGGCGCTCCTCGACCGCGCGCTCGAGCTCGGCGAAGGTGTGCCGGTGGGACAAGTGCTGGAGCACGATCGCCTGGTTCGCAAACCGTTCGGAGCGCGCCGCAATCTCGTCGATGTGCATGTGCCGGTAGAGAACCGCGCGCTCGCGCAGCTCGGGAGAAAGAAAGGTGCACTCGAGGATCAAGACCGCGCTCGAGAACACCCGGGGCTCCAGCTCGAAGACGCCCGGGCCGGTGTCGGCGCAGTAGGAGACCCAGAGCTCCTCGACCGTCTCCTCGATGGAGACTCCAGCGGCCCGCAACGCGGCGAGCTCGCTGCCGTCTTTTCCCTGGTGCTCCGCCATCAAGTGATGCTTTTTCCGCAGGAGGTGAAAGCCGAGGCTCGGCACGCCATGGTCGACCGGAAACGCCTCGACCACGAGGTCGCGCGCCACTTCGACCCGGGAGCCGACGTCGAGGGGTATGAGCTCCCAACGATAGGTGACCCTCTCCAACCGCTCGGCCGCCTCGACGAATGCGCGCAGGTCGCCCGCGATCTCGGCCGAACAGAAAACCCTCGTCGCCGCCGATTCGTGGAGCGTCCGCTGCGAGATGGCGAACGGCAGACCGAGCGCGTGGTCGAGATGGCCGTGGGAGACGAACAGGTCGCGCGAGCCGCCGAGCTGGAGCGCCCCCCTGCCGACGTCGAACGCAAGGCCGGGGGGGTGGAGCTTCAACCAGGTCGAATCGCCCGCGCGGGACGACCCTTCGATGCGGAGCGCACCCGGTCCCGATTCGATGCGAACTTCGACCCGGCCGCCGCTCATGATCGGTGCGATTCGGCCTCCCCGCTCAGATCTCGCGGAACACGAACCGGCGGATCGGCGCAAGCCGCTCGGCCACGCTGTTCGGATCCGGATCGATCAGCCAAAGCGCCGCGGCGATCGAGGAGACGAGCGAGTTGCCGTCCTGCGGGGTGAAGCAGAAGCCGTAGATCTCGCGGTTCTTACGCACCGTGAGCGTCGGCGAGACGACCACGGTCTGCGACAGAATGCGGCCGTAATAGCCGTGATCGCGGCCGAAGCTGAAGATCAGGTTCGAGGAGCGCTTGTCGGTCATCGCGACGCGCGGGTTCTCCTTGAGCCGCCGCTTCACCTCGTCCAGGGCGATGTCGCGGTTGAGCTCCAAGTTGAACCAGATCGAGTGCATGTATTGGGTGTTGAGCTTGACCGCGCTCGAGAAGAGATTCAGGTCGAGGCCGAGCGTCTCGAACACGTGGTGCGCGTCGTGGGCATGGTGGGTGCCGAAGACGTCGTCATCGTGCTTGCCCACGGAGGGAGCCGGCACGAACCCTCCGTCCTGGGAGATGTCGTTCGCGCGCCGCATGCAGACGAAGTTGCCGCGGGTGAGCGAATAGCCCGCGTCGCCTTCGTCGCACAGCGTCTTGATCAGGGTCGTGATGTTGTGGGTGTTGCAGGAGACGACCTGCACGTAGCGATCTTCGCCGTGAACCAAGGTCTCGTCGTTGATCCCTCGAGCGTAGGGCTTGCCGAAGCCGAACTCGCTCCCCTGGGCGATGAAACCCTTGGGGCCGGAGAGGTGCTGGTAGATCTTTTCCTTGTTCTCGTTGCCGGCGGGGGTACAGTCGATCACCACGGTCGCCCGGTCGAGCGCGTCGGCCGTGTCAAAGCTCACCTTGTGGCCGAGATTCTCGAAGCTCTCGCGCACGTCCGGATCCGCCGCGAGCTTGGCCCCGCGCGCCATCAGGTGGTTGATCTTCGCGCGGTCCGCGGGCAGCGCCGTCCGCTTGTGAAAGGTCACTTCGTCGATTCCGAGCTTCTCGCGGAAATCGGTGAACAGGCCGATCAGAGGCTCCCCGATCGTGCCCGTGCCCACGAGGTGGACGATCTTGGCCATGGCTACCTTCTCCTGGGTAGGAAATTGCGACAGACGTACGTGGCGATGATTAGGAAGGCGGGGCGGACCCGCTTGGCGCGAAGGGTAGCACACCGCCCCGCCGGGACCCGAGAGCAACGAGGCAGGCCGCCGCTCGCCGCGAGTCCCCCGGAGATTCGAATCACTCCGTCGGCGAGCCCTCGCCCCATGCGCCATGTTTGCCTCCGCCGCGCCAATTTGGGTCCCGCCGGGCGAAAGCGTCCAGGTCCCGCGGAATCTCGAGGTAGGTACGGGTGACTTTCGGATCGCAAACGTCGTTCTCACACTCGTAGGTATAGACGTTCCACTCGTCACGGCGGGAAAACGCCGCTAAGGTCTGATACGTATTGCAGTTGCCGCATTTGATCGAGAACTGCCGAAGGTCGACGGATTCGCTCATGAGGGTTCTCCCGGCTCGGCAAAGACTCTATCTTCCCGCGCTCGTTGACCGGCAACCCATAGACGATGGCGCATCCTTTGCTATCGTCCGCTTCCCGTATGGCGAACTTCCTCTCCCCCCGCGGCGTTTTTCCCCGGCTGTCCAGGGCCAGACTCCTCCGGCGAGCCCCCCTGGCTCCGCGGACCCAACGGCAGAATTTGCCGACACCTTTTCGGTCGGCTATGTGCTGGTTCCGGTCGTCGTGCGCGATGGGGCTCGCTACGTCCAGGGTCTCGACCGCAAGGACTTCAAACTCAAGGTGGACGGCCGGCCGGCAGCGTTCGAGAGCTTCGAGAGCCGAGCCGATGCTCCGGCGAGCCTGGTGTTCCTCCAGGATCTCTCCGGCAGCATGGAAGCGGGCCAGCGAATGGTCTGGAGCCGGGCGGCCACGCGCTATTTTCTCGATCAGGCCGCCTCGGGCGACGAGTTTGCGATCGGCACTTTTTCCGATGGCGAGCAGCGCATCGACGTTCCGTTCACCGACAATCTGGGCGCCGTCCGCGAGGCGATCGAAACCTGGAAGCCCTGGGGGAAGACCGCTCTGCACGATGCGGTCGCCCACATGCCCGAGATTTCCGGCGCCGGCCACAACCCGAAACGCTTCGCCCTGCTGATCACCGACGGCGTCGACAATGCGAGCACGATCCCTCCCGATCAGGCCCGGGAGCTGGTGCGCGCCGCCCAGGTGCCCGTCTATGTCCTAGGTCTGGATTCGGGCAACCCGTACGCCCTGAACGAGCAGGGTCGGAAGGTCTACCGATACGCCGATGTCCTCTCCCTGCTCGCCGCGACCTCGGGCGGGCGCTATTTCCCGATCTCTTCGACCGAAGAGCTGAACCTCGCCCTCGCCGCGATCCGCGACGATTTGCGGCATCAGTACGTCTTAGGCTTCGCGACCGGCGACGGTACCGACCGTTTCCGCCGTCTGGAGATTCAGGTGGCGGGAAAACGGGCGGTGGTGTTCCGGCGCGGATATACCGGACCTCCTCCCGCGACGTCCCGGGGGAGATGAACCGGGGTCGGCCGGAGAGCTCCGCCACGGCGCCCCCCGGACCGCGATCCCGTATCCTTAGGAGGATCACCTCATGTTGAAGTCCGTCAAGGTTTCCGCCCTCGCCGTCGTGCTCGCGGGAGGGCTGCTCGCCTCCGGTTGCGCCACCAAGAAATACGTCCGCCAAGAAGACGCCAAGGTCAACGACCGGGTGAGCGGCGTCCAGGGCCAGGTGGAGGACGTCCAGAGCCAGAACAAGCGACAGGACGAGGAGCTCCAGACGCACGGCCAGCAGATCGGTGAAGCGTCGCGCACCGCGCAGGAAGCCCTCGCTCGCGCCCAGGAGGCGGGTAAGCTCGCCGAGGGCAAGCTCCTCTACGAAACCGTCCTGACCGACGACCGCGTGCATTTCGGCTTCAACAAGCACGAGCTGTCGGCCGAAGCCAAGGCGGCCCTGGACGAGTTCGCCGAGAAGCTGAAGGCCGAGGGCAAGGGCGTCTACATCGAGATCCAGGGCCATACGGACGCGGTCGGATCGAGCGACTACAACGAGGAGCTCGGCCAAACCCGGGCGATGGCCGTGCGCAACTACCTCTCCCGGCAGCACCAGCTGCCGCTCCACCGGATGAACGTCATCTCCTACGGCGAGCTCGCCCCGATCGCCGACAACAAGACGCCCGACGGCCGTTCCCAGAACCGCCGCGTGGCGCTCGTCGTCCTGCGGTAACGCCTCTCAAGAAGCGGGCTTCCTGGCCGCTTCATCCAATCCAAGGAAACGATTCGGCGGCCCTTCGGGGCCGCTCTGTTTTTAGGCCGGTCTGTTTTTGGGCGGGCTCAAGCGCCCGGTGATAACGTCGTCGGACCGTGAGCAATCTGATCCTGCTCGGCGTCTGTCTGCTCGCCGGGATCCTCCTCCGCGCGAGCGGTAAGGTCGGGCCGGAGGGCTCGAAGCCCCTCAACCTCGCCGTCCTCTACGTCGCGCTCCCCGCGATGGTCTTGGAGCACGTCCACTCCCTCCGGTTCGAACGCAGCCTACTCTTCCCCGCGCTCATGCCCTGGCTGGTTTTCTCGGTCGGTGCGGGCTTGATCCTGCTGCTCCACCGGTTCGGAGTCCTCGATCGGCAAGCAGCGGGCGCTCTCTGTCTGACCGCGGCGCTCGGCAATACCTCGTTCGTCGGCCTTCCGATGATCGAGGCGTATTA
Organism: Thermoanaerobaculia bacterium; assembly: GCA_044226625.1. Lineage (GTDB taxonomy): Bacteria > Acidobacteriota > Thermoanaerobaculia > Multivoradales > UBA5704 > DASYKS01. Next base: position 68,171 of record JBGAGQ010000009.1, read on the forward strand.
CGGCCGGGGTCTGCTTGGCGTGGGCGTGATGGCGGACCAGCTCGGGACGTTCCTCTGCCTGAACCTCCCTGGAATCCTCCTCGCGGCGCGCCTCGCGGCCCGGGACGGCGACAGGGTCTCCCTCGCGGAGATCGGCCGCAAGGTCTTGCTCTTTCCCCCGTTTCTGGTCCTGCTCCTCGCCGTCGCCCTCCGCCCGTTCGAATACCCGGATTGGGCCCATTCGCTACTCGCCCGTTTGGGCGACACGCTCACCCCGCTCGCCCTGCTCTCGGTGGGGATCCAGCTCCAGTTCAGCGGTATCAAGAGCCGAACGCGAGAGCTTTCGATCGGGCTCGCCTACAAACTGCTCGCGGCGCCGCTCCTCGCCCTAGCCGTCTTCGGCTTGTTGCTGGGCGCGCGCGGCCCCGTCTTCCAAGTTACCGTCTTCGAAGCCGCGATGGCCCCGATGATCACCGGTTCGATCGTGGCTCAGGAATACGACCTCGCCGGAGACCTCGCGGCGCTGATGGTTGGGGTCGGAATCCCGGTTTCGTTTCTGACGCTATGGGGATGGTTCCAGGTGTTGGCGCGGTTTGGATGAGATTCGGCGCCACGCTCGAGCATTGGCTTGTGGATCACATCCCGCCACAGCAAAACGCCGGCGCGAGCGCCGGCGCTTTTTGGAATCTCTCGGGGATCTGCTACTTGCCGACGAAGATCGTCTTGTTCTCGGTGTAGTAGCCGATCGCGTCCTTGCCCAGCTCGCGGCCGAAGCCGCTCTGTTTGAATCCGCCGAACGGCGCGGCCGGGTCGTACCAGTTGTACTGGTTGATCCAGACCGTTCCGGATTGGATCTCGTGCGCGACGCGGTGGGCGCGGCCGACGTCTCGCGTCCAGACCCCGGCGGCGAGGCCGTAGATCGAGTCGTTCGCCATGGCGATCGCCTCTTTCTCGTCCTCGAACGGAATCACCACGAGAACCGGGCCGAAGATCTCTTCCTGGGCGACGCGCATCGAGTTCGAAACGCCGTCGAGCACGGTCGGTTGCATGAAGGCACCCTTGCCGTTCACGCTCGTGGCCTCTCCTCCCGTCGCCAGGCGCGCGCCTTCTTCGAGGCCGATCTTTACGTAGCCAAGGACGCTTTCGCGCTGGGACATCGAGACCAGTGCGCCGAGCCGAGTCTTCGGATCGAGCGGATCGGCGGGGGCGAGCTTCTTCGTTCGCTCGACCAGCCGCTCGACCAACTCGCCATGGACCGATCGCTCGACGAACAGACGCGATCCGGCGGCGCAGACCTCTCCCTTTCCATAGAAGATGCCGGTATATGCACCTTTGACCGCTGCGTCCAGATCGGCATCCGCAAAGACGATGTTCGGCGACTTGCCGCCCAACTCGAGCGTCAACCGCTTGGTCAACGCCGCCGCGCTGCGCATCAGGTCACGGCCGACCTCGGTCGATCCGGTGAAAGTGATCTTCGCCACGTCCGGATGGGCGACCAGAGCGTTGCCCACCGTAGCGCCGCCGCCGGGGACCACGTTCAGCACCCCCGGAGGAAGCCCGACCTCGACCGCGAGCTCGGCGAATTTGAGCGCGGTGATCGGGGTGTTCGAGGCCGGCTTCAAGACCACGGTATTGCCGAACGCGAGCGCCGGGGCCATCTTCCACATCGCTTGGATGATCGGGAAGTTCCAGGGAGTGATCGCGGCGATCACCCCGACCGGCTCGCGCAGGGTGTAGCCGAAGGAGAACGGCCCCTGCACCTGGATCGTGTCGCCCGAGACCTTGTCGGCCCAACCGGCGAAGTAGCGCAGCGCCTCGATCGCGGTGGGAAGGTCGACGTAGCGCGATTCGAAAATCGGCTTGCCGTTGTCGAGCGTCTCGAGCAGGGCGAACTCGTCGATCCGGCGTTCGAGCTCGTCGGCGATCTTCCAAAGCAGCAGACCGCGCTGACGGGCGCCGGTCTTCTTGGCCCACACCGGCAGGGCGGCTTTCGCCGCCGCGACCGCCCGGTTGACGTCCTCGGCGCTCGCCGAGGCGACGGCGCAGATCGTCTCCTCGGTCGCCGGATTCACGGTCGAAAAGGTCTTGCCGCCCTCCGCCTCGACCCACTCCCCTCCCACGAACAGTCGAGAGGGAGGCAGCTTCGGCTCGGCGGAGAGCGTCTGGGCGACGTCGGCCATGGTCACTTCCCCTGGAATTGCGGCGTCCGCTTCTCGATGTAGGCCGCCAGCCCTTCCTTGGCGTCCTCACCCTGGAAGAGGAGCTGCTGAAGCTCGCGCTCGATCGCGAGCGCGCTCTCGAACGGGATCTCGGCTCCCGACTGGACCGAACGCTTGATCCGGCCGACTACCTTGGACGACTTGTTCGGCGGGCAGAACTGCCGGGCGTAGGCGTGGACCTGCTCCATGAAGTCGTCGCCATCGAAGATCCGGTCGATGATGCCCAGCCCCTGCGCCTCCTCGAACGAGATCAGGTTGCCGATCGTCATCATCTCGATCGCCTTGCTCTTACCGACGATCCGCGCGAAGCGCTGCGTGCCGCCGGTGCCCGGCAGGACGCCCAGGTTCACCTCGGGAAGCCCGACCTTCGCCTTCTCGTCCCGCTTGGCGATACGGATGTCGGCCGCCATCGCGATCTCCAGACCGCCGCCGACGGTATGGCCGTCGAGCGCCGCGATCACCAGCTTCGGCGTCTGCTCGAGGCGGCTGAGCGTCTCGTTCGCGTGCAGGCAGAAGTAGTACTTGAACGTCGGGTCGGACGCCTTCAGCATGTTGATGTTGGCGCCCGCGCAGAAGAACTTCGGCCCCTCGCCCGCGAGGACGATCACGTGGACCGCCGGGTCGAACCGCGCGGCGAGGATGCCCGCGTCGAGGTCCTTCATCATCTCGTGGGTGTAGCCGTTGAACGGCGGATCGTCCAACGTCAAGTAGGCCACCCCTTCGCGGACTTCGTAACGAACCAGCTTGCGCTCTGCGCTATCGGACATTGGTGGAGCCTCCCGGATTGGGTTCGGTCAGGAAAGGTCTGAAAAAGGTGAGAAGGTTCGAGGGCGGAAGCCCGCCCTCGCGGAAAAACAGCTCGCGCCTATTCTGGCATGGCGGGCGCGCGGCCGGGAAGCCTGCCTCCCAGGGTCTCCGCGACGGGACCAACGGCGAAAGGGAGCCGACAGGCCGCCCCCCTTCGGGCCGGGAGGACCGGCCGGTCTCGGCTAGAATCGAGCGGTCGTGCGCAAGCCGCTCGCTCTCCTCTGCCTCGCCGCGGTGCTGCTCGCGGCGTTCGCCGCTCCGGTTGCGGTCTCGGCGCTCCTGGCCCTGCCGCCCTGGGAGCGACCGGTCGGGGTCCTCCCTCCGAGCCCGAGCGTCTGGTTCGAAGCCGCCTTCACGGTCGTCTTTCGGGAGCCCGAGCGCTTCGCACGCCTCGCCTTCCGCGGTCCCCCTTCCCTCTCTCCGTGTTCCACCGCCTCATCGGAAACCGGAAAGAGGAGGTACCGTGGCGAAGAAGAAGAGAAACCTTCTGGCCAAGATATTGCTCTACGCAATGATCGAGGCCGGAGCGTTGATGGGCGCTCCGATCCGACCTGACGACATCGAAAACCTCACCCGCCTGATGAACGGCACGCAGGTCGTCCAAGTGGCGCGGAAAGAGAACGACGGCGACGGCGATCCGCCGGAGTGAAGCGAAGGCGAGGAGGGTTCTCGTCCGCGAGAGAACCCGCCTCGATCAGAGCCCGCGGACGATGCGTCGCGCCAGGCCCGGCCCTTCAAAGACCATCGCCGAGTACAGCTGGACCAGATCGGCCCCGGCGTCCAGGCGACGCCGGGCTTCCTCCGCGGAGTCGATGCCCCCTACTGAGATCAAGACCCCGCGGTCACGGAGGCGGGGGGCGATGGCGAGCAGGGTGGTAAAGCTCCGATCCTTCAAGACCCGGCCGGAGAGGCCGCCGCGGGGCTCGCAGCCCGGGAGCAGGTCGTAATCGATCGTGGTGTTCGTGGCGATCAGACCCGACGCGCCCCGGTCGAGAGCGGCCGAGGCCAGCTCGGCGGCCGCGGCGGGCGGAAGGTCGGGGGCGATCTTCACCAGGATCGGCTTCTTCGTGAGGGTCTCCGCGCGCCGAAACAGCTCGGCGAGGAAGCTCTCGTTCTGGAGGTCGCGAAGGCCCGGCGTGTTCGGCGAGGAGAGGTTGATCACCAGGTAGTCGGCGAAGCGCTCGAGCCCGGAGAGGAGCGTCTCGTAATCGTCGATCGCACGCTCGGGCGGGGTCGCCTTGTTCTTCCCCAGGTTGATGCCGAGGGGAACCGGTGGCGGACCGAGGCGGGTGAGGACGGCCGCCATCGCCGCCATCCCCCGGTTGTTGAAACCGAGAGCGTTCTGCAGCGTTCCCGCCTTAGGGTGCCGGAACATCCGAGGGCGCGGATTGCCGGGCTGGCCGAGCGGCGTCACCGTGCCGATCTCGACGAATCCGAAGCCGAGCGCAGCGAGTCCCCGGACCGCACGGCCATCCTTGTCGAAGCCGGCCGCGAGGCCGACGGGGTTGAGAAACGTCGTCCCTAGCAGGTGCCGTGCGAGCCGCGCGTCGGCCGCCCGGGCGCGCCGAACCCCGAGCTCCGCCCAGCCCGGCAACGCCTGCGCGGATCGAAGGGCCAAAAGACCGAGGGCGTGGCCGGTTTCCGCATCGAAACGGAAAAGGAGCGGCCGGAGGAGCGAATAGAGTCCCATCCGGACGGCATTCTAGGGGATCCGGGCTGCCCCGGCAGACCGATCCGGGGTTGCCGGGGCACCCCGGGCACCTGTGCTATAGTGCGCGTCCAAGTCTATGGGTTCAAACCACTTGCCGGCCCATAGACCATGCGGGGGACGAACGCTTGAGCACGGGAATCGACACCACCGAGGTGCGGATCTTCGGCGCCGCGTACAACGTCCGCGGCAGCGATGGGAGCGGCCACGTCCAGGCGCTCGCGGATCTCGTCGATGGCAAGATGCGAGAGATCGCGAGCCGGGTGCGAACGCAGGATACCGCGCGGATCGCGATCCTCGCCGCGCTCAACCTGGCCGACGAGCTCTATCAGCTGCAACGACGGCAAGAAGGGGAACGGGGCGAAGTTCGAGAAAGGCTTGACGAGCTGGTGAAGGAGTTGGACGAGGTCCTGGTCGAGGATGCGGCGGGACGGAAGGCGACTCCTTCTGAGATATGATTTTGCGTGCGCATCCCCTGGATGGTGCGAGATGGGCTTAACGATCGTAGAACCAACGTTATACCCCCGGGAGCTCGGATTCCGCGGCGCCTGTGCCAGCCTCGCTCGTACGAGGACGCTAACGGCTCGAGGAGAGGGCACCCACCTGTTTGCGTTACAGGTTCTAAAACGCACAGCCCGCTCGTATCCGCGGGGGATGCGCACGCTAAATCGACCGCTCGCCTTCTCGAGGCAACGCCCCCGACCCCCCCTTTGACGGGGAGGTCGCATTGAGCACGAATCTCTTTCTGATCGCGGCGCTCGTCCTGGTCGCGGCTGCCATCTCCTATTTCCTGCTCCGTTGGGGCAAGCGGGAATCCCTGCGTCTTCGCCTCGAAGCCGAGCAGCGCGCCAAACAAATCCTGGAAGACGCCGAACGCCTCGGAGAAACTAAGGTCCGGGAAGCGGAGCTGGCCGCGAAGGAAAAACTGCTCCAGGCCCGCAGCGAGTTCGAGAGCGCGTCGCGGAAGCGCCGTTCCGAGCTGGAGCAGGTCGAACGCCGGCTTACCCAGAAGGAAGACACCCTCGATAAGCGAACCGAAGACCTGACCACCCGCGATCGCGAGGTGGCGTCTCGGGAAAAGTCGCTCCAGGGGCGCGAGCACACGGTCGCGGCGCAAGAGGCCGAGGTCACGCGGATGCTCGCCGAGGAGCGCCAGAAGCTCGAGCACATCGCCGGCCTGACGGCCCAGCAGGCTCGCGAAGAGCTGGTCCGTTCGCTCGAGCAGGACGCCCGGATGGAGGCGGCCAACATCGTCAAGCGCCTGGAAGACGAGGCACGGGAAACGGCTCACCGTCAGGCGCAGAGGATCATCGGGATGGCGGTGCAGCGCGCCGCATCCGACTACGTGTCCGAGGCGACGGTCTCGGTGGTCATGCTGCCGAACGACGAGATGAAGGGTCGGATCATCGGCCGCGAGGGCCGGAACATCCGGGCGCTCGAAACCGCGACGGGGGTCGACCTGATCGTCGACGACACGCCCGAGGCGGTGATCCTTTCCGGCTTCGATCCGTTCCGCCGCGAGGTGGCGCGCGTGGCGCTCGAGCGCTTGATCACCGACGGGCGCATCCACCCGGCCCGAATCGAAGAGGTGGTCGAGAAGGTCAAAGCGGAGTTCGAGCAGAAGATCTTCACCGAAGGTGAAGCGGCACTGCTCGAGCTCGGGATTCCCGACCTCCACCCGGAGCTGACCAAGCTGCTCGGACGCTTGCGTTACCGCACCTCGTACGGCCAGAACGTCCTGCATCACAGCCGCGAAGTCGCATTCCTCGCAGGAGCGATGGCCGCCGAGCTCAAGGCGAACGTCCACGTCGCGCGGCGCGCCGGCATCCTCCACGACATCGGCAAGGCGATCGACCGCGAAATGGAGGGAACCCACCTCCAACTGGGCATCGAGCTACTCCGGAAGTACGGCGAGTCCGAAGAGGTAGTCCACGGCATGGCTTGCCACCACGGCGACTACGATCCGCAAACGGTCGAGGCGGTCCTGGTGACCGCGGCGGACGCCCTGTCGGCCGCCCGGCCCGGCGCGCGGCGCGAGGTGCTCGAGACCTACGTCAAGCGGCTCGAGAAGCTCGAGGAGATCGCCTCGGGCTTCAAGGGAGTGCAGAAGACATTCGCGATCCAGGCCGGCCGCGAGGTGCGGATCATCGTCGACAGCGGCAAGCTCTCCGACGATCAGGCGCTCTGGCTGTCGAAGGACATCGCCCGAAAGGTCGAGGCCGAGCTCACCTATCCCGGCCAGATCAAGATCACCGTCATCCGCGAGACCCGGTCGATCGAGTACGCCCGCTGACGGCAGGGACGAAGACAAACCTCCTCAACACCCCAGGCCCTTCTCCCTCCCCTCCGGGAGGGCCAGGGAGGGGGATGGGATCGAAATGAAGCTACTGTTCGTTGGCGACGTGATCGGCAAGCCCGGCCGCCGAGCGGTCAAGACGCTCGTTCCCCGGCTGATCGACCAGCACAAGATCGATTACACGGTGGTCAACGTCGAGAACTCCTCGGGAGGATTCGGCGTCACCCCCGACGTGTTGGCCGAATTCGAGGGGCTCGGGATCGACTGCTACACGACGGGCAACCACGTCTGGGACAAGAAGGAAGGGGTCGAGCTGCTCTCGCGCGAGCCACGCCTCCTCCGCCCCGCGAACTACCCCGAGGGAAACCCCGGCAAGGGTCTTTTCGTGGGCGAGACCGCGGCGGGTATCCCGGTCGCCGTGATCAACCTCGAGGGACGGGTCTTCATGAGCCACCTCGATTCGCCTTTTCACGCCGCCGACCGGCTGATCGCCTCGCTCGGCCGGGAGGTCAAAGTGATCCTCGTCGATTTTCACGCCGACGCGACGAGCGAGAAGCAGGCTCTCGGCTTCTACCTCGACGGCAAGGCGAGCGCTGTGCTCGGCACCCACACCCACGTGCCCACCGCCGACGAGCGGGTTCTTCCGGGCGGAACCGCGCTGCTCACCGACGTCGGGATGACCGGGCCCTACGAGTCGATCATCGGCATGAAAGTCGACAAAGTCCTGCGCCGTTTCCTGCTCCAAACCTCGGCGCCGCTCGAGGTCGCCAAGCGCGACGTCCGGCTCGCCGGGGCGGTCGTCGACATCGACGAGGCGACCGGCAAGGCTCGCGCCATCGAGCGGCTGCTCGTCCCCGTGGGCGACGAGGCCTGAACCGACGGCATTCGTTTTGCTTTCTCCGACAGAAGTCCAAGCCAAAGGGTCCCCTCGACCCGCTTCGGGCCTCTTCCATGAGCAGCAACGATGACCTCGCGACGCTCCGTCCCCTCGACGAATTCCTCGATTCGCTCGGTAAACCTCTGTATCAAGAGGGTTTCGGGGCGGTCGCCCTGCTCGACGACGGCGCGGTTTTACGCCAGGCCAACCATGCCTTCTGCCGCCTTCTTCAATTCGAACAGGCTGCGCTGATCGGTCAAACCCTATCCTCCTTCCTCCTGCCGAGCGCAAAAACCCTGGGCGATGCGGCCCTCGCCGGCTTGCAATCTCGACACGGTTTTGAAGGGGAGTTTCCAATTCTTGCAGCCGACGGCTCGCTCGTCGAGGTCGAATGGCGCTTCCGGCCACGCGTCGCTCCCGGGCTCCATTTGGCGTTCGCCCGCGATCTGCGGACCGAAAAGCAGCTGCTTCGGTTGCGCCGGGAGCTCGAGCAGGCCCGGCTCTACGCGATCGACGCGGTCGACGCGAAGGACCGCTTCTTCGCGGCGCTCTCCCATGAGCTGCGCACGCCCTTAGCCCCCGTCATGCTCACGCTCTCCGCGATGCAGGCGGCCGACGATCTGCCGGAGCGTTTCGCGCCGATGCTCGAGCGGATCCGGCGCAATCTGGAGCTCGAAGTCCGGCTGATCGACGATCTGCTGTCCAAGGGCACCAGCGCGGCGGTCGCCCAATCGGTCCAGCAGGCGAAACGGCCGTCGGTTTCCGGCCGTGTCCTGGGGATCGCGCCTCACCTGCTCTTGGTCGAAGACCACGACGACACCGCCGAGGCGCTTTCGGTCCTGCTCCAGGATTCCGGGTTCCGCGTCACCCGGGCCGCCTCGGTCGCCGATGCGCTCGCCGCGGCGTTCCAAGCGCACGCCGATCATCACGAGAGCTTCCAGCTCGTCCTTTCCGATCTCGGCCTTCCCGACGGCGACGGCTGCGACTTGATGCGGGTGCTGTCGAAGCGACATGGCCTCAAAGGAATCGCGTTGTCGGGATATGGAATGGACGAGGACATTCAGCGGGCCCTCGCGGCCGGCTTCGCCCGGCACCTTACGAAGCCGGTCGATCTCCGGCGGCTCATCGACGTGATTCGCGAAGAGCTCGCCGTAGGGACCGATTCCGCGCCGCAGATCGAATCGGTTCGGGCCTGAGCCGTTCGACGAGGTTCAACCGCGCGGGTCGATCACCTCGTAGAGAGCCGAGTAGTCGGCGCCTCCCATCCCGCCTTCGACGGTCCGCGCCAACACGCCCCGGAGTGCGTCGGCCACCGTCGTATCGAGCCCGAGAGAGCGGCATTCGGCGCGGATCAGATCCACGTCTTTGAGCATCAGCTCGGCCGGAAAGCTCGGCTCCGCGAAATCCCGCGCCCGGATCTTCGGCAGCTTACCGTCGTAGCTGGGGGCGTAGAGCGCGCTCTTGCGCAAGATTCCGAGGAACACCTCGAGGTCGACTCCCGACCGGCGGACCATCCCGACGGACAGCGAGAACGCCGCGATCAGGTTCGGAATCAGCTGGTTGAGAGCGAGCTTGAGCGCCGCCGCCTGACCGACCGGGCCGACATGGGTAGTGGGCCCGAGCAGCGCAAGCGTCTCCTCGATGCGAGCGAGCTCGGCCGCATCGCCCCCCACAAGAACCTGCAACGTGCCGCTTCGAGATTGCGGTGTGCTGCCCAGAACCGGCGCCTCGAGATACCTCGCCCCCGCGCCCTCGATCTGGTCGGCGAGCGCTCGGCTCTCCGCCGGAGCGATCGTGCTCATCTGGACGAAGGTCTTACCCGCGAGTGCCGGAAGCGCACCGTCGAGGGCGGCGTGGATTGCCGGGCCGTCGCGCAGCATCGCGAGAACCAGCCCTCCCGGCCCCACCCCTTCGATCGCCTCGCTTGCGGAACCCGCGACCTCGGCGCCGAGGCCGCGAAGCGGCTCGGCCTTCGCCGCCGTGCGATTCCAAACCGAAAGCTCCGCCTCCCTTTCGAGCAGGCGCTCGGCCATCGCGAATCCCATCAGCCCGGTGCCTAACAGTGCGATGCGCATGGTGATTTCCTCCAAACGGCAAAATCAAGGGCGGAACGACGCCGAGCAGTCGGGTCCTTCCCAGACCTCCACCTCGGCCAAGGGAGCCGCCGGCAGCCGCTGTTTCATGCGCTCGAAGAACCATGCGGCGACGTGCTCGGTGGTCGGGCTCGAAACGTCGAAGGGCGGAATCGTGTTCAGGTCTCGATGGTCGAGCTCGGCACAGAGCGCCCCGAGCGCGTTCTTCACTTCGACGAAATCCCAGGCCATGCCGTCGCCGTCCAGGGTTCCGGTTTTGAGATAGACCTCGACCTTCCAGGAATGGCCGTGAGAGCATTCCACGCCGCCTCGGTAGGAGAGCAGGTGGTGGGCGGCCTCGAAGCGGCCTCGGACGCGCAGTCGATAGCTCGGCATGGCGTCCATCATAAGCGGCCGGCGCCTGGTTTGCCCTCCGCGCTCGGCTGGGCGACAATCCCCCGATCCGGTCGAGACAATCCGTCCCGAAGGATCTCCGGTCAGCCTGGGAGGACTTTTCGTTGCGTCGAGTCGGAATCTTTGGTTGGGGGATCGTGGCCCCCCGGTCGCCCAACGTCGCCGCGTTCGCGGCCAACCTCGAATCGTCCGAGAGCTGGCTCACGCCGTTCCACGGTTTCGGCCCGGACACCTTTCTGGTCGGCCGACCGGAGTTCTCGTTCGAGGCGTATCGCTCGTGGATCGTCGAACGGTTTCCGCCGAGCCGCTTCCACACGCTGGAAGCCAAGATGGATCTGCCCACGCAATTCGCGATCGGCGGCTTCCTCCAAGCACTCGAGCAGAACCCCGGCATCGAGCAGGAGCTCTCGCGCCTCGGCACGCGGACCCGGGTCTACGTCGGCACGGGACTCGGCAACCTGGCGACGATCTCCGACGCGACGCTCGCGCTGCGAAGGGGCCAAAGACGGTGGGATCGGTTCTGGGCGGAACGGCATCCGGACTACCCGTCGGCGGGCTCCTCGGATCTCGAAGCCGACGCGAGCCGCCCTCCCCATCCCGATTCGGTCGGGATCGACGATCGGGACGAGGCGCAGGGAGCTTGGTGGCACTGGTGGGCGGAACGATCGCCCGAGCTGCCGCTCTACTTGGCCGAGCTCGCCGAGATCGAAGGGCACGGCATTCACGGCGACGTCGAGAAGGCGAAAATGTCCGTGATGAAGGAAAAGCAGCGCGGCCACGCGAAGCTTCAAGAAAAATGGCGCTGCCCCGAGCCGCCCTGGCGCGCGGTCTCCGCGAACCTGCTCTGGAACATCCAGAACACTCCCGCTTCGCAGATCTCGATCCTGGGAAAGATCACCGGTCTGGCTTTCGCCCCGGTCGCCGCCTGCTCGACGTTCGGCGTCACGCTGAAGCTCGCGATGGACGCGATCCAAGGAGGGGAGGCCGAAGCGGTGGTGATCGGCGCGACCGACCCGCCGCCGCTGCCGATCACCGTCGGGGCGTTCTACTCCGGGCGAGTCATCTCCGCCGACGCCGCCGTTTCCAAGCCGCTCACCACCCTGCGCGGTACTCACGTCGCGGGAGGCGCGGCGATCTGGATCGTCGGGGACTACGAGCACATGACGTCTCGAGGCTTCAAGCCGCTCGGCATGGAGCCGGTCGGCGTAGGCGTTTCGTCGGACGCCGACCACATCATCACCCCTTCGCTCGAGGGACCGCGGACGGCGATTCGCGAGGCGCTCTCCGCATCGGGGATCGATCCCGCGGCGATCGGCTCGTGGGACCTCCACGCGACGGCGACGCCGGGCGATTTCAAAGAGGTCGAGACGCTGCGCAGCGTGGTCCCCGACCAAGTGGTGGTCACCGCGCGAAAGGGCACTTTCGGCCACGGCATGTCGGCCGGAGGTGGCTGGGAGCTTACGGCCCAATACCTCGGCTTCGAGCGGGGACGGCTCTTCCCCACTCCGCTCTCTCACGCGGAGCTCAACGAGGAAATCGGCCGCCTCCACCCGCTCTACGTCTTCGACGCCCCCTGTACCGCGCCGACAGGCCCGGTTGGGAAGCTCTCGATGGGCATCGGCGGCATCAACGCCTGTGTGATCTCGCGCCCCTGGAGCTGAAGCGAGGACCTAGGGCTCGCCAAAACGCCAACGCGCCGAGGCCGACCAGACCGTCGCCCGGGAGGTGTAGCTGCCCGACGCGGCTCGGTTCCGCTCGTGCTCGTGGAGCGAATAGCCCAGGTCGAAGGAGATCTGCGGGAAGTTGTACGAGGCGCCGACGGCGTAGACCATGGCCTCGCCTCGCGGAAAACCGGGCGAAACGGCGGCGCCGGAAACCGGCGACTCTTCCCGCGAGACTCCGCCGAACAGACTCACCTGATCGCTCAGATCCCCTTCGACCCCCAAACGGATCGACAGGGTGTCGTCCCAATCGCCGAAGCGGACGGTTTCGTTCACCTCGGGAAAGAGGCCGCCCGGGCCGAACCGCACCGTCGAGGCCTCGGCGTCCGACCATTTCTGCCACGCCGCGTCGAGCTCGATTCGCAGCTCGGGATACGGGGCGAACCAGATTCCGGTCCGCAGCTCCGCCGGCAGCTCGAAGGACTGAGACACCGAGCCGCTCGGCGTGAAGCGAGCCTGATCGGGGGCGGGGAGCTGGATGTCGCGGATGCTGAATCGCGCGTCGCCCGAGCCGTCAACCTTTACCGCGCTCCGGAGCACGCCTCCCCATCCCCAGCGGTCGGTCGCGTAATGGAAGGCGACGTCCCAGCCAAGGCCGTCGACGTCCGATTTCGCCCGGCGCTCCTCTTCGGCAAACCGGGTGAGGCCCGCGAAGAAGACCGGCGTGATCGCGAACAGCCGGCTGTCGTCCTGTTCGAGGTTGCCTTTCAGGTAACGTACGCCGCCGCCCACGCTCCAGCGATCGCTCAGCCGGAACGCCACGGTCGGGTGGACCTCGAACAGAGTGAGCTCGAATTTCTTCTGGGCGAACCTCTCCGGAAAGAGGGCCGGTTTCCAATCGAGGGTGGTCCAGAACGGCGTGTCGATCCCAAGACCAACCGCCCAACGCGCGTCTCCGGCCGGGCGCCAGGTCGCGTAGACGGCCGGGGGAAACTCGATGACGTGTCCCGCGTCGAACGAACCGCCGAGCGACGAATCGAAAGAATCGGTGTCGTTGGCGAAGTCGAGCCCCGCCTGGAGCTGAAAGCCATCCAACCGCGCAATCGCCGCGGGGTTGAAGGCAACCGCCGAAGGGTCGGAAGCCCGAGCGGTGAAGGCCCCGACCTGACCGGTGGTCCTACCCCCGTGCTGGAACAGCCCGAAGCCCGCCGCTCCGGCGGGAACGGGAGCCCCGAGGAACGCCAGGGCCAGCAGGAGAGAGAGGGGCACGAGAACGACCCGGACGGGTCGAAAACAAGGCGACGATCGGCGCACGTGATCCTCCTTGAGCTAAGTCGGCCGCCTATTCGACGGCAAAGATTTCCGGCACGATCCGCCCTTCGTCCAAGGTCAGGAGGGCGAGCGTAAGGGGCAGACGAAAGCGCCGCGCACCGCAAGCGCCCGGGTTGATCCAAAGCGCCTCGCTCCGCCACTCGATCTCCGGCCGGTGGGAGTGGCCGAACGCGACCACCCGCATCGACCGTTGCCAGCGAGCGGGAACGTCCTCCCGCCGGTGGATCAGGCCGAGCGCCATCCCTTCGATTTCGAAGGTGGCCGAGTCGGGCAGATCTGCAAGCTCGCCGCCATCGGTATTACCCCGGACCGCGGCCACCGGAACGCCCGGGGTGAGCATCTCGAGTCGCGCGAGGATCTCCCGCGAGCCGACGTCCCCGGCGTGGAAAATCCGGTCGCACCCGGCGAGCAGCTCCAGGACCCGAGGTCGAAGCAATCCGTGGGTGTCGGAGAGGAGGCCGATGCGCATCGCCCGGGAATTGTAGCGTTCCACGCTCCACGCCCCCTCTCTCCGCGGCGTGCTACCGTCCCCGACCGAAAGAAACCATGACCGCAGAAAGCCCCGCCCTGCACGTCGCGCTCGTCCACCCGGAGATCCACTGGAACACCGGGGCGGTCGGCCGGACCTGCCTCGCGACCGGTGCGCGGCTGCATCTGGTCCGGCCGCTCGGCTTCTCGCTCGACGCCGCCCAGGTGCGGCGGGCCGGCCTCGACTATTGGCCGCGCGTGAATCCGACAGTCTGGGAGAGCTGGCCCGATTTCGAAGCCGAGATGCCGACGCTCGGGGCGGTGTTCTTCTTTTCGGCCGAGGCCGAGAGGACGCTCTGGGAAATCGAGTTCCCCGACCGCACCGTGCTCGTCTTCGGCCGCGAGAGCGTCGGGCTGGCGCCCGAGATTCGCGCCCGCTACCGGGAGCGCCTGGTGAAGATCCCCATGGCCGATCCCCAGCTGCGCTCGCTCAACCTGTCGAACTCGGTCGCGATCTCATCGTACGAAGCGCTACGCCAGCGGGGGGTCAGGGCGCAGACGGACCGGAAGGACCCGTTCGATCCGGAGGGACATCCCGCTGCACCTTGACCCGCGTGTAGGCCACCTGGAAGCCGGCGCGCTCGAAGTTGCGCTGTGAACCGCTTCCGGGAAGCGTCATCGCTGCCGCGAGGTCCGCTCCGCAATCCCGGGCGTATTCGAGGCCCTCGCGGATCAGCGCGGCCTGGATTCCTCGACCCCGAAACGCGGGGAGGGTGCTCTGGCCGGCGAACAGCGCCACCCCCTCCGACCTTTGCACCGTGCCGCCGCCGGCCGGGTTTCCGCCGCAACGGACGAGCCAGCAAGTCGTGAGTTCTGCGCTCGCCACTCCCGCCATGATCCGAACCAGATCGGCCGGCGGTTCCTCACCCTCGAAGAACCCGCGCGCGACGATTTCAGACCAGAGCATCGCCTCGTCCGGGTGCACGCGAAGGACTTCGAGCCCCGTCGATCCCGGCCCCGGCACGAAGTCGTTGAGGGGTCGGAAGAGCACCTGGGAAAGCTCCGTCATGCGATAGCCGTGATCGGCAAGCAATGGGAGCAGGGAGGGGTCGCAGTACGGACAGACCTCGTAAATCGCGGGCTGGCCGCGAGCGAAGAAGAAGTCTTCCAGGGCCGCGAAAGCATCCGCCGCGACGGGGCCCTCGAGGCCGATTCCTAGCGCTTGATTGACCGGCGAGCCCGCCCCCGAATAGAGCGCCCACCCGCCGCAATGGGGCTCGGCCGTAGCACCGCCCTCCGGGTTCGCCCTTTGAGCCACCTCGGCGAACGCGCGCCCCGCAAGCGCCTCCGCCCTCTCGATTCGGTGCGCGAGCGCGTGATCGATCAATCCGAGATCTCCTCTGTTGCGTTCGTTTCCTCAGGCAACAAGGGGCCATAGCCACCGCCGCCCGGCGTTTCGAGCAGCAGGCGATCGCCCGGGGCGACCTCGCGCGCGGCCGACGAAGGGAGGATCTCGCGCGAGCCGTCGGCGCGGATCAGCGTTTGCCGTCCCCGCTGTCCAGGCTCTCCCCCCGCGAGGCCGTACGGCGCTTCGACGCGATGCTGGGTGAGGAGCGAGAGCGAAACAGGCGCCAGGAATTCGATCTCGCGCACCGCACCGTCGCCGCCTCGGCAACGGCCGGCGCCCCCCGACCCGCGGCGGATCGCGAAGCGATGCAGGCGCACGGGATATCGGTGCTCGAGGACCTCCGGATCGGTGATGCGCGTGTTGGTCATGTGGGTGTGGACGGCGCTCGCGCCGGGTCGGTCCGCCGTTGCGCCAGCACCGCCGCAGACCGTCTCGTAGTACCCGAAGCTCGGGTTGCCGAAAAGCGTATTGTTCATCGTCCCCTGCCCTCCCGCGACCCGGCCGAGGGCACGGAGCAGGGCGTCGACCAGGCGCTGGCTGGTCTCGACGTTGCCGCCGACGACCGCCGGGGCGTCTTCCTCCGCCGAGTCGCCCGAGGAAACGGCGAGAAACGGCGGATCGAGCAGGGAACCTTGCGGCACGCGGATCTCTACCGCGCGCAGGAGCCCTTCGTTCAACGGCATCGACTCGGCCACCAGCAGGCGCAGCACGTAGAGAATCGCGCTTCGCACCACCGCTGGCGGAGCGTTGAGATTCCCCGGATGGGCGGCCGCCGTGCCGGTGAAGTCGATCGTCGCGCGCCCGCCTTCCACGTCGATCCGGACCGCGATCGGCGAGCCGTCGTCCAGACGCTCTACCGCCGTGTAGGTCCCCGCCGGTAGACGGGCGAGCGCCTCGCGCACGCGGGTCTCCGCGCGGTCGGCGAGCGCCGCCATGTAGCGATGAACCACGGCGCGACCATGGCGGGCGGCGAGCGCGCGGAGCGCCTTCTCGCCGAAGACGTTGGCCGCGAGCGCCGCTTCGAGATCGGCGAGGTTTTCGCACACCGAACGGCTGGGAAACCGGCCCGAGGTGAGCCGCCGCTCGATCTCACCCCAGCGCGGCACCCCTCGTTCGACCAGGAACGTCGGAGGGATCACGACGCCCTCCTCGACCAGCCGGGTCGCGTCCGGCGGCATCGATCCCGGCCGGCTGCCGCCGATCTCGGCGTGGTGAGCCCGGTTGGCCACGTAACCCAGGATCTCGCCGTCGTCGTCGAACACCGCCGAGACCAGCGTCACGTCGGGAAGATGCGAGCCGCCGAAGGCGGGATGGTTAGTGACCACCGCATCTCCCGGCGAGAACTTGACCGCCTTCTGGAGCTCTCGGACGCAGAGCCCGAGCGCGCCCAGATGGACCGGGATGTGGGGCGCGTTGGCCACCAGGCTCCCGTCCGGATCGAGCAGCGCGCAGGAAAAATCCAGGCGCTCCTTGACGTTGGTCGAGACCGCCGTGCGCCGGAGTTGCTCGCCCATGTCGCGGGCGACCGCCGCGAACCGCTGGGTGAACAGCTCCAGCTCGACCGCCTCCGGACGGGAGGGAACCGCGCTCTCCATACCTCCCGGCCTACTTCGCCGTGAGCTCCGTCACCAGGCGATCGGCGCCGTAGACCGTGCGCAGCGCCTCGAGCATGCCACCCGAGTCGACCGCCACGGTCCGGTTCTTCGCCGGGTCGAACCAGAAGCTGCCGCCGATCGAGTGGATGTTGCCGTCGAAGCAGAGACCGACGAGGCGGCCGTCCCGGTCGACCACCGGGCTTCCCGAGTTGCCCCCGGTGATGTCGGTCGTCGCGACGAAGTTGAACGTCGTGCCGGGGTTGAGCTTCGGCTTCGCGGCGAGCCAGCTCGGCGGCAGGGCGAACGGATCCTTGCCCGTGACCCGCGGATAGAGCGCGCCGAACGTGGTGAACGGACCGACCTTCCGGCCCCCCTCGTCCCATGCGGCGACGGCGCCATAGGTCATGCGCAGGGTAAACGTGGCATCCGGATAGACGCTCGAGCCTTCGAGCAGGAAGCGCGCGCGGGAAATCCGTTCGGTCGAGCTGGTCTCCACCGCCTCGACCTCGTTCTTGTAGCGCGACAGGACGGCACGCGCATCCGGCTCGACGAGTCGCGCAAGCCGGATCATCGGATCGTTCGATGCCTCGATCGCCTTCTTGCCGCCGGCCCAGAGCGCTTTGCGGAACTCGGGATCGGCGAGCTTCGTTCCGGAAACGGCCTCATGCGCGAGGTCGTCGGGCGAGCGATCGCCGAGCAGCTTTTTGACCAGTGCGTCGTCCGGACCGAGCCACTCCCGCAGTTTTTCGAGCGCGAAACCGAGCTCCATCTCCTCGAGGTCGAGCGCGACCGGCGCGCGGGACGAGATCTCCAGCTCGAGCGAAGGCAGCTGGGCGTCGGTGTAATCGCGCAGCCGTTCGGTGTTCGGAAGCAACCGCTCGTCGCCCGCGCGCACCAGGGTCCGAGCGTAGTCGAACAGATCGCCCAGAAAGCCCTGGCGCCCCTCGACCAGGACGTAGCGCGGGTAGATCGTCCGATAGACCTGATGGGCGCGGGCGATGTCGTCCCAGGCACCCGCCGCGGCCTTGACCTCCGGGTCGCTCGAGGCGGCCACGCGCGCGCGGAACGCCGCTTCCTGCTCGGCCTTCCTCCGGATGAAATCGGCGTCGTCGAGCGCGGCGAGCTGCCCGCGACCAACCTTCAGGCCGTTTTCGATCCGCAGGAGGTCGTCGAGCATCACCCGATAGGGCTCGGTCCCGAGCTTGCCGAACTGGATCAACCGTCCGCGGAGCTCGGACGCCATGTAGAGGCGCAAGGGTAGGATCGCCGTTCGCCGCGTCTGGAGCTGCTCGACCGTGAGAAGCCGGTTGGTCGAGCCCGGGTGGCCGGTGACGAAGACCGGCTCTCCCTCTTTCGCTCCCGCGGGATCCCAGGCGAGATGCTGCTCGGGGCGGAACGGCTTGCCCTGGTCGTAGACGCGCACGATCGCCATGTCGAGGTCGTAGCGCGGAAAGTTGAAGTTGTCGGGATCGCCGCCGAAATTCGCGATCGCGATCTCGGGCGCGAACACCAGCCGGACGTCCTGATACCGGCGATAGGTGTAGAGCCAGTTCTGGCCGCCGTTGTAGAGGTCGACGATCTCGCAGCGGATGTCTTTGTTCCCCGAGGCCTTTTCGCACTCGGCTTCGAGCCGGGTCTTCTCCGCCTCGCGCACCGGGTAGGCCGCCGCACTGTCGAGCCCACGGATCGCGGCGGCGATCTTCGCGCTCACGTTCTCGAGCTTGATCAGGCTCGACGCCTCGAAGGCCTCGCACCGCCGCTCCTCCGCCGCGGTCTTGGCGTAGAACCCGTCCGCGACGAGATCGTGCCCCGCCGTCGAGAGCTCCTGCAGACAGGAGTCGACGCAGTGATGGTTGGTGAGCACGAGGCCGTCGGCCGAAACGAAGGAGCCGGAGCATCCCCCTTCGAGCCGCACCGAGGCGAGGCGCAGGTGATCGAGCCAAGCGTCGGTCACCTGGACGCCGTATTTCTCCTGGATCGCCGCGCGCGGCACGTTGTCGAAGGTCCACATCCCTTCGTCGGCATGAGCCGGCAGGTAAGCCAAAGCGAGGAGGATGAGCGGTAGAAGGTTTCGGCGGGGCATGGTGTCCTCCGTGGGCGAAGGTTGGGCTGGGATTCTTCGACTGGGTCGGTTGAAATCGGTAGGGCTCGAATCCTACGGTCGGATCGTCGTACGCGGGTTAGCGTGCGAGCCGCTCCAGCTCCGCGCGTCGCGGCCAGCGCACGGCGATGCCGAGGACGCCCGCGACGATCATCACCAGGGCGTAGCGGACCGAGCCGGTCGTGGGTACCATCGCGACGCCCAACCAGGCGACCGATTCGAGCAGGAAGAGGTCGACCGCGACTGCGCGCAGATAGGCCGGGACGAGATCGGGAGGTGCGGGCCCGAGGCGCGCCTGGCGCTGCGCGGCGCGCAGCAACGTACCGCGAAGGCGCGACGCCGCGAGAATCAAGATCATGCCGAGAAACGGGATCGCCGTACCCGCGGCGCGCAGCGCCTCCGGGCGTTTTGCATCCGCCGCGTCAGGGAAGGCGAACAGCGCCACGCCGGTCGCGACCGCGCACCCCACGAGCGCAGCGAGCGCCAAACGCTCGAGGCCGACGATCGCGCGCGCCGAGGGGTTCCCTAGCGTACCGGCGTCGCTGCCTCCGTCCTCCGGAATTTTCGCCATGGCCGGGGGATCATAGGGCAAACGAAGCTACCCTCGCTTCCCGGCTCGTTCGAGGACCAGCGCCGCCGCGCCGTCCTTCCACCCTTCCCAGCCGGGCTCGACGACGGTCGCGGACAGAGGCTCCAGGACCAGGCAAGGCCCGACAAAGCGGTCGCCGGGAACGAGCCCGCTCCGTTCGAACACGGAAACCTCCCTCCAGGCCCCGGCGAAGCGCGCGCGCCGGCGGCCCTCGGGGATCGCCGGGCCTCCGCCCACGATCGCCTCGGCCGGCGCTTCGTCCCCCCCTCCCCCCACCGCGACGACGACACGGAGCGCCACGACCTCGATCGTCCGGCCTTCGGGGACATAGCCGTAGAGCTCGCGATACGCGGCGAAAAACCGTTCCGAGAGCTCGGCGACCAGCGCCCCTCCTCGAGCCTTCGGCTCGACCGCAAGCGAGGTCTCCTGACCGGCGAAGCGGAGCTCGACGATGCGCCGGCTCACGCTGCACTCTTCGCCCTCCCCGTCTCCCTCCGCCTTCAGGGCCGCGGCCGTCTCCCGGGCGAGCTGTTCGAGGCGCGCCGGCAGCTCCCCCGCGACCTCGTCGAGAGCGGCGAGCCACTGCGCGACGCCGTGGCGTTCGACCGCCGCGCTTCCCAGGCCGCGCGCTGACAGGAGGCTCGCGTCCTCCGGCACCAGCACGGTCGAGATGCCGAGCAGCTCGGCCACGGCGCAAGCGTGCTGTGCTCCGGCGCCGCCGAAAGCGACCAGCGCGTACTCGGCGGGGTCGTACCCTCGACCGATCGAAATCCGCCGGATCGCGTCGGCCATTCGCTCGTTGGCGATCTCCAGGAATCCTTCGAGCAGCGGCTCCGTCGCCGCGGCGCTTTCTTCCAATCGCGCGGCGATCTCACGAATTCGCCGCTCGGCGGCCGCCGGCTCGATCGGAATGCCGAATCTGTCGCCGTCGAGCCGGCCGAGCAGCAGGTTCACGTCGGTGATCGTGAGCGGACCGCCCGCGCCGTAGGCCGCCGGACCCGGCGAGGCTCCCGCGCTCTCCGGTCCGACCGTCAATTGACCGCGGCCACCGCCTTCGAGGCCGCAAATCGAACCGCCGCCCGCCGCCACGGTCTCGACCGCCAGCGCCGGGGCGACCAGATGGGCGTCTCCCACCCGATGCTCGAAACGAAGCTCGAATTCGCCGTCATAGCGGGCGACATCCGTCGACGTCCCCCCCATGTCGAACGTCAGGATGCGCGAGAAGCCCGACCTTCGGGCCGCCGCGGCGGCCCCCAGCACGCCGCCCGCCGGTCCCGACAGCAGGCCGTCCTTGGCTCGAAAGGTCGCGGCCCGGGCGAGGCCCGCGGCGCTCGACATCACCCGCAGCGAGCCGTCGGAAGGAAGAGCGCCACCCACCCGCTCGAGGTAGGCGCTGAAGATCGGCGCCAGATACGCCTCGACCACCGCGGTCGCCGCCCGGGCGACGAAGCCGATCTCGGGCGCGAGGTTCGAGGAGCATCCAACGCGCGCGAAGCCCTCCTCGAGGAGGATCTCGCAAAGCTCTCGCTCGTGCCGGGCGTCGCGATAGGCGTGAAGCAACGCGACCGCCGCCGAGGAGGCACCGGCCGCGAGTGCCGCCCGAGCTCCGCGGCGCGCGGCTTCGCGATCGAGCGGTTGGATCACCGAGCCGTCGGCCGCCAAACGCTCTTCCACCTCGACCACCGTGAGATAGAGAGGCGCGGGCTTTTCGATCGCGAGCGCGAACAGATCGGGGCGCTGCTGGGTGCCGATCGCGAGCAGGTCGGCGAAACCCTCGGTGACGAAGAAGGCGACCGGAGCGCCTTTACGTTCGAGCAGCGCGTTCGTCCCGCGGGTTGTCGCGAGCCGCATCGCGAGCGGCGGGAGCGGCCGATCGGGGGGAGTCGCCGTGGCGATCCTCGCCGCGAGAATCGGCGCCTCCTCCGCGCAGGAGAGCTCGCAGGGCGCGCCGACGGCAAGCCCCGCCAGCGCTTCGATCTGAGATCGTTCGACCGAGAGATCGAGCCGCCGCTCTTCGGGGTGCCAATCGGCCACCGCGAACCCGGGCGCGGCCGAGAGGTCTTCCGGCCGCCCGTCTCCGCCCAGGAGAGGCCGAAAGACGAAGCCGCGAAAGAAGCCGGCCGGCAGGTCCGGCAGCCCTTCGATCCGCAATCCGTTCCTTCCGGCCGGACCGGCATAACGGCCGCGGAGCGCGCTCGTCGACAGCACCTTCACCCGCCGGACCTCGCCCGACGGCGCGGTCGCGAGACAGTCGGTGAAGGTCCCGCCGGTGTCGACCCGCACCTGCCAAAGAGGCGAGGTCATGAGGCTCGCTCTGTCGCGCTAAGGCCCGGAAGCGTCATCGTGCGACGGGGGGCTCGAGCCGCGCGGAGAGCCGCTGGTCGAGGCGTCGAACACGGTCGTTCTCGGGGGCGATCGCGCGCGCCTTCTTGAGCCACTTCTTCGCTTCGGAGAGGTTCCCCTTGGCGATCGCCCACTGCCCCATCGCGGCGTACGGCTCGGCATCTTCGCGGTAGAGCCCGAGCGCCCGGCGGTAGAAGCGCCGCGCCTCCTCGAGCCGGCCGCGCGACAGGGCGAGATCGCCGAGCGAAAGGTAGCTGTAGGGATTCTTCGTCCCTTGGCGCTCGGCGATGCGCAGCAGCTCCTCCGCCTCGGCCGAATCGCCGCGCTGGCGCAACAGAGCCGCCAGGTTCTGGTACGCGGACGAGGCCTGCGGATCCACCTCGAGCGCCGACCGATATTGCGCCTCGGCGCCCGGGAGATCGCCGCGGCGGCGCAGGGCAACGCCCAGGTTGACCCGAGCGCCCGCGATGTCCGGAGAGAGCGTCACCGAGGTTTTCAGGAGATCGATCGCGCCTTCGACGTCCCCGGCGCGCAGCTTCTCCGCGCCGAGATTGGAGTAGTAGAGCCCCACCGCCGAGAGGTCGTCGAGCGCGCGAGCGTCGCGATAGCTCGCGACCGGCGCGACCGTGAAATCGAGCACCCGCGTCTGCGCCCCCGTGTCGAACGCCGCGGAGACGTGGTTTGAGATGACCACAAGGTCCCCATCGCGCGAGAAGCGCTCGATGTCGTCGATCGCCAGGTAATAGGTCGGGATGCCGACCGACCTCGCGAGGCCGACCAGCAGGCTGGTGAAACCGAGGCAGTTGGCTTGCCGCTCGGCGAACACCACCGGCGCCGTGGTCGTCCTCCCCGCGAGGTAATTCGGTTTCAGGTCGAGCAGCACCGCGTCGAACAGCTTGTCGAGTCGGACTTCGAGCGGCAGACCCTGGGGCGCGGCCTTCTGCGCCCAGACCTTCATCTCGGGCGTAACCTCGAACGGCACCACGACCCGAGACGGATCGAGGCCGCGATCGCGGATCTTCTTTTCGAGGTCGCCCCGGTCGAGCCCTCCCGAGGAGGCGCACCCGCCCCCCACGAAAAAGGCACCGAGGAGACCGGCCCAGGCGAGAACGGCGCGCAGGAGAAGCCCTCCCCCGCGCCCGGTCTCCGACCGGCCGATCTCGAGGGGGGCCATCGCTTCGCCTCGTCGCCCGAGCTCTAAGGGTCAGGCCCGCGCGGGCGCGCGGCGGAACAGAAGGCGACGCGACACGAAGATCAGGAGCGCCAGGATCGCGCCGACGGCGATCACCGGCAGGACGATCGCGACCACGGAGAGGAGGGCCGAGCCCCCCGCTTCCACCGTCGCCACCAGGGGATTGCCCAACCCTCCGGTGGTCACCGTCGAAACGCCCCGCACCGAAGCGGTCACCCCCTGGAAGATCGCGGCGGTTCCCCCGCCCGCGACGAAGGCGAGCGTCCAACGGAGGAACGGATCCATCCCTTGGTTGAGGGCGCCGGCCGTGAGGATCACTCCGGCGACCACCGCGGCGGGCGTGGCGATCGCGTCGAGCAGGTGGTCGACCCACGGAATGTAATACCCGGCGATCTCGAGCGTCGTCGCGACCGCAAAGGCGATCAAAGCCGGGGTCGAGCCGATCCAGTCGAGGCCCGACCAGATCTGCAGATGGCCGCTTCGTGCCGCCAGGCTCGCGACGAGCAGCGGGACGAAGACGCGAAACCCGCACGCGGCGGAGAGTCCGAGACCGACCAGGACGCTGAGCAAGGTTTCCATGGCGAGAGCTTACACCTCCTCGGAGCGACTCTACGACCCCAGGGCAGGACAAGTTTCCGCACCGCGGCAAAAACCGACCGATCGCTCAGCAGTCCTCGCGGCTCGCGCTTACTCCCAGGCGGCCTCGCCGCTCCTCTCCGGCACCCAAACCAGGGTCACCAGGCGGACGTCCACGTCGGACTTTTTCGGCTTGACCGGCGCGCTCGCGAGCTGCTCGGTCGCGGGATCGAATCGCGCCGCGAGCGCGGCCACTTCCGCGTCGAGCTGCTCGGAGATTCCCCTCAGGCGGGCCTGGAGCTGCTCGAGGCTCTCCTCGGCGACGTCCACGTCCTTTCCTTCCTTGTAGATCCTGCTCGCGCTCCTTGCCGCCGTCGTCACCTTGGAAACCGAAAGCTTGCGCCCGCCGAACAGCGCTCCGAGCAGGGTCCCGCCGACCGATAGACCCGCTTGCAGCCACTGACCGTGCGATTGCGCCGCCTCCTTCTCCTTCCGCTCGGTGGCGCGCCGGATCTGATCCTGGACGCGCGCAAGTTGGATCGAATACTTCTGCTGGAGCTTCGCCTTCTCGTCGTCGCGGCGCTCGCGCGCGAGATCGCCCAGGCGGATGCGGAAGTCGCGCTCGCTCTCGCCCGGCTTCGAGACCTCGCCGAGCGCGCTTTGCCAGAGATTCACCTGTCGGGTGCGGAACAGGCAGTCGGCGAGGTCCTTCTCCCAAGCGCTATAGCTCTTCGCCTTCGCGGCGTCAGGCGGCAGGCTGCCGAAGCTCGCGCCGCCGACCGGCTCGTGCTCCAACTCGTCGGCGCCGATCGCGACGTCTCGTCCCGCGTACCAGTCGAGCCAAGGAGCTTGCGCCGCGAACGACGCGAGCCACCGGACCTCCTCGGACGATTGAACACCCCGCTTGACGTCGGAATAGTGGATCTGCGCGAGACCGTACATCGCGGGCCGATAGGAGATCCCGTCCGGCTTGCCGCGCGCCGGAAGAAAGGCCACCGGTACGCCGTCCGGCAGGATCGGCGCGGTGCCCCCTTCTGCGGCGACCGCTCCGAGGGACGGCGCGGTCGCCGCTCCGGCGGCACCTCCCGCCGAGGCTTTCGTCGGATCCGCGCCGCTCTTGACCGGATCCATCAGGCGCTTGATCTCTTGACGGGTGAGCGGGCCGCGAAGATAGGACATCGCCCAGCGCGTCTCGAACACCTCCGGCTGGCCGTGATGAACGTCGTGGAGGAGGAAGTTCCGCTTCTCTAGCCCTGACAGCAGCTTGTCGAAGTGGGCGCGGTCGAACGAGCCGCCAAGCGCCCCCTCGAGCCCGTCCAGCACCCGCTGCTTGTCCTGGTCGGTCTGCAACCGGCCGAGAAACCAGGTCCCGATGTTGCCGAGTCCGCGATAGTCGAGGTCGACCGGGTTCTGGGTCGCGAGCACCACGCCGAGGCCGAACGCGCGCGCCTGCTTGAGCAGTGTGAGCAGAGGCTTCTTGGAAGGGGGGGCCGCAACCGGCGG
This sequence comes from Thermoanaerobaculia bacterium, assembly GCA_044226625.1. Classification (GTDB taxonomy): domain Bacteria; phylum Acidobacteriota; class Thermoanaerobaculia; order Multivoradales; family UBA5704; genus DASYKS01. The sequence goes on from JBGAGQ010000009.1 coordinate 93,311, forward strand.
AAAGAAGCCGAAAATCTCGTCCATGTAGATCAGCGCTCGCAGCGACGACGTTCCGGGGCGCGTACGCATCCAGGAGAGCGTCTGCGACAGGAGGAGCGAGACGAAGAACATCCGCTCCGCGTCGCCGAGATGGGCGATCGACAGGATCGCGACCCGCGGCTTGCCCAACTCGCCGTATAGCATCTTGCCCACGTCGAGCGGTTCGCCGGTGAGCCAACCGGAAAACCCCGGCGAGGCGAGCAGGTTGTTGACCGCCATGGCGAGCTCGAACCGCTCCTTGGCGGGGAAGAACGACTCGAGCTCGAGGACGCCGATCTTCTCGAACGGCGGCTTCTGGATCTTCTGGATTAGACCCGCCAGATCGAGGCCCTCGCCCGCGCGCCAGGTCCGGTCGAGCAGGTTCGAGAGCAGGATGTGCTCGCGGCTCTTGACCGGATCGGCGTCGATCCCGAGCAGGCCGAGCAGGCTCGCGGCGAGCGTCGCCACCCGGTCGCGCATGAGGTCACCGTCGTCCAGGACCTCGGTGGGCGGGGCGGCCAGGGTCGCCAGGACCGAGAGCGGAATCCCCGCTTCGCTCCCCGGGGTGTAGATTCGAAAGTCCGCGGCCTGCTTGAGCCGCGCGATTCGCTCGCCGGTCTCCCCCCACTTGGCGAGACCGTTCTTCCAGCTCTCCGCCTCGTTTGCCGCGAGCTGCTCGACCAAGATCCCCTCCCGCGCCGCCCGGTCGGGATCGACCCACGGCGCGAAATCCGCGGGCGCCAGGCTCGGGAAGGTCAACATCAGGTTCGCGAGGTCGCCTTTCGGGTCGATCACCAGGGCCGGCACGCCATCGATCGCCGCCTCTTCGAGCAGCGAGATGCACAGACCGGTCTTGCCCGACCCGGTCATTCCGACGCAGAGCGCGTGGGTCAGGAGATCCTGGGAGTCGTAAAGCAGCGGCTCCTCGCTCGGCTTGCCCGGCGCGTCCCGCCGTCGCCCGAGATAAAACGCCCCTAACTTTTCATACGTCGCGGCATCCAACGGCATGCGAGGGTCCTCCGGAGATGAGCGAAAAAAGCTCGAGTCTTAGCCCAGCGAAAGGCTCGGTTTAACCTGCTCTTCAGCTGGCAGGCCTTCAGGCTGCACGCAACAAAAACTCCACCTTCACCGCTTCGTACGGAAACACGACACCTCCGTCATCCGATCGATCGAGAACCCCGGCTCGAAGCAGAGCGGTCACGTCCCCATGGACCGCTTTGACGTCTCGTCCGACCCGTCGGGCGGCCTCCCGAATCGATATCGGGCCGGCACCGCAAAGCGCCTTCAATAGGTCCCACCGCTTAGCGGTCAGAACCCGCCAGAGCAGATCCGGAGACGCAAAGCTGATTCGAGCCGAACCGGCCGGCTTTCCGGTCTCCCAGGCGTGTACGAAGTCTTTCATCGACTCGGCCGGCGAGCGCACGTCAAGAGTTACGGTTTTCATGGTCCCACCTCGCAATGTCCCGTTGGAAATCGGCGATCAGTTGGTCCGGAGACATGAAGTCATAAGGAAACTCCCGGTCGCCGAAATGTCGGTGATCCCCTTTCCCTCGCTCATTGTCATAGCGAAGGACGCAAACGCCATCCACGACATAAGCCAGGCGATACTTGAAAAAGTGTTGCGAACCGCCGACCTGCTCAGGAACCCGCCATAAAACGAGCTCGGCGAAAGCTCGGTCCGAAAAGACGACCCGCTCGCGGACCAGCTCGACGGCCTTCACGTTGGAGACAATAACAACAGCCATGAGATCGCGGCAAGGATTCCTGGCCCCTCTTCTCTCCTCGCCGCCTACCAGGCCCGAGGATCGAGGTCGTAGGGGAGCGGCGTCAGGTTTTCCAGGCCGTCGTCGTGCAGGACGACCAGATCCTCGAGGCGAACCGCCCAGCGCTCGTCCACTTGGTAGAGGCCCGGCTCGAGGGTGAAGACGTCACCCGGGCGAAGGACCGCTTCGGCTCCCGCGTGTTTCCGGAAGCTGGGGAACTCGTGCAACTCGTAGCCCACACCGTGGCCCAGGCCGTGGACGTAGCCCTCGGTGGTGCCGGGGTGGCTGAGGGGGGTGCGGTAGCCGCGGGCGGCGAGGAGCGCGCAGGTCTGCTCCTGGAGGGTCCATCCCCGGACGCCCGGGCGGGCCGCGCCATGCGCCGCGCGGAGCGCTTCGAGCACCGCCGCCTGACCGGCGGCGAGCGCCGGCGGCGGGGTGCCGACGCAGAACGTGCGGGTGCAATCGGCGTAGAGACGACCCTTGGGAAAGAGGTCGACGACCAGCGACTCGCCGCTCCGGAGCGCCCGCTCCGGCGTGCCGGTCGAGTGGGGCATCGCCCCCTCCTCGCCCGGCGCGATCAGGTTTCCGTCCGGCTGTTCGAGGCCCCGCTCGGCGAGGGTCTTCGCGACCTCTCGCCGCAAGCGGGCGACGGTCACCGGCTCGCCCTCAAGAATCAGCAGGCCGTCTGCGTCGGGAACCGCTCGGGCGAGCAGCTCCGCCACGCGGCGGAACGCGGCTCCCGTGCCCTCCGCGGCGCGGCGAACCTCGGCGATCTCCTCGCCGCCTTTCTGCTGGCGGAGACGCCGCGCGAGGTCGTTGCCGGAAACGAAGCGCCAACCGCGCCGGGATAGCTCTTCGGCCGCCGCGTGGATTTCGCCTACCGGGGAATGGCCCGCTAGCGCGAGGCGATCGGCGCCGGGGGCCGGCGTGAGCCCCGAGAGGGCGAGACCCTTGGCGAGCACCTCGGCCCAGAAGCGAGGGCGTTCCGCCCCCTCCTGGATCAGGCGCTCGACTTCGAGATCCTCCGGCGTGAGCAGCTCGATGCCGATCGCGGCCGCCTCGCCGCGCTCCATCGGCGAGAGAAACCCGAGGCGGGGATCCCCCTCGCGCGGAGCGATGACGAAGCAGTCACGCAGATGGGCGCCGCGCGCGAACGGCGCGACGTCGGGATCCGTCGCCGAGGTGGCGACGATCACCAGGGCGCGGGCCGAGAGGTCGGCGAGCCCGGCCGCGAGCGTCTCACGGCCACGGGCTCCAAAGGATGCTTCGGGCGGCATCGACGAAAGCGACCCGGGCTCAAACGCCCGGGACAACCTCAGGCGATCGCGACGTGCTTGCCGACCAGGTTCTGGAACGCCGCCTTCGGCAACGCGCCCAGCGCGCGATCGACCGGCTTGCCGTCCTTGAACAGGATGAACGTCGGGATGCTCTGCACCTGGAACTTGATCGCCAGGTTGCGCTCCTCGTCGACGTTCAGCTTGCCGATCCGCACCTTACCGTGCAGCTCGTCGGCCAGCGTGTCCAGCGTGGGGGCCACCATCCGGCACGGTCCGCACCAACTGGCCCAGAAATCCACCAACACCGGCTCCTTCGATTGCGTGATCTCGGCATCGAAATTCTGCTCGGTGATCGTCACGATCTTGTCGTTCGCCATCGGACTCCCTCTCCTTCTCCAAGCGGCCCTTGCCGCTCTGGCCCGCTTCGTCTCAACTTCCGTCTCGACAATGAGACGGGAAGTACTGCCGGACCGCCTCGGGGCCTCCTGGGGAAACCAGCGATCCTTCTCTACTGAACGATCTCGCCGACCACTTTACTCCCGCCGACGCTTCGCCCGCCCTTACTCCCCCCGGGCGGCCGCTCCGACGACCGCTTCTTCCATGCGCTTGCGCGCGAAATGCTCCCGGGTCGCCTCGACGTCCCGGCCGATCTGCGCCGAGAGGTCCATGACCGTGGGAAAGATCCGCTCCTCGCGCAACTTCCGGTGAAATTGCAGCTCCACCCGTTCGCCGTAGACGTCGGCGGAGAAATCGAGGATGTGGCTTTCCACGACCCTCTGGTAGTTCTCGTAGACGGTCGGCCGCGTGCCGACGTTCGTCACGCAGTCGAACGTCGCGGGATAGCTGGGGAAATGGACGCGAGAGACGTAGACGCCATCGCCCGGCAAGAGGCGATGGTCGGAGGCGATGTTGATCGTCGGCCAACCGAGCCGCTGCCCCATCCGGTCGCCCCGGGCAACGGTTCCGGTGATGGCGAACGGCCGGCCGAGCATGTCGTTCGCCTCGGCGATCTTCCCCTCGCCGATCGCCGCCCGGATGCGCGTGCTGGAGATCCGCTCCCCGCGGTAGATCACCTCCTCGACCGGATGGGCGGTGAAGCCGAGCGTCCGCCCCAGCTCGGCGAGCAGGTCGAGGTTGCCCTCCCGATCGCGTCCGAAGGTGAACGTGGCGCCCACGTGGATCTCGCGCACGGCCAGCTCCCGATGGAGGAAATCGCGGACGAACTGCCGCGCCGGCATGCGGGCGAGCTCGCGCGTGAAGCGCACGATGAGTAAATATTGCAAGTCGAGCGCTGCCAGCTGCTGTTCCTTTTGTTGGGGCGTGGAGATCAGCAGGGGCGCTTGGGACGGCCGCAGGACGGCCAGCGGATGGGGATCGAACGTCACCGCGACCGCCGGGCACTCCGCTGCCCGCGCACGGCTGACCACCTGATCGAGGATCGCCCGCTGGCCGCGGTGCACCCCGTCGTAGTTGCCGATCGTGACGATGCCTTCGCGCGGCGGATCGCTCGCGTCCAGAGCGTCCTGGATGACGATCATGGGGCTAAGAAGCTCTCAAGCGGAAAGTAGATCGGATTCGTCGGCCAGGGCGACGCCGGAGGCCCCGAGAGAGCCGACGATGCGGCCGACCAGGTCGGTCGGATGCGCCTCGGTGATCTCGACCTCGACGATCGCGCCGGCCGGAGCCGAGCCGTCGTTGATCAGGATGCGGCCGTCGATCTCCGGCGCCATCCCCTGGTGCCGACCGGCCAGCAAATGCTCGCTCTCTTCCGAGACCCCTTCGACGAGGACCGGCATCCGTCGGCCGACGTGCGCCCGGCGGCTCGTCAGGGCGATCGGCGCCTGCGCTTCGAGCAGCTGCCGATGGCGGCGGCGCGCCGTCTGCTTCGGCACACGGTTGGGCAGATCGGCCCCCGGCGTGCCCTCTTCCGGGCTGTAGGCGAAGGCGCCGAGATGGTCGAAACGCGCTCGCCGGACGAACGCGAGCAGATCCTGGAAGTGCTCCTCGGTCTCCCCCGGGAAGCCGACGATGAACGTGGTGCGGAGCGATACGTCCGGCACCAGCTCGCGCGCCCGGTCGAGCAGCTTCAAGTAGCGCTTCGCGTCGCCCCCGCGCCGCATCGCCGAGAGGATCTCCCCATGGCTGTGTTGGAGCGGCATGTCGATGTAAGAGCAGAAGCGCGGCTCTTCGCCCATCAGGCGCAACAGGCTCTCGTCGAGCGTCGTCGGATAGGCATAGAGGAACCGAATCCACGGGATCGTCGTGCCGGCGAGCAGCGCCTCGACCAGACGGGTGAGGCCGTCGCGGCGAAAGCCGAGGTCCTCGCCGTAACGGGTCGTGTCCTGCGCGATCAGGTTCAGCTCGGACACGCCGGCCGCTTCGAGCTCGCGCGCCTCGGCGACCAGGCTCTCGATGGTCCGGCTGCGGAACCGCCCGCGCCAGATCGGGATCGCGCAGAAGGTACAGGGATTGTTGCACCCCTCAGCGACCTTCAAATAAGCGAAGCCCTGGGTCGAGAGCACGCGTGGCGCCGTATGGTCGAACACGAGGTGAGCGGGCGCCGGTAGCGGCGGACCGCCCCCCAGCTGAACCACCTCGCCCACCTCGCGCAGCTGATCGAGGCCGACGAAGCCGTCGATCTCCGGAATCTCGCGGGCCAGCTCGTCGCCGAACCGGTTGACCATGCACCCGGCGACCAGCAGCCGCCGTACGCCCCCCTCGCCTTTCCGGCCGGCGACCTCCAGGATGGCGTCGATCGATTCCTGCTTCGCCTCCTCGATGAAGCCGCAGGTGTTGACGATCACCGTCTCGGCCGCCTCGAGGTCGCGCACGATCTCGAAGCCCCGGCGCGAAAGCTCTCCGAGCATGATCTCGCTGTCGACCAGGTTCTTGGGACAGCCGAGGGAGATCATCCCGACCCGCCCGTTGCGATCGGCGCTACCTCGATCCGGGGCGGCGAGCCGGCGGTGTCCGGAGGAGCTGTCGCCGGTTGTCGGGGTCTCGGACATAAGGGCGGAAGTGTAGCAGCCGTCTTTGGGATCGCGCAGGCCGGAGGATCGAACAGCAGCGGCGTGCGGCGCCGCGGGCGCAGACCCGGTGCGCTCAGGCGATTTCAACCCAGGATACCACCATAAATTGTAATTCGTTCAAAGAAGGAAAGGCGGAATGCTCAAATCGGAGCCTGCCCGCCGCTCAAACCAGCAGCTCGCCGCGCGAAACGGTGACCGCCCGGCCGCCCAATCGCACCCGGTCGCCGAGCAGACGCAGCCGGATCTCCCCTCCGCGGGCGGACGCCTGGTAGGCGAGCAACTCTTCTTTACCCAGACGCTCGCCCCAGAACGTGGCGAGGGTGCAGTGAGCCGAGCCGGTGACCGGATCTTCGTCAACGCCAGCGCGGGGCGCGAAAAATCGGGAGACGAAATCGTGCCGCCCGCTCCCCTCGAAGCCGCCCGAGCGGGCGGTGACGATCACCCCTCGCGCCTCCACGTCGCGCAGGCGCGCGAGGTCGGGAGCGAGCGAGCGCACGGTCCGCTCGTCCGGGAGCTCCACCAGCACGTCGTAGCGGCTTCGCCCCACCCAGCGGAGGTCCTCCGCGGCGAGGCCGAGGGCTTCGGCGAGACCGATCGGCGCCTCGGCGGCCACCGCGTTGCGGCTCGGGAAATCGAGCTCGATCCGATCGCCATCCGCCCTCTCCGCGGTGAGCAATCCTGACAAGGTGTGGAAGCGCGCGGGCCGGTCGAGCGCCAGGCGCTCGGTCGTCCAGAGCGCATGAGCCGCGGCGAGCGTCGCATGGCCGCAGAGCTCGACCTCGACGGCAGGCGTGAACCAGCGCAGGGCGAAATCTCCATCGCCCTGGCCGGTGACGAACGCGGTCTCCGATAGATTCATCTCTCGGGCGACCGCCTGCATCCACTCGGCCTCCGCCGGAGCCGCCAAGAGGCAGACCGCCGCGGGGTTGCCCGCGAACGGGCGGTCGGTGAAAGCGTCGATCTGAAGAAGCGGTAGCGTGCGCGACACGGGTTCCTCCGTCACAATCGACGCGCCGCCGGCCGTCAGGATGGCCGGAACGGTCGATAGGACGCCGAAATTGTAGACGACCCGAGGTATCCCTCTCGCTCCGGGTCGAGTCCAGCGGACGTTTCCCGAGGGGGCAACTTGGCACCGAACCTGCAACCGGGTCGAGAAAAGACCGGACCGATGAACCCAGTCAACGGCTGGATTTGAAATCCGAGAGAGCCATGACCACAGGCCCCCAGATTCTCCTCGCTTTACGCGACCGCAACTTCGCCCCGTTTGCCGAGAGCGCGCTCCGCGACGCGGGTCTTGCGGTCGCGACGACCGAAGACGCCGAATCCGTTTCGCGCGCGATCGGACGACTGAACGTCGACGTGCTGGTCCTCGATCTCGATCTTCCCGGGCGGGATCCCCTGGACCTGATCGCCGAGGTCCGGGGGACCGGCCTCGCGCCCGAGGTGATCGTCACCTCCGCGGCGGCAACCTTCGAACAGGCGGTGGAAGCCATGCGCCGAAGCGCTTTCGATTTCATTCGTCAGCCCATCGCGGCGGAGGCCCTCGTGCGGACCGTGTCCCACGCGGTCGAGCGCCATCGCCTCGCGCGTGAAAACACGGTGCTGCGCCGGGTGGCCGCCCAGCAGCCGTTCACCGGCCCGATCGTCTCGGCCTCGCAGCGCATCCAGGACGTCCTGCGCCGCGTCGAGTCGGTCGCCTCCTCGCGCGCCCCCGTCCTGTTCACGGGGGAGACCGGCACGGGGAAAGGCTTGATGGCCAAGACCCTTCACCTGAAGAGCGGGCGCGAGCCGTTCCTCCAGATCAACTGCGGAGCGCTCCAGGAATCGCTGTTCGAAAGCGAGCTGTTCGGCCAGGCCCGCGGATCGTTCAACGGCTCCGCCGAATCGAAGCCGGGGATGTTCGAGGTGGCCGACGGGGGGACCATCTTCCTGGACGAGGTCTCCGAGCTCAAGCCGGTGATGCAGGCCAAGCTCCTCCAGGTGCTGGACACCCAGGAGATCCGCCCGGTCGGCGGCTCGATCGAAAAGACCGTCGACGTCCGGCTGGTCGCCGCGACGAGCGGCGATCTCGAGCGGGAGATCGCCTCCGGCCGATTCCGCCGCGATCTCTTCTTCCGCTTGAACGTCGTACAAATCCGCATGCCCCCTTTGCGTGACCGGCGCGAGGACATCCCCCTGCTGCTCGACTACTACCTCGAGCGGTTCCACGTCCCGGGCACCGCGCGCAAACGATTCTCCGATCGCGCGCTCGACCTGCTCGCCACCTATTCCTGGCCGGGCAACGTCCGCGAGCTCGCGAACACCGTAGAAACAGCCGTTCTCCTGTCGCAGGGGGACACGATCGACGTCGACGACCTGCCGCACGTCTTCCGACCCAACCCGGCCACGGCGGTCGAGCCGGACGACGTCTCCGAGCCGCTGCCGCTCGACGAGATCGAGCGCAGACACCTGATGCGGACCCTCGACTACACGGGCGGCCTGAAGGCGCGCGCGGCGCGGATCCTCGGGATCGACGTCAAGACGCTCAACCGCAAGCTCCGCAGCTACCGGGTGAAAGGAGCCTGAGAACGGCCGGACGGCGCCGACGACGACCCTGTTAGACTGGGACGACGGCGCGAGAAGGCTCGGCGCCGCGCCCGATGACCTCGCCCCTCACCCTCTCGACCGAACGCTACCCGGCCCCGGGCGAAAACACGCCCGGCGAGCTCGTGTACGCCTCCGTCTTCGGCTCGTTCCGCGCCCGGTTCGACACGGCGCTCGCTCGGCTGGTCGCGGCCAAGCGGGCCGAGGCCGAAGCGATCGACCCGCCCCGGCTTGAGCTGATCGCCGGGGTGGAGCGGCTGCTCGACCTGGGCGGCAAGCGGATCCGCCCGGCGTTCGTTTGGTTCACCTACCACGCGCTCGGCGGCCGTCGCGACGAGGAAGTCCTTCCGGTCGCCCTCGCGACCGAGCTGCTGCATACCTATCTGCTCCTCCATGACGACGTGATGGACCACGCCGACCTGCGCCGCGGCGAGCCGTCGGCCCAGGTGCGGTTCCGCGACGCCCATCGCGCCATGAACCTCGCCGGCGACGCCTCGGAGTTCGGCATTTCGGTCGCGATCCTGCTCGGCGATCTCGCCCAGAGCTGGGCGATGGAGCAGCTGTTCGCGCTGCCGATCGAAGGCGTGCGTCGCACCGAGCTGCTGCGCGCATTCGCCGCGACCTGCGACGAGGTGATCTCCGGCCAATACGCCGAGCTGCTGATCGCCGGCCGGCGTCAGCGGCCCGGCGAGGTGGGAGAAGAGGAGTTGCTGCGCGTGCTGCAGATGAAATCCGGGCGCTACACGGCCGAACGTCCGATCCAGCTCGGTGCCCTGCTCGCGGCGGCGCCGCCGGAGCTGGCCGCCCCCCTCTGCCGCTACGGCCGCTCGGTCGGCGAGGCGTTCCAACTTCAAGACGACCTGCTCGGGACGTTCGGCGACCCCGCGCGGACCGGCAAGCCGATCGAGGCGGATTTGAAAGAGGGCAAGCTCACCGTCCTCGTCCATCGCGCGCTCGCCGCCTCGGCCGAACCGGAGCGCCAGCGGATCGCGGCCGCGCTCGGCGATCCCGAGCTCACCGAGGAACGAGCCCGCGAGATCCAGCGTCTGATCGAGGCATCCGGCGCCCGGGGCCACGTCGAAGCCATGATCGAGGAGCGCCTGGCCGACGCCCGAGACGCCCTCGCCGACCTGCCGCTCGAGCCCGAGGGAGCCGTCTTCTTCACCGGTTTGCTCGATCAGCTCCGGGGGCGGGATACGTGAGCACTGTCGAGCTGGGTGATCCCGCCCTCCGCGACCGCAAGGCGGAGCACATCCGGCTGGCGCTCGAGTCGCGGATGCAGGTCGAAGCGAGCGCCTTCGACTCCTACCGCTTCGAGCACGAAGCGCTGCCCGAGATCGATTTCGACGAGATCGACCTGTCGACCGAATTCCTGGGCCGGACCCTGCGCGCGCCGCTGCTGATCTCCTCGATGACGGGCGGCACCGAGATCGCGGCGCGGATCAACCGCAACCTGGCGATCGCGGCCGAGGCGACCGGCGTTGCGGTCGGCGTCGGCTCCCAGCGCAAAGCGTTGGAGGACCCGGCCAAAGCTGATAGCTTCCAAGTTCGCGATCTCCTCCCCTCGGTGCCCCTGCTGGCGAACCTGGGCGCGGTGCAGCTGAACTACGGCATCGGGCTCGACGAGTGCCGGCGGGCGGTGGAAATGATCGGGGCCGACGCCCTGGTGTTCCACCTGAACGCGCTTCAGGAGGCGATCCAACCCGAGGGACAGCGGAACTTCGGCGGCCTGCTCGATCGGATGGCATCGATCGCGCAGGCGATCGAAGTGCCGGTGATCGTGAAAGAGGTCGGCTCCGGCCTGTCCGAGGCGACCGGCCGGGCGCTCGCGAGCCGAGGGCTCACGATCCTCGACACCGCCGGCGTCGGCGGCACCAGCTGGGCTCGGATCGAGGCCGCTCGGGCGAGCGACCTCGACCTGGGCGAGCTGTTCGCCGACTGGGGCGTGCGGACGCCCGAATCGATCGCGGCGCTCGCGCGGATCGGCGGTCTGACGATCATCGGCAGCGGCGGCGTACGCCACGGCCTGGACGTCGCCCGCGCGCTCGCGCTCGGCGCCCGGCTCGCGGGCATGGCCTACCGCTTCCTCGCCGCGGCGACCGAGTCGCCGGAGCGGGTGATCGAGCGGATCGAGCGGACGATCCGCGAGCTGAAGATCGCGATGTTCTGTCTGGGCGCGAGGAGGCCCGCGGACTTGACCACGGCGCGGTTGGTACGAAGGCACGGAGATTGAACGATGGCCCGGGAACACGCCTCTCGTACCGCGGGTTCTGGATTCTCGATTGTCTTTCCCTTGACGCGTCTTTCCCCATAGGGTCTCGACGATGACCATGATCAGCCCCGTCACTCCGATCGTTGCTCGGCGCTCGCGACACGACGAGCTCGTTCGCGCCCTCGTCTCTCGCGAGCTGCATTTCCACCAGCTGCCGCGCGACCTGCCGGCCGACGAGGCGAGCGAGATCCGCCGCGAGGCGATCGAGGCGCTCACCCAGACCGAGCTGCAACACATCGCCCACCACTCGCTCGACGTGCAGCGGGCGAGCAAACGCCATTGCGAGAACTTCATCGGCGTCGCGCAGATCCCGATGGGGGTGGTCGGCCCGCTCACCGTGCGGGGCTCCCACGCCGAGGGGGATTTCTACGTTCCGCTCGCGACCACCGAGGCCGCCCTGGTGGCGAGCACGAACCGCGGCTGCACGGCGATCCGCGAGGCGGGGGGCGCGGTGGTACGGGCCGAGGACGTCGGCATGACGCGGGCACCCGTCTTCCGCACCTCCGGCATCGAGCAGACCCAGCGTTTCCTCGCCTGGATCAAGGACCACTTCGCGGACTTGAAGGCGGTCACCGAGAAGACCAGCCATCATCTCCGTCTGGAAGACGTCCGGACCTTCGCCTTCGGCACCACGGTCTTCCTCCGCTTCCGGTTCAACGCGGGCGACGCGATGGGGATGAACATGGCGACCATCGCCTGCGACCGGGTGGTTTCCGACCTGATCGAGCCGGCGACCGGCGTCCCCTGCATCGGCCTTTCGGGCAACTACTGCGTCGACAAGAAGGCGGCCGAGATCAATTTCCAGGAAGGGCGCGGCAAGCGCATCTACGCCGAGGTGGTGCTCGGGCCCGAGGTGCTCCACGACGTGCTCAAGACCAACGCCAAGGCGCTCGTCGAGGTGCAGTACCGCAAGAACCTGCTCGGCTCGATCGCCGCCGGCTCCAAGGGGTACAACGCGCACTTCGCCAACGTTCTCGCGGCGTTCTTCATCGCGACCGGCCAGGATCCCGCGCACGTGGTCGAAGGGTCGCTCGGCATCACCTGCATCGAGCCGCGCGGCGAGGATTCGGTGTTCGCCTCCGTCTTCCTGCCCGACGTGCCGATCGGCGCGATCGGCGGCGGCACCTCGCTCCAGACCCAGAGCGAGGCGCTCGCCATCCTCGGCGTGGCGCCCGATCCCGACCGTCCGGGGGTCGCCGCGCTCCGGCTCGCCGAGATCCTCGGCGCCGCGGTCCTCGCGGGCGAGCTGTCGCTGATGGCGGCGTTCACCTCGCAGGACCTCGCGCGCGCCCACGAGAAGCTCGGCCGCGGCATCGAGCGGCCGACGCCGACGTTCGACTGACGCCTCCGACGGCCGGGATTTCGTGCGCGCCGCTCGCGTCTCCGTACCCGGCAAGCTGATCCTGATCGGCGAGCACGCGGTCGTCTACGGACGGCCGGCGCTCGCCACCGCGATCGACCGGCGGCTGCGAGTGACCTTCCGTCCCGCCGCATCCGGCGGCGTCTCCCTCGAGCTCCCGGGCCTGACTCACGTCGAACGAACCACCTGGAGCGCGATCGCCGAGCACGCGGAGCGTTCGTTCGCCGCCTGGGACCGCTACGACCGGGAACCGGAAGCGGACTTCTCTTTCGTCCGAGGAACCGAGGCGGCCCATCTGGTCAAGGTCGCCCTCGGCGCGGCCCTGACCCGCGCCGGTCTATCGGCGCGCGAGCTGCCGGGCGTGAGGATCGAGGTCTCGTCGGACCTGCCCGTAGGCTCCGGATTCGGCAGCTCGGCCGCCGCCGCCGTGGGGATTCTCGCTGCTTTTTCCGTCGCGTTTTCGGCGGCGGGGGCAACACTTGCGAGTCTTCGGGCCGACGGACCGCACGCCGATCTCGACGCTCTGCTCGCGGCGGCCCTCGACGTCGAGCGATGCCAGCACGGCCGCCCTTCGGGCATCGACACCGAGACCGTGACGCGCGGCGGCCTGGTCTGGGCGGAGAGAAAGCCGACCTCGCCGGACCGGCTGACGTTCTGCTCGGTCCCCTCCGCGCCGCTCCTCTCCGCGATCGCCGTCTTCGACAGCGGGCGACCGCGCGAGACGACAGGTGAGGTGGTCGCCGCGGTCCGCCGCCAGCGCCTCCGCGATCCCGAGGCGTTCGATCGGATTCTCGACCGCTTCGAGCAGGCGACCCGTTCGTTTCGCGCGGAGATCGAAACCACCGTCCCGTCCCGACGTAATCTCATCCTCATCGTGCGTGAAGCAGAGGCTTGTCTCGAGGCCATGGGCGCGGTACCCGAGGCGGTTTCGCGGCGCATCCGGGCGATCGAAGCGGCGGGCGGCGCCGCGAAGATCTCGGGGGCCGGGGCCGCGAGCGGGGAATCCGCCGGCTCGCTCCTGGTCGTAGCTCCAGAGACCGGCCCCACATCCTTGGAACGGGCGGCGGAACCGCCGGCAACCTTCTTTCCCGCCGCGGCATCCGCGCTGGTCGGCTACGACCGTCGCGACGTCGCCCTCGGGGCGCCTGGATTGCAGATCGAGGAACCGACATGAGCAAAGCCACTTTCGAAGCGCCCGCCAACATCGCGTTCATCAAATACTGGGGCGTGCGCGAGGCCGCGCTCTGCCTGGCGAACAATCCTTCGATCTCGATGACGTTGAGCCACTGCGTCTCGACCTGCACCGCCGAGACGATCGACGCGGCCGAGGACGAGATCTGGCTCGCCGAGCCCGACGGCGGCTTCGTCGCGCCGAAGACCGCGTTCTCCGCGCCGATCCTGCGCCATCTCGACCGGCTGCGCGGCGAGCTCGGCATCCCGCCGGGAACGGAGCGCCTGCGCATCGCGACGCGCAACAACTTCCCGAGCGCCGCGGGCCTCGCCTCGTCCGCCTCGGGGTTTGCCGCCCTCACGCTCGCGGCGGCGAGCGCGCTCGGCCGCGGGCTCTCGCCGCGCGAGGCGTCGCTGCTCGCCCGGCGGAGCGGCTCGGGCTCGGCGTGCCGGTCGGTCCTCGGCGGCTATGTCGAGTGGTCCGGCGAAACCGACGAGGATTCCTTCGCGCGGCCGCTCGCGCCGGCCGACCACTGGGACCTCCGCGACATCATCGCGGTGGTCGAGATCGGCGAAAAGTCGGTCTCCTCTCGGGAGGGTCACGCGCTCGCCCAGACCTCGCCCTACTATCCGCGCCGCCTGGAGCTGATCCCCGATCGGCTCGCCCGGGTCCGGCGCGCGCTCGAGGACCGGGACCTCGAGTCCCTCGGCTCGACGATCGAGGAGGAGGCGATCGACCTCCACCTGATCGCCATGTCGTCGCGGCCGGCGATCCACTACTGGAGCCCCGGGACGATCGAGGTCCTGCGGACCGTGCGCGAGCTCCGGCAGGAGGGGCTCGCCGCCTGGTCGACCATGGATGCGGGCGCGAACGTCCACGTCATCTGCGAGCCCGATTCCGAAGCGGATCTGGTCGATCGCCTGGAGAGCCTCGCGAGCGTTGGCTTCGTCATCCGCGACGGCGTCGGAGAGGGCCCGGAGCGCTCCACCGAGCACCTGATTTGAGCGGCGGCCGATGCGCGCCCTCTTGATCAAGCTCGGCGGCAGCTTGCTCTCGGACAAAGAAGCGGCGGAGACCGCGCATCCGGACCGGATCGCCCGGCTCGCGCGGGAGATCGCCTCCGCGCGGGAAGACGCCGAGGCGAACGGCGAGCGGATCGTCCTGGGACACGGTAGCGGATCGTTCGGCCACGTGGCGGCGGCCGCGGCGGGCCTGGGCCGCGGGCCGATCGAAGCCGAGGCGTTCCCCGGCGCGAGCCGGACGCAGGAGCGCGCGGCGGCGCTGCACCGCCTGGTGGTCGAGGCCCTCCGGGCCGCCGGACTCGCGCCGTTCTCTCTCGCCCCTTCGAGCTTTCTCACGGCGGACGGCGGAAAGATCGCCGAGCGCTTTCTCTCCCCGGTCGCCCGGGCGCTTTCGCTCGGGTTCCTGCCCGTGGTGTACGGCGACGTCGTGCTCGACCGGGCCTGGGGCGGGGCGATCGCCTCGACCGAGGCGGTGCTCACCGAGATCGCGGTCGGGCTCCCAGCTTTGGGCATCGAGATCTCTCGTGCCCTTTGGCTCGGCGAGACCGAGGGGGTCTACGACGCTGCGGGCCGGACGATTCCCCGCCTGACCACCCTCGAGGACGCCGCGATCGGCGCGGCGCGCGGCACCGACGTGACGGGGGGCATGCGCCTTCGCGTCGCGACCTGCCTCGCGTTCGCCGAGCGCGGCATCCCGTCGACGATCTTCGACGGCCGCGCACCCGGCCGGCTGGCGGCGGCGATCCGCGGCGAAGCGGTACCCGGTACGACGATCGGTTGACANACGGCGGCAGCTTGCTCTCGGACAAAGAAGCGGCGGAGACCGCGCATCCGGACCGGATCTCCCGGCTCGCGCGGGAGATCGCCTCCGCGCGGGAAGACGCCGAGGCGAACGGCGAGCGGATCGTCCTGGGACACGGTAGCGGATCGTTCGGCCACGTGGCAGCGGCCGCGGCGGGCCTGGGCCGCGGGCCGATCGAGGCCGCGGCGTATCCTGGCGCGAGCCGGACGCAGGAGCGTGCGGCGGCGTTGCACCGCCTGGTGGTCGAAGCTCTCCGGGCCGCCGGTCTCGCGCCGTTCTCGCTCGCCCCTTCGAGCTTTCTCGCCGCGGACGGCGGCAAGGTGGCCGAGCGATTCCTCTCTCCCATCGCCCGGGCGCTTTCGCTCGGCTTCCTTCCCGTGGTCTATGGCGACGTCGTGCTCGACCGGACCTGGGGCGCGGCGATCGCCTCGACCGAGGCGGTGCTCACCGAGATCGCGGCCGGGCTCCCAGCCTTGGGCATCGAGATCTCCCGTGCCCTTTGGCTCGGCGAGACCGAGGGGGTCTACGACGCGGCGGGCCGGACGATCCCCCACCTCTCGGCGCTCGAGGACGCCGCGATCGGCGCGGCGCGCGGCACCGACGTAACCGGCGGCATGCGCCTTCGCGTCGCGACCTGCCTCGCGTTCGCCGAGCGCGGCATCCCGTCGACGATCTTCGACGGCCGCGCACCCGGCCGGCTGGCGGCGGCGATCCGCGGCGAAGCGGTACCCGGTACGACGATCGGTTGACACCCACGCCTCGGCCGGCGATCTCCGGCGATCCCCTGCTATCCTCCTCGCAATGACCCCAGAGCGCTCGAGCCCGGCCCTCGACCCGAGGGTCGACGCGACGTCCGACCTCGATTTCGAGGATCTGCTCGGCAAGACCAGCCGGACCTTCGCGCTGTCGATCCCGCACCTTCCCGAGCCGACTCGGCGCGAGGTGACGCTCGCCTATCTCCTGTTCCGCGTCGCCGACACGTTCGAAGATGCCGCGACCTGGCCGCGCGCGCTGCGGCGGGAGGCGCTCGAGCGGTTCGGCCGCCTGCTCGAGTCCCACGACGTCGAAGAGACCCGGCGGCTGGCAGCGCACTGGAGCGAAACAGTGCCCTGCGCGCAGCCGGGATATCGCGAGCTGCTGGTCCGCCTGCCCGAGGTGCTCGCCGCGACGTACGACCTCGGAGCGGAGGCGAGCGAGCTCGTGCGCGCGCACGCCCGGCGCACGGTGCTCGGCATGGCCGACTTCGTCGACCGGATCACCGACTTCGGCGATCTGAAGCTCGCCGACCTCGACGATCTGCGCGCCTATTGCTACGTCGTCGCCGGTCTGGTGGGCGAGCTACTCACCGAGCTGCTGCTGCTCGACCGGGCCGAGCTGGGCGGCGTGGCCGAGGAGCTGCGCTCCCGCTCGCGCGATTTCGGCGAAGGTCTCCAACTGGTCAACATTCTCAAGGATGCCGCGGGCGACGCGGTCGAGGGGCGCACCTACCTGCCGCCCGACGTGCCACTCGGCGAGGTCTTCGCGCTCGCCCGGCGGGATCTCGGCATCGCGGGCGAATACGTTCGGACCCTGCAGCTCGCGGGCGCCGCGCGCGGGGTCGTGGCGTTCAACGCCCTGCCGGCGCGCCTCGCGCTCGCCTCGCTCGACCGGCTGGAGGAGCGCGGACCCGGAGCGAAGGTGAGCCGCCCCGAGCTGTTCAAGATCATCGCCCGGATGGAGAAGGCGCTCGACGCCGGAGAACCGCCCGTCCCCGCCCCCGACGCCCACGAGCTCGCCGAAATCGCGGCCACGATTTGGCCGGGTTGATCCGCCGCAGAGGAGTGGGTTGGGAGGGGAAGGCGCCCCCGGCGAAGGACGAAGCGAAGCGACGAACCCCGCCGAGGGAAGTGAAGTGACGTCCGTGAGCGCTGAGGTCTAACCCGGCGTCCACGCCGGCCGAGCGAGGGGGCATCCTCTCCCGACCGTGGGGAGAACTCTAATACAAGAAGGCCTGGGACGGTACGCGGACGGTTCGGAGCGACGCGATCTTCGAGGCGGGCTCCAGGCCCGCCCTCCGCTCCCCAACCCGGACGACCTCCCCCACCACCAACGTGGCGGGCGCCTCGAGGCCCGCCTCGGCGGCCAACCCTGCCAGGGTCGCGAGGGTTCCCACCACGGCGGTCTCCCCGGGCAGCGTGGCATTCGCGATGGCCGCGGCCGGCGTCTCCGGCGATCGGCCGGCGCGGATCAACGCGGCCGAAATCTCCGCGAGGTGGGAAAGGCCCATCAGGACCACGATCGTGTCGAGGCGGGCGATAGCGGGCCAGTCGACGCCCGGCAAGTCGACGCCTTCCCGCGGCTCCGCCCGG
The DNA here is from genome assembly GCA_044226625.1 of Thermoanaerobaculia bacterium. GTDB lineage: Bacteria > Acidobacteriota > Thermoanaerobaculia > Multivoradales > UBA5704 > DASYKS01. Next base: position 110,956 of record JBGAGQ010000009.1, read on the forward strand.
TGGCCCGCGACGATCGCCACGCTCCCCGCCACGCCGCGGTGGGTGATCGGGATCCCCGCCGCAGCCGGCGCGGCGATCGCGCTCGAGATGCCCGGGACGATCTCGCAGGGAATACCGGCTTCCGCGCAGGCGAGCGCCTCCTCCCCGCCGCGGCCGAAGACGAACGGATCGCCCCCTTTCAGCCGCACCACCCGCCGGCCGGCGCGGGCGTGGGCGATCAGTAGCCGGCAGATCTCCTCCTGCGTCTTCGAGCGGGATCCCGCTGCCTTCCCCACGTCCAGGCGGAGCGCGGCGCGCGGCGCCTCGTCGAGCAGCTCCGGGCTCACCAGCCTGTCGTAGAGCAGAACCTCCGCACGCCGCAGGCAGCGGAGCCCGCGAACGGTGATCAGCTCGGGATCTCCCGGTCCGGCTCCGACGAGGAAGACGCGCCCGCCCGGCTCCGGGGCCAGCTGGGCCGTCGCGGCATCCCGACCTTGAACGCGCTCGAACGAGTCGTCCCCGCGATCTGCGATCCCCCTCACTCGGGCCGAACCGGCCGGGGCGTACCCGCAGCGCTCGATCACGGCCAAGCCTCCGGCAGCTCGACGCCGAGGATCTCCTCGAACCTGCGGTGCGCCTCGAGCTCCCGCCCGGCGCGCAGCAGACGCAGGGTGTCGGAATCGACCAGGGCGTACCAACGGCGGCGGCGCTCGGCGAAATCGGGACGCCGTTCGGCGAGCGGCTCCCGGGCGCGGGCGGCGATCTCGACGAACCGTTCGATCTCCGGCCCGAGCCGCCGCGCGATCCGGTCGCGCACACGCGCGGCAAGCGCCGGAGCCCGGCCCGCCGTCGAAACTGCGACGGTGAACTCGCCGCGGCGAACGATCGCCGGGGCGGTGAACGAGCAGTGCGGCGGCCGGTCGACCACGTTCAAGAACACCCGCCGCGCCGCCGCCTCGCGCTCGATCCTCGGCAGGAAGCGCTCCACGTCGCCGGGGATCGCGATCGCGATCCAGGCGTCCGCGAGATCTCCCTCGCGGTAGTCCCGATCCACCAGCTCGACCGACGGTGCCTGCCCGCCCGCGCGCTCCGAGGCGGTCAGGGCGATCCAGCGGACGCGCGCCCCGGCGGCGAGGAGGCCACGCACCTTTTCCACCGCGGGAGCCGCCGCGCCGAGCACTACCGCGAGCCGGCCGGAGAGGTCGAGCACGACCGGGTAGGAAGCCATCGGCCGCCCCCTAGACCTCGACCGCCACGCTCCGGACCGAGACGCCGGTTCGGTCAACCTCCAGGGCGAGCCGAGCGACCGACGTCCGCAACTCGAGCCGCACCCGCCCCGGCCGGCCGCCCGCGACCGAGATGCCGGTGAGCGTCGTCCCGACCAGGGCTCCCAGCGCTTCTTCGGCCTCGCGGGCGCGGCGGGCGAGCTCCCGTCCCGCGCGCGTCCGCCGGTAGAGGTCGAGGAACTCCCCTTCCGCCTCCGCGCCGTGAAGCCGTCGGGCGCGCCCGGTCGAAAGCGACAGGTCGAGCAGCCGCGCGAAGGGTTCTTCCAGGTTTTCCGGCACCACGCCCGCGGCGATCGATCCCGCGAGGCGCGCCAGATCCGAACGCTCCGCGGCGCCATGGACGCTCGCCGTGTAGGCCGCGAGCTCCTCCAGGAGGTCCCCTCGGTGGAGCGCCGGAATCGCCAGGCGTTCCGATGACACCGGATCGGACGTGCGGAGCGTTTGGGATACCGAGTCGGCGCGCGGTTCGGGAGACGGCGCCGCGCTCATCGCGCCTCCTCGCCGACCAGCGCCTCGATCTCGTGCTCCAGCCCGCCGGTCTCGATCGGGCAGTGGATTCCGCACTCCTTGGGCGCGTTCGTCTCCCACCACCAGCGCCCCGCGCGCGGGTCTTCATCCGCCCGCGTCGGCCGTGTGCAGGGGGCGCAACCGATGCTGGTGAACCCGCGGGCATACAGCGGATGCATCGGCACGTCGTGCTCCCGCAGGTAGTCGAGCACCTCCTCCGCGGCCCAGTCGGCGAGCGGCGAGAGCTTAGCCAGCCCGCCGTGGTCATGGTCGATCTCCAGCTTGCGGAGGTTCGCCCGGCTCGCCCACTGATCGCGGCGCAGCCCGGTGACCCAGGCGTCGAGGCCGCCGAGCGCGCGAGTGATCGGCTCGACCTTGCGCACGTGGCAGCAGAGCAACCGCTCGGGCACGGAGCGCCGGAAGCCGTTCGGTCCCTGGCGCCGGACCAGCGACTGGAGCTGCCGAGCGTCCGGGAACTCGACCTCGATCGACACGCCGTAGCGGGCGCGGACCTGTTCCATCAGCTCGTACGTCTCCTCGGGCATCCGGCCCGTGTCGACCGTGAAGATCCGCACGTCCGGCCGGATCCGCCACGCCATGTCGAGCAAGGCCATCCCTTCGGCCTGGAAGCTGGTGCAGATCGCCAGGCGCATCCCCCAGCGGTCGAGCGCCCATTCGAGGATCTCCTCGGGCGCCGCCGCGTCGAGGTCGGCGGCCAGGCGGCCCGCCTCGTACTCGTCGAGCAGGTCGCGTTCCGGATTGGCGACCGCCCGGGGACCGCCGACTCCGGAGAGAACCTCGCGCGCGGCCGGGCCGGTAACGAGGGTCGACGAGAGGGTCGCGTCAAAAGAGTTGTGGGACGAGGGCTCGGGAAGCGGGCGAAGCATGGTCTCAAGCCTCCAAGGTTTGGGCGCTGCCGGCGGGTGCAACCGGAAGGGGATCGGACGTCGACGTCTCGGCAAGGGCGATCAGAAATTCGTCATCCGTGCGGGCGAGCCATCGTTGGAAGCTCTCGCCATCGACGCGACGCTCGAAGAACGCTTCGATCAGTCGCTCGAGGACCCGGTGGATCGCCTCGGCCGGGACGCGCCGGAGCACCGGACGGCCGATCGCCGCCTCCCGCCCCTGGCCGCCGCGCAGGAAGACGTCGAAACCCTGACGCCGCTCGCCGTTCTGCCCGCGCTCGCGCAGGGTGGTCCCCTGGAGGCCGAGGTCGCCCGTCCAGTGGTGGGCGCAGGCGTGCGGGCAGCCGTCGAGCTGGATCGCGAGCTCGCCGACCGCCGCCCCGAAACGCGCCGTCAGATGGTCGACGATCGTCCCCAGGCGCCGTTTGGTCTCGGCGACGGCGAAATTGCAGTACGGGTCGCCGGTGCAGGCGATCGCCCGCCCCGCGAGCGTCGAGCCGTCCAAGGGAAATCCAAGCCGCGCGGCCCGGTCCAGGATCTCCTCCCGCCGCACCTCCGGGAGGTTCGTGAGCAAGAGGTTCTGGTGGCGGGTCAACCGGATCTCGCCGCCAAAGCTCTCGGCGAGGTCGGCGAGCGCGAGAAGCCGCGTACCGGAGATCAACCCCGAGGCGACCGAAAAGCCCGCGTACCAGAGCCCGGGCTGCCGCTGCCGATGGACGCCGAGGTGGAGCGGATCGGCCCCTTCGCGCGGCTCCGGAGCGGGCGCCCGTTCGAGCGCGTACCCCAGCCGCTCTTCGACCCGCGCCCGAAACGCCTCCGCTCCGACGTCCTCGATCAGGAACTTGAGCCGTGCGCGGGCGCGCGACATCCGATAGCGGAGGTCCAGGCGCCAGGTGTCGACGATCGCGGCGAGCACCTCGACCGCTCGTTCTTTCGGCACGAAGGCGCCGAGGTCGGAGGCGAGGCGGGGAAACGTCGACAGCCCCCCGCCCACCCGGATCGCGAACCCTTCCCGTCCGTCGCGGATCGCGCCGATCAGAGCGATGCAGTGGATCTCGGGCGCGTTGCATTGGTGCGGGCAGGCGGAGACGGTGATCTTGTGCTTCCGGGGGAGGTTCGAATACTCGGGCCGAGAGCGGAAGAGCGCCTCGATCGCCTGGAGCGTCGGCCGGACGTCGAAAAGCTCCGCCGCGTCGATCCCCGCGAGCGGGCAGCCGGTCACGTTCCGGACGTTGTCGCCGCACGCCCCGGCCGTGTCCAGCCCCAGCGCGCCGAGGGTGGCGAGCACCTCCGGCAGCCGGGCGAGCTCCAGGTCGTGCAGTTGGACGTTCTGGCGCGTCGTGATCTCGGCGTAATCGCCCCCCAGATCGCGCGAGATCCGGCCGATCGCGCGCAGCTTCTCGGGGGAGAGGAAGCCGCCCGGGATCTTTGCCCGCAGCATGAACCGGCCAGTCTTCGGCTTGTCGTGGTAGAGCCCGTACCACTGCAAGCGGACCAGATCCTCTTCCGGCACCGCCTCATAACCCGTCTCGACCATCGCCGGCAGCTCGCCGAGCACGTCGAGCCCCGGCTTGTCGCGTTTCAGCCGCTCGATCGAGTTCCGCTTGTAGATCAGCTCCCAGGTCGGGGGCTCGGCGTTTTCCAAAGACCGCAAGGCGAGGCTCTCCTGAGCGGCCCGAATCGAGCCGCGGATGGTTTCGCGCGAAGGCGAACGTGCGGGGAAGACGACAGGAAACGACAGCCAGAGGACGCGGGAAGGGGAGCCCGAAGGCTCCCCTCGCCCGCTAACTACAGGGGGAGAACGGCAGAAGCTCGGTCGGGGGGAGAGGGGTACGGCTCATTTGTGAGTAAGATGATCCAGATTAGCGACGCTGTCAAGCCCAGATCCTGAATTGCCGACAAAACAGGCTCCGAGGGACGCACCGATCTCCCGGGTACCGCGCCGGGAGTACCCCGTAAACCGACCTACCGGACGACCCGAATCTCCCGCACCACCGTGCCACCGAACCGGCTCACGCCCTCGCGCAGCATCTGCCAATCGGTCGTGTAGGTGCCGAGGCGCGTCGGCGCGAGCAACTGGAGGTTGAAGGTCGCGGTCTTTCCCGGCTGGATCTTGACGAAACGTCCGAGCAGCTTTCTGGGCGAGGTGAAAGGGTCGCTGTCTTCGCCCGCGCCGAGCTTGTAGCTCGCCGCGCGGGTCCAGACGGCGGTCCCCGTGTTGCGCACCGTGATCCGGGCGGTGAATCTCGATCCCCTGCGCATCGTGTCGGGGAAAGTGACCGAGACGATCTCGGCGTCGTCCCCCGGACCCTGCCGCAGGTCGATGAAGCCCTTGACCGCGCCGAAGGCGATCTTGTGCGAGCCGTCCGACTTGAGCAGCCCCCAGCGCGGAACGCTCGTGTTCGGATCGTCGATCAGCTCGTAGATGAAGATCTTGTCGATCCACTCGCGCCCGGCCTGTTCGGTGAACCAATCGCTCAGCAGGCCGGTCAGTTGGGCGGCCTGCCCGCTCTCTCCCACCTGGTCGCTCGCCCAGCCCGTTTCGGTGAGCCAGACCGGGCGGCCCAACCAGCCGGTGTTGCGCAGCACTTCCCGCAGCGAGGGATTGACCAACGGCCAGAGCGACGGCGTGCCGCCGAACTGGGTGTCGTCGTTCAATTTCTTGGTCACGTCGCGCGAGCCGTCCCGGTCATACAGGTGGTGCGAGACGATGTCGAGGCGGTCGCTCGCCTTCTGGAGGATCTCGCGCAGCCAGACGTACCAGTCGCTGTCCCCCGCGGTGAGGTGCGCGAGATCGGGCCCGGCGATCTTCGCCCCGGCATCGACGGAGCGGATCGCCGTCGAGCCCGGTTTGAGGATCCTTTCGATGTAGTCGTTCCGGCTTCCGGCCCAGAAGCCGTCCTGGTTGGGCTCGTTCCAGAGGCCCCAGACCTGGATCTTCCCGCGGTATCGATCGGCCGCCCGCACACAGACGTCCGTCCAGTCGTCGACGCTCCGCGGCACGCCGGTGACCGCCGGGCCGTCGGTCGCCCACGCGGGCGAATAGGCGAGCGTCGCGTAGATCGAAAGCCCGCGAGCACGCGCCGCGGCGACGATCTCGTCATAGGCGCGCCAATCGAACTGGTCCTGCGCCGGCTCGACCCAAGGCCAGATGAAATCGATCCGCACCCATCCGAGCCCCGCGTCGCGCACCTCGTCGAGCCGGGCCACCACGTCGGCCCCGAGCGGAGCGTGGATGTTCACCCCGAAATGAGACGCCTCCGCGGCGAAAGAAACGGACGGCAGTCCGATCGAAAGAACGGCGAAAACGCTCAGCGAGAGGGCGAGAAGTTGAGTTCGTCGCAGCATGGGCAAGACCCTCCACGCCCAAAGGTACCGGCCCGGCGCCCGGCTGTCAAAAAGTTTGGGATCCATCGCCGACGGGATGGGGCGGGCTTTCAGCCCTTGGAGATGGGGGCCGGTCCTCCAACCTGGGGCGTTGCCCCAGGCTATTATCGGGCGGGCCTTTGGCCCTCAGGCTACGGCACTCCTCGGGGCATCTGGTCGAGGTCAACGCCTCAATGCAATCCGGCCGAAGGGGCGAATATCGCGTGTCGCGAAGTCTCGCCGCAAGCGTCAACGCCACGAGCCCACACGGACGCCAGCGCCAAAGGCGCGGACCCATCTCCCCGTATCTACGGCGCGACGCAGCCTCAACGCCGCGAGTCCACACGAACGCCAGCGCCAAAGGCGCGGACCCATCTCCCCGTATCTACGGCGCGACGCAGCCTCAACGCCGCGAGTCCACACGAACGCCAGCGCCAAAGGCGCGGACCCATCTCCCCGTATCTACGGCGCGACGCAGCCTCAACGCCGCGAGTCCACACGAACGCCAGCGCCAAAGGCGCGGACCCAACGCCAGCGCCAAAGGCGCGGACCCATAATAGCCTGGGGCAACGCCCCAGGACCCGCGCAAGCCCACCACCCAGAAGCGCTGAAAGCGCGACCCATCCTCGTCGCTACGACGCGTTCGCCGCCTCGGCGCTCGCCGCCGCCGTTCGTACCCTTTCCCAATCGAACACCCCCACCAACTCCTCCGCCCGGCACGGTTCCGGCCGGTCGAGGAGGCCGAGCGAGGCCGCCAACCGTCCGACGATCTCTTCCGGCGCGACACCGGACTCGCGCAACGTCCTTAGCCGCGCCGAGTCGTCTCGCTTCGAGAGCTTCTCGCCTCGTTCGTTTACGACCAACGGCAGGTGGGCGTACTCGGGCAAGCTCCCCCCGAGCGCCTGTATCAATTGGATCTGGCGCGCGGTGGAATCGATCAGGTCCCGCCCCCGGACCACTTCGGTGATGCCCATCGCGAGATCGTCGACCACCACGGCCAGTTGGTAGGCGTATACGCCGTCCCGCCGCTTCAGGACGAAATCGCCGACCATCTCGTCCACCCGCTCGGTGATCGGCCCATAAACCCGATCGACGAAGGAGACGGGTTCCGCATCGACGCGGAACCGAAGCGCGGCATCGGGATTCTTCATCTCGCGGAGCGCCGCGAACCAACCCGGTTCGAGGTTCTGCGGGCGAAGGCTCGCGGGATACGGCGCGCTCCCCTCCCGGCCGTGCGGAGCGGTCGCGAGATTCGCGAGATCGGTCCGCGACAGGCGGCAGGGAAACAAGCGCCCCGCCTCGGCCAATTGTTCGAGCGCCGCCTCGTACAGCTCGCCGCGGCGCGATTGGACGTACGGCGCGTAGGGTCCGCCGACCGGCGCCGGCCCCTCGTCCCAATCGAGGCCGAGCCAGCGCAGATCTTCCTCCGCCGCCTCCGCAAGGCCGGGCACCGTGCGGGGACCATCGAGATCTTCGAGCCGCCAGACGAAGGTGCCCCCTCGCGAACGGATCGAAAGCCAGGCCGCGAGCGCGGTCCGGGCGTTACCGAGGTGAATCCACCCCGAGGGGGTCGGGGCATACCGGCCGCGCGGCGCGCTCAAACGATGCAACCCCGGCGCTTTGCTACGGGCACAGCCCTACGCGGCCGCCCGCGCCTCGGACTCGGGCAGGCCGCGGTGCGCCTCCAGGAACGTCTCGGGCTTGCTGAACGTCCCGGCAAGGCCCAGGCCTCGGCGAACGTCGCCGAGCCCCACTTTGCCGCTCGCCACGGCGAGGCCGATCTGGAAATAGGTGCGCACCCGCCCTCTGTGGCGGTACCGGACGTCGAGCACGTGGCGCCAGAGCCGCGAGTACTCCTCATAGAAATCGGCGAGCGGCAGCTTGGTCGGCAGGACCGCGTGGACGATGTCGAACATCTCCCAGTTATGGGTCGTCACCTGCGCCTTCGCGCTCTCCCAGAGATCCGTGCCCGGCAGAGGGGTGAGCACCGAGAAACCGCTGTTGTAGGCGCCGGTCGCCGCGATCCATTCGCGCAGTCGCGTGAAGTCGTCGTGGTCCCACGCCGGATCGACGATGAAGTTCGGGGTGTAGCCCACGCCCAGCTCTTTGAGGATCTCGAGCGCGCGGACGTTGGTCGCCGCCGTGTTCTTCTTGTTGACCGCCCGGAGCCCCTCGTCGGTGATCGATTCGAGGCCGAGGAAGATCGCGAGGGAGCCGCATTCCTTCCACATCTCGATCAGGTGGGGGAATTTGCAGATGATGTCGGTGCGGGTCTGGACGGTGAAGTACTTCTTGATCCCGGCCGCCTTGATCGCGCGCGCCATCTCTTCGCTCCGCCGGACGTCGAGCCAGAAGATGTCGTCGGTGATGAAGATGTTCGGCGCCTCGATTGTCGTCGGTGATGAAGATGTTCGGCGCCTCGATCTGCTGAAGCTCGGCGACCACGCGCTCGGGCGACTTCTCGCGGAACGTGCTCTTGTGGAACTTCCAGACCGAACAGAAATTGCACTTCCAGGGGCAGCCGCGCGCGGTCTCCATGAGCGCGAGCGGCTTCCGAAAGTTGATGTAGTAGCCGGGCGCGTAGCGCGAGATGAGGTGTCGCGCGGGGAGCGCCATGGTGTCGAGATCGTCGCGCATCGGCGCCGGGGCGCCGGTCGCTTGAGACCCGCCGCGGTTCCAGACCAAACCGGCGACGGCGCCCGGATCGCTTCCCTTTTCGAGCGCCTCGGCGAGGCGCGGCAGGATCTCCTCCCCATCCCCCACCGCGATCGCATCGATCGCCGGGTGCTCGAACCACCCCGGCTCGCGCGAGGCGTCATGCCCGCCGAGCAGAACGAACGCCTTCGGAATCTCCCGCCGGATCCTCTCGGCGAGCGCCACGGCGCGGTTCCGCTCCGTCGTGAAGTTGCATTGGATGCCCACCAGATCGGGCGAAAACGCCTTGCAGTCGGCGACCCCGCGCTCCAGCCCGTCGATTCGGAGGTCGATCACCCGAACCTCGTGCCCCTCCGCCTCCAGACATCCGCCGACCGTAATCAAGCCGAGCGGCTCGACGAAGGTCAGCATTTCAAGCCCGAGAATGCCGCCTATCGGCGGCTTGAGAAGAGCGATGCGCATGGCTCTAACCTCTTTTCGTGGGTTTGATCGAGCCTGTGGAGTCTGTACCCGGGCGGGCGGGGGGTCAAGGGTGGTGCTGCACCTATCTCCGGCGATCACGCGCCGCCGTGGCGATGGCCCGCATTACCTCTTCTCTTCTGAAAAAGAACGCCATACACTACGACAAACCTCATTGCCTACCATCGGACCCTAAGGCGACGTCCTACGACTCTTCGGAACTTTTGACGTGAGATTTGTCATAGCTGCGGCCGCTGAAAGTGGAGGAGGAAGGGTCTTTTCGAGACGCCCCAAGATAGACATCCAACCGAAGAAGGTTCGCGCCCAAAACCATAAACGTTTACCGGAGTCCCTATGAGCGGTTCCGACTGGTTCCAAGTGAGCTTATCAGCGCTTGGTTGTCTCATTGGAGCTGGAGTATCATGGCTATTCTTCCGCGCACAACAGCAATCTGACTTTAACCAATTACGAGCAGCCGTTTTAAACCTGATCTCGGAAGTGCGAGCAAGCAGCAGTGTTTCCGAGAGTGTGTCAAGAAGCGTAGACACACTAAAAGAGCTCGCCGAAATACGGTCTGTCGTAAAAGAGGTCGGTCACGGCGTCAACGACCTAAGCTCAAGAATTATCGGGGAATTTCGAGAACATCAAAGGTCCCTGCTTGAAACTGTTCAGGCGCAATTTGAGAGACACGTCGAGTCTTCGAGAACACTTCTGCGGCAGGCCCTAGAGAAGGAGTTGCAATTTCTTGTGCCACAACAGCAACACGAGGCTGTCACAAGCAAGCTGCTGGATCTTGTCGGACATGCGATGAACAGCATGGGTCGCTTTCAACGCGCCACTATCGAACAGGAATCCCAAGTCACACTCACTAAAGTCGCAAGCGCAGTAACCGAATCGGTACAAGAAGTAGCCCGGGATGTAGAGAAAGTCGAGAAAGTACTCGGCGATCTCCCTGGACCAATCGCGCTACCTGAGTCTACGGGATCCTCATCGGCAGGCCTGGTTCTCGCTAATACTAGCTGGCCATCGGCTCTCGATCGGTAATTCCTTTTGGTTGGCGGGGCTGTTCCTTCCTGAAAGGTAAGTAATGAACACTGACCGCGACTTCATGAAGATGGCGATAGACGAAGCACGTCAATGCAAGCCTGAAGACGGACGAGTTCACCCGATGGTGGGCGCCGTCGTCGTTAAGGACGGAATATTGCTCGCGAAAGCGTACAGGGGAGAACTCAAAGGTGGCGAGCACGCGGAGTTCACAGTCCTCGAAAAGAAGCTCGATTTAGAAGCTCTCGCTGGATCAACAGTTTACACAACACTTGAGCCGTGTACGACTAGGAGTCATCCAAAGGTTCCCTGCGCGGAGCGCCTGATCGAGCGCAGAGTCTCCCGTGTTGTCATCGGGACTCTTGACCCGAACCCAGCAATATCCGGAAGAGGCCAGCGCCGACTGCGTGACGCCAGCATCGCAACCGACCTATTCCCTTCCGACCTTATGTCGGAAATCGAAGAACTCAATCGCGAGTTTACACGGCACCAAAAGAGTCAAGACGAACGACCGATTGTGTCCTCTGAAGAAATCGCTAGGTTCGCTGCCCGTTCACTAGATGATTGGTACAGAATCTCAAACAAGATCTTTTGGAATCAGAACTTTCAACGCGAACCTAGTGCCATCTTCTCGCATTTGGTTGAGGTTATTGGTGGCCTCTCTGCGCTCGCAAGCAATAAGCGAAAGGCTGGCAATGACCCAGAGACTTACATTGTCAAAGCACTTGCTTGGTGGTTGGCCCTCTGTGGAAAGCTGGGAGTACGGAGCGTGGAAAGCATGCTCTGGGACAAGTTCCCCGGCGTTTGCCCATACTGCCTCAGCGTGCCCCATGATCCAGATATTTGTACCGAGCACAAGGCGGCTGCAGGCGGTCCCCCGTGGAGCCAGCTCGCCGTTACAGGACAGCGCGCTATGAACGAGAAGCCCAGACGCCTTCGCGAATGGCAGGTGATGTTCTCTCGAATCTACGCAGCACAGCAGACGGAAGATTTCGGTCCTTCTTTCGCGCGACTGGCGGAGGAGCTTGGCGAACTTTCCGAGGCAGTACGAGTCTTCCGCGCAGAACCCGGATACGTACTTAGCGAGGCAGCCGATGTCTTCGCATGGCTGATGCATATTCAGAATATTGTTGACTCTAAGGCGCAGGTAACCTCTTCCAGGCGCGGAGAAGCTCTGGAATCAGCCTTTGCGAAGGCATACCCCGATGGCTGCACCGCTTGCGGCAAGCGGCAGTGTTCCTGTCCACCGATTCTGCCCTCCACGGTTGGGCGAATTGCACACGAAGTACCCGCAGGCAGAAGCACATACGCCGACGACGGACGGTTCATGTCGCCCGATAAGGCTAGCAAGTACTTCCAGGATTGATCTTTCTTTTCTCCTAGGCTCGAGTTCTAGCGGTATAAGCGCAATACCCAGAGTGATCAAGAGAAATTGGGGCAGAGAACGGTCCTTGGCGGGGAAGCACCAGCCCTTGACTACATGCAATCTAACAGCAAATGATCTACTTCCTCACTCGACAACAAACAGAAGTCGAACTCACGCGCGGATCGCGAGTGCACAAGGAGTCGGAAGATGGATAAGGACGTTCTTTTATCGATGATCAGTTTAATTGGCACCATCGCCTCGCCCCTATTCGGATATCTAGGGCTACGCATTGAGAAACGCCGGAACCGTGGCACTCAGCTTCCCGCTGCAAGGCCTGGTCTTGTTTTTGTCGTATGCCTCTCGGCTGGGCTTGCGTTGACAGCGCTGGTCATGGCGCTAGTGCGGGCCCGGGTAGCAGACGTTTCCGAGGTAGTCATCGCGATAGATACCCCCACCCAGAACACGACAAAGTTGCCCATCTTTCTTGCAGGCATTTGCGATATCCCACCGCCGGGCTCCCAGGAACGCGAAATCACGGGCCGCCTGTCGCCAACTCTTTCCGCTGAGATGCCCCTTGTTGCTGCCGCACAAGGCCCTCGCCTCCTCAGCTTCCAAATGATCGTGCCGCCGGGCTGGTTTTACAAAGTACGAACGGCTAGTGGGCCGCCTTGCGCCTTTCGCGGCTGGACCTTTTAGTGCCTCACAAGGAGGAATTCAGATCCCGTAGTCTCATCCGGCAAGGAAGCGATTGGGGCCATTGGGCCGCATACTCGCTTGATCCCGATGGCCATGTCCTGGCTTTTGCGACCGTGGAGGACAGCCAATGACCCTATTTCTCCTCTTCCTTCTCTATGCCGTCGGCCTGTCGGTCGCGCTAGCGCGGTCGGGGTACCGGTCCGGCGACAAGCGTTCGAGCGCCTTGACGCTTCCGTCTCCGACCCGGATCCTTATCGTGGGAGCCACCGGCGGAACGGGTCGCCAGCTCGTCGCACAGGCGCTGGAGCGAGGCTTGTGGGTTACCGCGTTGGTGCGGAACCCGGCGAAGCTCGACCTGGAGCATCCGCGTCTTACGGTCGCTCAAGGCGACGTGCTCGACCTGGGCTCGATCGACACGGCCATTCGCGGCCAGGAGGCGGTTCTCTCCGCTCTCGGTCACCGGCGCTACTTCTATCCGACTCGCATCCTGTCGGAGGGCACGAAGAACCTCCTGCGCGCCATGGAGGCGCAAGGCGTGCGCCGGTTTGTCGGCATGACCTCCCTGGGTATCGGCGACAGCGCGGGCCGCCTCGGCCTGATGTATACGCTCTTCGTAATCCCCGCGATCCTGCCCTTCTACTTCTGGGACAAGACACGTCAGGAAAGAGCCATTGTGGCAAGTGGGGCGGACTGGACGATCGTGCGGCCCGGAGCGCTCACGAACGGCGTGAAGCGCGGTCGCATCCGGCAAGGCGCCGCGGTGGGCAATTTCATCTGGACGATCAGCGTCCCGCGGGCTGACGTGGCGGAATTCATGCTCGATCAGCTCGCGTCGACCGCCTACGTCCTATCGGCGGTTGGCGTAGCATGAGAGCACGATGCGCAACGACAAAGAGATGATAAGACAGTCTTTCGCGGCGGCCCGTTGCTTGGCGTTCGTTCGTCGCAAAGGAGCTGAAAGGTTCGGGGTCAAGCCATGATCGAAACGGACCTTCGTCGCCTGATTGAAAATGGGGTTGAAGAGGGAAAGACTATCGAGTACAAGCGTGATCTTCCCGGGACGACCGACTCAGAAAAGAAGGAATTCCTTGCCGACCTCTCCTCCTTTGCAAACACAGCGGGCGGTTGGTTGTACTATGGAATTCGCGAGGAAAACAGGCTTCCCGTAGAACTCGTTGGCGCAGAAAATTCGAACGAAGATGAAGCGATTCAGCGCCTCGAAAATCTGGCTCGCGACGGAATACAGCCACGTCTTCCCAGCTTCCACATTATTCCGGTTCGCCTGGCGTCGTCCAAGACTATTCTAGCGATAGAAATTCCAAGGAGTTGGGCCCTTCCCCATCGCGTCACGCTGAAGGGAGACGATAAATTTTACTGCCGAAACTCCGGCGGAAAGTATCCGGTCGACGTGACTGAACTAAGACATTTGTTTGCGCAGTCGGAAAGCCTGGCGGATAGAATGCGTCGTTTCCGACAAGACCGGCTTGCCATCATCCAATCCGGTGAGAGTCCGCTTACCAGGAGTGCGACGGCAAAGGTCGTCCTTCACTTGATCTCAGTTCAGGCCTTTGAGCCGGGGGTTGCCTTCGACCTTTCTGGCATTGATACGCGCTGGCAATCGCTTGGGCCTCTCTTCGCCCCAGTGTGGAATTTTCGACACAACTTTGACGGCGCTCTAACCTATTCAGTGGAGCATTCGACCGGGGCGACTCTCAGCTATCTTCAACTGTTCAGAACGGGAATCATCGAAGCCGGAGACACCCATCTACTTGGAGCGGGGCGTGGAAGCAAGTACATCCCCGGAGCCGCATTTGAGGAGAAGCTCGCCCTGACAGTTGGCCCATACCTCGACCGACTTCGAGAACTGGGCGTCCAGCCTCCTGTTTACCTCGGACTTTCTTTGCTAAGCGTGTTGGGATATCGAATGGCTGTCTCACCGGGCTTCGATGGTCCGCAGAACAATACGATAGACCGAGAAGACCTCGTTGTTCCCGAAATCCGCATCGACGACTTCTCTGCCGATTTTCTCAAGATACTGAGGCCTGTCTTTGATGTCGTGTGGAACGCGGCAGGCTGGCCCGGCTCGATCTACTACGGATCGGATGGAAAGAGGAGGAAATCTGACTGACATTTTAGTGCGGCGACCAGGTCCTTTCGGGTGCGAGTCCATTTTTAAAAGACATCGGTGCCGACGCGTCAGCAGTTGGGGCTACCGTTAGCGCCAGAGGAGCACAGGCCCTACGACGAGCACCTCGCCATCCGAGTCCGCTCCGCCTTATCACCGAGAAGAAGACGTTCGGAGGCGTCGCCTACCTGCGCCAGGGACACATGTTCGTCGGCGTCTCCGACTCTGCGCTGATGGCTCGGGTGGGCAAAGAGCATCTCGACGACCCGCTCGCTCGGAAGAACGTTCGGCCGATGAACTTCACGGGGAAACCGATGCAGGGCAACGTCTTTGTGGACACCGAAGGCACGAAGGCCAAGACGCAGCTGTGCTTCTGGCTCGATCGCTGCGAGGCGTTCGTCGCCACCTTGCCGCAAAAGGTCGCCAAGTGACTCCGTTACGAAGACCTAATTGGTCACGCGCCTACATACTCGAAGTGCGCAACGCTCCGCGGGCGGAGGCCATTGTTGCGGCGCGACAGAAGCCTACCCGAGCCCGAAGCACTCTCCCTCTACACGCGCGGGCTGGTCCCCAACGGCTGTACACCGTTGGTGAACAGCGAGAATGCGCCGGTACGTAGCGCCCGCGGACCGTTACCTCTTCCACAGCTCCGCAGCGTCCGGGTACGGGTTCCTCGTGAGGTTGCGCCACGCCTTAACTAGCGTCCCGATCCCAGGCACCCCACCCGTGGCGACCCGGCAGTGACCACGCGCGGCAAGCGCGGTATAGAATCAACAAAAGGGTTGTCCGCAAATCCAGACAGGCACTTGGGTCGCTAAATGACCATGGATAAGCCGCAGATATTTGTGAGTCACATTTCTGAGGAAGGTGCATTGGCAGCGGTCCTGAAAAGGCACCTCCTCGACGACTTTCTCGGACTTCTCGATGTTTTCGTTTCTTCAGACATCGAGAGCATTAACGTCGGACAGAACTGGCTCGTCAGTCTTGAATCGGCGCTCCACCGTTCGTCTCTGCTGCTGGTTCTTTGCAGTCACGCATCCTTGCGGCGGCCATGGGTTAACTTCGAGGTTGGCGCCGCTTGGATCAAACAGGTTCCTATCGTCCCAATCTGTCATTCGGGGCTCGAGCCCTCCTCTCTCCCCGTTCCACTTGTACTTTTGCAAGGCGTTCGCGCATCGAGCGTGGATGGCGTCGTTCGCCTTAGTCACGCTGTCGCGAAGTCCATTGGGAGTCGCGCGCCTAAGGGTAATCCCGAACAGCTCATCGCCGAAATCGTGGAGTTCGAGGCCAACTACAGTCCAATGATCCAAACGCAGTTCGGACCGGTCACGGCCCGAACTGCCGCGTCGCGAAGGCGGATTTACGACGCCCTTAAAGATCCAAAGTTCAGTTGGAGATCCGTCTCCAAGCTCGCTGTCGTGGGTGGCCTCACGGAGGACGAGGTCGTCGAACTATTGCTTACGGACGAGAATGTCCAATTCGGCCGCGGCAGGCGGTCTCGTGAACGGATTGCGCGGCTAAAGAGCCGAGAGGCGTAACGAGCGCGCCGATGCCCTACGACGAACACCTCGCTTCCCGAATTCGCTCCGCCCTGGAGGGCCATCCCCACATCACCGAAAAGAAGATGTTTGGAGGCGTCGCCTTCCTACGCCAGGGGCACATGTTCGTCGGCGTCTCCGACTTGGCGCTGATGGCTCGCGTGGGTAAGGAACTTCACGCCGATTCGCTCGCCCGGGAGCACGTCCGCCCCATGGATTTCACGGGCAAGCCGATGCAGGGCTATGTCTTCGTGGACGCCGAGGGCACGAAGACCGAGGCGCAGCTGCACTTCTGGCTCGATCGCTGTGAGGCGTTCGTGGCCACTTTGCCGCATAAGGTCGCCAAGTGACTCCGTAACGAAGACCTAAATTGGTCACACGCCCATGAACGTCCGCCACCGAATTCGCGACTCAGGCGGACCACAGCCTCCACGTTTAGGTGTTGGAGCACTTCGCGCTCCGCGGGAAGGGGCCGCGTACGGGTGGAGTGGTGGAGTCGCTGATTCGTGGCGATAGGGGGAACAGATGGGCGACATCCCTGCTGAGAGGTTACGTCAGTTTGATCTGATCTCGAAGGCAACGACGATCACGCTGAGGTGGGCCGTCGACAACTCTATTCCGCTTTTGCGAATAGAGCCCGTTGTTCCCTTCGTAGAGACGGACTTCAGCATGTACGCGTGGTTCTTCTTCGATACCGAGGCGAGCGTCGATCTATTTCGCTCGGACGGAACTGGGGACAGGGTCGTGGCTCGGTTTTGCTCTGACCTCTCGGCATGTGGCTACCCAGCGGAATGGCTTTCTTTGGTCGTCTGCGATTTCGCTTCGAAGGAGATCGTTGACCGCAACTACCAAGGTAGCTACTTCTACTTTCTCCGATGAGAGGCGCATTTCGTTCACTCCCGGCTCGGCCTTCCTGCCAGATGCCATACGCTTCGGATCCGGGCCTCGCCATCGGCGAACTAGCCGTCGGCGCCCGCCATTTCCTGGCATCTCCCCATACTCGAAGTTTCCGTGCCCGCAGGTCGCGCAACGCTGCACGGTCGGCGGTACGTGGAGTCGAGAAGCGAAGGAGCCGACCCGGACCTCAAAGCACTACGTCTCCACGCGCGCGGGCTGGTTCCCAACGTCTGCGCACCGGTGCACCGCGAGAATGCACCGCTCCGTAGCGTCCGTGGACCGCTACCTCGTGAGATTGCACCACGCCGTAGCGTCCGCGTACCGGTGCCTCGTGAGATTGCGCCACTCCGTAGCGTCCGCGCACCGGTACCTCGTGGGATTGCACCCGTCCGTAGTGTCCGCGCACCGCTACCTTGAGTGATTGCACCGGTGCGTAGTGTCCGCGTAGCGGCGCATTAAAGGAGTGCACCGATGCGTAGCGTCTCCGTACCGGTGCGTAGCGTGATTTCACCGGTGTGCGGCGGCCGCGCACCGTTGCCTTGCGATGCTTCACCCCTACCTAGCGTTGCTGCCGAGGAGCTCGTGCTCGGCGAACCGG
>JBGAGQ010000010.1:0-133812 GCA_044226625.1 Thermoanaerobaculia bacterium
ACGACGGACGTGACGGGGGTGGCGCAGCTTCCGGAAGGCACGGAGATGGTGATGCCGGGCGACAACGTGAACCTGGAGATCGAGCTGATCGCGCCGATCGCGATGGAGAAGGGCGTACGCTTCGCGATCCGCGAGGGCGGTCGCACGGTCGGCGCCGGTACCGTCACGGAGATCCTGGCCTAAGGAAACGAAGAGTCAGGGGTGCAGGCCAGTAGCTCAAGCTGGTAGAGCACCGGTCTCCAAAACCGGGGGTTGGGGGTTCAAATCCCTCCTGGCCTGCCATTTTCCCCTTTGAACGGATGGAGTCGAGAAGCGCCAATGACGCCTGAGAAGATCGGATTGATCGTAACGCTCGTCCTGCTGGCCGGCCTCGCGGCCCTTGGCTGGTGGGTCTACAAGGCGGGGCACTGGGCGAAATCGCTCGTGTTCCTGGGCGAAGTCCGCTCCGAGATGAAGAAGGTCACGTTCCCCCCTCGCGATGAGGTGGTGGCGACGACGATCGTCGTCATCGTGACGAGCGTGATCTTCGCCGTCTATCTGTGGGTGGCCGACTTCCTGATCTTGCGCGGCTACGAAGGGCTGTTCAAGGCGCTGGGCTCGTGACCGAAACCATGACCGAATCGGCGGCCGAGATGAAGTGGTACATCGTCCACACCTACTCCGGGTTCGAGGAGCGGGTGAAGGAGACGCTGCGCCAGCGCGCGGACGCCCTGGACATGGGTGGCTCCTTCGGGGACATCCGTATCCCGACCGAGACCGTGGTCGAGTACAAGAACGGCAAGAAGAAAGAGACGCAGCGTAAGTTCTTTCCCGGCTACATCCTGGTCGAGATGGCGATGTCCGACGCCGCGTGGCACGTGGTGAAGAACACGCCGAAGGTGACCGGTTTCGTGGGCATGGGCAAGAAGCCGACGCCGCTGTCGGAGGACGAGGTCAACCAGATCCTCGAGCAGGTGGTGACGGCCAAGGAAAAGCCCAAGCCGAAATATCTCTTCGAGAAGGGGGAGCAGGTTCGGATCACCGAAGGCCCCTTCAGCAACTTCACCGGTCTCGTGGACGAGGTGAACCTCGACCGCAACAGCTTGAAGGTGATGGTGACCATCTTCGGGCGGCAGACGCCGGTCGAGCTGGACTTCTCGAAGGTGCAGAAAATCTAGGACGAATCGCGGCGTCCGGGATCCTCGATCTCGGGTTCCTCGGTTCGGCATGCGACATTCGCGCGGAGCGTTGAGCGATGGCTAAGAAAGTCACAGGGCTGGTCAAGTTGCAGATTCCGGCGGGTCAGGCCACGCCGGCGCCTCCCGTGGGTCCGGCGTTGGGCCAGGCGGGCGTCAACATCATGGATTTCGTCAAGAATTTCAACGCCCGCACGCAATCTCAGATCGGTCTGATCATCCCGGTGGTGGTCACCGTCTATTCGGATCGCAGCTACACCTTCATCACCAAGACGCCCCCCGCGGCGATCCTGCTCAAGAAGGCGGCCGGGATCGACAAGGGATCGGGCGAGCCGAATCGCAACAAGAAGGGGTCGGTGACGCGAGGCCAGGTCGAAGAGATCGCGAAGACCAAGATGCCCGACCTGAACGCGGCGAGCCTCGAGGCCGCGGTGCGGATCATCGAAGGTACCGCGCGCTCGATGGGCGTCGAGATCGTCGGCTAACGGGTCATACGGGGAGAATTCGTCGTGGCGAAGCACGGAAAGAAATTCAAACAGGCGTCGCAGAAGGTCGACCGTCAGTCGCACGGGCTGAACGAGGCGGTTCACATCGCCAAAGAGGTCGCCTTCGCCAAGTTCGACGAAACCCTCGAGATCGCGATGCGCCTTGGGGTCGACCCGAAGCATGCCGACCAGATGGTCCGCGGCACGGTCGTCCTGCCCCATGGCTTGGGCAAGACCTCCCGGGTGCTCGTGTTCGCCAGCGGCGAAAAGATCCGCGAGGCCGAGGCGGCCGGGGCGGACTACGTGGGCGGCGACGATTTGGCGAAGCGGATCGAAGGGGGCTGGCTCGATTTCGACGCGGTCGTCGCGACGCCGGACATGATGCGCGTCGTCGGCCGACTCGGTAAGGTGCTCGGCCCGCGCGGCCTGATGCCCAACCCGAAGGCGGGCACCGTCTCGCTCGACGTGGCCAAGGCGATCGAGGAGATCAAGGCCGGTAAGGTCGAGTTCCGCGTCGAGAAGACCGGAATCATCCACGCTCCCCTCGGCAAGATGTCGTTTTCCGAGGAGCAGTTGTCGGAGAACGCCCACGCCTTCATCGGCGCCGTGATCAAGGCGAAGCCCGCGGCCGCCAAGGGCAAGTACGTGAAGTCTGTGAGCCTTTCCTCGACCATGGGCCCCGGTATTCGCGTCGATGAATCTGGAATGACGGGCGCTGCGGAAGCCTAGGAGAGAGAACGATGCCGCTCACACGAACCGATAAAGAAGAGATGATCCAGGGCTACTCGGAAGGCCTGGCCGCCGCGCCGCACGCCTTCCTCCTGGGCTACAAGGGCATCAGCGTTCCGCAGGTCACCGATCTGCGTGAGAAGATCCGCAAGAGCGGCGGCCACTATCTGGTGGTCAAGAACACGCTCGCGTTGCGTGCCATCGAAGGGGGCGCGCTCGCCGGTCTCAAGGATCACTTCGTCGGCCCGACGGCGGTGGCCTACTGCCTGAACGACCCGGTCGCGCTGGCCAAGACGCTGACCGACTTCGCCAAGGGCGCTCCGGTCCTCGAGTTCAAGGCGGGACTGGTCGAGGGACAGCCCATCGCGGCGAACCAGATCAAGGACATCGCGGAGCTCCCCAGCCGGGAAGAGCTCCTCGCGAAGCTCCTCTACCTGCTGCAGTCGCCGATCACGCGCTTCGTGCGCACGCTCGCGGCCGTGCCGCGCAGCTTCGTCGTGGTGCTCGACCAGGTGGCCAAAAAGAAAGAGCAGGACGCCTGAGGCGGCCGCGAGGCCCCCGCGTCCGTATGAATCGATACGCTTTAAGAGACTGAAAAGTCCTGGAAGGAGAACAAGATGGCCATTGCGACCGAAGATTTCATCAAGCAGATCGACGATCTGACCGTCCTCGAGCTGAACAACCTGGTCAAGGCTCTCGAAGATCATTACGGCGTGTCGGCGGCCGCCGCCGCGGCTCCCGCCGCGTCTGGGCCGGCGGCTGCTGCCGCGGCTCCCGTCGAGGAGCAGACCGAGTTCACCGCCGTGCTCAAGGAAGTCGGCGCGAACAAGATCAACGTCATCAAGGCCGTCCGCGAGGTCACGAGCCTCGGGCTCAAGGAGGCCAAGGATCTCGTCGAGGCCGCTCCCTCCACGATCAAGGAAGGGGTCTCCAAGGAAGAGGCCGAAACGATTCGCAAGAAGTTCGAAGAGGCTGGGGCGAAGGTCGAGGTCAAGTAGCTTGGCTCACGGACGCGCGCCTCGAACACGGAGGCGCGCGCCGTCGCTCGAACTCGTGTTGCAACGGCAGCTTCTAGCGACCCGCCGGTGAGTCGAGCACCCGACGAAGCAAGGCTTCGGCGTTTGCTTCCTTACCGCGGGAGGGTTTACGAATCGATCTGGACAGACCTCCGTTGGAAACGAAACCCACCATGCCCGCCGACCCATCGAGGGAATCGATGGTCGGGGCATGGTGTCTTCTGTTTTCCGGGTTTCCGGATCGTCGACCCATTTTCTCCGAGGTGGCCTGCCCGTTGCAGCCGCAATTGATCGCTACCGCACCTGTCGCCGCGGACCAGCAGCTCGGACTACGGAGTTAGCAAGGACCCAGCCATGGAACGATTTGCCCTCACGACCCACGCTCCCACGCGCCCCGGCTACGAAAGCCTCGGCAATGAAGGTCAACGCAGGGATTTCTCGCGCATTGCGACGTCGCTGCCGATCCCGAACCTGATCGACGTACAGCGCCGCTCGTATGAGCGTTTCCTCCAGATGAACCTGCTCCCGGAGGAGCGGGCCAATCAAGGTTTGCAGGCGGTTTTCACCGGAATCTTCCCGTTCTCGGATTTCCGTGAGACCTGCTCGCTCGATTTCGTGAAGTACTCGATCGGCGATTGGCAGTGCAAGTGCGCTGAGCTCAAGGGCCTCGAGTACCTCCGCATGACCTGCACCAACTGCGGATCGAAGATCATGACCGACCACCCGCACGAGGAGACGGTGACTTGCACCTCCTGCGGATTCGTCAACAAGAACCGGGTAACCAAGTGCGACATTTGCGGCAACCCGGTCGACTTGCAGCTCAAGTACTCGATCTCCGATTGCGGCGAGCGTGGCATGACGTTCGCGGTTCCGCTCAAGGTGACCTTCCGGCTCTTCGTCTACGACAAAGACCCGGAAACCGGAACCCGCATGATGCGCGACGCCAAGGAGGAGGAGGTCTACTTCGGCGACATCCCGCTGATGACGGACAACGGCACGTTCATCATCAACGGCACGGAGCGCGTCATCGTCTCGCAGCTCCACCGCAGCCCGGGCGTCTTCTTCACCCGGGAGGGCGCGCGCGCCTATCTCGCGAAGATCATTCCGTACCGGGGCTCTTGGGTCGAGTTCGAGTACGACCAGAAGGACGTGCTGTCGGTCCGCATCGACCGTAAGCGCAAGTTCCACGGCACGGTCTTCTTGCGCGCGCTCGGCCTCGAATCGGACGAGTCCATCCTGCGCCAGTTCTACACCGGCGTCGCGCTCACGCCGAAGCGGGAGGGCAAGTTCTCGCTGACGCTGTCGCAGCGCGTTCTCGAGTCGGAGCGACTGAAGGATCGGCAGAGCCGCGGACGGCGTGAGAACTACCCGGTGTTCGGGGGCATCACGCTCAAGAAGGAGCAGGTGGCCAAGCTCGACCAGGGCGAGGCGGTCGATTTCGAGGTCGACACCGAGGACCTCGAGCGCGCGTTCTTCATCGCCGACGTGGTCGATCTGGACACCGGCGAGGTGATCTTCGAGGCGAACGAGCTGGTCCCCGAGACGATCGCGGAGCGGTTGGAAGGGCGCAACTACACGGGGATCGAGGTCTTCTTCCCCGATTGGGAGCTGGTCGGCGCGACGCTGTCGAACACGCTCGCCAAGGACACCACGAAGAACGCCAAAGAGGCGCTGATCGAGATCTACCGCCGCATGCGGCCGGGCGATCCTCCGACGCTCGAGAGCGCTCGCTCGCTCTTCTACGGCATGTTCTTCGACGCCAAGCGGTACGACTTCTCGCGGGTCGGTCGCTTCAAGTTCAACATCAAGTTGGACACCGACGTGCCGGTCGAGCAGAAGACCATGTCGGCGGACGACTTCTTCCGCGTGATCGAGTACCTGCTCCGTCTGCAGAAGGACGTCGGCCGCGTCGACGACATCGACAACCTCGGCAACCGCCGCGTCCGCGCGGTCGGCGAGCTGCTCGAGAACCAGTTCCGGATCGGCCTGGTCCGCATGGAGCGGGCGATCAAGGAGAAGATGTCGGTCCATCAGGACATCGACTCCGCGATGCCGCACGACCTGATCAACTCGAAGCCGGTCATCGCCGCGATCAAGGAGTTCTTCGGTTCGTCCCAGCTGTCGCAGTTCATGGACCAGACGAACCCGCTCTCCGAGGTCACCCACAAGCGCCGGCTTTCCGCCCTCGGACCGGGCGGTCTCTCACGCGAGCGCGCGGGCTTCGAGGTGCGCGACGTCCACGCCACGCACTACGGCCGTATCTGCCCGATCGAGACGCCGGAAGGCCCGAACATCGGCCTGATCTCGTCGCTCGCGACGTACGCCCGGATCAACGACTACGGGTTCATCGAGAGCCCGTACAAGAAGGTCGAGGGTGGCCGGGTGCTCAATCACTATCGAGTGATCAAGGTCGCCGACGGTCCGTTCAAGCTCGGTCAGATCGTCACCGAAGACGAGCTGGACGGGGAGAACGAAAAGCTCAAGAAGGCGAACAAGCGGCTGGTCGAGGTCGAGGCGCACGCGTTCTACCTGTCGGCTTGGGAAGAAGAGAAGTACATCATCGCCCAGGCCAACGCGCCGTACGACGAGAAGGGTTACTTCACCGGCGAGCGGGTGATCGCTCGTGCCGGCGGCGACTTCGTCACCGTCGAGCGCGACCGGATCGACTACATGGACATCAGCCCGAAACAGCTGGTGTCGGTCGCCGCGGCGCTCATCCCGTTCCTCGAGAACGACGACGCGAACCGCGCCCTGATGGGCTCGAACATGCAACGCCAGGCGGTGCCGCTGCTGCGCAGCGACTCGCCGATCGTCGGCACGGGTCTCGAAGGGATCGTGGCCCAGGACTCGGGCGCGGTCGTCCTGTGCAAGCGGGGCGGCGTGGTCGACTCGGTCGACGCGGAGCGCATCATCGTCCGCGTCGAAGGCGAGGACCTCGACACCGGTGAGGCGAAGGAGTTCGGCGCAGACATCTACCAGCTGATCAAGTTCCGGCGTTCGAACCAGAACACCTGCATCAGCCAGAAGCCGGTGGTCTACGAAGGGCAGCGGGTCAAGAAGGGGGACGTCCTCTCCGACGGCCCCTGCACGGAAAAGGGCGAGCTCGCGCTCGGCCGCAACGTGCTGGTCGCCTTCATGCCATGGCGCGGCTACAACTTCGAGGACGCGATCCTGATCTCGGAGAAGCTGGTCCGCGAGGACTACTACACCTCGATCCACATCGAGGAGTTCGAGATCGAGGCGCGCGACACCAAGCTCGGTCCCGAGGAGATCACGCGCGACATTCCGAACGTCTCGGAATCCGCGCTCAAGGACCTCGACGACAGCGGCATCGTGCGGATCGGCGCGACGGTGAAAGCCGGCGACATCCTGGTCGGCAAGGTGACCCCGAAGGGGGAGACCCAGCTCACCCCCGAAGAGAAGCTGCTTCGCGCGATCTTCGGCGAGAAGGCGGGCGACGTCCGTGACGCTTCGCTCAAGGTCCCGCCGGGCATCGAAGGGACGATCGTCGACATCAAGATCTTCTCGCGCAAGGGGGTCGAAAAGGACCAGCGCGCCAAGGAGATCGAGAACTTCGAGATCGGCCGCCTCGAGAAGAACGTCAAAGACGAGGTGCGAATCCTCACCGAGGAGCGCAACAAGAAGATCAAGGAGCTGCTGGTCGGTCAGAAGGTCGGCTCGGCGGTGAAGACCCGGAACGGCCAGGAGTTGCTCGCTTCGGGTGCGAAGATCACCGCGGAGGTCCTGGAGCGCCTGTCGCGCCAGGAGATCCTCCGTCTGCCGATCGCCGAGAAGCGTCTGCTCGACGGCGTCGAGATCGTCTACCGGAAGACCGATTCGCACATCGAGGTCCTGCATCGGGTCAACGAAGAGCGCGTCGGACTGCTTCAGAAGGGAGACGAGCTGCCGCCGGGCGTGATCAAGCTGGTCAAGGTCTACGTCGCCATGAAGCGCAAGCTTCAGGTGGGCGACAAGATGGCCGGCCGTCATGGCAACAAGGGCGTCATCTCCCGGATCCTGCCGGAAGAGGACATGCCCTACCTTCCGGACGGCACCCCAGTCGAGATCGTTCTGAACCCGCTCGGCGTACCGAGCCGAATGAACGTCGGGCAGATTCTCGAGACCCACCTCGGGTGGGCGGGCAAAGTCCTCGGATTCAAGTTCGCGACGCCGGTATTCGACGGCGCGCAGGAGTCCGACATCAAGGACCTCCTCTCGGCGGCGAATCTGCCGACCTCGGGCAAGACGCCGCTTTTCGACGGCATGACCGGTGAAGCGTTCGAGCAGCGGGTGACCGTGGGTTACATCTACATCCTGAAGCTGTCCCACCTGGTCGACGACAAGATCCACGCCCGTTCGATCGGACCGTACTCTCTGATCACGCAGCAACCGCTGGGCGGCAAGGCGCAGTTCGGCGGCCAGCGCTTCGGCGAGATGGAAGTCTGGGCGCTCGAGGCCTATGGCGCCGCGTATACCCTCCAGGAGCTGCTCACGGTCAAGAGCGACGACGTGGAAGGGCGGAGCAAGGTCTACGAAGCGATCGTCAAGGGTGACGTACCGGAGCCGCCGGGCTTGCCCGAATCGTTCAACGTTCTCGTGCGCGAGCTCCAGAGCCTCTGCCTCGACGTCGAACTCCTCAAGGCTTAAGGAAGGGAGGTCCAAGAGTGCAACCCTTCAGCAGCATGGATAAGAACCAGGCCCCGAAGGACTTCAACGCGATCAAGATCTCGATCGCGTCGCCGGAGAAGATCCGGGCCTGGAGTCATGGCGAAGTCACCAAGCCGGAGACCATCAACTACCGGACGTTCAAGCCGGAGCGCGACGGTCTCTTCTGCGCCAAGATCTTCGGTCCGATCACGGACTGGGAATGCTTGTGCGGCAAATACAAGCGGATGAAGCACCGTGGCGTCATCTGCGACAAATGCGGCGTCGAGGTCACCCGTTCGCGCGTTCGGCGCGAGCGGATGGGCCACATCGAGCTCGCGTGCCCGGTTTCGCACGTCTGGTTCTTCAAGGGCCTGCCGTCGCGTATCGGGCACCTGCTCGACATCACGCTGCGCGATCTCGAGCGGATTCTCTACTTCGAGAGCTACGTCGTCATCGATCCGGGCGACACCGAGCTCAAGGAGAAGGAGCTCCTGTCCGAGGAACGTTTCCGCGAGCTGCGGGACAAGTACGAGGACGGATCGTTCGTCGCCAAGATGGGTGCCGAGGCGATCAAGGAGCTGCTCGCCCGCATCGAGGTCGACGAGCTGTCCGAGGAGCTGCGCATCGTCATGCGCACGGAGACCAGCCAGATACGCCGGTTGAAGGCCGCCAAGCGCTTGAAGGTGGTCGACGCATTCCGTCGGAGCGGCCACCGCCCGGAGTGGATGATCCTGGACGTCATCCCGGTCATTCCGCCCGAGCTGCGTCCGCTCGTTCCGCTCGACGGCGGCCGGTTCGCGACCTCGGACCTGAACGACCTCTACCGCCGCGTCATCAACCGCAACAACCGGTTGAAGAAGCTGCTCGAGCTGCGCGCTCCCGACGTCATCGTCCGCAACGAGAAGCGCATGCTTCAGGAAGCGGTCGACGCGCTGTTCGACAACGGACGCCGCGGCCGCGTGCTCAAGGGCTCGAACAACCGTCCGCTCAAGTCGCTTTCCGACACGCTGAAGGGCAAGCAGGGTCGCTTCCGCCAGAACTTGCTCGGTAAGCGCGTCGACTACTCGGGCCGTTCGGTCATCGTGGTCGGTCCCGAGCTCAGGCTCAGTCAGTGCGGTCTGCCGAAGAAGATGGCGCTCGAGCTGTTCAAGCCGTTCATCTACAACCGGCTCGAGGAGAAGGGGCTGGTCGGCACGATCAAGGCGGCCAAGGAGATGGTGGAGGCTGAGGTCGACGAAGTCTGGGACGCTCTGGAAGAGGTCATTCAGGACCATCCGGTCCTCCTCAACCGCGCGCCCACGCTCCACCGCCTCGGCATCCAGGGCTTCCAGCCGACGCTGATCGAGGGCAAGGCGATCAAGATCCATCCGCTCGTCTGCGCGGCGTTCAACGCCGACTTCGACGGCGACCAGATGGCGGTCCACGTGCCCTTGAGCCCGAAAGCGCAGATCGAGAGCCAGATCCTGATGATGTCGGCGAAGAACATCCTGTCGCCGGCGCACGGGCGGCCGCTCGCCGTGCCGTCGCAGGACCTCGTCCTCGGCGGCTATTACCTGACGCTCGGCAAGCCGGGCGCCAAGGGCGAGGGGCGCATCTTCCCCGACTTCGATACGGCTCTCCTCGCGCTCGAAGCGGGCGAGGTGGAGACGCTCTCGCGGGTGAAGGTCCGCTACACCGGGCCGTACATCAACCTGGAGAAGGAGTACGACAACCAGAGCGTGGTCCACGCCGAGCTGGAGAACCTCGATCGGCAGCTGATCGAGACGACGGTCGGCCGGATCATCCTGAACATGAACCTGCCGAAAGAGATCCCGTTCATCAACGGGGTGCTCAAGAAGCGGGGACTCCAGGACCTGGTGAGCTACTGCTTCATCGCGCTCGGCAACGAGAAGACCGTCGACATGCTCGACGAGCTCAAGAGCATCTGTTTCCTCTACGCGACCCGCGCGGGCATCTCCTTCGGCGTCGACGACATGGTCGTGCCGGGGCGCAAGCGCGAGCTGCTCGACGCGGCCCGCACCGAGGTGATCGAGATCGAGAAGCAGCGCACGGGCGGTGTGATCACCGCCGGTGAGCGGCACAACAAGATCATCGACATCTGGCACCGTACGACGGAGCGCGTTTCGGAAGAGATGTTCGGCGACATGAAGCAGGCCGAGAAGTCGTCGGGCGAGTTCAACCCGATCAACCTGATGGCCGACTCGGGCGCCCGAGGCTCCCGCGAGCAGGTCCGTCAGTTGGCCGGCATGCGCGGTCTCATGTCCAAGCCCTCGGGCGAGGTCATCGAGACGCCGATCACCGCGAACTTCCGCGAGGGGCTCTCGGTGTTGCAGTACTTCATCTCGACGCACGGCGCCCGCAAGGGTCTGGCCGACACGGCGCTCAAGACGGCGGACTCGGGCTACCTCACCCGCCGTCTGGTGGACGTGGCCCAGGATGTGATCATCAACGAGGTGGATTGCGGCACGATCGACGGCATCACGGTCACCGCGATCATGGAAGGCGGCGAGATCCTCGAGCCGTTGCGCGACCGCATCGTCGGCCGCACTTCGCAAGAGGACATCTACGATCCGATGGCCGGCGATCTGATCATCGAGACCGGCGTGGAGATCACGGAGACCCTCGCCAACGCCGTGCAGGCCGCGGGCATCGAACGCGTGAAGATCCGCTCCGTGCTCACCTGCGAGACCCGGCGTGGCGTGTGCGCCAAGTGCTACGGCCGTAACCTCGCCTCCGGGCGGATGGTCGAAATCGGCGAGGCGGTGGGCGTCATCGCCGCGCAGTCGATCGGCGAGCCAGGCACCCAGCTCACGATGCGTACCTTCCACTACGGCGGCACGGCGTCGCGCGTCTCCGAGCAGTCGAAGCACTCGGCGAAGAACCCGGGATGGGTGAAGTTCCTCAACGTTTCGACCGTCGAGTCGAAGCGCGGGGCGCTGATCGTCGTCAACCGGAACGGCAAGCTGCTGATCACCGACGAGAAGGGGCGCGAGCGCGAGCGATACGCCCTCACTTACGGCTCTCAGCTGCTGATCCACGAAGGGGCGGAAGTCCAGCCGGGGGCCGAGCTGGTCACCTGGGACCCGTTCACTTACGCGATCCTTTCCGAGATCGGCGGTAAGGTCGAGTTCCAGGACATCGTGGAAGGCGAGAACGTCCGGGAAGAGACCGACAAGGTCACCGGCCTCTCGCAGAAGATCATCGTCGAGGCCTCCGCGAACGAAAAGCGGGTGCCGGCGGTGATCATCCGTCAGGGCGAGCGGGAGAAGCGCTACATGCTCCCGTCGGGTTCCCACCTGGTGGTCGCCGAGGGGCAGACGGTCTATCCCGGCGACACCCTGGTGAAGATCCCGCGCGCGACGACCAAGACGAAGGACATCACGGGCGGTCTGCCGCGCGTCGTCGAGCTGTTCGAAGCGCGCAGCCCGAAGGAGCCGGCGATCATCACGGAAATCGACGGTTCGGTTCGGTTGGGCGACGTCCACAAGGGGATGCGCAAGGTCATCGTCGAAAGCGATTCGGGCGATACCCGCGAGTACCTGGTGCCGCGCTCGATCCACATCAACGTGCAGGAAGGCGAGCGGATGCGCGCCGGCGATCCTCTGATCGACGGTCCGATCAACCCGCACGACGTTTTGCAGGTCTTGGGTGAGAAGGAGCTCCAGCGCTATCTCACCGACAAGATCCAGGAGGTCTACCGGTCGCAGAGCGTCGCGATCAACGACAAGCACATCGAGGTGATCGTCCGCCAGATGATGCGCTCCGTGAAGATCGAGGAGGTCGGCGACACCGAGTTCCTGATCGACGAGCAGGTCGATCGCTGGAAGTTCTCCGAGGAGAACGACCGAGTGCTCGCGGCCGGCGGCCGTCCCGCGGTAGGTCGTCCGCTCCTCCTGGGCATCACCAAGGCGAGCTTGTCTACCGAGAGCTTCATCTCGGCCGCGAGCTTCCAGGAGACCACCCGCGTCCTCACCGAGGCGGCGATCAGCGGCAAGATCGACTTCCTCCGGGGGTTGAAGGAGAACGTCATCGTCGGACGGGTCATCCCGGCCGGTACCGGCATGGCGCACTACGCCAACTTCCACATGGAAGAGGAGCAGTTCGAGCACGAGCAGGAGGCCGAGGAGGAGCTCTTCTTCGAGTTTGGAGACGAGGAGATCCGCACCCTGCCCCAGGAAGTGCTCGAGGCCGAGTAGGATTTCGGTTCTCTCCGAGAAACACGACGGCCGGCCCGCGAGGGCCGGCCGTTTTGCTTAGGATTCAGTCCTGCCTTGCGCCGTACGTACGGGTCTGGCACTATGTGCGTACCTTGAGGGGGACCGCGAGCGATGATCAAAAAGCTAACGACGAGTGGCAACAGCCTGGCGCTGGTTTTGGATCGCCCCCTCCTGGAAGCGGCTGGGGTCGATGCCTCGACTCCGCTTGAGATCTCGACCAGCGGCGACGTCATTGTGATTTCACCCGTGCGTAGCGCCGAGCGCAATGTCAAGCTCAAGGCGGGGGTCGAGGCGATGCACCGTCGCTATGCGGGCGTCTTTGCTCGCCTGGCCGAATGACGCCGGTTTTCCTGACCCTCGACGAAGTTCTGGCGCTGCACGCGGATCAGATCAGCCGGTATGGTGGGACCGTTGGGGTGCGCGACGTGGGGCTCCTCTCGTCGGCGCTCGGCGCTCCGGAGGCGACTTTCGATGGGGAGTACCTCCACCCGACCCTTTTCGAGATGGCCGCCGCTTATCTGTTCCACCTCGCCAAGAACCATCCCTTCTTAGATGGAAACAAACGGGTGGCTCTGGCAGCCGCTCTCGCTTTCCTCTGGCTCAACGGCTACGAGGTCGTAGCGGATCCCACGCATTTGGGCGACCTGGTGCTGGCCGTAGCTACCGGGGACACAAGCAAGGCTGAGGCCGCGACCTTCTTCCGGCGGCACGCGACTGCGATCGATGTCGAAGCGGCGAGGCACTAGGCTCGCCAAGCAGGCTGAGCGAGGCGACGCCGCCGCGGAAACGGCACGACGTTTCCGACCCGAACGACCGGCGAGACCGGTGGCCCGAGGGCGTCGACCTCGGCGTCGGTCAGAAAGCGAATCCGCGGCACCCGATCCGGAATATGCGAGGTCCTCGGATCGCAGCCGCGCTCGATGAGCCCTGCGAGGATCCAACGGCAGAGAGTCTGGCGCGTAGCGTTCATCGTCATGGACCAGCGTAGCATGGAGGCCAGCGGGCCACGGTCCGGGACGCGATAGCATCCACCGAGACGATGAGCTCGATTCTTGCCCGTTTGCTCCGCGGCCTCGCGGCTCCGCGTTGGCCGTGGTTTGCCGCGCTGCTCTCGGCGCTGCTGATGCTCCCTTCGCTCGATGTGGGATTTCAGCTCGACGACTTTCCGCAGCGGTTGATCTGGTTGGGCCTTACCGAGATTCGGATCCATCCGCTCGACGCTTTTGCTTCCGTCGACGGATCGGCGGCCACGAACGCGACGTTTCGTGACCTCGGATTCACACCCTGGTGGGCGCCCGACGATTTGAAGTTCGCGTTCTGCCGGCCGCTTTCGGCGGCGACTCATCAACTGGACTTCCTGCTCTGGCCGGATCGACCAGCGGTCATGCATCTGCAGAGCCTCGCGTGGCTCGCCGCGATGGTGTTTGCCGGCGCGCTCGTCTATCGACGGATCTTCCGCGGCGATTCGGGATTTCCCGGCTGGGCGGCCGGTCTCGCTGTCCTACTCTTCGCGGTCGATAACTCGCACGCTCTTCCCGCCGCTTGGCTCGCGAACCGCAACGCGTTGCTCGGCGCGACGTTTGGGCTCTTCGCGCTGGTCGCCCACGATCGCTGGAGGCGCGACGGCTGGCGACCTGGCGCCTGGGTCGCGCCGGTCCTGCTGGCGCTGGGACTGCTTTCGGCGGAGATCGCTCTCGGCGCGGCGGCCTTCCTGCTCGCCTACGGACTCACCCTCGAGGAGGGCCCACTCGCCCGCCGGGTAGCGTCGCTCGCGCCGATCCTCATCGGCTTCGGCACGTGGGCGATCTACTACAAGCTCGGCGGATTCGGATCTCGAGGGTCCGGCCTCTACGTCGATCCGGGCACCGAGCCGCTGCGCTATCTGCGAGCGCTCTACGAACATCTCCCCGCCCTGTGGATCGGCACTTGGACGCCGTTTCCAGCCGATCTTGTCACCGCGTTTTCTGGCCGCACGATCGCCTTTGCGGTGCTCGCGTCGGTCCTCGCGGTCGTCCTTGGGTTGCTCTTCATTCCCTTGCTGCGCACGGATCGGGCCGCACGGTTCTTTGCTCTCGGCGCGCTGCTGTCGCTCGTCCCCTCGGCCGCAACGAACCCTTCGAACCGGCTTCTTCTCTTCACAAGCTTCGGGGCGCTCGGTCTCGTCGTAAGCCTCGCTGCGCGAAAAGCCGATTTGTACCGAGGGGGAGGTGGCCGCTGGGCGACGACGGCGCTTGCCGTTCTGCTGATCTTCCACCTGCCACTCGAAATCCTCGCCGCGCCGTTCTACGCAACCTCGCCGCGTCAGCTGGGCGATCCCGTCGTCGCCGCCGTGGCGAGCTTCCCGACGCCGTCGGAGGGAACGAGGCAAGACGTCTACGTTCTGAACCCGCCGGATTACCTGATGAACGTCTCCTACGTTCCGGCGATCCTCGCTTTCCGACACCGGCCGCTGCCGCATCGCGTTCGCGGTCTAGCCGCCGGGCCGGTCGCCCTCACGGTGGAACGTCCGAACGAACGAACGCTGATCCTCGCAGCGCGAGAAGGGTTCCTGAGCGGCCCGCTCGGCCGGCTGTTTCGGAGCGAATCGCGTTCGTTCCAACCTGGAGAGCGGGTCGAGATTCCAGGCGTGGCGGTCCAGGTGATCGATACGACCGCGGACGGTGCCCCGGCGCGCGTTGCGTTCAGGTTCGACCGGCCGCTCGAAGACCCGAGCCTTCGATTCGTCGTCTGGCGAGGCGAGGGTTTCGAAACCTTCCCGCCGCCCGCGATCGGAGAGAGGGTCGAGTTGCCCGCGCCGCGCGGTGCCTTCGAGAGATTGCTGCCGAAGTAGGAGGGGGTTCAGCCCAAGAAGTATTTCTTCGCCGCCCAACCCAAACCGAGCGCGGCGGCGGCGCCAAGGTAGGGAAGCGCCTTTCGGCCGTATGCCTTCGTATGGTGCCACATGGCCTGGCGCCAGCCGCTGTTGACCCGCTTTCGAAAGGCATCGATCGTCTTCGGACTCGACAGGTCGGCCTTGTGAATCTCGTTGTGAAGGCTTCCGAGCTGCCCCTTGAG
This sequence comes from Thermoanaerobaculia bacterium, assembly GCA_044226625.1. Taxonomy (GTDB): domain Bacteria; phylum Acidobacteriota; class Thermoanaerobaculia; order Multivoradales; family UBA5704; genus DASYKS01. The sequence goes on from JBGAGQ010000010.1 coordinate 15,324, forward strand.
TGGACCCCGAGGCAATCCGTCGGCTAGCCTTTCGAGCTGCCCCTCGAACTCGGATCGAGCGACCTCGCTCCTCTGGGAGAGGGCGGTCTTGTGGTATTTCCGGACGGGCAGACGATGCTCCTGGCGAAGCACGTTCTCGTCTTCCGTGATGTTGCGGTGCTCTTCCGGGTTCGACCAGCGGACTTGCTCGGATTTGTCGGTGATCCGATCGCCTTGGAACCACCCTTGGCTCCGCGCTGTGCCCAGGAGATTCTGGCGGGCGTGTCCCAGCTCATGGCCCAGGGTAATGAAGTTCGGTGCGTGAATCGCCTCACCGTGGATTCCCGTCTGATGCTCTTCGATCGTTTGCGGTGGCGGTTCGGGATAGATCCTCACGAACGAGCCGGTTCCGACGTCCGCCTTGCCCTTTTTGAGCGAGTGGAGGTCCGTATCGTGGAGCGCCGCCGCCTGCCCCAGAGCGAACGATTCGGGATCCTGCTTGAACCGGTTGCCGAAATCGTCCGAAATCTCGATCTGGCGCTCCTTGTCCTTCTGCGGTGCGTGCAGCTCTTCGATCAGGTCGCGGCCGTGCTTTCCCTGGAGCAGCTTGCCGAAACCCGAAAGCGTTTCGTAGTGGAACTGCTCTTTGTCGCTCGTGATCTGGATGTTGCTCTTCCCTGAGGCGATGCTGCGAAAGAGACCTCGGGCGCGCTTTCTTTCATGGCCCTTGACGCTCTTCGGCAACCAGAGGTCGTGACCGGCTTTGACGCTCTCGCGGGTCAGACCGACGTGGTGGGCTTCGGTTTCGCGCAGGAAATCGAAGAGCTGGAGGCGGTGCTCGTCCGAGACGCTGTGCGGGTTGTTTCTCAGGTGACCGTTGACCTCTCGCTCGAGATCGTGGAGTTCCTGGAATTGGTTGCCGAGGTGATCCTCGTGCTCGTTCTTCTCGACCTTGGCCGTTTCGCCTTCGTTGAACCGTTTGACGGATTGCGCCAGGCGAGAGCGTAGATCGTGGGGAAGCCCGGCGAGCTTCTTCGGGTCGAGCGCGCGTTGGATCGGAGGCGCCGCCGCGAGAGCCTCGAACCGATGTCCGAGCCGCGTCGCGGATTCGAGCGACGGCCCCGCGGACCGAGCCGGCGAGATCCCTCTGCGGGCCGTTCGTGGAGCAGCGGACTCGCTCGAAAAGGACAAGGGCCGCGCCAGGGCCGAGGCGTACATGCCCCTCAGCTCCCCGCGGAGCTCGGCTTTCCGACCGCTTCCACGAGGGCGGACAGGGCTTCCTCCCGCGTCCTCTCGCCGCGCAGCCAGGGATCGCACGCCGCGGCGATCGGATCGCGCAGGCCTTCCCACTCGCGAGACCAAAGATGGTTGGCGTCGACATAGAGGACGTACCCGGGCTTGCCTGCCCTTTCGAGCTCCGCGCGCACGACCTCGCCGGCGACGTAGAACAGCACCGCGTGCGAAAGGGTGTCCGGGAGGCTCATCCTGCGGCGCGCGGCTTCGCGGGCGAGCGGGTTTCGCAGCGAGCCGCTCCAGGCGTGAGAGGTTTCGTGGAACAGAATCTCCAGTCCCGGGAAACCCACGAGCCCCGGGTCGTAGGCGGAAATCGAGACGCGGGTTGGAGGGACCGTCGTGTAGGCGCCCACGGCGCCCGCCTCCGGGAGGACTTCGACCGGGATCGGCGCCGTCCATGTCTCTTCGTAGAGCGACGCCAGCCGGTTCGCGATCGCCGGCCCGTACCGTGCGACGAGCGGCGCCATGTCGTTGATCCAAGTCTTCGCGGTCCGCTCGTGCTCGGGCCAGATCCGCGACCGGTAGATGGGAGCCGCCCGCTCCAGCGCTTCCAGGGAGTCGGCGTCGAGCCGGTCCCGGACGGCTGAAAGATTCGATTGCGGATCGACCTCGGCGAGGGCGTTCTTGATCTTCACCAGGTCCTCGTCGAACAGCAGATCTCGAGGCGCCATGGTTCGCGCATAGACGGCGAGCGCCGATTCCCAGGCGGCCCGCTCGTCGGCCGGCAGCGTCGAGGGATCGGGTCGGCGCACGAACTTGCCTTCGAGCGCCCCGGGCAGCCTGCGAGCCTCGCCGCGCAGGTGATGGTGGAGGCTCACCCAGAAGCCGGTCCGAAATTCGAAGAGGGAAGCAGAGCTTTCGGCCGCGGGCCGGAGCTCCGCGCTCGTCGCGGCCGGCGGCGGACTCGAGGTGGTGCAGGCGGCCAAGGCCACCAGGAGGAGCAGGTGCCCGCTACGCATCATGTCGGCTGTTCCCTCAGTCGTCCTCGATCATCTGCTCGAAGCGTTGTTTGTCCCCCGCCTTCATGTAAGCGTCGCGGGGGGTGATTCGCTTCTGCTGTACGAGCGCGGCCAGCGCATCGTCCATCCGCTGCATGCCTTGGGCGCGCCCGGCCTGGATGATCGTCGCGATCATCGGCGTGTTTCCCTCGCGGATGATGTTCGGCAGCCCGGGGGTCTTCAACAGGATCTCGTTCACGGCGACCCGGCCCTTGCCGTCGGCGGTCTTCAAGAGGAGCTGGGAAACGACGGCCGCGAGCGATTCGGAGAGCGTGGTCCGCACCTGCGCCTGCTCGTCGGCCGGAAAGGCGTCGATCAGCCGGTCGATCGTGTTGGCGGCGCCGTTGGTATGGAGCGTGCCGAAGACGAGCGAGCCCATCTCGGCCGCGGTGATCGCCAGAGCGATGGTCTCCAGGTCGCGCATCTCGCCCACCAGCACCACGTCGGCGTCCTGGCGAATCGCGGAGCGGAGCGCCGAGGCGAAGCTCTCGGTGTCGGTTCCCACCTCGCGCTGGGAGAAGAGGCAGCGGCGGTTCTTGTGCACGAACTCGATCGGGTCCTCGATCGTCACCACGTGCTTGGCGTAGGTCGAGTTGATCTTGTCGATGATCGCGGCGAGAGTCGTCGACTTGCCCGATCCGGTCGGCCCGGTCACCAGGACGAGCCCTTGATGTAGGTGGGCGAGTCCCTCGATCGCCGGAGGCAGGTTGAGCTTCTCGAGCGAGACAATCTCCTCGGGGATGATGCGAAAGACCGCGGCCGCGCCGTTTTCCTGGGTGAGGAAGTTCGCGCGGAAACGGGCGATCCCTTCGAGGCCGTAGGCGAAATCGAGGTCGCCGGTCTCCTCGTAGGTCTGCCATTGCGGATCGGTCGCGATCTCGCGCAGCAGCGACAGGAGCGCCGCGTGATCCAGAACCGGCCAATCCTCGACCGACTGGAGCGAGCCGTGAATTCGGAGGCGCGGCTCGAGCCCCGCCGCGAGATGGAGGTCGGAGCCGCCGCTGTCGCGCAGCCGATGGAAGAGCTGGTGAAGGCGCGCCATCAGCGGGCTCCCTCGGGCATCGCGGGCGGCGGAGGCAGCATGAACTTCGTGGGCTCCTCGACGAAACGAAGCGCCTCTTCCTTGGTCACCGTGCCCGACTTGACGAGCTCGGCGAGCGAGGCGTCGAGCAGGAACATGCCGTGGCTGCTGCCGGTCTGGAGCACCGATTTCAGCTGGAACGTCTTGTTCTCGCGAACCAGGTTGCCGACCGCTTTGGTCGCGATCAGCACCTCGAGCGCCGCGACCCGGCCGTTGCCGTCCGCGCGGGCGACCAGACGCTGCGAGATCACGGCCCGCAACGACTCCGAGAGCATGGTGCGGATCTGCTCCTGCTGGTTCGGCGGGAAGACGCCAAGAATTCGGTTGATCGTCCGGATCGCGCTCGACGTATGAAGGGTGGCGAGCACGAGATGGCCCGTCTCCGCGGCGGTGATCGCGAGCGAGATGGTCTCGAGGTCGCGCAGCTCGCCGATCGCGATCACATCCGGATCCTCGCGCAAGGCGGCGCGCAGGGCGCGCGAGAACGATTTCGTGTGGTCCCCCACCTGGCGCTGGTTCACTACGCAGGAGAGCGAGGGATGAAGGACCTCGATCGGGTCCTCGATCGTGATGATGTGGTCGCGCCGCGAGGCGTTGATCTGATGGACCAGGGCCGCGAGCGTCGCCGATTTGCCGCACCCCGCCGGGCCGGTGACCAACACCAGCCCCTGATGGTAATCGGCGAGCTTGCTGAGCGAGGCGGGCAGGCCGAGCGATTCGAGCGTCGGCGGCTCCGGGGAGATCGCCCGGAAGACGGCGTCGGTGCCGCGCGCCTGGCGATAGACGTTCGTGCGGAACCGGCCGAGCCCGGGGGCGTCGTACGCGAGATCGACCTGACCGGTCTGCTTCAACGTCTCGCGCTCTGCCGGAGAAAGGATCTCGTCGATCGCCGCGGCGGCGAGCGTGGGGTCGACCGGCTGCCCCTCGGTCTCGATCATCCGGCCGTGGCGGCGGTAGCGGATCGGCGCGGCGCTATGGAAATGAATGTCGCTCGCTCCGTGGTCGAGCGCGAACGCGAGGATGCGGTCGAGCCGGGCGGCGGCTCGCGGCTCGCGGGTGGCTGCAGCGCCCGGTTGAGCAGGAACGCGCGCGGCGGCAGGCGCCGGTTGGCTCTGCGCGAGGCTCGGTGGCGCAATCGAAAGAGCCGGGGCCGGCGGGGGAGCCGCTTGCGGGGGCCTCGCCGCCGGCTCGAGCGCTGGAAGCGGGGCCGGGGGGGACGCTGGGATCGCGACCGGTCCGGAGACCGCGGGAACGGCGGCGGCATTTGCCGCCGACGTCGAAGCGGGCGGAGCCGAGGCCACCGGAGCGGCCGCAGGCGGGGCACCCGCTGGCGTGGAGTGCGACGGGGCGCTGGCCTGCCGCTTCTGCACCTCGGCACGAGCCACCTCGAGCTGGGCCAAACGCTGCGGAGTGAGCAGGCCCAGGGCGAGCAGGGCTCCGCCGAGGTCGCTGCCATGGGTTTCCTGGTGCCGACGGGCCGCCTGGATCTGCTCCTCGTTCGCGAGCTTGTAGTGGATCGCGAGGCGGCCGAGGAGTGCGTCGTTTGCGCTGGAGCTCATCCCAAGGCCAAGGCTAACAGACTCCGATCGATGGTAGGATTCGTAAAGCGTTTGGAGGCCTCGCCATGCGACGCACGCTTCTCTTTTTCGGCCTTCCCCTCCTCCTTCTCGGCCTGGCGTCCCGGGCCGCCCACGCGGACGACGTCTACCTCAAGAACGGCAAATCGTTTCGCGACGTCATCGCGACCGAAGACGGCGATCAGGTTCGGGTCAAGATGCCCGGCGGCGAGTTGGCTCTCGCGCGTTCGCAGGTCCTGCGGATCGACCGGGAGACGTCCGTTTTCGGCGAGTACGTCGAGCGTAAGGCCGCCCTCGGCAAGGCGCCGAGCGCCTCGGCTTGGTTGGGCCTCGCGCTCTGGGCGGAGGGTCAAGGACTGACGTCGGGGATGAGGGAGGCGACCCTCCAGGCCGCTCGGCTCGATCCGAAGCTCGCCGGCCTGACCCCGCTGATGCGCCGACTCGATTACGTGCTCGACGCCGACCTCGGCCGGTGGATCCCGTACGAGGAGTCGATGCATCGGAAGGGGTTCGTCCACGACGGCGCGCGCTGGGTCTCGGCCCAGGAGTATCAGGAGCGCATCCGGGTGGCGAACGAAGCGCGAATCCGCAGGGATGCCGCCCGTGAGACCGAAGCGCGCGACCGCCTCACCCGCCAGCTGGAGCTGTCACTGCTGAACGCGACCCTCGAGAAGCAGAGGGCGGAGCGCGAAACCGTCGCGGCGCCTGTGTACGTCACCTACGGCTGGCCGGTGGTCTACGTGCCGGCGCCGATCGTTCAGATCCCGCGCGCTCCGCGCCAGGTCGATCCCGGGCCGATCGCTCCAGGCCCGACGCCCGTTCCGGGCTCGCTCTCCCCTCCGCGCTCCACCAACAGCTTCACACGTATCCCGGGAAGCCTGCTGCCGGACGACGATTGAATCGGCGGCAGCCTTGGGCTGCCCGGTGCTCAGGGCGCGCTTCCGCAGACTTCTCGGACGCGATCGCGAAGCCAGCGGTGGGCGGGGTCGGCGTCGAGCCTCGGGTGCCAGAACAGCGAAAGGGTGATCTCGGGCACCGGGAACGGAAGGGGAAAGGTGTGCATCCCCTCCCGCTGCGTCCCTGTGTGGCGTTCGGGTACGGTCGCGATGAGGTCCGTCCCGCGCGCAAGTGCCACGGCGGTCGAATTGCTGGCCACGATCGTCGCGATCTTCCGTTCGGCTCCCGCGGCTTCGAGCGCGACGTCGATCGGTCCGCGCTCGTTATCGCGCCGTGAGGCGGCGACGTGGCGGCCGGCGGCGTACCGCTCCACGGTGATCTCGGCCCCTCCGTCGGATACCAGCGGGTGGCCGGTGCGGACGACGCCGACGAACCGATCGCGAAAGAGGAATCCGACGCGAAGCTCGGGCGCCGCCGACGGTCCGAGGACGCCCGTCTCGAGGTCGACCGAGCCTTCCCGCAATAGGGCGCTCTCCTTGTCCGGTTTCGGCGCGAAGCGCAGGCGCACCCCCGGGGCCTCCGCCTCGAGGCGAGCGAGGAGCGCCGGCCCGAAGTTCTCGACGAAGCCTTCTTGAGCCCGCAGCGTGAAGGTGCGCTCCAGCTCCCGAGGATTCATCAGTGTTTCGGGCCGGAGGACCGCGGCTCCTTCGTCGACGAGCGCGCGGACACGCTCGCGGAGCTCGTCGGCGCGCGGGGTGGGGACGAGGCCCCGCCCGGCTCGAACCAGCAGCGGATCGCCCGTCGCCTTGCGCAGGCGTGCCAGGGCCCTGCTCATCGCCGACGGGCTCAAGTGCAAGCGGCGCGCGGCGCGGGCGACGTTTCCTTCGGCGAGCAGGACGTCGAGAGTGACCAGAAGGTTGAGATCGGGCATCGCCATGAAGCGACGCTATCGCCGAACGCGACCCAGACCTAGCCCGAATTTCTCACCGGGTTTCGTTGCGAGGCGGAAGAGATGCCGGTGAATGCAAGGCGCGCGAAGGGAGGACGACGAAGGCGTAGTTGCCCCTCCGTCGAGGAGTCCGAACGAGCGCAACGCAGCAGGCGCCGGCAGATTTTCCGCCGCAGCAGAAAACCGGTGTGAAGTTCGGGCTAGCGCGCCGTGCACGGTTGGAGTGCGGACGACGCGCCTTCCGCCGCTCGGGAACCGGCCCTACCCTCTGTCTCGTGAGACTTGGAACGGAGGAGTCGAAATGATCGGAGCCGAAATCGAACCGGGTCGCGGGGCCGCCCCCGCGAGGACCTCCCCTCGGTGGCCGGGCGGCGCGGTGCCCGCCCTTGCGAAGCGGGGAGCGCTTGAGCCTTCCACGGCGCGCTTCGCGCTGGGTGCCCTTTCTCTCTCCACGCTTCTCTCTTCCCTCGGCAGCAGCATCGCCAATGTGGGTCTGCCGGCGCTCGCCCGGGCGTTCGGCGCCCCTTTCGGGCACGTGCAATGGATCGTCGTCTCATACCTTCTCGCGATCACCAGCCTGATCGTCGTCGCCGGACGGCTCGGCGACCTCTGGGGGCGAAGGCGGATGCTCCTCGTCGGCATCGCGCTTTTCACAGTTGCCTCGGCTTTGTGCGGCGCGGCCACCTCGCTGGGACTGCTGATCGCCGCCCGCGCGGCCCAGGGGCTTGGAGCGGCGCTCATGATGGCGCTCACCCTCGCATTGGCCGGCGGTACGGTCTCCGCGGAGCGGACTGGTGCGGCGCTCGGCTTACTCGGCACGACGTCGGCGATCGGCACCGCCCTCGGCCCTTCGCTCGGCGGGGCACTGATCGCCTGGCTCGGTTGGCGGGCGCCGTTCCTCGTCCAGGTGCCGCTCGGCCTCGTCGCCCTGTGGTTGACCGCGCGCCATCTCCACGCAGACTCCGCCGAGCCGGAGCCTGTCCAAAGCGCTCGCGGCGACCGAGGTAGCTTCGACGTTCTGGGAACGATTCTCCTCGCCGCGGCGTTGTCGGCCTACTCGCTGGCGATGACCCTCGGTCGGGGGCACTGGGGCCCGGCGAACGTCGCGCTGCTCGTGGGCGCCGCGGGGCTTGTCGGTCTCTTCGTCGCCACGGAGGCGCGGGTGAGGACGCCGTTGATCCGCAAGGAGGTGATCCGCGAGCCCGGCTTGCTCGGGAATCTCGCGATGAGCGCCCTCGTCTCGACGGTGATCATGGCGACGCTGGTCGTCGGACCGTTCTACCTTACTCGGGCGCTCGGCCTCGATCCGGCTTGGACCGGCCTGATCCTCTCGGTCGGCCCGGCGGTCGCGGCGCTCGTGGGGCTCCCCGCCGGCCGCCTCGTCGACCGCTCGGGCGCTCCTCCTTGGATCCTCGCGGGGCTCCTCGGGGTGACCGCCGGCGCCCTGCTGCTTGCGGTGCTGCCCACGGCCGCGGGAGTTGCCGGCTACGTCGTTTCGATCGCTCTGCTCACCGCCGGGTACGCGCTGTTCCAGACCGCTAATAACACGGCGGTGATGTCGACGATCGGTGCGGGACGGAAAGGGGTGGTCTCCGGTCTGCTCAATCTTTCGCGCCATCTCGGGCTGGTGACCGGCGCTTCCCTGCTCGGTGCGGTTTTCGCCGCCGGCTCCGGTGCGCCCGACGTCGCGAACGCGGCGCCCGAGGCGGTGGCGGTGGGGATGCGGATCACCTTCGCCGTGGGCGCCGGGATGGCGGCGCTTCCCGCCTTCGCCCTCATTTTCCATCGCCTGGCGCGCCGCAGTTCGAGCCCCGCCCTCGACCGGGTCTGAAGCGATCTTCGCGCGCGCGCCGCACGTTTTCCCGTAGACTTCCCCTTCGGACTTCTCCCTCGGATCGAGGGTGAGCCCCGTTTCCGAGGGAACTCCATGACATCCGTCGAAACCGCCGCGCCGAGCGCGAACGAGGTTCCTCGCGCTACCGCCGTGGCCGCGATCGAGGCCCGCGATCTGAAGAAGACCTACCGGGGTGGCGTCGAAGCCCTCCGCGGTCTCTCATTCTCCGTGCGCGAGGGCGAGGTGTTCGGCCTGCTCGGCCCGAACGGCGCCGGCAAGTCGACCGCGGTGAAGATCCTCACCACGCTTTCCGAGCCGACCGGCGGCACCGGTTCCGTGTTCGGCTTCGACGTGGTCCGAGACGCGCGCGAGGTGCGCCGCCGGATCGGTTGCGTTGCCCAGGCGTCGGGAGTCGATTTCGCGGCCACCGGCCGGGAGAACCTGGAGCTCCAGGGAAAGCTGTTTCGCATCCCAGCGCCCGAGCTCCGGCGCCGCGTCGACGAGCTGCTCGAGCTGTTCGCCTTGACGGAGGCGGCGCATCGCGCGACCCGCACCTATTCGGGCGGCATGAAGCGCCGACTCGACGTGGCGATGGGGCTGATCCACCGGCCGAAGGTGCTCTTCCTCGACGAGCCGACCACCGGCCTCGATCCGGAAAGCCGCTCGGTCCTCTGGCGCGAGGTCCGCCGTCTCGCCACCGGAGGCCTCACCCTCCTCCTCACCACCCACTACCTCGAAGAGGCGGATCAGCTCGCCGACCGGCTGGCGATCGTGGACCGAGGGCGGGTCGTGGCCGAAGGGACGCCCGACGGCCTGAAGTCGCAACTCGCCGGGGACCGAATTTCGCTCCAGCTCGTCGAGCCGGGAAAGAGCGCGGAAGCGCGCGATCTCGTCGCGACCCTTCCGGGAGTCACCGGCGCATTGGCCGACGCCGAGCGCGCGGGGCGCGTCTACGCCCACGTGCGGGACGGCGCGCACGACCTGCCCGTCCTGCTGGCCGCGCTGGAGCGCGGCGGGATCGTCGTCTCGGGCGCCTCGCTCACCCGCCCGTCGCTCGACGACGTCTACCTGAACGCCACCGGCCACGCCTACCAGGAGAGCTGACGCATGGACTTCCTCCGCGACACCGTCATCCTCTTCCTGCGACTGGTTCGCGCGACCGCGCGCATGCCCGTGTTCGTCATCCTTTCGGTCGCCCAGCCGATCCTCTGGGTTGCGATGTTCGGTGCCTTGTTCCGCTCGGTGGTGGAGATCCCCGGCTTCGGCGCCACGTCCTACGTTCAGTTCCTGGCGCCGGGTGTCGCGATCATGACCGCGCTGTTCGGCGCCGCCCACTCCGGCCTCGGCATGCTCGCCGACATCGAGCGCGGCGTGCTCGACCGGCTGCTCGCGACCCCGGCCGCCCGCGGTTCGATCATCGCCGCCCGGCTGCTCAACTCCGGCGTGCAGGTCTTCCTGCAAGCCGGACTCATCGTCGGCGTCTCGATGCTCCTCGGTGCCAAGGCGAAAGGCGGGGCGGTCGGCATCCTCCTGGTCATGCTGTCCGCGGCGCTCCTCGGCGCCGCCGTCGCGGCTTTCTCGAACGCGATGGCGCTCCTCGCGCGGCGTCAGGAGACGGTGATCGCGATCATGAATTTCGTCATCCTGCCCGCCACGTTCACCTCTTCGATGCTCATGTCCGCGAACCTGATGCCCGGTTGGGTGCAGCAGGCGGCGAACGTGAACCCGGTCAACTGGGCGATCGTCGCCGCGCGCGACGGATTCGAAGGGGCCGCGCCGCACGAGCTCGCGACGCGCCTCGCGCTGCTCCTCGCGTTCGCGGTGGTCTGCGGCCTTCTCGCCACCGGATCGTTCGGCCGCTACCGGCGCGCGATGTAGGCTCTCGGGCGGATGAACGGACGCCCTCGCCGTAACGGTCGGATCTCGGCGCGCAGCTCGCGGCCGGGGATCTTCTCGCTCGCGATCCTCGCGATCTGCCTCCTTGCGGCGCTCGGGATCGGGGTTTCGGCGGTCGCCACGCGCCCTGCCTTCGCGGCCGAGGTTCCGACCCCTCCCGCCCCGAGCCGTTGGGTCACCGACGGGGTCGGCTTCCTCTCTCCAGATACCCGCGGCCGGATCGACGCCCAGCTCGAAAGCTACGAGCGGAGCACCGGCCATCAGGTGCTGGTTTGGATCGGCTCGACGGTCGGCGACGACGCGGTCGAGGATTGGACGATCCGCACCTTCACCGCCTGGAAGGTGGGGCGAAAAGGGATCGACGACGGCCTCGTCCTGTTCGTCTTTTCCGACGATCGCAAGGTGCGCGTCGAGGTCGGCTACGGTCTCGAAGAGCGGGTCCCCGACATCGTCGCCAACCGGATCATCCAGGACCGGATCCTCCCCAAGATCCGCGCGGGCGACCGGGACGGCGCGATCGCCGAAGGCGTCGCGGGCCTGATCGCGGCGATCGAAGGGGGAGCGGGAGCCGCGGGAGGGCTCGCCTCCGGGGCGGACGACGGCTCCGCCACACCCGAGCGCCCGGCGGTCCAGCGGGAGAGCGAGCCGCTCTCGCTCGGCCAGAAGATCCTTTACACGCTGATCGCGATCGGCATCCTGATCTTCGTCATCACCCACCCGCAACTCGCGTTCTGGCTCCTGCTCCAGATCCTCTCCGGATCGTCGGGAGGTGGGGGTGGGGGGCGCGGAGGCGGAGGAGGCGGCTGGAGCGGTGGCGGAGGGCGCGGCGGTGGCGGCGGCGCCACGGGATCGTGGTGATGGAGGTGATCCGATGATCCTCACCCGGCGAGCGCTGTACCGAGCGATCGACAGACACCGCGTCGAGCAGGCGATCGAGACAGCCGAGTCGATCACCTCCGGGGAGGTCCGCGTCGCCGTCTCGCCCCTCTTCTGGGGCGACGTCCGAGCCGTTGCCGAGGCCACGTTCGACAAGCTCGGCATGCGGGCGACGGCGGAGCGCAACGGCGTCCTGCTGTTCGTCGTTCCCTCGCGTCGCCGCTTCGCGGTGATCGGCGATGCCGGGATCCACGAAAAGGTCCACCCGGGCTTCTGGGACGAGGTCGCCGCGGAGATCTCCGGCCGCTTCCGGTCGGGAGACTTCACCGGGGGGATCGTCGGCGCGCTCGAACGTCTCTCTGCCGAGCTCGCGACCCACTTCCCGCGCCGAGACGACGACGTGGACGAGCTGCCGAACGCGGTGGAGTTCCTCGACTAGCCGGGCGATGTCTCTCCGACTCGCCCCCGGCCTCGCCGTCCTCCCTTCGCCGATCGACGGCCTAGGCTGCTTTGCGACTCAGTTCTTCCCTCACCGAAAGAAGATCGCCGAGTACACCGGCGAGCGGATTTCGCGGGCCGAGATCGCCCGGCGGGTCAAAAAGCGCAGGAAACATCGGATCTGCGCGATCGATGCCTACTGGGCACTCGACGGCAGCCGTGGCGGCAACGGCACCCACTACATGAACCACTCCTGCGTGCCGAACTGCTACCTGAAGATCGTCGCCGGCCACATCCTGTTCTTCGCGCTGCGCGACATCGAAACAGGCGAGGAGATCCTTCTCGACTATCAGGCGACCTGGCATCCCGACACCAAGCGCTGCACCTGCGGCGCGCCGGGGTGCCGGGGGCGGATCAACAAGTAGGCGATCCCGCCGGGATGGTGCGACAATCCTTTCGAACCTGAAGTCAGGCGAGGAGAATCGCGGCGGGCTCATGAGCACCTCTCTCACCCCCGAGCAGCGCGCCCGTTTGCGCATTGACGCCGCCCTCGCCGAGTCCGGCTGGGTGGTGCAGAGCCGGGACGAGATCAACCTCCAAAAGGCGCAAGGTGTTGCCGTTCGCGAGCTGCCGCTGCGCTCAGGGCACGGTCGGGTGGACTATCTGCTCTTCGTCGACGAGCGCCCGGTGGGCGTGCTGGAAGCAAAACCGGAGGGGCACGCCCTCTCGGGCGCCGAACCGCAGACCCGGCTGTATGCCGCTGGAATTCCCACTTTCATGACGGCGCCGGTCGATCCGCTACCGTTCCTCTACCGTTCCACCGGCGCTCTCACCGCGTTTACCAACCTGCTCGATCCGGTGCCGAAAAGTCGGTCGATCTTCCAGATCCACCGGCCCGAAACGCTCGCCGAATGGCTGGTCGATCCGCCCGTCGACCCGGCACGGGACATGGTCTTCGACCGGGACTCCCGAAGCTCCGGTCGTCCGGTGCCCGGCTCGCTCCGAAGCCGCCTTCGCGCGCTGCCGGAAGCCGACCTTCCGGGTCTCTGGCCGAACCAGCGCGAGGCGATCCTCGGCCTGGAGACGTCGCTCCGCGAGAACCGCCCCCGTGCGCTGATTCAAATGGCGACCGGCAGCGGCAAGACGATCGCCGCGATTACCGCGGCGTATCGGCTGATCAAGCACGGCGGCGCCCGGCGCGTCCTCTTCCTGGTCGATCGCACGAACCTGGGCGAGCAGGCCGAGACCGCCTTCTCGAGCTACGAGACGCCGGACGACCATCGCAAGCTCACCGAGCTGTACAACGTCCAGCGCCTCGCCGGAAGCTCGATCGGCTCGGCGAGCAAGATCGTCATCACGACGGTCCAGAGGCTCTACTCGATTCTCAAGGGCGAGCCCTATCTCGACCCGGAGGAGGAAGAGGGTTCTCAGTTCGACCGCGCGGGAACCGCCGCGGCCGAGGCGCTGCCGGTGGTCTACAATCCGAAGATCCCGCCGGAGTTTTTCGACGTGATTTTCATCGACGAGTGTCACCGGTCGATCTATTCGGTCTGGCGCCAGGTGCTCGAATATTTCGACGCCTATCTGATCGGCCTCACCGCGACTCCGGCCGCCCACACCTACGGCTTCTTCGAGCAGAATGTGGTGATGCAGTACACCCACGAGCGCGCCGTGGCCGACGGCGTGAACGTGCCGTTCGACGTCTACCGCATCCGCACGAAGATCACCGAACAGGGCGGAACGATCGAGGCGAGCTTCGAGCCGACCCTCGGTCTTCGCAATCGCGCGCAGGGGACGACGCGTTGGATTCGCCCCGACCAGCCGGTCGCCTACACGGGCGGCGACCTCGACCGCACGGTCTATGCGCCGGACCAAATCCGCCTGATCGCCCGCACCTTCCGCGACCGGCTGCCGACGGAGATCTTCCCCGGCCGCCGCGAGGTGCCGAAGACGTTGATCTACGCCAAGGACGACCGCCACGCCGAGGACATCGTGGACGCGTTTCGCCAGGAGTTCGGCCAGGGCGACGAGTTCTGCCAGAAGATCACCTACAAGACGACGGGCAAGAAGCCGAAGGATCTGATCCAGGAGTTCCGCACGGCCTTTTATCCCCGCATCGCGGTGACGGTGGATCTCGTGGCGACCGGCACCGACATTCGCCCGATCGAGATCGTGATGTTTCTCCGCGCTGTCCATAGCCGGGTCTTTTTCGAGCAGATGAAAGGGCGCGGCGTGCGGACGATCCAGCCGGACGAGCTTCAAGGGGTGACGCCGTCGGCGCAGGAGAAGAGCCATTTCCTGCTGATCGATTGCGTCGGAGTCTGCGAGGCCGAACTCTCCGATTCGCGCCCGCTCGAACGCAAACGCCTGGTGAGCCTCGCTTCGCTGCTCGAGCAGATCGCCCTCGGCACGCGCGACGAAGACGTCCATTCGAGCGTTGCGGCCCGGCTGCTTCGGCTCGATCGTGAGCTTTCGGCGAGGCGCGATCCGGCGGCGCGGGAGCGGCTTCGGGAGCTCGCCGGAGGAGCAACGCTCGCGGAGATCGCGGGCGAGATGATCCGCGCCCAGGACGACGACGCGGCGATCGAGGCGGCGCGCGCGGACCTTCGCCTCTCGGCCGAGGAGGATCCTCCGGAAGAAGCGGTCGAAGCGGCGGCGGCGCGTCTGGCGCGCGAGGCGGCCCAGCCGCTCGCGACGCGGCCCCTGCTGCGAAAGGCGATCGTCGAAGCGCGAAAGGATCTCGATCAGATGGTGGACGCGGTAAGCCGCGACGAGCTGCTCGAGGCGGGCGCTTCTCCCGAAGCGAAGGACCGGGCGCGCGCGCTGGTCCAGGATTTCGAGTCGTTCCTCGCGGAGAACCAGGATGAGATCGAGGCGCTCCAGTTTTTCTATTCGGTCGAGTACCGGCACCGGCTCCGTTTCGACGACATTCAAAGCCTCGCAAATGCGATCGGATCGCCCCCGCGCTCCTGGACGCCGGAGCGCCTCTGGCGCGCCTATTCGGTGCTCGAACAGGATCGCGTGCGCGGCGCGTCGTCGAAGCGGCTGTTGACGGACGTGGTGTCGCTGGTCCGCTTCGCGCTGCACCAGGACGAGGAGCTGGTGCCGTTCCCGGAGCGCGTGGAGCGACGGTTCCGGGTCTGGCTGCAACAGCAGGAGACGGCGGGGCGGAGCTTTACGGAGAGCCAGCGGAAGTGGCTGGAGATGATGCGCGACCACATCGGAACGAGCCTCGCGGTCGAGATGGACGATTTTTCCTATACGCCCTTCGTCGGCGAGGGTGGGCTGGGCAAGGCGCGGCAGGTTTTCGGAGAGGAGTTGGGTGAGGTGATGCGGGAGTTGAATGAGGTGTTGGCGGCGTGAGGAAGGAATTACCCAATACATGGGTGTTGGCTAGACTTAGCGAGGTGGGTGATTTTCACTGTGGTCAGTCCCCGACGACTTCAACAGTTAATTCCATCGGGATTGGCGTTCCGTATGTGTCGGGTCCTGAGCAGTGGGACGGGGCGCGCGTCCATCTCACGAAGTGGACATCAGATGCGAGGCGCGTAGCGCCTGATGGGTCGATCTTCATTACAGTCAAGGGCGCAGGCGTAGGAACGGTTTTCCCGGGAACTCGCGCGGCGATCGGCCGTGATATCTACGCCTTCTCTCCGCTCGGAGAGATCTCGCCTCGATATCTCGAGCACGGACTCCGTTGGACGATTCACGAGATCGTCAAGAAGGCCGTGGGGGATATTCCCGGTCTCTCGAAGGGCCAACTGTCCGATCACTGCTTACCCCTTGCGCCTTCAAGCGAACAGCGCCGAATCGTAGATGTCTTGGACTCCTACCTCACCCGCCTCGACGTCGCCGAGCAAGCCCTCCTCCGCGCCCAAGCGAATCTGAGGCGCTACCGCGCCTCGGTTCTCAAAGCGGCCGTCGAAGGCCGCCTCGTTATCACCGAGGCGGAGCTGGCGCGTCAGGAAGGACGAGAGTACGAGCCGGCGTCGGTGCTGCTCGCGAGAATCCTCGCCGAACGAAAGCTCCGATGGGAAAAAGCCGAGCTGGCGAAGATGAAGGCGAAGGGGATCGTTCCGAAGGACGATCGATGGAAGGCCCGATACGAGGAGCCGGTGGGGCCGGATTTGAGCGGGCTGCCGGATTTGCCGGAGGGGTGGTGCTGGACGACGGTGGAGGCTCTATTTTGGAATGCAGGGTATGGAACCTCACAGAAGTGCAGCCTCGAAGGCCAAGGGCCTGTAGTGCTTCGAATTCCGAACATCCGGAACCAAAGGATTGACCTCGCGGACTTGAAGTACGCCACAGATGCCGAACAACTGTCAGATGAAGGGGAAGTTGGTGCGGGTGATTTTCTCTTTATTCGGACTAACGGTAGCAAGGAGCTTATCGGCCGCGGCGCATTGGTAGGCGCTGATTTACGGGAGGCATGCCATTTCGCTTCCTACTTAATTCGACTCAGGCTCGTATTAGTGGATGCCTCAGCTGAGTGGTTTGCTCGCGCTTGGCATTCTGAGCCGGTACGTTCTCAGCTCATGCGAGATGCGGCATCGAGCGCAGGGCAACACAACGTGAGTCTAGGCTCCGCTTGCTCCTTCGTGCTGCCTCTTCCACCTATGGCCGAACAAGCTCGAATCGTCACCGAGTTGGCTCGCCTGGAATCAGTGGCTGAGGGAGCCGAGGCAAATCTGCTGGAGGCGGTTGCCCACATCGCCCGCCTTCGCCAATCCATCCTCAAGTGGGCCTTCGAAGGGAAGCTCGTCGACCAAGATCCGAACGACGAGCCAGCGGCGGAGCTGCTGGCGCGGATTCGCGCGGAGCGAGAGAAGTCGGGGGCGCAAAGGAGCCAATCTCGGCGCGCGGGGCGCCAACCGCGGGCGGAAGCGGAGCGCCGAGCCCGATCTTCGCGTTCCGGGGCGTGAAGCGACTTCCCGCGGCCGACCGACTCTTCCGGCGCCGCAAAGCGACTTCCCGCCGCGGAAACACGTTCTCGGAGCCAGGAAGTCACTTCCTGCGCTGGGAAGTCACTTTCTGGGCTGGGAAGTCACTTCTTGGCGTAGGAAGTCATTTCGTGGTGCTGAGAAGTCACTTCCTGAGCTCGGAAGTCACTTCCTGGCTCGGGAAGTCACTTCCGGCTGTGGGAAGTCACTTCCGGCTGTGGGAAGTCACTTCCGGCTGTGGGAAGTCACTTCCTGGCTCGGGAAGTCACTTCCTGGCCTGAGAAGTCACTTCCTGGACTGTACGCGCTGGATTCCTGAGCCGAGATAAGCTCCCGCTCCCGATGGCCGAAACCTCCGATCGTTTGGTCCAAAAACTCTGGAGCTACTGCCAGGTTCTGCGCGACGACGGCTTGTCGTACCAGGATTACCTGGAGCAGCTCACCTTCCTCCTCTTCCTGAAGATGGCCGACGAGCGGGAACGGCTGACCGGCGAAACGCAGCCGATCCCCAAAGGCTTCCGTTGGAAAGACCTCGCGGCGCCGCGGATGGAAGGGGTCGCGCTCGAAGACCACTACCGGAAGACGCTCGCCCGGCTCGGGCGCGAAGGGGGGATGCTCGGCCTGATCTTCCGCAAGGCGCAGAACAAGATCCAGGATCCCGCCAAGCTGCGCCGGCTGATCGTCGACCTGATCGGTCAGGACGACTGGCTCTCCATGACCGCCGACGTCAAAGGCGACGCCTACGAGGGGCTGCTCGAACGAAACGCCCAGGACGTCAAAGGAGGGGCCGGCCAGTACTTCACACCGCGCCCGTTGATCGACGCGATCGTCGACTGCATCCAGCCGCGCCCGGGCGAAGTGATCGTCGATCCGGCTTGTGGCACCGGTGGATTTCTGCTCGCGGCTTACGGCTACGTCGCCGGAAACTACAGCCTCGACAAGAAGCAGAAGAGCCACCTGCGCTACGACGCGCTACGGGGCGTCGAGCTCGTCGACGGCGTCGCACGGCTGTGCGCGATGAACCTGCTCCTCCATGGCGTGGGGCCGACCGACGACGAGCGCGAGCCGCCGATTGCGATCGACGACGCCTTGCGGAACGAGCCCGAGGCGCACGCCGACGTCGTGCTCACCAACCCGCCGTTCGGCAAGAAGTCGAGCATCACCGTGATCAACGAGGAGGGGGACGCGGATCGCCAGTCTCTCGCCTACAACCGGCCCGACTTCTGGACCACCACCTCGAACAAGCAGCTCAACTTCGTCCAGCACGTCAAATCGGTCTTGAAGATCCACGGACGCGCCGCGGTCGTGGTTCCCGACAACGTGCTGTTCGAAGGGGGAGCGGGCGAGACCGTCCGCCGCCGGCTGCTCCACGACACGGAGCTCCACACCGTCCTGCGGCTGCCCACCGGTATCTTCTACGCGCAGGGGGTGAAGGCGAACGTCCTCTTCTTCGACCGCAAGCCGGGAAGCGACAAGCCTTGGACCCGCGAGGTCTGGTTCTACGACCTTCGGACCAACAAGCACTTCACGCTCAAGGAGCGGCGCCTCATCCGCGCCGATCTCGACGAGTTCGTCGCCTGCTTCAAGCCGGGCGAGCGCGCGAAGCGCAAGGCCACCTGGTCCGAAAAGAACCCCGAGGGGCGGTTCCGTCGCTACGGCTACGACGAGCTGATCCAGCGCGACAAGGTGAGCCTCGACCTCTTCTGGTTGCGCGACGAGAGCCTCGAAGACGCGGCGAACCTTCCCGACCCGCACCTCCTCGCCGCCGAGATCGCCGACGATCTGCGCGCCGCCTTGGAGCAGATCGAGGACGTTCTCGCCGACCTGCGCGCGCGGGCTTGAAGGCCGGCCCTGCCGGGGCTGCCGGCATGCCGCAGATCGTTCCAGCGGAATTGCCGTTCCCTCGGGAAGAATCACCGCACCTCGGCGAAAAAACTTCCGCCGCGGCTGCTACCCGCCGAGCCCGAGCTCTTCGATCGACTGGACCTCGAACACCCGATCGGCGACGGTGCTCAGCTTCTCTACGGACTGAAGTGCGTTCAGGCGCTGTTGGATGGCTGAAGGCACTTCGCCGAACCGCTGGCCGATTTGGCGGATCAGCATTCGGCGCAGAACGGCCGCAACCTCTTCTCGCCCTTCTTCTCGGCCTTCCTGTCGGCCTTCTTTCCGGCCCTCTCGGAGGCCCTTTTTGAGCCCCTTCGCTTCGATCTTGTCAGCCCAGGTCATTTGCATCGCTCGGATCTCCGGAGAGTCTTGGGCAGCGGCGAGAGAAGCGTACTCCTCGGCGTCACGCCCCTTCAAGGGTAGATAGGTCTCGACACAGTTGACCAGCAGGAGCTTCTGGTGCTCGTCGATTGGTGCAGCGGCGATCTTCGTGAGCGCCATGAACTTAACCTTGGCTCGTCCGCGACCTCATGCCCTGCCGTTTCCTCGACGTGGAAATTCCAGGAAGGGCCGGCGGCGAGCAGGTCGACTACGCGATGCTCCTCTTCCGGGGAGTCCGGAATCAGCTCCTTGTCGCGGAACTCGACCTCGATCTCGGCTGGAAGCCGAGCAGCGAGCTGGGCGTCCACCAGCAGGAGCAGATCCCGAAAGAACGCGCGGAACAGCGATTTGAACAGGTGGTCGTGGGGAGGCACGGCGAAATTCTCCTTTCGTCGTACCTAGGACGTGGACGCGCCCTTTCCATCTTGCAATTCGTGTCGATCGGCTCTTGAGTCCTACCCAGGCCGAGATTAGGCCGCTTCGACGCCGGGCGATCCGGCCCCGACCTTCACGACGACGAACGTCAGGTCGTCGCGCTGGGGGGCGCCAGCCTGGAACTCTGAGAAGTCGGCGAGCAGAGCGTCGCGCACTGTCTCGGCCGAGACTCCGCGCGGTATTCGCGCGAGCGAGGCGGCGAGCCGATCGAGGCCATAGGGCTCGCCGTGTCGGTCTTCCCCTTCGTAGAGGCCGTCGGAATGGAGGAGGAGCAGGTCGTCCTCCTCGATCGTCACTTCGCGGGTGCCGAAGCGCGGGTCGAGCTGGGTGCCGAGCGGCAGCGAAGGCAGGTCGACCTCGTTCACCCCGGCGCGGCTCGCGTGGAGAATCGGCGGGTGGCCGGCGTTGGCGACGGTCGCGGTCCGTCGGGTTGGGTCGAGCACGACGATCGCGAGCGTCACGAGCTTGCGGCGTCGCGCGGTCTGCTGGACCATCGCGTTGAGCTTGCCGAGCACTTCGAGCGGTCGATCGAGCTCCGTGGCGAGGAGCGTGAGGCAGCTGCGGACACCCGCGAGCAGCAGGCCGCTCGCCATGCCGTGACCGGCGACGTCGCCCACGACGATCGCGAGCTTTCCCCCTTCGAGCGGGAAGTAATCGTAATAGTCGCCTCCGACCTCGGTCGCCGGACACGACAGGCTGCAGATGTCGAGCCATCCTTGCGGGGGGCAGCCTTCCGGGAGCATCGCGAGCTGGATCTCGCGCGCGTAGTCGAGCTCCTGCCGCATGCGCAGCTGTTCCCGCGTGCTCGTCTGCGCCGCCGTGAACAGGCCGAGGATCTCGCGCCTTCGTCGCCGCGAAGCGGCGAGACCGACGATGAGCGCGAAGACCTGATTGCTCGAGACCGCGAAGAAGGTGGGCGTCGAATCGTCGGGGCTGCCGCCGAACGGCATGCCGAACACCGCCGCGACGAGAAGGCCGAGCACGACCGAGCCGTGGATCAGCAGGCGCTCGACCGGCCGTAGGCGGAACGGAGCCACCAGATAGCCGACGATGATCGTCAACGGAATCAGCGCGTCCAGGCCGAGCGTCGCCCCGAGCGTCGAAAGGAGGGCGACTTCGAGCAGGACCACGACCGAGGCCCGCGGCTGGCGGGCGATCAGCGCTCGCGCCGGCTCGACGATCCGGTCGGCACCTTCGGTCGGGGAACGGCGCAACCGCCAACGCCGCAAGGCGAAGAACCAGACCAGGGCGAACAGGACGCTGGGCGCGGTGATCGCGAGGCGCTTCGGATCGCCGGTCGCCGCCGCGATCGTGCCGCCGATCGCGGTGAGTCCGTAGAGGACGACGAACCACCGCGCTCGACTCAGGTTCGACGCGTCGAACCGACGGGCGACCGCCTGTTCGCCGGACAGCTCGGTCAACTCGTCCAGGGTGAAGGGCTCCACGCGGCTATCTTACCCGTGGCCTCCTTCCTCTCGGCCTTTCGACCTCGAGCGACCCCTCGGCGGACCGAAACGGATAGGTCCGTCGACCTCCGCGGAAGCGAGAGCCGTGCTCAACGGGTACACTCTCGCGGCTGATCCAAACGGTCTATTTGAGGAGAGGGTTCCAATGCCGATTCGTGTCTTGCAGGTGGGGCTGGGGCCGATCGGGCTATCGATCGCTCGGCAGGTGGCGGGGCGGGCGGGGTTCGCGCTCGTGGGTGGGGTCGACCTGGACCCCGCGAAATCGAACCGCGATGTCGGAACCCTCGCGGGGCTCGGGCGCGAGATCGGGGCGATCGCTTCGGGCGACCTCGCCGAAGCGCTCGTGCGGATGCGGCCGGAGATCGCGGTCGTTTCGACCAGCTCGGCGCTCGAAAGGGTCGAGCCGACGATCGCGGCCTGCCTGGAGGCGGGGGTGGCCGTCGTCTCGACCACGGAGGAGCTGTCGTTTCCCTGGCGGGAGCGGCCGGAGCTCGCGCGGCGGATCGACGAGGCGGCGAAGCGTGCCGAGCGCGCGGTGCTTGGCACGGGCGTGAACCCGGGTTTCGCGATGGACGCGCTGCCGCTCGCGCTCTCCGCCGTGTGCGAGCGGGTGGACGCCGTCACCGTCCGCCGGATCCAGGACGCCTCGAAGCGTCGCCTACCGTTCCAGAAGAAGATTGGCGCCGGGCTTTCCGTCGAGGAGTTCCACGCCAAGGTCGCGGCCGGCGGCGTGCGCCACGTCGGGCTCGCCGAATCGATCGGCATGCTCGCGAGTGCGTTCGGTTGGAAGCTCGATTCCGTGACCGACGAGATCTGGCCGAAAATCGCCGAGGCGCCGGTCGTCTCGTCGGAGCTCTCGGTCGCCGCGGGCGATTGCAGCGGCGTGGTGCAGCTCGGTCTAGGGAAGGAAGGGGAGACCGTCCGCGTCCGCCTCGAATTCGAGGCTTATCTCGGGGCTCCGGAAAGCTACGACGAGGTCGAGATCGCAGGGTCTCCAGCGCTCACGTCGCGCGTCGTGGGTGGTATCCCCGGCGATCTGGCCACGGCCTCGATCGTGGTCAACGCGATCCCCCGCGTGCTCGCGGCGCCCGCCGGCCTGATCACCATGCGCGACCTGCCCCCGGCCCATTGGTGGCCGGGGGAGGTTTGACGTCAGGCCACCACGGCCATCGGGCGTTCCGTCGCATCCTGAGCCGAGATGCGTGCCTCGACCTCTTCGCGATCCTCGGCTTGCGGACGAAGATCAAGATAGGTCACGAGGTCTCGGCTGGCGTCCTGGATCCGTCCGAGATCGGTTAAGAGGACCGCCCGATTCTGGTACAACTCGGCCTCGGTCGGCGCGATCTCGATCGCGCGATCGAGGTCTTCTAGGCTTTCCTGGAGCCGACCGAGCTCATAGAGGAGAACCGCTCGACCCGCGCGAGCCTGCCACAGGAGCGGATCGAGCTCGAGGGCCCGACTGTAATCGCGAATCGCATCTTCGATCTCGCCGAGAGTTTCTCTCGCCTGGGCACGGCCGAGCCACACTTTCTCCTGAATCGGCAGGAGGTCGAGGCTTCGAGAGTAGGCCTCCTTGGCCTCCGCCATTCGTCCGGTCAGCCTCAAACATTGACCGAGATTCGACCAGACCTCGTGGTAGGGCGGGCTCAATTCGATCGCCTGGCGATAGTCGCGTTCCGCTTCCGCGTACCGCTCGAGCTTGAGGAAGACGTTACCGCGCTCGTTGTAGTACTCGGAATAGTTGGGGTCCATCCGCATCGCGGCTGAGAACCGGTCGATGGACTGTTCGTAGGCACCGAGCTGGGCGTACACCTGCGCCATGTTATAGAGGAGAACCGAGCGATGGAGTCGGTGCTGCTCGGGGCTCAAGTGTCGCTCGAGCAGCTCAAGGCCCTTCTGACAAAGCTCAAGCGCTTCGGCCTGCCGTCCTTGGAAGTTGCGGATCATCGCCAAGCCGTTGCGATTGAAAACGTATTGGAACCAATGCTCGTGCTCGGGAAGGCCCGATCGCTCCAGGTATTCGAGGCCTCGTTCCAGGAGTTGCTCACCCTGCACCAAGTCGCGCTCCGGCATGTACCGGGCGAAGAGCATGGCCATCAGGTAGCACAGCCGGATCCTCATTGGGGCCTCTTGCGGATCACCGTGATCGGTGAGGACGTCCTCTTCAGCCAATCGATACGCGGCACCGACGTCGCCGGTCCCGAGGTAGGACATGAAGAGCTTGAAGAAAAGCCCCCAATGGATCGCCAGAGGAATCTGAACTTGGCCGGAGCGCACTCGCGCTCGAATCGGTTCCCCATAGCGCAGGGCATCATGGTAGAGCCCAAGCGTGTTGTAGGTGTGGAGCGCGTGGTACTTCCACATCAGGACCTTCTCTTGGTTCTCCGCGAGCTCCCACAGGCCCATCAGCTCGGCCAACCGCTCGGTGCTCGCGAGGGCATCCGGTGAAATCTCAGATTCGATCGCGAGAGCTCGACGAGACGCTTCGTCCTGAGCGAAAGCGACCCCTCGAGCGATCGACGGCAGAAGCGAGAACGGAAGCTCCTCGCGGGGGCATTCGAACCCATCGGCGTCAGGACGCTCCCCAGGAGAAGGAGCCAGGAGCACGGAGATCGCGGCTTGCGCTCCGCGGCGGCGCATCAGCTCGCGGAAGAATCCACGAGCCAAGAACCCCCCGCGCTCGAAGTCGAGGCAGACCAGAAGGCAGGGCTCCCGCTTGAGTGCAATTCGAAACGCCGAGAGCAGATCGATCAGCCCATGTACGATTCGCAGCGCACGATCGGCTGGATAGTTCCGAACCCGTTCATCCGCGGATGCGATGTCGGTCAGATTCATCCTGCAGGGGCCGATCCGGTCTCGCGCTTCCGGAAGGACATGCACGAGCTCATAGCCATGCCGCTCGAGGAGGTGAGGTGTCCGCGAGCGCATCTCATCGAAAATCCCGCCGAAAAGATCCCGCACTCCGGCCCACGGGCCTCCTTCGTCGAAATTACAGCGGAGAACCGTGACCTCCGGGCTCGGAACCAAGACGCCCGGCAGTTCTTCGAGGGAGATGGCCGGTACGTCCGTTCGAGCGGTGGGTGTCAATAGCGTTCCCGGCCTGTACGTGATCATGCGGTTCTCCCTTTGATCAGGCTTCTCACCCAGAGGCCGAGCCCGAGCGCTAGCGGCGCGAGATTGACAACGCCGACAAGTAACGAGTCCGCGACCCGATACGCACCGATTGAGCTTGCGGCCAGCGTCGCCCGCAAGGCGCCTGCGATGTAGCTGAAAAGGACCGGAAGGGTGACGAGAAACAAAGCCGCCAAGGCCAATCCCCGCCCGGCCAGCCAGAGGAAGGAAAAAGTGGAGATCACCGTTCGCTCGCGGGCCGGAATATGGGACTGATCGATGAGTGGCTTCAAGCGCAAGAGGCGCCGAAATTGATTCCGGACGAAGTTCTCGGTATCGCTCATTAGGTTCTTGCAGCCGAAGTAGTTCGTCAGCACGAAATAGAAGTCGGTGCGGACGAAGAAGAAGCACTGGAAGAGAATTCTGAATAGACAGAGAAACAGCGTCGCGCGAGCCACTTCGACGAGATTCGGTGAGAGGGCGATCTGTCCGAGCGAACCTGCGAAGAGCAATAGGACGATCAGGGAGCCAAAGAAGGCATCGAAAATAGGTCCCGCCAACATCGGTAGATAGCGCTGGTTCTTGGGTTGGGCCCAAAGCCCTGTCATGTCCGTCTCCGCCACGAGGACCCAGAGTCGATTGCTGATGCCGAACCGAGATTTGACTCCTACCGCTCGTGCCGCAAGAAGGTGGCAGAACTCGTGGGCGAACAATGAGGCGTAGGAGATCAGCACGACGATCAGCACTTTCGCGGTCTTGTCCTCGGCGAACAGCAAACTACTCTTGCCCGGTATGAGATCCGGATTACGCAAAAAGAGATACAAGGCCCAGCCAATCGTCCCCAAGTACAAGCTCAACGCGATCGGGCCCCAGAAGATTCGCGCCACCGACTGCGGAATCGTCGCGAAGTGATACCGGATCGGCTTTGGAGTTGCGGGGAGAAGAGTGGCGGCCGGAGCCGTTTCGGTCACGCCCGCGGCGGGGCGGACCAGCCCTTTCGATTCCAAGACGGTCAAGAGGTCTGCCAGCGCGGGGCGAAGACCATGGCGCCGCTCGTACTCGGCCTCGACCTCGCCGACGCTTCGCCCTCCTGCCAAGCGATCGAGCAGCTCTACCGCCTCGACGGGGAGGGCGACGAACGTTCCGGTATCCGGACGTCCAATGACGACCTCGTCACCGTCCGGCTGTCGGGTAAAGGGATAGATCTGGACGAGGTCCGCCTGGAGGTATCCCATCCTCTTCCCCTTGGCTTGCTGGCTACTTCTCGACCACGGATTGTGCGACGAGGAGCATCTCGACGTCTCGAGCGAGATCGGCCGCGTTGAAGCGATCCGACTCCGGAACTGCCTTGGGTCCTCGACTGGAAACGAGCCGTACGAGATCCGAGGGCGGAGGAGCTTCGCTCCAGTGCTTGCCGCGCGAGAAAACAAAGCAAGGGAATGTGCCGGCATCCTTACCGATTTCGTTCAGGTTCGAGCGGAAGAGGTCTCCGATCCTGCGATCGAGGGTCCAAAACTGAAGTACGCGACCGTCTCGGGCCAGATTGGCTGCCGGCTGGATCGCCCCTTCGATCGCGGAGTCGAAAGCCTGGCTTGAAGTTTCCCAGAGAACGTAAAGGCGGAGATCCGGATCGGCGTTTCGATCGAGAACGTAACGCTCGATCAGACTCAGCATGACCTTGGAGGCGAAAGACGAGGGAGAGAGGATCACAAGCAATCGCCGCCGATCGGTGTCTGAGTTGAAGGCGCTCTTCAGCTCTTCGCCTCCTGGCGACAACTTACGAAGCGTCGGTGCATTGTCCTTACGAGCGCCGAGGACCTCCCGCTCCAGCGTGAACACGAAGGAGCTCTTACCCTCTAACATCTCGCCCGCGATCTTGTTCCCATCCGAGGAGACCTGGCCCCGAAACGACGAGGTGACACCGCTCTCATCACGCACGCTGAACGATACCTCGGAGCCCTTCATCGCAAAATTCTCAATCGCATACCACGCCGGACCGCTGATCGGAAAATTGAGACGCCCGGTGGTCTCTCCCTGTTCGGTGATTCGAAGCTCGACCGAGACGTCCGCCTCGAGCACGGCAGGCGACATGACCAGCTCACCACGCCAGGAACCTTCCAAGCACTTGCCTTGAGAGGCAGTCACCATGAAGAGCATAGATAGAATCCGTAACTTGATCTTCATCCCGACCTCCGTTCACCCAAGGGCAAGTGCCGTACTGAGAGGCCGCCGGACCGTGGTCCGGCGGTGATCGACGTTTGGTCCTGCTAGCTCGCGTCCGGAGAGCAGCAGGTCAACCAGTTGCAGGAGAGGGTTTGATTGGTCCAGTCAAGGTTCTGGCAGCAACAGTCGCAGCCGTAGAAGGCCGCCGTGGTCTTGAGGGTCTCGACTTCGCGAACGACGAATCGCTTCATGTTCTGTCACCTCCTTTCCTTAAAGGATTTCAAAGTGCGCAGCTCCGCCGGCTGGCGCGATCTAACGATTACGCGCCTTGGCGTTTCGCGCGGGTAAGACGCGGATACTTGTCTGCTGCTCTTGAGCCTGGAACGTACAGTAAGGGAGGTCAGATGCTGTTGGGTTGACTCAAGCTCTTGACGAAATCTCTTGCTATCTCTTCTTGGGGATCAGCCGTTGGGGTTGGCGATTCGCCCGCGGTGCTCCGAGGGAGCAACTCCAAAGCGACGATGAAAGGCCCGGCAAAACGTTTCTTGATGCTCATATCCAACGACGAGTGCAATCAGGTAGATGTCGATATCGCAACGTTCGAGGAGATGCCTTGCCGCCTCGAGTCGCAATTGCTCGATGTACTCTCGGATGCCGAGTCCTACGAATGTGCGAAATCGGGTCGAAATATTGTTGTTGCGGAGGCGACAGTCTCGCTTGACCGCGTTGACGTTCAAGGAGGGCTCGAATGGGCGACCGTGAATCAGGTCGAGAACCGCGGCGACTTCGCGGGGGAAGCTCTGCGAGAGGATCTGGTTCTGGGCGAACGCAAGGCGTAGCTCGCTCTCGATCCGCTCATAGTCGATGCCGAAGCGAGCTTTTCGTGCCGCACCGTCGAGCCGCATTCAACCCCCAGTTCGATCCAGTCGCGGGAGGCGCCCACAGGTCAAAGTGCGTTACAGCACGTTTTCGTGACAACGGCCCGAAAAATATACCGCGATCATGAAACTTTGATGCACCAGGCCATCAATCGACGGGTCTGCCGAATAGCGTCTCCCGTTCGAGCAACGGCCGGGTGATCGCGTCCGCCCGGTCCCAAGCGCGGCGGACGTGCTCGCGGAGATCGGGCTCACGCAGAAGAGCGGAAACCTCGGCTCTTTTGAACAGCGCCATCGGTAGATCGGGGTGGCGCGCGGGAAGACGGGCGATCGCGCGATCGAGGGCGTCGCGTGCGTCGGCGAAACGCCGGGCATCCATGGAGCAGACCCCTATCGCGAGATCCTCGGCGAATCGATCCCCCAGGATTTCGCGAGAGCGCTCGAACGCCAGGAGCGCACCGGCGGTGTCGCCCATGGCCATCTTGAGCGTACCCAGACGCGAAAGCTCCGCGCCCGGCGCCCCTTTCTTTTCGATCACCCGCTCGAGCAGGCGAGCGGCTTCCGGAACGTTTCCTTCCCGCTCACGGATCGCGGCGAGCCCTTCGAGCGCGGCGAGGCGGTCGGGATCGGCCGCGAGCACGCTCTCGAGCAGCGGCGCCGCCTCTGTGTCATGGCCGAAGCGGAGGAGGTGGAGTCCCTCGTAGGCGCGCAGGTCGAGAGAATCGGGCCGTAGGCGCCGGGCCGCGGCGAACTGCTCGGCGGCCTTCGATTCCTTTCCGAGGATCGACCAGGCGACCGCGAGGCGAAGGCGCGCGGTCTGATTGTTCGGGTCTTTTGCCGCCACGCGGGTGAGCGGCTCGATCGCCCCGGCGTAATCCTCGCGGACGAAGCGCGCGGAGCCGAGGTCGAGGTCCCGAAAGAGATCGGTCCGGTCTTTGGGGCTCGGCGCGTCGGGCCGAACCTCCGCGGGTGCCTCGCTTCCGGCGACGTAGCCGAGGCTCGCGAGGCGCTTCCGATCCTCATCGGAGAGGTTCGCGTCGGAGGCCGACGGCGAGGTGGGAAGCTTCGCGAGATAGGCCGACAACGCGGCGGCCGCTTCGCGATTCGGCTCGGTCCGCCCCGCGAGATTCGTCGACTCACGCGGATCGGCTGCGAGGTCGTAGATCTCTGTCGCGCCCGAGCGGATCAGCTTGAGCTTGCCCTCGACCGCCATCGCCTGGGGCTGCCAGCCGTAGTCGAGGAACGGCATCATCGCCTCGCCAAGCACGATCTCCGGTCGAGGCGCGGCAGGCGCGGCGAGGCCCGCGTCCGTCCGCCCAAGCCCGGCGAAGGCGAGGATCGTGTCGAAGACTCTTCGGGTGGAGACCGGCTCGTCGCGCGCGCCCGGTGCAAGGCCCTCGCTCGCCGCGATCACTAGCGGCACGCGCATCGTCCCCTGGTAGAGCAAGTGGCCATGGAACGCCTCGCCGTGCTCGCCGCGCCCTTCGCCATGATCGCCGACGACGATCGCGCGCCAGCCGGTCGGTGCCGCGCTCTTCTCGAGCTCGGTGAGCAAACGGCCGAGCTGCTCGTCCATCGCGGCGATCTCACCCAGGTAGGGATCCTTGGCGTAGCGCGAGCGGTACGGCTCGGGCGGCTCGTACGGATCGTGCGGGTCGTAATAGTGGACCCAGAGAAAGACCGGCGAGCCGGCGGCCGGCGCGTTCGACCGAAGGAAGGCGAGCGCGCGATCCGTGGTGGCCGCGGCGGGACGCTCGGCCTTTCCGGCGCCGAAATCGTCGTCGTAGGTCTCGAAGCCCGCGCCGAGCCCGAAAGCACGCGCGAGCGGGAATCCGGAGACGAACGCCGCCGTGCGATAGCCAGCCTTCGCGAGCCGCGCGGCGAGCGGCTCGCGATCGGCAGGAACGGCGAGCGAGCGTCCGTTTTCGCGCACGCCGTGCTCGTTCGGATAGAGCCCGGAGAGCATCGAGCCGTGGGACGGGAAGGTCTGCGGCGCCGTCGCGTAGGCCTGGAAGAAACGGAGCCCTCGCGCGGCGAGCGCGTCGAGGTTCGGCGTCGTGGGAGCCTTCGATTCGTAGCCCACGGCGTCGGCGCGCGTGGTGTCGAGCGTCACGAGCAGGATCGACGGTGCCGGCTTCCCGGCGCCTTCTGCGCCCGCGCCGGATTCCTCGCCCTTGGAGCAGCCGAGCGGCACCCAGACAACGACCGGAAGAAGAATGGCGGCGAGGAGTTTCATGCGCGGGTCGAGCCGCGCCGGAGTATACGGCCCGGCAGCCGGCGCTAGAATCTCGCGCGAACCGCCCCCCAAGGAGCCGAGCACCATGCCGAGCCAGCTGAGCCGCCGCGATCTCGCCGGATTTCTCGCCGCCCTTCCTCTCGCCGGTCTCGCTCCGCGCGTCGCCGCGGCGGCCGAGAAGGAAGCGCGGAAACCGGTGTCGAAACCGGCCCCGGATGCGAAAGGCCCGAAGCCGATCCTCAAGCCGGCGAAGCTCTCGCCCGGCGACACGGTGGGGATGATCCTTCCGGCGACGCTCGAGTTCACTCCGAGCCTGATCGACCTGGGCAAAGAGCAGCTGGAGGCCCTCGGCTTCAAGGTGAAGATCGGCGCACACGCCCGCGACCGTTACGGCTCGTTCGCCGGGACCGACGCGAACCGCGCCGCCGACGTCAACGGGATGTTCGCCGATCCGGAGGTGAAGGGGATCTTCTGTTACGCCGGAGGGTGGGGGACGCCGCGCCTCCTTCCACTTCTCGATTTCGAGCTGATCCGGAAGAACCCGAAGGTGCTGGTCGGCTACAGCGACATCACGGCGCTCTTGAACGCGATCCGGCAGGAGACCGGGCTCGTCACCTTCCACGGCCCGGTCGCGGCCTCCAATCTGCGCCCCTACTCGGTCGACAACCTTCGACGCGCCGTGATGTCCACCGAGCCGCTCGGCCTCCTCGAAAACCCGCCCAAGGAGGACGACGAGCTGGTCGCTCGCACGTTCCGCCTGCGGAAGATCCGCGGCGGCAGGGCGCGCGGCCGACTGGTCGGCGGCAACCTCACGCTGTTTTCCGCGCTCCAGGGGACGCCCTGGCAGATCGACACCCGGGGCGCGATCGTCTTGCTCGAGGACATCCACGAGGCGCCCTATCGGGTCGATCGGATGCTCACCCAAATCGCCCAGGGAGGGGCTTTCGAGCACGCCGCGGCGGTCGTCTTCGGCTACTGCACCGAGTGCGATGCGGATGGCCCCGTTTCGTTCAACATCGAGGAGATCCTCGACGACCACCTCGCCGGCCTCGGGATCCCCGTTCTCTCCGGCCTCGCCTTCGGCCACTTGCCGAAGATGCTCACCCTACCGCTCGGCCTCGAGGCGGATCTCGACGTCGACGCCGGGACGATCTCGATCGCCGAGGCGGCGGTGGTTTGAGGCAGTAGGCCCTTCGGCCGGCCGGGGATCGGGACCCCCACGCCGGCCGCGCGGCATGGTATCTTCCGCAGAGCATTTCTCAGGTCATTTCTCGCGCAGCCGGCAGGCGAAGCTTGCCGCCCAGGTTGGCCCCCCGCCCCGGATTAAAGTCGTCTGGCTCGCGGCGGACCGCCGCGGCATCGGGCTCCATTTGCGGTTTTCGCGCGAATAGGGGGTCTCTCCGATGAAGAAGTTCTTTGCCGCTCTCCTCGTTCTCCTAGCAGTGGGCTTCGCCGGCTCGGCCGCGTTCGCCCAGCAGACCGGCTCGATCGAGGGCAAGGTCACCCTCGCCGACGGTTCGGCGGTCGCCGGGGTGGCCGTCGAGGCCCGCTCCGCGGTCCTGCCGCAGGCGCGCACGACGGTGACCAATGCCGCGGGCGAGTACCGACTGCCGCTCCTGCCGCCGGGCGATTACGAGATCACTTTCAAGCTCGGCGACCTGGCGCCCGCGAACGAGAAGGCCCTCGTGCTCCTCCAGCAGACGACGGTCAAGAACGTGACGCTGTCGCCCGAGGCCGTGACCGAGGCGATCGAAGTGGTCGCCGAAGGGTCGCCGACGGTCGACACCACCTCGTCCGAGCTCAAGACCGCGATCTCGAACGGGACGATCGACGCCCTGCCGGTCGGCCAGGACTATCGCGACCTGATCAAGCTGATCCCCGGCGTCCAGTACACCGAGGACAACGTGCGCGGTCCGAGCGCGGGAGGCAGCGGCCAAGACAACGCTTACCAGTTCGACGGCGTCAACGTCGCGCTGCCGCTGTTCGGAACCCTCTCCGCCGAGCCGTCTTCTTACGACATCGACCAGATCGCGATCGTCAAGGGGGGCGCGAACGCGGTCGATTTCAACCGCTCCGGCGGATTCACCATCAACTCGGTGAGCAAGTCGGGCACGAACAGCTACCACGGCCAGGCGAGCTATCAGGTCCAGCCGAAGAGCACCACCAGCTCGCGCGAGAACCAGGGGAACACCTCGGTCTTCGAAGACGACAAGGACTGGGCGACGCTCTCGGCCGGCGGACCGGTGGTCCGCGACCGGCTGTTCTTCTACGGCTCCTATTACCGGCCGACGGTGCAGCGGAACAACACCGCGAACGCATACGGCTCGGTACCCGATTTCAAGAGCACCCGCGACGAATACTTCGGCAAGCTGTCGTACACCCCGCTGCCGAACCTATCGCTCCATGGCAGCTACCGCGACTCGTCGCGCGAGAACGAGGTCACCTCGGTGGGCGCGTTCGCCGCCGCCTCGACGTCGCTCGGCGAAGAGGCGTCGCTCGGCATCGCGATCGCCGAAGGCTCCTGGATCGTGAACGACAAGAGCTTCGCGAGCTTCAAGTACACCGATTTCTCGAACGAGACCTCGTCGCGGCCGGACGTCCGCTTCGGCTTCACCCCCGCCGCCGGTCAGCGGCTCGACATCGCGAACCTCGAGAAGCAGGGTCTCTTGAACGTGCCGCTGCCGATCGCCGGGCAGACGGCCTTCAACGCGTTCATCGCCCCGCTGATCCAGCGCTACGGTTTCGACCGCAACGGCGTTCGGCTGGGCGGCGGCCAGGTCGGTGGCGGCAGCACTGTGACCGCGAACGACTTCTTCCGCAAGAGCTATCAGGGCGGCTGGAACTTCCTGTTCGGCCAGAAGGTGAGTCACGAGATCCACCTCGGCTACAAGTACTCGAAGGACGAGGAGGATCTGCAGCGGACGAGCAACGGCTACGGCTCGATCAGCGTTCCCGGCGGGCGCACCTCGTTCAACGGCCGTCCGGTGTTCTTCGAGGCGGCGGTCGATCAGATGGGCCTTCCCGGCGGCGTGCCGCGCATCCACTCCGAGTTCGTCTCGCACAGCGTCGAGATCAACGACCAGATCCGGCTCGCCAACTGGACGTTCAACCTCGGCATCCTCGCGAGCAACGACATCTTCTACGGCCAGGGACTGCGGGAAACCTCGGGCAACCTCTCCGGTTTCGCGCTCGCGCCCGGCAACAAGTACAAGATGTACGACATCGGCTTCTCCGACATGATCCAGCCGCGTCTCGGCGCGACCTGGGCCTACAACGGACGCGACACGCTGTTCGTCAACTACGCCCGCTACAACCCACCGGCGAGCTCGCTGCCGCGTGCCGCCGCCTGGGATCGGAACCTCGCCCGCACCATCCGCTTCTTTTTCGCCGCGGACGGCAGCTACATCGGCAACGAGCCTCTCGCCTCGTCCTCGGGCAAGTTCTTCGACGACGACCTCGATCCGCGGCGGGTGGAGGAGTTCCTGATCGGCACCTCGCGCCAGCTCTCGGCCCATTGGGTGGGCCGGGCGCACGCCCGGTATCGCTACGCCAACAACTTCTGGGAAGACACCAACAACGACGCGCGGATCGCCTTCAACGCGCCGGCTGGCATCCCGCGCGAGCTGTACGTGCCGAACCTCTCCCAGGTGCAGCGCGAGATCGGCGGCTCGTCCTACGTGATCGCCGAGCTCGACGGCGCGTTCACCAAGTACTACGAGGCGAGCGTCGAGAGCGAGTACCGGGGTAAGAACACCTACCTGCGCGCCTCCTACGTCTGGAGCCATTACTACGGCAACTTCGACCAGGACAATACGACCACCGAGAACGACCAGTCGATCTTCATCGGTTCGTCCAACCTGGCCGACGGCGCGGGACGCCAGCTTTGGAATCTGAAATACGGCAACCTG
Source organism: Thermoanaerobaculia bacterium (assembly GCA_044226625.1). GTDB lineage: Bacteria > Acidobacteriota > Thermoanaerobaculia > Multivoradales > UBA5704 > DASYKS01. Next base: position 48,543 of record JBGAGQ010000010.1, read on the forward strand.
CGCGGCGACCGCCGCCACCAGCTGAAGCTCTACGGCTCCTACGACCTCGCCTGGAAGGCGACCGTCGGCGCGTACGCGATCTACCAGTCGGGCCAGCCGTGGGAGACCTGGGACGTCGAGGTCTACCGCGCGCTCACCACCAGCACGAGCGACGTGAACCGGAACGCCGAACCGGCGGGCTCGCGCAACACCGACGCCCATTACCAAGTCGACCTGAACTACACCCAGAACTTCTCGTTCGGCCGCTACAACGTTCAGCTGCGCGCCGACCTGTTCAACGTCACGAACAACCAGACCGGGTACAACATCCAGAACCAGAAGCACTCGGCGGGCTTCGGCACGCCGCGTACCTTCTACGATCCGAGGCGACTGCAGATCGGCGTGAAGTTCGAGTTCTAGCGGTTCGCCTGGCGGTTCGATCTGCGGCGCCCCGGCCTTGCGGCCGGGGCGTTTTCGCGTTTGGGGCGCTTCTCTCGAATCACCGTCTGCCGCGATCGCAGCCCCGCAATCAACCCGCGGGACCAACCCGCCGTGATCAGGTCGCCGGAACCATCCTGCCGACCGCCGGCGGCGCGATCGTTTTCGCCGCGCGGACGTGGTCCATGACGACGTCGCTCACCAGGGCGTCGCGCCCCGTCTCCTTGCCGCGCAGGAAGGCGCCGTAGAGATCGCCCCCTTCGGCGAGGAAGCTGTTCGTCGCCACCCGATAGGTCCGCTCGAGGTCGAGCGGGCGGCCGCCCACCTCCACCGGTCCCAACCGTTGGCCGGCCGGCGCTTTCGGGTCGTAATGGGCTCGTACGCCGGAGATCTGAACCATGCCGCGTTCGAGCGTGCAACCCTGCTCGAGGATTTCGCGCAGCTCGTGGCCGCGAAGCTCCAGGGCGACAGCGGCGTTCACGAACGGCAGGGCGTCGAGGACGTGCGAGCGGTCGATCGATCCGACCGGCAGGTCGGCCCGCAGGCCGCCGGCGTTGGTGATCCCGACCTCACACTCCATGCGCTCGCGCAGCACGTCGGCGACGAAGTTTCCGAGCGGGGACTCGTGATGGTAACGGCGCACGAAACGCTCGGTCGCCCGGCCGAACGCCGGTCCGATCTCGGGTGCCACCACCCGGCGGTAGTGCTGGATCCGGTCCGCCACCCGCGGGTGCGCTGGCAGCTCGTCGCTCCGCACCTCGAGCAGCGAGCCGCGATGCCCGACGACCTTGCGGTCCGCGATCGACAGGTCGAGCACGCCGAGCCGGGTTCCGTAGCCGTAGGTTTGGACCAGAAGCGTGCCGCTCTCGGGATGGACCAGCGGCTGCTCCAATCCGCGATGCGAGTGGGCCGCGACGTAAACGTCCACCCCTCGGACCGCGCCGCAGAACCGAAGATCCGCGTCGATCGACCGCTGGACCTCCGGATCGTTTTCGGCGTCGGTCTGCATCGGCCCGGTGAGTCCCTGATGGCCGAGGACGACGACGAGATCCACGGTGTCCCGCACCAAGTCGACGCAGGCGCGGGTCTCGGCGGCCGGATCGGTGAACTCGAGCTCCGCCACCTTGGACGGCAGCACGACGCTTCGCGCGTCGAGGCCGATCACGCCGATCACCGCGAGCCGCGTGCCGTTACGTTCGATCAGCGTGTAAGGCCGGCAGAAGCGGTGCCCCGAGTCCTTGTAGCGGATGTTGCAGCAGACGATCGGGAACGGCACCCGGTTGGCCTGCGTGTCGAAGATCTGCCAGCCGTAATCGAACTCGTGGTTGCCGACCCCCATTGCGTCGTAGCGCATCAGGCTCATCAGCTCCATGAGCGCCTCGCCGCGGGTGAGGAAGGAGAGGGTGCCGGTGAACATGTCGCCCGAGTCGAGCAGAAACGAGGTCCCCGCCGCCGCGCGCTGTTGCTCGACCAGGGTCGCGAGGTGGGCTGCCCCTCCCAGGTGCGGCGAGCCCGCGCGCCAGTAGGCGGGGATCGGCTCGAACGCGCTGTGGAAGTCGTTGGTGTAGAGGAGGCGGATCGAATGCGCGCCCCCGCCGAGCTTGCCGACGTCCGCCCGGAGCTCGCCGAGCGCCGCGTACATGCCGAACGGCGCGAGCCCGGCCATTTTCAGGAACCGCCTGCGATCGAAGGTCGCCATCCGGACATCTCCTCGGGACGAAAGTGGGGGAGGGTGCGCCGAGATCATAGGCCGGTCGAGGCGCCTGGAACAGATCGCCGATTCGCTTTGTTCAGCTATGAAGCACGTCGTTTTACCGCACCCGAGGAGGTTCCCGATGTCCATTCGACCCGTCAAGCAGCTCTCCCACGCCACCCCGACTCTCGAAGGGGCGGGCGTCCATCTCCGCCGCGCGTTTGGCTTCGGCAACACCGATGCGACCGATCCGTTCCTGCTGTTCGACGACTTCCGCAATGAGCGGCCGGCCGACTACCGCGCGGGCTTCCCCTGGCATCCGCACCGGGGGATCGAGACGATCACCTATGTGCTCGCCGGAAGCGTCGACCATCAGGATTCTCTCGGCAACGCCGGCTCGCTCGGCGCGGGCGACGTGCAGTGGATGACCGCCGGCCGCGGCATCCTCCATCAGGAGATGCCGCAGGGGGACATCGGCGGGCGGATGCACGGCTTCCAGCTTTGGGCGAACCTGCCGTCGTCGCTCAAGATGACCGCGCCGCGCTATCAGGACGTGACGTCGAAGGACATCCCGGAGGTCACCGACGACGACGGCACGAAGGTCCGCGTCGTCTGCGGCGAGTTCTGGGGGGTCTCCGGCCCGGTCGACGGCATCGCGGCCGACCCGCGCTATCTGGACGTTTGGGTTCCCCCTGGCCGGAAGAAGACGCTGCCGGTCGAGACGACCTGCCACGCCTTCGCCTATGTGTTCGACGGGACGGGGAAGTTCTTGAACGCCTCGGATCCGCTGCCCGTGGCGACGGAGGACCTCGAAAGCGGCGAGATCACCCGGAGCACGGACGTCGCGAACCGCAACCTAGTGCTGTTCGACCGCGGCGACGAGGTTGTGGTCCAAGCGGGCGAGGGGGGCCTTCGGTTCCTCCTCGTCTCCGGGAAACCCCTGGGTGAACCGATCGCCTGGCATGGCCCGATCGTCATGAACACGCAGGCGGAGATCCAGCGCGCGCTCTCCGATCTGCGCAACGGGACTTTCTTGGGTTGAGCCCCCCGTAAGGGGAGGCCCTTTTCTCCCGGCTCTCACCCCGGGGGGCGGGGGAAGGCCCGAGGCGGAGCGCTACGATCGCCCGCGAGGGTCTTCCCCCATGGGCGAGAAGGACGTCTCCTTCGAGCAGGATCCAGAAGAGGCGCAGCGGTTCCTGCGCGCTCTCCTGTCGGACCTCACGGCGCTCGAAGCGCTGCTCGAAGCCGATCTCATCGAAAGCGGCAAGTGCCGGATCGGCGCCGAGCAGGAAATGTTCCTGATCGATCGCGAGCTCCGGCCGGCGCCCGTCGCGGTCGAGCTGCTCGCCCGGGCGAACGAGCCTCGGCTGACGCACGAGATCGGCCGCTTCAACCTCGAAGCGAATCTTCAGGCCCGGCTCTTTGGCGAGCGTTGCCTCTCCGACATGGAAGCCGAGCTGCACGAGGTGATCGGCACCGCCCGGACGGCCGCCGCCGAGGTCGGTGCGGACGTCGTCCTCTGCGGCATCCTGCCGACCCTTCGTCTCTCCGATCTGACGCTTGCGAACCTGACCCCCAACCCGCGCTACGCCGAGCTCGACCGGGTGCTCATGGCGCGGCGCGGCGGGCGCTTCGACCTGCTGATCAAGGGGATCGACGAGCTGCGGGTGAGCCACGACAACCTGATGCTCGAGGCGGCGTGCACCAGCTTTCAGGTCCATTTCCAGGTCGGGGCGCGCGAGTTCGCCCATCTGTACAACGTCGCCCAGGCGGCGACCGCGCCGGTGCTCGCGGCGGCCACGAACTCGCCGCTGCTCCTCTCCTCGCGCCTCTGGCAGGAGACCCGGATCGCCCTGTTCCAACACTCCGTCGACGACCGGTCGAGCGCGCACCAGCAGCGCGGCACGCCTACCCGCGTGAGCTTCGGTCAGGGGTGGCTCCACGACTCCGTGCTCGAGTATTTCCGCGAGGAGATCGCCCGGTATCGCACCATCCTCACCCGGCGGATCGACGATGATTCGCTGGCCGCGATCGCCCGCGGCGAGCTGCCGCAGCTCGCCGCGCTGCGCCTCCACAACGGCACGGTCTGGCGCTGGAACCGTCCCTGCTACGGCCTCCACGAGGGGCGCGCCCACCTGCGAATCGAGATGCGGGCGCTTCCCGCCGGTCCCACGGTCGCCGACGAGATGGCGAACGCCGCGTTCTTCTTCGGCCTCCTGGTCGCGATGCCCGAAGAGTACGGCCCGATCGACCGCGCGATGCCGTTCGACGCGGCGCGGGAGAATTTCCTGGCCGCCGCCCGGCAGGGGCTGCGCGCGCAGTTCGACTGGCTCGGCGGCAAGAGCATCCCCGCGGCGGCGCTGATCCTCGACCATCTCCTGCCGCTCGCCCGCGCCGGCCTCGCGTCCACGGTCTCGCTCGACGACGCCAGCCGCCTGCTCGATCTGCTCGAAGAGCGCGTCCGCAAGGAGCAGACCGGCTCGCTCTGGGCGCTGCGCTCGCTCGCCGGGATGGCCGATCGAGGAACGCCCGAACAGCGCCACCGCGCCCTGGTCGCCGCGATGCTCGCCGAACAGAAAGCCGACCGCCCGGTGGCGGAGTGGCCGCTCGCCTCGGTCTCCGCGGCGGACCGCCGCTCCGGTTACCGCCAGGTCGAGCAGTACATGACCACCGATCTCTTCACCGTCCGTCCGGACGATCTCGTCGACCTCGCGGCGAGCGTGATGACCTGGCGCCACATCCGCCACGTGCCGGTCGAGGACGACGAGGGGTGCCTGGTCGGTCTGGTCTCCCACCGCGACCTGCTGCGCCTGTTCGCCGCCCGAGGATTCTCCGGCACGAAAGCGCCCGTGGTGGTGCGCGAGATCATGAAAGCGCAGCCGGTCACCGTGGAGCCCGAGACGGCGACGCTCGACGCCGTCCGCCTGATGCGCGAGCGGAAAGTCGGCTGCCTGCCGGTCGTCCGCGCCGGCCGCCTGGTCGGCATCGTGACCGCGCAGGATTTCCTCGCGCTCTCGGCCGATCTGTTCGAGGAGCACCTCCGCGGCGAATCGCCGGCCGCATTGCTCGGGGCGAGCCCTGCCGCGAGCGCACCTGAATCGGCCGCGAGCCCAGCGGACCGGGCTGCGAAACCTGCCGAGTCGGTCTTCGGGGAAGCCCTCGGCGGCGACGCCGCCGCGACTGCGGGCTGAGACTGCGCCCCAAGCCTCGACCTGGCGGTCAGGCCCGACTTTCCAGCCACCGGCCGAGCGCCGGGACCTGCTCCGCGGCGGGTCCGATCAGGCGTAGGTCCGCGAGATCGGAGAGCGGGGTCTCTTCGACGTTCACCTCGACCACCAATGCCCCGGCCCGGGCTGCGATTTCGATTAGGCCGGCGGCCGGATAGACCGTCGCCGAGGTTCCGATCGCGACGAACAGATCGGCCGAGCGCGCGGCGTCCGCCGCGGCTTCGAACACCCCGACCGGCAGCTGCTCGCCAAACCAGACGACGCCCGGCCGCATGCGCCCTCCACACGACGGGCAGCCCGGCGGCCGCTCGGCCGACCGAGCCACCGCGTCGGCCATCGGCTCGCGCCGGCTGCAGACGGAGCAGCGGGCGAAGGCGAGAGAGCCGTGCAGCTCCGAGACGTTCGAGCTGCCGGCCGCGAGGTGGAGCCCGTCGACGTTCTGGGTGACCACGTGGAGCGACGTGAAGCGGCTCTCCCAGCGGCCGATCTCCCGATGGGCGGGATTCGGCGCCGCGGCGGCCACCTGCTGCCACCGCCAGGCGTACCAACGCCAGACCGTCTCGGGATCGCGGGCGAACGCCTGTGGCGTCGCGAGCTCCTCGGGCCGCATCCGCTCCCAGAGCCCGCCGGGGCCACGGAAGGTGTCGAGTCCGCTCTCCTTGGAGAGACCGGCGCCGGAAAACACCACGGCCCGTCGCGCCGCGCGTGCCCGCTCGGCTAGGCGCCCTTCGGTCGGGAGATCGAGCCCCACCCTGCTTTCGATACGTTCTCTGGCCACCGGGGTCTCCTCGAAGCTCAGCCTCGCCGCGGATCGGCCGGACGACGCCGCCGCTCGACGAGCAACTGCTGCCCGTCGTGCGATTCCTTGCGGAAGCCGAGCAGATGGCAGACATCGAGCGCGAACGCGCGGGCGACGCGGGTATCGAGGCGCAGCGCGTCGTTCCGGCCGGGGACCCTCCGGACGCCCGGGAGGATCGGCAGGAGGCGATCGACCTGGAGCGCGCGCAGGGCGGAGGAGACCCCGAGCCAGAACGGCGCCACGCGGCGGACCAGAAAATAGCCGTCGTCGCCCAGCTTCTGGTAGAGGGGCATGAACAGATAGCCCCCTTCCTCCGCGCGCACGTCGCCGCTCCGGTCGTGGGCGACGACCGCCCCTTTCTGGATCGGAAAGAAGTTTTTGAACCCCGGGTTCATCGCGAAGTCGTCCTCCGGCCGGATCGCGTGCCGATGCCGGAGCTCGAGCGTCGCGGGAAGCCCGCGCGTCGCCTGGTCGAGCAGCGCGCGCCGCCCCGACAGATTTGCGATCCGCTCGGCGTCCGCCTCGGAAAGCAGCCCCGAGGCCACCATCGTAAGCCAGAGCGCGGCGAGATGCCGCTCTTCCGACTCGGGCGCCTCGTGCTGTCCAGCCTCGAAGCCGATCGCCACGTGCCCCTCGCGGTTCACCCAGTTGAGCAGCGTCCCTTCCAGGCTCTCCTCGAGCCCGAGCAGGATCGGCACCCCGAGCGTCTGGGCGATCCTCCGGTTCACCCGCGAGTCCGAGACGATCGCAAACGGCGCGCTGTCCGAGGAGGTGGTATGAAGATCGAGGAACACGGCCGCCCCCGTGCGCGCGGCGAGCGCATCCTCGATCGCGCCGGTGAGCTCGACCAGCTCGCGATCCTCCCCTTGAAGCTCCGCCGGGTTCCTCGTCGAGAGCTCCTCCATCCGCTCAGGCCGCCAAGCCCGATTCAGATCGCGATCGAGAAACCGCTCCCCTCGGTTGAGTGCCGCGAGATTGCCTGAAAGCCCGAGCACCCGCCCGCGGATGGTCGGGGCGTGGCGTTCGAGATCCGCGAAAAACCGCACGATCGCGCGCGCCCCCGAAGGCTCGTTGCCATGGATCGCCCCAGTCGCGACAAGCAGCGGGCCGGGTACTCCGGAAGAGTACGAACCGAGGACGCGGGGGAAGGGTGAGGGAACGGGCATCGCGACCACCTGTCGAATCGAAGGGAAATCGGGAAAATGGGACCGTGGGGCACCGCGGCGCGTTCCGAGTGAACCGCTATCTCCGGCCCGCCGGTACCTCGGTAAAACTATAAGGCCCTGCCAGCTCGGAGGAACCGGCCGAGCGGGTGGTTCGGCCAGCGCAGCCATGCGCAGCTCCAGGGTCCACCCTCGCGCAACCCCAAGGCCGCCCTTGGCGTACCATGTCTTCAAATCGCTCCGTCGTTCCGCCCGGCTCGCCTCGCTGGGCCCTTCCTGCTTGAAGGAGACGCCGCATGACCGCAAAGCCACTCGCCTTGGCCGCCCTTCTTCTGTGTTCCACCTCCCTCGCCCGCGCGGCCGACATGGCCGCTCCTTGCGGGGGAGATCACAAGCCCGCCATGGAGGCTCCGAAGTCCGAGAAATCCGAGACGCAGCACTCGATCACGATCGATGGAAAGGCGGTCGCCTACACGGCGACGGCCGGGCTGTTGATCGTCCAGAACGGCAAGGGCGAACCGGTCGCGAGCATCGGCTACACCGCCTACACGAAGAAGGACGCGGAGCCGAACCGGCCGCTCATGTTCGCCTACAACGGCGGCCCGGGATCGTCCTCGATCTGGCTGCACATGGGGGCGCTCGGACCGCGGCGGGTGGTGACGGTCGATTCCGGCCCGACCCCGCCGCCGCCTTTCGACGTGGTCGACAACAACTGGAGCGTGATCGACAAGACCGACCTGGTCATGATCGACCCGGTGGGCACCGGCTTCTCCCACGCGGTGGGGGAGGCGAAGGACAAGGACTTCTGGGGCGTCGACGCCGACATCGAATCGGTGAGCCGGTTCATCAAGACCTACGTCTCGGAGAATGGCCGCTGGCGCTCGCCGAAGTTCCTTCTCGGCGAAAGCTACGGCTCGACCCGTTCGGGCGGCATCGCGAAGTACCTCGAGACCAAGGAAAACATGGCGCTGAACGGCGTGGTCCTGGTCTCGGTCGCGACCGACATCGAGGCGCTGTTCGCCTGGCCCGGCAACGACCGGCCGTATCCGCTGATCCTGCCGACCTTCACCGCGGTCGCCGCCCATCACAAGGTGCTGCCGAACGCCCCTGCCGACATCGAACCGCTCCTGGTCGAGGTGCGCGCGTTTGCGCTCGGCGAGTATTCGGCGGCGCTCGCCAAGGGAGACCGGATGAGCGAGGCCGAGCGCGACGCGCTCGCCGCGAAGCTTCACCGCTACACCGGCCTCTCCGCCGAGTTCTGGAAGCGCGCGAATCTCCGCGTGCGCGAGTCGCAGTTCTGCCAGGAGCTGCTGCGCGAGCATCGCGAGGTGGTCGGCCGGCTCGACGGCCGCTTCCTCGGCCGTTCCTATGACGCACTCGCCGAAGAGGCGGACTACGACCCGCAGTCCTCGGCGATTTCGGCCGCCTTCACCGCGGCGTTCCTCGACTACATCCACAAGGACCTGAAGTGGGGCGACGGCAAGAGCTACACCGTCCTGAGTGAAGAGGTCGCCCCGGCCTGGGAGTGGAAGCACAACACCGGCTGGTTCGCCGCCTCGCCCACGCCGAACACCGGCATCGACCTCGGCCAAGCGATGATCTACAACCCGAATCTACGCCTGCTCGTGCTCAACGGCCTCTACGACCTCGCGACGCCGTTCTTCGCGACCGAGTCGATGATGGATCACCTCGGCTTGCCCGCCGACCTCCAGTCGCACATCGAGATGAAGTACTACCCGGCGGGGCACATGATGTACCTGCACGAGCCGTCCCTCAAACAGTGGAAGGCCGACATCGCGTCGTTCATCGACCGGACGACGAAGCGGTAGGACCCGAATCTCCGGCCGGCTCGAGCCCTTCGAGCCGGCCGCTCCACCAGATCACCCGCGCCGTGCTTCGAAACCAGGGAAGACCCGGGCCGAGGGCTCGCAGGCGGACGATTCCCGACCTCGGCGCCGGATCGTCCCAGAGCGCCGCGAGCTCCGCCGGATTGCGCGCCGCTGGGCTCATCAAGAGCCCTTCGGTCGCCGTCGCCGGGACCAACCGCCAGACTTTCTTACGCCCGTCCTCGTATTGGGCCTCGAAATAGAGAGGCGGCACGCGCCAGAGCATCGCGGCGAGCCGGCCGCCGATCGAGAGGTCGACGTGGATCTCGGCGAAGCGCCAGCCCGGGCCGCGGGGAACCTCGAGCGGTTGCGCCAAGGAGAACGTCCGCTTTCCAGCGCGTTCGAGTTGGAACGCGGCCGGGCGTGCCCTTTTTCGGAGAACGATCCAGTCCGAATGCCGGTCTAAGGCGACCGGCCCCGGCAGGCGTTCGTAGCGTTCCAGGATCGCGCGCCAAGTTTCCGGTGTGTCCCAAACCATCTGGCGACGATCGATCGCCCGGTTCTCGACCAGCAGGAGATCCGCGCCGTGGCCGGATCGAAAGTGCTCGGCGTCGAGGCGGTCGAGACGCGGCGAGTAGGCGAGGTACAGCTGGAGCGTCGGAGTCGGCGTCCAAGAGAGGTCGTTCGCCGCGAGGACGCTCAGCTCCATGGGAAGGACGTCGACGCTGGCGCCCGCGGCCCGGATCCACGAGAGAAGCGGCGCAGGGAGACGAGCGGGCGCGAGAGCCAGGCGCCGACCAGCGCGACCGCGGCGATCCCCAGGCTGACCTTGATCAAAGCGAAGACGACGACGAGCGCACCGGCGGCGATCGCCGTGATCGGCACCCGGCTCGGCCGATCGACCTCGGGCGCGACGAGCAGCGCGAGGGTGAACAGCAGCGCGTACTCCGCTCGCAGGCCGGCAAGGTAGGCGACGAGAAGCAAACCGGCGAAGAGGAGACCGCGCCGGAGCGGGACGCTACGGAGCGCACGGACGAGCGCGAGGCCGAAGAGGATGTGTAGGGCGAGCCGAAGGGACTCGGTGGAGGCGGTCGTTCGGGGGACGGGCAGCACGAGCGAGCCGAGCGGACCGTAGGTGTAGACCACGTCGCGGCCGTGTACCAGGCCTCGGGCGGTGGTTTCGCTGAGGCCGAGCGTGTAGGAGGGGTCTAGACCGGTGCCGGGCGAACCGCGGGGACCCGGAAAGAGCACGACCCAGAGCGCGAGGCCCAGAGCTGCGCGCGCCACCGCGGTGCGCGCCGCGGGCTGCAAGAGCTTGCGCATGTGAGGGCCAGTATAGCCCTCGGGTTCTTCGGGGATGCGGAAAAGGAAAAAGGCCGACGCTTGCGCGCCGGCCTTTCCCCTAGCTATTGGAAGGGTTCGGACTTAGCCGAGCTTGACGACGTTCTCGGCCGCGGGGCCCTTCTGGCCCTGGACGATGTCGAACTGGACGCGCTCGCCCTCGGAGAGGCTCTTGAAGCCCTGAGCCTGAATCGCCGAGTGATGGACGAAGCAATCCTTCTCGTTGAACCACTTCACAACGCCGGTGGTACGCATAGCTGACCTTCTCCTTAGTGTTTGTAATCGGAGTCCGGCCAAAACCGTGCGTGCCGACTACAGATCGTGAAAAACGCCCTCACGCTGGGCTTTAACCCGCTACGCACGGAAACCGTCATGGTTTCCGGCTGAAGCGGCTGGAACGGGTGGAAGTTTACCGCGATCGCCTTTTCCTTCGTCGAGCTGTTCCGGAGGGATTCGATTCCATGACCTGAAGGGAGGGGATGACTCGATGTTGCAATACCGGTCCGTCGCTCTGGGCGAGCGGAAGGATCATACCTGGGTTTCTCCGAGAGTGCAAAGTGGCTCGTCCCAACCGTTCGGACGGGGCGCCCGGCCGAGATCTAGACTCGCGCCGTGATCGATCCGACACGGCCCCCGGGGAGGAGATCGACGAGGGGCTCCACGAGGACCCCGGCATCCCGCCTCCGCTTCACGCTGCTCAACGTGGGCGGCTGGGTTCTGTTCTCCGCCGTGGTCTCCGTCTGGCTCGAGGCGCAGCGGCGAGGCCTCGGAGTGCCCGCGCCCTATGGGACCCTCTTCCGCCACACCCTCGTCTTCTGGATCCTCTGGACGATCCCGACCGTGTTCATCTTCCGCGCGTTCCGCCGCTTTCCCTGGGAGCCCGGGCGCACGCGGCGAACCCTCGCGCTCCACCTCGCGGCGAGCCTTCTGTGGATGCCGATCTACGGCGCCTTGCTCGTTCCCGTCGCGACGCTCGTCTTCGGCGTCCCGTGGAGCCGCTTCCCCGAGTTCGCGCCGCGGTTCTACGGCACCCTGTTCTGGATCGAGTACCTGCTCTATTGGCCGGTCTTCGCGGTGGCCGCCGCCCACGACGGGCTGCGTCGCGCGCGCGACCGCGAGGCGCTCGCGCGGGAGCTCACGCAGGCGCGGCTCGATGCGCTCCGCTCGCAGATCCAGCCGCATTTCCTGTTCAACACCCTGGCCGCCATCTCGGGGCTCCTGCGGAGCGGCGAGACCGCCCTTTCGGCGCGCTCGATCGAGAGTCTGGCCGACCTCTTGCGCCGCGTCGTTTCGCAGTCCGACCGGCCGCTCGTGCCGTTCGCCGAAGAGCTCGCGACCGCCGAGCTCTACCTGGAGATCCAGAAGATCCGGTGCGGCAATCGCCTCTCGGTCGAGATCGCCACCGATCCTCGCTCGCTCGCCCTCGGCGTGCCGAACCTCTTGCTCCAGCCGCTGCTCGAAAACGCCTTCGAGCACGGCGTCGCGCGGGTTCCGGGGCGTGTGAGGGTCGCCGTCCGGACGGTCCTCCGGGAGGAGGGAACGCTCTCGATCGAGATCGAGAACCCGATCCCTGCCGACGCCGCGCCACCCTCCGACACCGGGCTGGGGATCGCGAACACCCGCTCGCGGTTGGAGCTGCTGTTTCCGGGGCAGGCGCGTCTCGATCTCGCGCTCGATCGAACGGCACGGCTCGCCCGAACGTCCGTTCTCCTGCCCGAAAGGCCGCTCCCATGAACGAACCGCCCAAGATGCCACTCAAAGTCCTGGTGGTCGACGACGAGCCGCTCGCCCGCACGGACCTCGAGGTTTTGCTCCGGGCCGAGCCCGATCTTCACCTGCTCCCGGGCGTCGAGGACGGCGAGAGCGCGCTCGCGGCGCTTGCGAAGCACCGCCCCGACGTGCTCTTCCTCGACATTCGGATGCCGGGGCTCGACGGATTCGAGGTGCTCGCGCGGATCGACCCGCTCGACCTGCCGATGGTGGTCTTCGTCTCGGCCTACGATGAATTCGCGCTCGACGCGTTCGCCGTCTCGGCCCTCGATTACCTAATGAAGCCGGTCCGGCCCGCCCGCCTGCGCGAGACCCTGGCGCGCGTCCGGAGCCGGCGCGACGACCGCTGGCGCGAGCACGTCGTCCACGAGATCGCCGAGCTCCGCGCGCTCTACGAAGGGCTGATCGCCGATCGGCCGCTCTCGGCGGAGGGGCCGTTCGCCACGCGGCTCGCGGTGCGCGACGCCCAGCGCATCCGCTTCGTCGCGGTCGAATCGATCGATTGGATCGAAGCCGACCGCAACTATTGCGTCCTCCATACGCCGCAGGGGCGCCTCTCGCTCCGGGCGACGATCTCCGACCTCGAACGGCGGCTCGATCCGAGGGCGTTCTCCCGCATCCATCGCTCGACGATCGTGGCGCTCGGCCGCATCCGCGAGATGCGCCCGACGTTCCGCGGCGAATACTCCGTCACCCTGGAGGACGGCACGGTGCTCCATTGGACCCGCGGCTACCTCGCCGCGCTTCAGAAGGTGCTCGAGCCGAAGGAGGGCTGAAGCGGGATTCCGTCTCGTCCCCGATCGCGGCGTGTTCGTCCCCCGGCGGCGGAGCGTCCGCTCGGCCGTCGGCGAGCCTTCCCGGCATGCGCAACCGGACCGAATCCGCTCGACGATCGATCTCGCTCCTCCCCCTCGCGATCCTTCCGCTGCTCGCCGGTGATGGAGAACGCGCTCCTTCTCCCGTGGCCTCGGTGTCTCCTGCGGCACCGGCTGCCCCGGCGGCTCAATCCTTTCCATGTTCCGGCGCGCGCCACCGCGAATTCGATTTCCTCCTCGGCGATTGGGAGGCCTATTCGCCCGACGGAAAGCTCGCCGGCCGTGATCGGATCACCCGAATCCTGGACGGCTGCGCGCTCGAAGAGGCGTGGAGCGATCCCGCCTCCCCGCCGTCGTACCGCGGCGGCAGCGTGAGCGCGTTCGATGCGCGGACCGGCCGCTGGCACCAGACGTGGGTGGACAACCAGGGGGTGACCAGCCGGCTCGAAGGAGGACGGGTCGAGACGCGGATGGTGCTCGAAGGAGAGGCCGGCGCCGGCCCGCCGGGCCGGCGCGTGCGGCTCACCTGGGAGCCTCTACCGACGGGGGAGGTCCGCCAGACGATCGAGCGCGCGGACGCGCCGGATGCCTGGCGGACCGGCGTGGTTTTCCTGTACCGGCGGCCCGCCGCCTAGGCCTTCCAGATCTGGCCGAGCGCCCGGCGGAAGTTGCCGCCCAGGATCAGCTCCACCTCGGATTCGGAAAAGCCGCGCCGCAGCAGGCCGGCGGCGAGCTCATAGGCGCGCCGGCCGTTCTGTAGACCCGGCAGGTCGTAGGCCGCGCGCGGCCGGCCGGTCGCCGGATCGGCGAGGTCGAGATCGCAGTCGCTCCCGAGCCCCACGTGCTCCGCCCCGACCAGCCGCGCCACGTGGACGAAGTGGTCGAGCAGGACGTCGAGAGTCGGACGGTCGCCCAGAAACGCGCGCACCGCCGCGATGCCCATCACGCCGCCGCGGGCGGCGAGGGCGCGGATCTCCGCGTCGGCCTTGTTGCGCGGATGGGGCGCGAGGGCCCGGCAGTTGGCGTGGGTCACCAGGACCGGACGGTCCGAGCGCGCGATCGAATCCAGCGTCGTCCGCTCCGAGCAGTGCGAGACGTCGACCGCCATGCCCACGCGGTTCATCTCGGCCACCACCTGCCGCCCGAATTCGCTGAGCCCCTGGTCGTGAGGATCGCGGCAGCCTGAGCCGAGGCGGCACCGGTCGTTGTAGGTCAACTGGGAGACCCGCTGGCCGAGTGCGTGGAACCGCTCGACGTCCTCGACCGTGCGGAAGTGCTCGCTGGTCTGGAAGCCGAGCAGGATGCCGATCCGCCGGTCGCTCCGGGCCGGGTCGAGATCGGCGGCGCCGCGCACGGCGCGCAGATACGCCGACTGGCCGCGCAGCAGCTGGTTCCACCCTTCCATCCAGCCGAGCGCCGCGGCATGGGGATCCGGGGAGTTCGGGTCGACCGCAGGATGGAAGACGTCGACGCCGGAGGCGACCAGACGCCGGAAATCCTCGAGCCCGAACGTCGTCGGCTTGCGCTGCCAGGCCCGCAGGTCCGCCGATCCGCGCCGGGAAAGAACGCTGCCGCCCATCCATACGGCGCAGCCCCAGAGAAACCGCCGACGGCTCCACATCGAAGGCGGCCCGAAACGTAGACCCCTCCCCGGTCCAAGTCAAGGACGATGGGACGAAGCGCGGGCCCCGCCCTGGGGGGCCCGCCTACGTCCTGTCCCTCCGGGACCTGTGCTGCTCGGCGGCTCAGCGATTCGGTGCGACCGCGTCCCCCGCCACGAGGAGCGGGCAGTCGGCGCTTTCAGCCGCTCCGGGAAGGACGACCGCGACCGGGCGGTAGCCTCGCCGGGAGGTCGCGGGGAGGGTGAAGTCGATCGCCGTTTCGCCGTGCGCGTCGGTCCGGCCGGAGGCTACGACCTCGCCCGCGACCCAGACCTCCGCCGGTCGGTCCGGGGTGAGCCCGTTCGCCCGAACGGTCGTCGTCCCTCCCGGCGGAAGGATCGCCTGCGCGAAGGTGCAGGACGGGAGCGGCGGTGGGATCAGGTCGATCTCGGCGCCGCGGCCGTCGGCAGGCAGGCGTTCCGCCGGCAACCCCGCGCGGCGGGCAATCGCCTGGAGGCGGATTTTCGGACCGGCCTCGCCGCGGAGCGCGTCGGGCAGGCTCGCCGAGACGATCAACGAGAGAGGGGCCTGGCCCTGGCGCTCCGACACCGAGGGCGCGAAGACCCGCCCCTCGATCCCCGGATCCGTGAGCGCGGTGAACGCCCCCCGCGCGCAACGCCAGAACGTCGCCACGGCGCGCCCGCCCGCTCCACCGCTCACCGCGACGCGCGAGACCAGCTCCGCGCCGGCGAAACCCGGTTGATCGGGAAACAACGTCGCGGGGTCGCAGCCGGTCGACGGCTTCGCGTCGCCACCTCCGTTCGGAAAAGCCGCGCCGCAGCAGGCCGGCGGCGGGCTCATAGGCGCGCCGGCCGTTCTGTAGACCCGGCAGGTCGTAGGCCGCGCGCAGCCGGCCAGTCGCCGGATCGGCAAGATCGAGATCGCAGTCGCTCCCGAGCCCCACGTGCTCCGCCCCGACCAGCCGCGCCACGTGGACGAAGTGGTCGAGCAGGACGTCGAGAGTCGGACGGTCGCCCAGAAACGCGCGCACCGCCGCGATGCCCATCACGCCGCCGCGGGCGGCGGGCGCGGATCTCCGCGTCGGCCTTGTTGCGCGGATGGGGCGCGAGGGCCCGGCAGTTGGCGTGGGTCACCAGGACCGGACGGTCCGAGCGCGCGATCGAATCCAGCGTCGTCCGCTCCGAGCAGTGCGAGACGTCGACCGCCATGCCCCGCGGTTCATCTCGGCCACCACCTGCCGCCCGAATTCGCTGAGCCCCTGGTCGTGAGGATCGCGGCAGCCTGAGCCAGGCGGCACCGGTCGTTGTAGGTCAACTGGGAGACCCGCTGGCCGAGTGCGTGGAACCGCTCGACGTCCTCGACCGTGCGGAAGTGCTCGCTGGTCTGGAAGCCGAGCAGGATGCCGATCCGCCGGTCGCTCCGGGCCGGGTCGAGATCGGCGGCGCCGCGCACGGCGCGCAGATACGCCGACTGGCCGCGCAGCAGCTGGTTCCACCCTTCCATCCAGCCGAGCGCCGCGGCATGGGGATCCGGGGAGTTCGGGTCGACCGCAGGATGGAAGACGTCGACGCCGGAGGCGACCAGACGCCGGAAATCCTCGAGCCCGAACGTCGTCGGCTTGCGCTGCCAGGCCCGCAGGCGATCCCAATCGAGCGTCAGCAGCCCGAGCATGTCGATCACCGTGGTCCGATCGACCAGGCTCAAGACTCGCGGATCGTCGGAAGCGATCGGGTCGGGGGGCCGTGGCATGGAGCGGCCGGTCGTCCGCCGATCCGCGCCGGGAAAGAACGCTGCCGCCCATCCATACGGCGCAGCCCCAGAGAAACCGCCGACGGCTCCACATCGAAGGCGGCCCGAAACGTAGACCCCTCCCCGGTCCAAGTCAAGGACGATGGGACGAAGCGCGGGCCCGCCCTGGGGGCCGCCTACGTCCTGTCCCTCCGGGACCTGTGCTGCTCGGCGGCTCAGCGATTCGGTGCGACCGCGTCCCCCGCCACGAGGAGCGGGCAGTCGGCGCTTTCAGCCGCTCGGGAAGGACGACCGCGACCGGGCGGTAGCCTCGCCGGGAGGTCGCGGGGAGGGTGAAGTCGATCGCCGTTTCGCCGTGCGCGTCGGTCCGGCCGGAGGCGACGACCTCGCCCGCGATCCAGACCTCCGCCGGTCGGTCCGGGGTGAGCCCGTTCGCCCGAACGGTCGTCGTCCCCTCCCGGCGGAAGGATCGCCTGCGCGAAGGTGCAGGACGGGAGCGGCGGTGGGATCAGGTCGATCTCGGCGCCGCGGCCGTCGGCGGGCAGGCGTTCCGCCGGCAACCCCGCGCGGCGGGCAATCGCCTGGAGGCGGATTTTCGGACCGGCCTCGCCGCGGAGCGCGTCGGGCAGGCTCGCCGAGACGATCAACGAGAGAGGGCCTGGCCCTGGCGCTCCGACACCGAGGGCGCGAAGACCCGCCCCTCGATCCCCGGATCCGTGAGCGCGGTGAACGCCCCCCGCGCGCAACGCCAGAACGTCGCCACGGCGCGCCCGCCCGCTCCACCGCTCACCGCGACGCGCGAGACCAGCTCCGCGCCGGCGAAACCCGGTTGATCGGGAAACAACGTCGCGGGGTCGCAGCCGGTCGACGGCTTCGCGTCGAGGTCGACGAACGTGAGGTATTCGTTCTCCACCCCGTCGGGGAGCGGCCCGCGGAGCGTTTGGGTGAGCGCGGTCGCCGCGAGCCGAGGGGTTTCGGCGAAGCCGGCTTTGATCAGGTTGAGGTCGCCCGGCCTCTCGCAGTGCGGCTCGCACGCCCGGAGCGGCGCGACGATCCAGCCGGCGGGATCGTTGACGTCGGTGAAGATCGCCCCCGGCACCAGCTTGCCCACGTGGCGGAGCGTCTCGCGCTGGAGCGGCGAGATCTTCGTGTCGCCCGTGTAGTCCATCAGGCTCGTCGCGGTGCCTCCCAGGTCTTCGTAGGGGAAGTCGGAGTTGCGCGGGTCGGTGCCTTTCGGATCGCAGTAGCCGTCGTAGAGCCGCTTTCCAGCCGTGCCGGCCGGCGATCCGTCGCCGTTGTCGTCCACTCCGTTGCCGTGGCCCAGGCCCAGGGAATGGCCGATCTCGTGCCCGATCGTGTGGAGATAGTCGGCGGGTTTGCCCACCGGGCAGCGCCGACCGGTCGGGCAGGCGTCGGGATCGTACGTGGCGAGGCGCTGGATGCCGTCGAGCACGTCGACGGGAAGCGTTTCGGGAAAGGCACAAAGCAGCGGGCCGATCCGGCCCAGCGCGTTCTTGAGCGACGGCGTCACCCCTTGGACCCCGCCGCCGTCGAGGTTGGTGGCGTTGATCAGGATCGTTCCGCGCTGCCCCGGGTAGAGCCGGCTCCAGGCGAGCTCGCACTGCGCGGTCGCGTTGCGCAAATTGGACGAGAGGAGGTCGTCCTCGAACTCGCCCGGCAGCTCCACGCCGTGGGTGCCGTCCGGATCGTCGATCACCGGAATCCCCTGGCCGGCGAGAGCATGGCGGAACAGCGTGTGGGCCTGCGGAAAGTAGATCTGGTCGTCGAGCTTCTGGAGCATCTCCATCAGGCGCGGTGCCGGGACCGTGCGAAAGACGCCGTTGTTGCTCCCCGGACCGGTCACGCCGTGGGCTTGCGGGCTCCCTTCGACGGCGCAGAAGCGGACGGGGATCTCGACGAAGTCGCTCGGCGGCACGATCGTCAGGTCGTACTCGCACTTCCAGGGACCCCATACCTTGTAGATCGGCGGCAGGGCGCCGTTGCCGAAGACGTCGAGCACCAGTCGGTCGCTGCCGGTCGTGGTGAGCGGCGGAATCGGGAAAGCATGGTCGAGGATCTGCCGGTGCGAGTGCGGCGCGAGCACGATCTTGCCGTAGCGCGGATCGATAAGCGGCGACGGCAGGTTGAACAGGTTCGGCGTGTTGTCCTGAATCGTGAACGTGACGGTGAAATCGGTTGGATTGTCGAACTCGAACGGCAACGGCAAGCCTTGGCCGAGGCCGACCGACAGGGCGCGGATCGTCGGGCAGACGATCGACGGGTCTTGCGCCCGCGCGGGGGCTAACGTCGCGAGGAAGATCCCGAGGAGGATCGCGAGGGAGGTGAAGAAGGATGGCTGCGCCGTCCGCATCGCGGCGCGGTGAGCGAGATGTGAGTTCAAGAGGTGGCTCCTTTTCGTCGGAGCCCCGGAACGTCATTCGTCCGGGGACGCCGAGGAGCTGTCGCGAGCGCGGCCGTTATCTCACCCCGGACTCTCCCGCTCGCTTCGAATCCTCCTCCGCGGGCGGACCTGCCCGCTCGCGGAGGAGATCGGTTCGACTATCGGAGCGGCTTCGCCAACCGGTAGGTGAAGGCCTTCACCGGCACGCCGGTCTTCTGCTCGATCTCGTCGCGGAACGACTCGATCAGCTCGCGCAGGTTCGGGTTGATCTCCGAGGCGTCGGCCGGCACGGTCGCGAACTCGTTGCCGCAAACCCCCTCACCGTCATCGCACACTGGCTCGTCGGACAGCCCGCACTGGATCACCTCGGCCGAGTCGACGATCACGTCCACGGTGCCCGGGTTGTCGTCATCGGTGCCGGTCGCCACGCGGAAATACGGATACGGATTGCCGACCGGGAAGTCATAGCTGGTCCACGTGCAGTGGCACTCGGGCGGCAACACGGCCAAGGGCGGGCAGGAGCTCGCGCCCACGTAAGCGGCGGTCGAATGCCCGTCCGGCGGATACGGACCACACGACTTGACCCAGTGGTGGATGCCGGTGCCGTAGTGGACCGGAGCGGCGGTGGCCGGCAAGGCGGCGAGAACCGCGATGAGGGCGAGCGACGACAGAGACAGGACGGACTTCGATCGCATGCTTCCTCCGAAGGAAACGAGGGTTTCCGCGGCCTCGTTCGAGGCGCGGTGGTTTTGCGGTGCAATAAACCGGGGTGCGCGCGGAGGTCGGAGGCGAGCCGCTCAGGCCGCGCTTTGTCGGGGGCTTCCCTTGTCCCCTCCCTCGCCGATCGGCGATGATCCGCGTTCTCTATGAAAGCTGGAATGGAAATCGACAATCCGACGTCCCGCCCGTCCACCCTTCACGCCTTCCGCTCGGTGCCGCGGACGGGCGTCGTCTACGTCACCAAGGAGGCCGCGCTCCACGGCTATCGCTCGGGGCATCCCGATTGGGCGAATCTTGGCCAGGGGCAGCCGGAGACCGGTCCGCTCCCCGGCGCGCCGGAGCGCGTGGGGGAGGTAGCGATCGACCCGGGCGATCACGAATACGCCCCGGTGCCGGGCATTTGGGAGCTGCGCGAAGCCGTCGCCGATCTCTACAACCGCCTGTTTCGGCGCGGCCTGCCGTCCCAGTACAAGGCGGAGAACGTGGCCATCTCCGGCGGCGGGCGCGCCGCGCTGACCCGCGCGGTCGCCTCGCTCGACAAGGTGCACCTCGGCCACTTCCTCCCCGATTACACGGCCTACGAGGAGCTGCTCGACATCTTCCGCCTGGTCTCGCCGATTCCGATCCTGCTCTCGCGCGATCAGGGGTACCGCTTCACGGTCGACGAGCTCCAGCGCGAGGTCTCCGGCCGCGGGCTTTCGGCCCTGCTCCTGTCGAACCCGTGCAATCCGATGGGCAAGGTGATCTCCGGCCACGAGCTCTCGGAGTGGGTCGCGGCGTCTCGCTCGCTTGACTGCGCGTTGCTGATCGACGAGTTCTATTCCCACTACGTCTGGCGCCTCGGCTCCGGAGAGCCGGGGCCGGTCGTCTCGGCCGCTCGTTACGTCGAGGACGTCGACCGCGATCCGGTCGTCCTGGTCGACGGTCTGACGAAGAACTGGCGCTATCCGGGCTGGCGGGTGACTTGGACGATCGGGCCACGCGCCGTGATCGAGGCGGTCGAGAGCGCCGGGTCGTTCCTGGACGGCGGCGGCAGCAAGCCGCTCCAGCGGGCCGCGGTTCCGCTGATGGATCCGGATCTCGTGCTCGCCGAAACCAAGGCGATCCGCGAAGCGTTCCTGCCGAAGAGGGAGCTGATGCTCTCCCGCGCGCAGGAGCTGGGCTTGAGGATCGACAAGGAGCCCGACGGGACCTTCTACGCCTTCGCCTCGGTGGCCGATCTTCCCGAGCCGATCGCCGACGGCATGAGCTTCTTCCGCGCCGCGCTCGAGCACCGGGTGATCTGCGTGCCCGGCCAGTTCTTCGACGTCAACCCCGGCCACCGCCGCGCGCCGCGCCTGTCGCGATTCCATCACTACGTTCGACTGAGCTTTGGCCCGAGCTACGAAGAGGTCGCGAGGGGGCTCGACCGGTTGGAGGCGATGATCGCCTCGTATCGGCGGTAGATGCTCTAGCGGCCTTTCAGGCCGCGAGAGGGTGCGGTTTCCGAACCCGGGGCATCGGCCTTCGGCCTCAGCCCCGGGCTAAATTCTTCCGGCCCGTTGGGCCGGGGGTTTGTGGAGTTTCGATCCGTTGTTGCCTTACCCGCCGGTACCGGCCCAATGGGTCGGGGCTCTTCGAACCCGAGGCTGTGCCTTTGCCGTCCGCGCCGATGCCGAGCCGCGCCGTACCGGCCCGAAGGGCCGGAAGAGTCCAGCCCAGGGCTGAGGCCGAAGGCCGATGCCCTGGGTGAGAGGCGACATGTACCGGCGGCCTGAAAGGTCGCCGGACCTACCCCGGCTGCTTCGCTGGGGCCGGAGGATCGAGCGAGGTCGCGGGGTGGGAATGGCCGCGATGGCAGGTGGTGCAGTTCACCACCGCCGGCTCCTCGTCCTTCCGCTCCGGATAGGCCGTGATCGTCTTCGACACGTCGGCCGCGAGGGCCGCCATCCGCCGTGTGATCTCTTTGTTCGGCTTCGCATCGGAGGCCCAGTCGGCGGGCGTGTGGCACTTCATGCACGTCACGCCGAGCGAGCGCGAATAGCCGAACTCCATGATCCGCAGAACGTTCTCCGCCGGAACGCCGCGGAGCAGCTTGATGTTCTTGAACACCGTCTCGGCCGGTTCCTTCTCGTGGCCCGCGATCCGCGTCCGCAGATCGGCGAGCGCCGCGGCCTGATCGAACGCGATCTGTTGATGGTCCTCGATCGGCGGGGGAGCGGGGATGCCGACGGGGGCCTTCGGGGGAGTCGGCGGCGCCGGGGGTTGACTCGGGGGCTGGCCGGCCGCGGCGCCGCCCAGGATCAGCGAGAGGATCGTCAAGCCGAACGCGTTTCTCATGGAGCTTCTCCTTGCGACCGATGGTGCGAGCGCGTGCTCGGTTCGAGCACTCTTTTCGGTCGTCGACCCGCTCTAAGATACCCGACATCATGTCCAAGAGCCCTGGCGGTTCCTCTCCCGCTCCGCACCTCGCGGGGATGCGGCGGGTGCGCGGCGATCTTTATGAGCTCGCCGCGCCTCCGTCCGATCCCCGGCTTTCGAACGCCGATCTCGCCCCGACCACGGTGGCGCAGAGGACCTGGTCGACCTACCACATCGCCTCGCTCTGGATCGGCCTCGCGGTGTGCGTGCCGACCTACATGCTCGCGGCCGGGATGGTCGACGGCGGGATGAGTTGGTGGCAGGCGATGGCGACCATCCTGCTCGGCAATCTGATCGTCCTGGTACCGATGGTCCTGATCGCCCATGCCGGTACCCGCTACGGCGTGCCGTTTCCGGTGCTCGCGCGAGCCTCGTTCGGCACCTCGGGGGCGCACGTGCCGGCGTTGCTGCGCGGTCTGGTCGCCTGCGGCTGGTTCGGCATCCAGACCTGGATCGGCGGCCAGGCGATCCACGCCATGCTCTCCGCCGCCTGGCCGGGCTGGGCGCGGGTGCCGGGGGGCGTCTGGATCGCGTTCGGCGCGTTCTGGTGTTGGAACCTGTACATCGTCGTCCGCGGCAGCGACTCGATCAAGGCGCTCGAGGCCTGGGCTGCGCCGTTCCTGATCGTCTCGGGGCTCGCCTTGCTCGGTTGGGCGGTGATGCGCGCGGGGGGCTTCGGGCCGATCCTCGCGCAGCCAAGCCGGTTCGCCACCACGGGCGATTTCCTCCGCTTCTTCGTCCCGTCGCTCACCGCGATGGTCGGCTTCTGGGCGACGCTCGCGCTCAACATCCCGGATCTTTCGCGCTACGCCCACGACCAGAAAGCGCAGGTTCGCGGCCAGATGCTCGGCCTACCGACCACGATGACGCTCTTCTCGTTCATCGGCGTCGCCGTCACGTCGGCTTCCGCGATCATCTTCGGCCAAGCGATCTGGGATCCGGTGGCGCTCCTCTCGAGAGTCGGGAGCCCGGTCGTGATCTGCGTCTCGCTTTTCGCGCTCCTGATCGCCACCCTCACCACCAACGTTGCGGCGAACGTGGTCGCCCCGGCGAACGGCTTCGCGAACCTCTGGCCCTCGAAGGTCACGTTTGCGATCGGCGGCCTGTTCACCGGCGCGATCGGCATCCTGATCCAGCCCTGGCGGCTGCTCTCGGACTTCGGGACCTACATCTTCGGCTGGCTGGTGGGCTATTCGGGCTTCCTCGGACCGATCGCCGGGATCGTCATCGCCGACTACTGGCGGGTGCGCAAGGCGCGCCTCTCGCTTCCCGATCTCTACGACGCCCGGGGGATCTACGGCCGGTGGAACGGAAAAGCGTTCGCCGCCCTCGCGGCCGGCGTGGTCGCCGCCCTGATCGGTCTGCTGGTGCCGGCGCTCCGGGTGCTCTACGACTACGCCTGGTTCGTCGGCTTCGGCGTCGCCTTCCTGCTCTACTCGATTCTCATGCGGGGGACGCCGGACATCGACCTCGCCGCGGTGCCGGAGGCCTAGCGGGCTGCTGGAGAGTTTTTAAGCAGCTTTTACCGCGAGCCCGCCTCGGCATCGGTCTTGGCCGCCTCGCGGGCGACCGGGTCGGCGCCCTTGAGGACTTTGATCTCGAGGAGCCGGAACGGCTGCTCCTGGTAGCTCAGTCGGATCGCCTGGCCGGCGGCGAGATCCTCGGGGCGCAGCTTTTTGCGGCCGGAGAACGCGGCCTTGTCGGCCGACTTGAGCTTGAGGCCGTCCGGCAGCACGAAGGCGAGCTCGCGCTTGTCCTCGAGCCGGATCTGCACCTCGTACCCCGGGGCCGGGCCGACGGAGAGGATCTCCCCCTTCACCCACCGGATCTGGGCGTACGCCTCGTTGTCGAGCGTGCCGGAGGAGACGGAACCCGAGGCCAGAAGGGTGGCCGGGGCGAGAGCGGCGGCGAGTAGCAGGGCGATCGAGAACCGGGCGATGCGGCGCATGAGACGTCTCCTTCGGGTTCTTGGGGTCCGAGGCGGATGGTCCTTCTTCTCTCCAGTCCGTTTCCCGGACGCGGTTGGATTTCGTCGAAACGCGCGGAACAATGGTCGCATGCCCGATCACCCCGACGGCCGTGCCGGAGAGGATCGCACGGCGGCGCCGGTTGCGCTGGCCGGTCTGCTCGGCGCCGCGGCCGGCTCGGCCGGGATCTGGGCGTTCCTCTCGTTCCGGTTCCACGGCGAAAACGGCGCCGCTCCGGTCGCGATCTTTCTGTGGGCCATCCTCGCCCTGTTCGTCATCCTAGGGGCCGGTTTCGCCTCCGCCCGCCGCCTCGCGGCGGAGCGACCGCAGCTCGCGCTCGTCCTGATTCTCGGCACCGCGGCGCTCTTCCGGCTGCTGCTCCTTCCGGCGGGGCTCGCCGCTTCCCGGGGCGCGGCGGCCGACGACCTCGCCGGTCGCGCGGTGGGCTTCGAGCGCTTCCTGCTCTACGACCAGGACGTCTGGCGCTACCTTTGGGACGGCCATCTGGTCGCCCGGGGAATCGATCCCTACGGTCGGACGCCGGAGGAGTGGGAACGGCTCACCGAAGCGGGAGACCCGCGGGCCGAGGCGATCCTCGAAGAGCCCCCGTGGCTCGACGCGTTCGACATGATCGCGTTTCGCGGCCATCGATCCGTCTATCCTCCGCTCGCGCAGGCGGCGTTCGGCCTGTCCGCGCTCGTGGCGCCTGGCAGCGTCCTCGTCTGGAAGCTCCTGCTGCTGGTCGTCGACCTCGGCACCTGCGGGCTGCTCGCGGCGCTGCTCGCCCGGTTGGGGCGCGGCCGGTGGGAGGTGATCCTCTACGCTTGGAATCCGCTCGTTTTGAAAGAGGTCGCCGGCTCCGGGCACGTCGACGCCCTCGCGGCGCTCGGCCTCGCCGGAGCGGCGCTCGCGCTGGTCGCGGCGGACCGTTCATCCCACCCGAAAGAGCGCCGACGGGGCGAATCGCTCACGCTGGCTGCCTTGGCTTTCGCGGGCCTCGCCAAGCTCACCCCGCTCGTCGCCGCCCCGGCGTTCCTCGCGCGGATCCCGCGGCGGAGGGGGTGGATTCTCCCGGCGGCTCTGGCGGTGGGTTCCCTGCCTTTTGCGGCCGGCCTTCCGGATCTCCTCCACGGTCTCTCGGCGATGGCCGCCGAATGGCGATTCCAAGCCGGTGGGTGGGATCTCTTCGCGGCGCTCGGCGAGTGGATCGTGCCGGGCGCGGGCCGTGGCGTCGCGACGGCGTTTGCGCTGCTCGCGACGCTCGCCCTTGGCGTCTGGATCCTTCGCGATCGGAGCGCCCTCGGAGCACTGCGGGCCGCGTACGCGATGCTGCTCGCGTTCCTCCTGCTCGGTCCGGCGGTGATGCCCTGGTACGCGGTGGGCCTCCTGCCGCTCGCGGTCGCCGTCCGCGGCCGGGCGGGGCTCGCCTTCTCGGCGCTGGGGTTCCTCTCCTACCTGGTCTACGTCGACGGGACGGAAGGGATCGCCGCGCGGGCTTTCGTCCACGCGGCGACCTGGGCGCTGCTCGCGATCGATCTCAGGCGAATCGAGGGTTGATCTCAGATCGTCGGCGGCGGTGGGGTGCGGCCTCCGGGTGCCTGCCCGCCGCCGGGTTGATCTCAGATCGTCGGCGGCGGTGGGGTGCGGCCTCCGGGTGCCTGCCCGCCGCCGGGTTGATCTCAGATCGTCGGCGGCGGTGGAGTGCGGCCGCCGGGTGCCTGCCCGCCGCCGTCGATGGGGCCTCCGGCCGCTTCGTTGCCGCGGCGGGCTTGGAAGGAGGGCCTGGGGGCCTTCGGGGTCTTGCCGATCGGGAAGGATTTCGGACAGGAGGGACGCGCGGGGAAAGCTTGCAGGTTTTCCATCGATAAGTCTCCTTGATCGGCGTTCGGGGCGCGGAGCCGGGGGCGTCGCGCCGGGGTGAAAACTTGCGGGATCAGTTGGGGAGATCCGATCGGAGCGCCGAAGGGTTAGCCGTCCGGATCGCCGAACACGACGAAACCCGCCCAGTGGCGAAGATCGCCCCGGCCGGGGCGGCCGCGCATTTCCCGCTGCGCCGCGCGGAGCGCCGTCGCGGGCGATTCGCCGCGCTCGACGAGCCCCCGGTAGAAGGCGGTCATCAGGTCGGCGGTCGTCTCGTCGTCGACCCGGTAGAGGCTTTGGACGGACGCGCGAGCCCCCGCGATCAGAAAGCTCTGGGCGAGGCTCGCGAGCCCCTCGCCCTCGCGCTCGCGGCCGGCGCCCGTCTCGCACCCCGAAAGGACGACGAGGTCGGCGCCGAGCCGCAGACGTTGGATCTCATAGGCCTTGAGCCGCCCCTCGCGCGGCCGGCCCTCGGCGTCGAACGCCGAGAGCGCGATCGCCGAGAGCGCCGGCCGATCCGGATCGAGCAGCGCGTGGGTCGCGAAATGCAGGTAGCGCGCGCCGGAAAAGCGGCCGGCCAGGAGCGATTCCATGTTCGCGTCGAAGCCGACCAAGGCGTGGCCGCTCCCGCCCGCGAGCGCGAGGATCGCTGCGGCTTCGCGGGCCGTTCCGGGCAGCCGCGGAAGCGCGGGGCTCCGGGAGGGCGAAGGGGATCCGGCAGTTCTCGGCAAACGTGGGTCGCCGCTCGAGTAGACCGGGTCGGCGAACACCACGAGGTCGCCGACCCGCCGCGGGCCCGAGGACCTCGACCGCGCGCCACGTAGCGCGGCGAGTGCCGCGACCGAGGGGAGGACCGCGACCTCCGCCCGCTCGACGAGAGGCTCGCCGTCGGCGAGCGGAAGGGCGGCGAACGGCACGTAGAACAGCGCCCCCTCCGGAACGAAGAGTAGGCGGCGGAGCGGCGTGCCGCCTACGGGCGCCGGCCCGCGGAACAGCAGCCGGGCGGACAGCTCCGCAAGCGCGGTCCGGGTGGCCGTTCTCGCGAGGCTCGGCTGGGGCGACGCGACGAGCGCGTGGGCGCGGCGGGCCAGCGCTTCGAGTGCCGCCCGGGGCGGGAGCGCACGGACTTCGAGCCGGTCCCCGGCGAGGCGCCAGGCGAAGCTCTCTCGCTCGCCGAGCGAGTAGGCGATCAGCTCGGTCCCGGGCGCCAGGCGGGGGAGGGCCGGAGCAGGGGACGCACCCCGGCTCGGCGGACCGAACGCCCGCCTCCGACAGGCGGCCTCGGACCGCTCGCGGGCCTCGAGCAGGCGATCGACCTCCGCGCCCGCCTCTTCGCGGGCGGCCGCCGGCGCCCGGTTGTCGGCGAGCCAGGCCGCCTTGGCGCTCGCCGCGTTGAGCGCGCGGACGGTCTCGGCGAGGCGGGTCGCTTCCTCCGGACAGCTGCCGGCGGCCGTTTCGGTCGGGCCGCGCGGAGCCTCCAACGCCTCCAGCAGACCGCGGGCGCGGCCCGTCTCGGCGAGCGCGAACGCCTCGCGTTCGAAGCCGGCGCGGGGCGCCGCACGGTGTCGCGCCATCGCGATTCCGACCGAGAGATCCCAGAGCTCGCGCCGGCTGCCGAAGAACGCGGCGGCGAGCCCGCGCGGCGCGAGGTCTCGGCGGAGCGATTCGACGATCGCGCGCGCCGCGCGCGCCGCGTCCGCCGCCGCGGTGAGATCGCCCGATCTCCATTGGGCCCGCGCGAGACCGGTCAGGGCGGCGGCCTCGGCCTCTCGGTTGGTCCCTTCGCGCGCGAGCCGCAGGGCGGGCAGGATCTGGGCGAGCGCCTCGCGCGGCCGGCCGCGCCGGGTTTCGATCCGGCAGAGCACGATGCGGCCCGAGGTCTCGCCCGCCGCGTCCCCTAGCTCCACATATCGGTCCACCGCTTGCCCTTCGATGCTCGCCGCCGCCTCGAGGTCTCCAGCCGCTTCGGCGAGTAGCCCCAGCTGACCGAGCGCGATCGCCTCGCCATGCCGGTCGCCGACCTCGCGGCCGATCGCAAGGGCCCGGTCGAGCACCTCGCGCGCCTCGCCGCGGCGCCCGGCGAGGATCAGCGATTCGCCCAGGTTGAGGAGCGCCGCGCCGAGCTCGCGGCTCCGGCCCGCGAGGTCGCGGCAGGCGGCGAGCAGATCGCGCCGCGCGGCGTCGAGGTCGCCGAGCTTGAGCCGCAACCGGCCGCGGTTGGCTAGCGTCACGCCGCGATAGGTCGAGTCGCCGATCTCGGTCCAGATCGCGAGCGCCTCGTCATAGGCGGCGAACGCCCGGTCGGAGCGATCCCGGTCGGCGAGCGCGCGGCCGAGATTGGTGAGCGAGACCCCTTGTTCGAACCGCCGGCCCGCGTGCCGTTGGATCGCGAGCGCCTCTTCGTAGCAGCGGGCCGCGGCGTCGGGGTCGCCCAGCAGCCGGTAGGCCAGGCCGAGGCCGTTCAGGGCGTCGGCGAGACCGCCGGGTGTTTCCGGGGGAGGATCCGGGGGGCCCGACATCGGCCGAGGCGGAGCTCCGCGCTCGCGGCGGAAGATCTCGACCGCCTCGGCGAACGCGCGGCGCGAGCCGGCGATGTCGCCGAGCCGCGCGAGCGTTCGGCCGAGCCGGTCGAGGGCGTCCGCGCGTCGGATCGGATCGTCGAGGGCGGAAAACTCTCCGAGCACGGCGCGGTATCCCGCGGCCGCTCGGCGTAACGTGGCCTCGCCCTCCTGCCGCCGCGCCGCCTCGGCTCGCGCGAAGCTCCATTCGGCTCGAGTTCGCCGCCGGTCGACCGCCGTCGCGGCACGGAGCGTCTCGATGCGCAGGACGTACCGGCCGGCCGGGGCGGACCGGTCGGGAGCGGTTACGGAAAACGTCATGCCTCCGCCCAGACCCCAGCCGCCGGCCGCGAGCAGGTAGATCCGCTCGATCCCCTCGCGGCCGGTGGGGCTGTCGATCGGGGGCAACCGGGTAGCCTCGATCGGGCCCCGGCCCTTGCTCAGGACCTGGAGCTCGAGATCGACCCCCCTCTGTTCGGCGGCGACCACGGCGAGCTCCCCGGCGCGGAGCGCGAGCCGATAGCGGTGGGACTCGCCTCCGGCGAGCGCGCGCTCGAGCGGACCGGCGTTGCGCGGCAGGACCCGCGCGGGAACGGCAACGGACGTTCCGGACGGCGCCGCGGGGCCTCGCGCGCAGGCGCAGGCGATCCACGCGCATGCGACCGCGGCGGCCCACCGCGCCGGCGGGGGGTGAAAAGGAGCCAGGGAACCCCCTTTCGGGACGGATCGGCTCAGGAGTTTGTGATGTTTAGATGATACACGGCGACCGCATGGCCGTCCGCCGGATCGAGCAGACGGATCGCGATCGAGCGCGCGGAGGAGAGGGCGCGGCGGGGGATGGCGAGGGTATAGGAGTCGCCCGCGTTCTTCTCGAGCCCTGCGCCGCGCCAGAGGATCCGGCCGGAGTCGCCCGTCCCGTCCCCGGCGGCGATTTCGACCGCGACCGGTCCCTCGGGCGCTCCGGGCGGCGCCGCGAGGACGAGAGAGAAGACCCGCGCGTCGCGAGGGAGGGCGAGGGTGGCCGCCGTCTCGGCATCTCCCCGCTCCGGCGTCGCCGAAAGATCGACGAGCGGCGCGTTCGCGGTCGGCGTGGAGAGCTCGCGGCGCAGGGCGACGTCGTCGAAGGCGAGGCCGATCGCTGCGATCAGGGCTGCCGCGGCGAGGGCGAACGGGCCACGCCGGGAGCGGAAGGTCGAGGCTTCGACCGGGGTATCGCGCGTCGCCGGCCCGACCCGTTCCATCCGCGCCGAGGCCGCCGCGTCATCCTGAGCCCGACGCACGCCGCGCCAAGCCGCCGCGATCTCGAACTCGCTCGGCGGTGGTAGGTCCGCGCCGAGCTCGCCGCGAGCCCAGAGATCGAGATCGACGAGCAGATCGCCGCATTCGCGGCAGGCGAGGAGGTGCGCGCGGATCTCGTCCGCTTCGGCCTCGGGGAGCGTCCCCGCGCGGTAGGCCGCGAGCCGCTCGGGCTCGACGTGCGCGCCGGGGACGTCGCCGCCGGACGCCGCGAAGGCCCGGATCTCGGCTTCGATCTCCGGCTCCCACGCGCCGCCTTCCGCTTCGAGATCGACCTGCCGTTCCTCGCTCAAGACCGCTCCTTTGCGTTCCCGTCCACCCTCGCGCCCTCGTCGGCGAGGGCGATGCGCAGCTTCTTCTTCGCCTGGAATAGATGCGCCTTGACCGTCTCGGCCGACCGGCCGAGCAGGAGCGCGATCTCCTGAACCGCGAGCTCCCGCTCGACCCGAAGGATCACACAGGCGCGCATCTGCTCGGGCAGCGCCGCGATCGCCGCGCGCAGGCGGGCGGCGCGCTCCCGCCGGAGCGCGAGCTCCTCGGGCGCCGGATCGGAGGAAGGCAGAACGATCGCTCGGCCCCCTTCGACATCTCCCGCGTGCCCCCCGGAGCCCGGAGGAGCCGCGTCGAGGGAGATCTCCTCGGCGTTCCGCTTGATCGTGAGCTGCCCGCGCAGCCGCTTCTTCCAGGCGTTGGTCGCGATCGCGAACACCCAGGCGTCGAAGCCCGCGTCCTCGCGAAGCGACCCGATGCCTCGATAGATCCCGACGAGCGTCTCTTGGGTTAGATCGCCCGCGTCCTCCGGAGAAAACCCGCGGCGGGCGAAAAACGCCTGGATCGGCCGCAGGTAGAAACCGATCAGGCGGCGAAACCCCTCCTCGACGCGGACGCCCGCCCGGATCTCCGCAACGATCCGGGCGACCGCCTCCGCACGTTCCGCCGAACCGGCCGCCGGACGAGGAGGGTTGTTGGCAATACTCAAGATGCTACCACCGCGGGTGAGCCGTGGGTCCCTCTCACTGGAGACGCCCCGACGGAGGCGGTTCCGGAACCTGCCCGGTTGTGGACTGGGGCGTCTCTACGGCCCTACGGCAGATCTGTGGCGGGGTGGTGTGCGGTCCCTTCGATCTGCCGACACAGTTCGGCCCGGGTCCCTCCCCCCCTTGTGGGGGGAGGTCAGGAGGGGGGGACCCCGCCACCCCCGCCAGACGCGGTACTCTTCCCCCCACAAGAAGCCAAGCGCGGCAGCGCGCGCTCGGGAGGTTAGACGATGGAAACCCAAGTCCTCGGGGAGCGCGTCCCCAGAAACGAAGACGCCCGCCTGCTCTCCGGCCGCGCTCTGTTCATCGACGACCTCGACCTTCCCGGCATGGCGCACGTGGCGTTCCTGCGCAGCCCGCACGCGCACGCGCGGCTCCTCTCCGTCGACACGTCCCGCGCCAAGACGCGCCCGGGGGTCTTCGCGATTTACACCGCAGAAGACCTCGGCGACTACTGGCGCCCCGGGCCGCTGCTCGTGCCGCCGCCGCCCGTTCCCGGGATGACGTTTCACGAGCGCACCCAGGTGCCGCTCGCCAAGGGCAAGGTGCGCCAGACCGGCGAGCCGATCGCCGTCGTGGTCGCCGCCTCGCGCTATCTCGCCGAGGACGCGCTCGAAGAGATCGAGGTCGAGTACGAGCCGCTCCCCGCGGTGATCGATCTCGAACGCGCGCTCGAGCCCGGCTCGGCGCTCGTCCACGAAGACGTGGGGACGAACATGGCCGCCCACGTGCCGCAGAAGAAAGGGGATTACGCGGCGGCGCGCGCCCAGGCGGACCTCGTCCTCTCGCGCCGCTTCTCCTACGACCGCGGGGCCTCGGCCGCGATCGAAAACCGCGGCGTGGTCGCCCAATGGGACGGCCGCGCCGAGCGCCTCACCGTCTGGGATACGACCCAAGCGCCGATCCCGATCCGCAACGGTCTCGCCGCGATGCTCGGCCTGTCCGAGCACCAGGTGCGCGTGGTGGCACCGTTCATCGGCGGCGGCTTCGGGCCGAAGATCATGATGTTCTATCCGGAGGAGGTCCTGATCCCCTGGATCGCAAAGCGGCTCGAACGGCCGATCAAGTGGATCGAGGACCGCGCCGAGAATTTCCTGGCGACGACCCAGGAGCGCCTGCAGATCCACGACGCCGAGATCGCGCTCTCGAAAGACGGCCGCATCCTCGGGGTCAAGGACTCGTTCCTTCATGACACGGGCGCCTACGATCCCTACGGACTCACCGTGCCGCTCAACAGCCAGTGCACGCTGATGGGGCCGTACGACATCCCGGCCTACGACAGCGAGTTCCGCGCCGTCTTCACCAACAAGCCGATCGTCACGCCGTACCGCGGCGCCGGCCGGCAGCACGGCGTGTTCGTCATCGAGCGCCTGCTCGATCTCGCCGCGCGCGAGCTGGGGATTTCCCCGATCGAGATCCGGCGGAAGAACTTCCTCACCCCCGACCAGTTTCCGCACGACCACGTGATCATCTATCAAGATTTCGCGCCGCTCTATTACGACAGCGGCAACTATGCGCCGGTGCTCGACAAGGCGCTCGCGATGATCGGTTACGAAAGCTTTCGATCGGAAGAGCAGCCGCGCCTCCGCGCGGCGGGAAAGACCGCGGGGATCGGCGTCGTCGCTTACGTCGAGGGGACGGGGATCGGCCCGTTCGAAGGGTCGCGCGTCCAGGTGCAGACGAACGGCAAGGTGACCGTGGTCACCGGTGTCGGCACGCAGGGTCAAGGGCATTTCACCGTCCTCGCCCAGGTCGCGGCCGAGCAGCTGGGCGTTGCGGTCCGCGACATCGAGGTGGTAACGGGCGACACCGACCGCTTCCACTGGGGGACCGGCACGTTCGCGAGCCGTGGCGCGGTGGTCGCGGGTAACGCCGTCCACGAGGCGGCAAAAAAGGTGCGAGAGAAGGCGATCCGCCTCGCGGCCGAGAAACTCGGCGTCGAGGAGGCCGAGATCGAGCTCGCCGAAGGCAAGGTGCGCGTCGTCGCCGACCCGGGGCACTCGATGCCTCTTTCCGAGCTCGCCTCGCTCGCGAACCCCATGCGCGGAGCGGTCAAGCCCGGCGCCGAGCCGGGCCTCGAGGCGACCGCCTATTTCGGACCCTACCGCGGAGCCACCGCGAGCGGCGTCCACGCGATGATCGTCGAGGTCGATCCCGAGACGATGCAGATCGAGGTGAAGAAATACGTCGTGGTCCACGACTGCGGCCGCGTGATCAATCCGCTCCTGGTCGACGGCCAAGTCCACGGCGGCGTGGCGCAGGGGATCGGCAACGCCTGGTACGAGCAGCTCGTCTTCGACGACAACGGCCAGCTCACCAACGCTTCGTTCATGGACTTTCTTCTTCCGACCGCCCTCGACGTCCCGCGCGTCGACGTCGGCCACGAGGAGACCGTCTCCCCCCTAAACGCCCTCGGCACGAAAGGCGCGGGAGAAGCAGGAACCATCCCCGTCGGCGCCCTCTTCGCCCAAGCTCTCGAAGACGCCCTCGCCATCCCCGGCCTCGAGATCAACGAGATCCCGTTGAAGCCGAGCCGGTTGTGGGAGCTGGCGGAGGGTGTGAAGGGGAAGTGAGCCGCCAAACGAGTTCGGCCGGAGGAGGTTTTCGGCAAGCGCGCTAGAATCGCCGACGCAATGTTCGATCCGCAAAAGGCTTTCGAAACCCATCGCGGCGAGGTCGCTCGCCTCGTCGACAGCTATCGCACGCGATGTCTCTGGTTTCTGCGAGAGGATTTCTACCCGACCAACGCCGAGGAGGCCGTCCGCGTCCTCTCGCAAATCGAGCGCAACGCCGACCTCGAAGGGTTCCGGCGCGCGGCCCGGCTTCGCTCATGGCTCTCACCGACTTCCAGCGCACCGTCTGCCGCCTCTTAGCGGCCCATCGCGTGGCGTCCGGGGAGAGCTACGTCGCGGGCGGGGTGGCGCTCAACGAATGGCTCGGCGCACCGCGGCTGTCGCGCGACGTGGACCTTTTCCACGATACGGAGAGCGCCGTCGAACGGAGCTGGAACGAAGACCGTGCGCTCCTCGTCGAGTCGGGCTTCGCGGTCCTCCCAGTGCGGGAGCGTCCAGGGTTCGTCGAGGCGGAGGTCCAAAGGGGCGGCGCTTCGTTGCACCTCGAATGGGTACGCGACAGCAGTTTCCGCTTCTTCCCCCTCGTCGAGCATGCTGAGCTCGGC
This sequence comes from Thermoanaerobaculia bacterium, assembly GCA_044226625.1. Lineage (GTDB taxonomy): Bacteria > Acidobacteriota > Thermoanaerobaculia > Multivoradales > UBA5704 > DASYKS01. The sequence continues at coordinate 82,382 of JBGAGQ010000010.1, forward strand.
CTCACCCTCCACCCCTTCGACCTCGCGACGAACAAGCTGCTCGCCCTGGTCGGGCGTCGCGAAGTCCGCGACTGGATCGACGTCCTCGAATGCCATGCGCGCTTGCAACATCTCGGCTACCTCGCTTGGGCCGCCTGTGGCAAAGACCCCGGCTTCTCTCCGACGACACTCATCGAACACTCGGCGCGCGGCGGAAGGTTCACGGCGCCGGAGGTGGCAAGCCTCGCCTTCGTAGGGTCCGCTCCCGATCTCGGCTCCTTCTCCCGAGCGTGGCACGCGGCGATCGAAGAGGCCCGTCAACTGGTCGCCGTCCTGCCCGCGGCGGAAGCGGGAAACTGCGTCCTCGACGCCGAGGGGAAGCTTCTACGCGTCGGGCCCGTCGGCCTCCCGGCGGCCATCTCTCGTGGAGAGGTTCGATTCCACGCCGGTAGCATCCGGGGGGCTTTTCCGACGCTGATGGCGTAAGACGACGACGTTGCGAACCTGGATCCCTGGGGCCGCTGACAGCTCGCCGGCGCTTCTGTCGAGCGAGGACCCAGCGAAACGTCTGCCGCCTCGTAGCGGCCGAAAAGGGCGCACCAAACACGCCTAAAGTGCGCTCAACCTTGAGCCTCTCGAAACACGGCTGGCGCCTTCCGGCGCCAGCCTTTGCTTCTACACCATGGAACACACTGTTTCAATCCGCGCCCCTCCGAGAGAGGCGGCCAGTTCAGTGTATACCACGGTCTAGGGGGTTGACTTTAGCTTTGGAGACGCCGAAAATAAATCGGCCCCGGAGGAGGACGAGTCCTCTAGGGCCGCGGAGATTCAACCGGGCCGAGGTAGGCACCAGCTGAAATCGCACAGTAGCAGTGTACCTGCCGAGGTCCTTCCAATTCAAGGAGGAGCGCGGTGAAAAGGCCCGACTGGGTCGTCCGGCTGCTGGTGGAGTTGCTCCGTCCTCAACTTCCCCGAAGCTGGACATTCACCCTTGGGCTCCGACGGGCGGACCGTCGGAGCCCAGGTTCTCGCGTAAACGACCTGATGCGAAATCAAATTCAACGGAATCATCCAGCCCTGGGTTGAATGCTCGTAATGCGGCCAGGCAAGTTCTACTCCCATACCCTCCTCGGTCGCCCTCAATCGGAGTGGGAGCGACTCGAAGAGCACCTGGTTCAGGTAGCCGAGAAGGCGTCCGAGTTTGCCTCGGTATTTGGAGCCTCCGAATGGGGCCATCTTGCGGGGCTGTGGCACGACCTGGGGAAATACCGGAGATCCTTCCAGGAGTACCTCGATCGGACGGGAGCGGTCGGATTCGAGGCGACCCAAGAGCAAGCTGCGGGCCGAGTCGATCACTCGACGGCGGGGGCGCAGGTCGCCGTCGAGCGGCTCGGTCCCTTCGGGAAGGTACTCGCCTACGTGATCGCCGGGCATCACGCGGGCTTGCCGGACGGGCTCGGCGGACAGAGCTCCTTAGAAGCGAGACTTGCAAAAGCCGAGGTGATGGCCGACCTCGATCTGGCCGCGATACCGGGGGCGATCCTGAACGCTTCATGCCCCGGGAGCCGGCCACCTTCCCGAAATGCCGAGGAAGCGCACCTTTGGGTGCGATTCCTGTTCTCCGCGCTCGTCGACGCGGATTCCTTGGCGACCGAAGCGTTCGTCGATCCGGAAAAGTCGCGCCTCCGTTCAACTCATCCCGAACCCGGACCGCTCTTAGAGGTTCTCGAACGACATCTTTCGGCGAAGTTCGGTGAGCCACGGACGGAAGTTCAACGCATCCGTCGCGAGATTCTCAGAGCATGTATCGAAAACGCGCAGCTATCGCCGGGCGTCTTTTCGCTTACGGTTCCCACGGGGGGAGGAAAGACCCTCTCGTCGCTCGCGTTCGCTCTTCGCCACGCAAGCCTGCACGGCCAGCGGCGAGTGATCTACGCGATTCCCTACACCAGCATCATCGAACAGACGGCCACGACCTTCCGCGAGATTTTCGGGGAGTGGGTCTTGGAGCACCATAGCAATCTGGATCCGGAGGACTCCTCGCGCGAGACCCTTCGGGGCACGTTGGCCGCAGAGAACTGGGACGCGCCGATCGTCGTCACCACCAACGTCCAGTTGTTCGAGTCCGTGTTTTCGGCGCGCAGGACCCGTTGCCGAAAGCTCCACCGCCTGGTCCGATCGGTGATCGTCCTCGACGAGGCCCAGCTCCTTCCTCCGGAGTTCCTCAAACCGATCCTTCACGTCCTTCGCGGTCTGGTGCGCGACTACGGCGCCTCGGTAGTCATCTCGACCGCGACCCGGCCGGCGCTCGATCTCGGTGAAATTCGGGAGCTGGCATCCGATCCGGCGGATCTCGACCGACGACTCCGGCGGGTGCGCTACGAGTGGCCGAAATCGCGCGAACCGAGAACCTGGGACGAGATCGCCGACCGTCTGACGGCTCACTCGAGCGTCCTCTGCGTCGTCAACCGCCGCGACGACGCCCGGCAGTTGGTGGGCTTGTTGCCGGAGGACACGGTACATCTCTCGGCGCTGATGTGCGGAGCGCATCGCTCGGAGAAAATCGCCGAAATCAAACGGTGTTTGGCGGAACGCAGGCCTGTTCGGGTCGTCAGCACCCAGCTGGTCGAGGCCGGGGTCGATCTCGATTTTCCGGTGGTCTATCGCGCATTCGCCGGGCTGGACTCGATCGCGCAGGCCGCCGGACGCTGTAACCGCGAAGGTCGGCTGGATGGCCCTGGCCGAGTGGTTGTGTTTCACCCTCCCAAGGGCTCGCCACCCGGATTGCTCCGCAAGGCGGAGGACACCGCCGCGGAGTTGATCGGCGACCGCGCGCCGGAGTTCCTGGAGCCGGACCTGTTCACCCGCTATTTCGACCTCCTGTACCGAACCAAGGTCGACGATCTCGACAAGCACGGAATCTTGGACCTGTTGGGCAAGAACGCCCGTGCGCTCGACGTCCAGTTTCGCGAGGCGGGCGAGCGATTCCGACTGATCGAGGAATCGGGTTACCGGCCGGTCTTGGTCGCCTGGCGCGACGGCGCCGGTCTCCTCCGCGAATTTCGACGCCGAGAACCCGATCGGAGTCTGTTTCGGCGCGCACAGCGCTACGTCGTCACGTTGCCGCCGTGGCAGCTCGGAGCGCTCGAAAAGGCCGGGGCAGTTCGTGAGATCGCTCCCGGCTTCTTCGGTCAAGAACATTCGCTCCTGTACGACGAGAAGCTGGGGCTGCTTACGACCGTGCCCGAGTTTCGAGCTGAAGACCTGGTCGTATGAACCGAGTGTCCGAACCAAGAAAGGACGGTGCGAATGCCTCTGCATTGTCTCGAAGTCTGGGGTGACTTCGCCTGCTTTACCCGACCGGAGATGAAGGTGGAGCGCGTTAGCTATGACGTGATGACGCCCTCCGCCGCGCGTGCGATCTTCGAGGCGATCCTCTGGCGGCCCGCGATCCGGTGGCGCATCCATCGCATCGACGTGCTGCAGCCGATCCGCTGGCTTTCGTTTCGCCGCAACGAAGTCGGCGCCGTCGTGCCCGTCGGGAGCGTCAAGAGCGCGATGAAATCAGGGACCGGGTGCCTGGCCCTGAACGTCGAGGACGAACGACAGCAACGGGCTGGTCTCCTGCTGCGCGACGTGCGGTACCGGATCTCCGCCTCGTTCTCCATGACCGGCAAGGCGGGGCCTGCGGAGACTGAAGGGAAGTTCGCCGAGATGTTTCGGCGCCGGGCTCGGAAGGGGCAGACCTTCAACCAGCCCTACCTAGGGTGCCGCGAGTTCGCCTGCGGTTTTCGTTACGTCGAGGATCCGACCCGTGAACGCCCGCCCATTGAGGAGAGCCGACACCTCGGTTTGATGCTCTACGACCTCGATTTCTCCGACCCCGCCGAACCCAATCCCGCGTTCTTCGACGCCCGTTTGGGGCGCGGGACTCTGGAAGTCCCCGACTGGGAAAGCGCCGAGGTGCTGAGGTGATCCTGCAGGCGCTCTGCGACTATTACAGGCGGAAATCGTCGGACGACGAGGCCGAGGTTGCCCCACCAGGTTTTGAGCACAAGGAAATCCCCTTCGTTCTCGTGCTCGACCGAGAGGGGCGCCTGGTGCAAATCGACGACCTCCGGTCGCCCGACGGCAAAAGGGCCAAGAGACAACTGGTCCCCCAGGCGGTCAAACGCACGGTTGGCGTGTCGGCGAATCTCCTGTGGGACAGCCTCGAATACGCCCTCGGTTACGACTCGCGGGGCCGGGCGGAGAGGGTGGCCCGGCAGCACGCCGATTTCCGGCAACGAATCGATCGGCTTCCCGGCGATGACGAGGCGCTTGCCGCGGTCAAGATTTTCCTGGCGGGCGACCCTCTGGAAGAGACTCGGCGTGCGTCCCTGTGGCCCGAGCTCGCCGAGGGGAACCCCCTGGTGACCTTTCGACTCGCCGACGATCCCGAGCTCGTGTCGCAGCGGTCCGCCGTTCGAGGGCTGCTCACCGGCGGTGAGCCCCGCGAGGTCGAGGCCCGTTGCTCGATCACCGGTCGGCTCGACGCGATTTCGCGGCTTCATCCTTCGATCAAGGGTGTTCGAGACGCCCAACCGACCGGCGCGAGCCTGGTTTCCTACAACGAGCCCGCTTTCCGTTCCTTCAACAAGGACCAGGGCGCGAACGCTCCCGTGGGTGAGGAGGCCGTGTTCGCTTACACGACCGCCTTGAATCACCTCTTGCGGCCGGGCTCGTCCCAACGAATCCAGCTGGGCGACGCGACGACCGTTTTCTGGTCCGAGAAGGCGAGCGGCGGCCTCGTCGAGCGGGCCTTCACGTCCTGGTTCGACCCCCCGCGTGACGATCCGGACGCCAACGTCGAGAGCGTTCGCGCTCTCTACGAGTTTCAGCGCGGGCGACCCTTGACCGACGATGATCAGCAGCGCTTTTTCGTGCTTGGCTTGGCGCCGAACGCCGCGCGCCTGGCCGTTCGCTTTTGGCAGGTAGCGACCATTGCCGACTTGGGGCAGCGGATCTTCGAACATTTTTCCGCGCTCGAGATCGTCCTGCCTCCCAAGAGCCCTCGGTATCCCTCTCTTCCGCAACTACTCGCTTCGATCGCGGTCCAGGGCAAGCTCAAGAACGTTCCTCCTGGGCTTGCGGGCGATTGGCTCCGCTCGATCCTGTCCGGCTCGCCGTACCCGCACACTTTGCTCGAAGCGGCGATCCGCCGTTGCCGTGCCGAACAGGCCGTGACCCCCTCCCGCGCCGCGCTGATCAAGGCATCACTCATTCGATCGTCCCACCAACGAAAGGAGAATCTCGCCGTGTCGCTCGACCTGAGCAATGTGAATCCCGGGTACCGGCTCGGGCGGTTGTTCGCCGTGTTCGAAAAGCTCCAGGAGGACGCTCAGCCAGGAATCAACGCGACGATCCGCGACCGCTACTTTGCCTCGGCTTCCAGCAATCCGCTGGTTGCGTTTTCGACCCTCAATCGATTGAAGAACCACCACCTGGCGAAACTCTCGAATCGGGGTCTCGCGGTCGTCCGCGAAAAACTGATCGGCGAGATCATGTCCGGAATCGATGCCAAGGATCCCTTTCCCGCGCGGTTGTCGCTCGCGGACCAGGGCCGCTTCGCCGTCGGCTACTACCACCAACGCCAAGCATTTTTCGAGAAGCAAGGAGGCAACGACTAATGGCCCTCGAACACCGTTATGACTTCGTTCTACTTTTCGACGTTCAAGACGGCAACCCCAACGGCGACCCGGATGCCGGAAACCTTCCGCGGATCGATCCCGAGACCGGCGAGGGTTTGGTGACCGATGTCTGCCTGAAGCGCAAGGTGCGCAACTTCGTCGGCTTGGTCAAGGGCGAGCAGCCTCCGTTCGAGATCTACGTCAAGGAGAAGGCGGTTCTCAACCAACAGCACGAACGGGCCTACGTGGCGATCGGGAAACAAGACCTCCTCAAGAAGGCCGACGAGAAGGACAAGAAGAGAAAGGGCGGCGACGCCGTGGACGAGGCTCGCGCCTGGATGTGCAAGAACTTTTACGACGTACGCACCTTCGGGGCGGTCATGTCCACCGGTACCAATTGCGGCCAAGTCCGCGGCCCGATCCAGATCACTTTCGGCCGTTCGGTCGCGCCGGTCGTGTCGCTCGAGCACTCGATTACCCGGATGGCGGTCACCACCGAGAAGGAAGCCGAAGAACAGGCGGGTGACAACCGGACCATGGGCCGTAAGTTCACCGTTCCTTACGGTCTCTACCGTACTCACGGTTTCGTCTCGGCGCACCTGGCCGACCAGACGGGATTTTCGCCCGAGGATCTCGACCTTTTCTGGCAAGCGTTGACCCAGATGTTCGAGCACGATCGGTCGGCCGCTCGCGGTCAGATGGCGACCCGCAGGCTCTATGTGTTCGAGCACGCTTCGAAGCTCGGCAACGCGCCCGCCCACGCCCTGTTCGACCGCGTCTCGGTCGGATTGAGAGAGTCGGGGCGGCCGGCTCGGAGCTTCGAGGATTTCGAGGTCCGGATCGATCGCGAAGGACTGCCGGAGGGAGTGACGCTGCGCGAGATGTAACCGCCATGTTCTCCGAAGACGACCTCCTCCCGCTCTCCGCCCTGGCAGCACTACGTGTTCTGCCCGCGGCAAAGCGCGTTGATCCACGTCGAAGGGATCTGGCGGGACAACGTGCTCACGGTGACCGGGACGCAGCTGCATGAGCGGCTGGACGAGGCCGGAGGCGAGGCGCGGGGCGATCTCCTGGTCGCCCGCGCGCTGCCGCTTCGGAGTCTGCGGCACGGTCTCGCCGGCCGGGCGGACGCGGTGGAGCTGCATCGGCTGCCCGAGGGGGAGAGCGGAGGCGTGGCGCTTCCCGGCCGGACCGGCCGGTGGCGGCCGTTTCCGGTCGAAACCAAGCGCGGTAAACCCAAATCGCACGACGCCGACCGGGTCCAGCTCTGCGGTCAGGCGCTCTGTCTCGAAGAGATGCTCGGCACGGACGTTCCCGCGGGGGCGCTGTTCTACGGCATGCCGCGGCGTCGGGAGGAGGTCGCGTTCGACCCCCGTTTGCGCGAGGCGACCCTGACCGCGGCGCGCGCCGCACGCGAAATGATCGCTTCGGGAACGACGCCCCGGGCGGTGCGGGAGCCGAAATGCGATCGCTGCTCCCTCCTCGACCGCTGCCTTCCCAACCTCCTCGGCCGCTCTGCGAGCGGCTTTCTGGAAACCGCTCTCCGAGCGGAAAGTCAAGAAGCCGCGCTTCGAGCCGAGGGCATCGCCGCCGCGGTACCGCGGGAAGGGGAGGGTCCATGAAACGCCTCGGCAACACGCTCTACGTCACCACGCCGGGCGCCTATCTGAGCAAGGACGGTGAGGCGGTCGCCGTGCGAGTCGAGGAGGAGGTACGGCTGCGGATCCCGATCCACCTGCTCGACGGCGTCGTCTGCCTGGGCGCGACCGGCGCGAGCCCGTATCTCCTCGGCTTCTGCGGCGAGCGGGGGGTGGCGGTGTCGTTCTTGACCGAGCAGGGGCGGTTCCTCGCGCGGGTCGAAGGGCCGGTTTCGGGCAATGTCCTCCTGCGTCGGGCGCAGTACCGCGCGGCCGACGAGCCGGGGCCGGCGTGCGGCATCGTGCGCGGGATCGTCGCGGCGAAGATCGCCAATTCGCGCGCGGTGCTCCGCCGGGCGCTGCGCGACCGACCCGAGGCCGCTGGGAGCGAGGCGCTCGAATCGGCGGTTGTACGGATCGGAGCGCTGATTCCCGCTCTTGTCGGAGCGCCCTCGATCGACGTCCTGCGCGGTCTCGAGGGCCAGGCGGCGCGGATCTACTTCGAAGTCTTCGACGCCCTGATCGTTCAACAGCGCGAGGCCTTCGCCTTTCGCGGTCGAAGTCGCCGGCCGCCGCTGGATCCAATCAACGCCCTCCTCTCGTTCCTCTACGCCCTGCTCCGCCACGACACCGAGGCCGCGCTCGAAGGGGTGGGGCTCGATCCGGCGGTCGGCTTCCTCCATCGCGACCGCCCAAGCGGCCTCGGCGATCTGCAATCCGATTCCGCTCGATCCGGCGGTCGGCTTCCTCCATCGCGACCGCCCCGGCCGCCCTGGGCTCGCGCTCGATCTGATGGAGGAGCTGCGCGCCTTCCTCTGCGACCGGCTCGCTCTTTCCCTGATCAACCTGCGTCAGGTTCGGCCGGAGGGGTTCACCGTTCGCGAGACGGGCGGCGTCGAGATGGACGAGGCGACGCGCAAGGAGGTCCTCGTCGCCTACCAGAAGCGCAAGCAGGAAGAGCTGCTCCACCCGTTCCTGCGCGAAAAGGCGCCGGCCGGCCTGCTGCCGCACCTTCAGGCCGCTCTCCTTTCCCGCCATCTGCGCGGCGACCTCGACGCCTACCCGCCGTTTTTCTGGAAAGGCTGAGAAGGGGGCGCCGTGCTCGTCCTGATCAGCTACGACGTCGCGACGACCACCCGCGAGGGGAGGCGCCGGTTGCGTCGGGTCGCCAAGACCTGTCTCGACTTCGGCCAGCGGGTGCAGAAATCCGTCTTCGAGTGCCTGGTCGACCCGACCCAGTGGGCGATCTTTCGCAACCGTCTGCTCGCCGAGATCGAGCCCGGTGAGGACAGCCTGCGGATCTACTTTCTCGGCAAGAACTGGCGCGGTCACGTCGAGCACCACGGCGCGAAGCCCAGCCTCGACCCGGAAGGGCCGCTCGTCGCCTGAAGTGCAGGGCCGCCAACGGCCGGAAAGCTCGTCGGTTGTGCGTTGTTCTCCTGGCGATGTGCGAGATCGTGTAGCCAGACCCCATTCGGAGGCGTCTGGAGGAGCTCCGCGACTCCGCTCTGTGCGGAGCTGGGAGAGATTGGCACAGAGCCGAGAGAGAAAAGGACATTCCGCGGATCGTCTTGTGCGGTACTTGGTCTGGTCTGTGCGAGTTCCTGGGTGAAATCCGCTTTTTCAGACCACCCCGTCCGTAATCCCTTGGAGAGATCCGCTTTCCGCTCACGGCGCTGCACAAAGTTGCGTCGACTTTGTGCGGGGTCACGGCCGTGAGGAGTTCTCGCGCTCAAGAATGGCGAATTTTGAAACGCCACCGCACAGACATCTCTCGGATTCGCACAGAGCTTCCTCTCCGCTCGGCCTTGGGTGATAGGATCTGCACAAAGGCAGACCTCCTTTGCACAATTCGCGGTCGGAAAAGAGGTTCCGATGGCCACCAATGTCGAGCTGGACGAAGAGTTGGTCGATCGCGCCCTCCGGGCGACGGGCATTCGCACCAAGCGAGACCTGATTCACGCGGGTCTTCGCACGTTGGTGCGGCTGCATGAGCAGCGCGAGGTCCGCGACCTCCGCGGCCGGCTTCGCTGGGAGGAGAGCGAGGGCGTTCCGAGCGAAAAAGAGAACGGCTGATGCGGGTCCTGGTCGATTCTTCGGTCTGGATCGCCTACTTCCGCGGTGACATGACGCCACGGACGGACCTTCTACACGAGTTGATCGGCTACGCCCCGCTGATCACCGCCGACCTGGTGCTCGCCGAGCTGCTTCGTGGTTTCCCCTCCGATGCCGAGCTGGAGCAGGTCCGCGCCGCGCTCGCGCTCTTTCCCCGCTACGAGATCGGCGGTGACGCTCTCGCCCTTGCGAGCGCTGGCCTTTCCCGGGTCCTCGCCGCCAAGCGAGCCAAGGTACCGCCGCTCGCCCAACGTCTGATCGCCACCTGGTGCATCCAGAAGAATGTGGCCCTCCTGCACGCCGATCCGAGCTACGAACCGTTCGAGCGCCACCTTGGCTTGAAGGTTCCCGACCCGGGGCTTTGACTCTAGCTCGGGGGTGTCCGAGAAAACGATAGTTTTTTGCGGATGGCGGCGATTTCGTCCCGGACGCCTCGCCCGACGAAAGAAAGTCTCCAGAAATCTATCGTTTTCTCTGACCTCTCTGGTGTAGGGTGTCGGCGGGGCGGCTCGCTTGCTCCGTCCTCCCGATCCGCCGCCCGGCCGACCGGGCCTCGCGGCCCATCCAGAACCGAAGAACCCGCATCGCATCCTTTCAACCCCGGAGGATGAGCTCGTGCGCGAACCGGAAGCGAACATCCGCCTCCCCGAGAGGTTCGCGCGGCCTATAAGTACTTTGGCGGCAGTGCCTTCCGTCGCGGAAGCTCCTCGCCGACGGTGGAATCCCTCGGCGACACACCCTGTTTCGCGCAAACCGGGTTCTAAACAATTGAAGGCAGGGGCGTTAAACTAGCCGCCGTCGCCCTCCGCGCGAGGGCGTGGATTGAAACCGCGCGAGCGCAGCACCTCGGCGAGGTTCGCGAGCGTCGCCCTCCGCGCGAGGGCGTGGATTGAAACCCAGATGGTGAGATCGCGAGCGACGAGAACAAAGTCGCCCTCCGCGCGAGGGCGTGGATTGAAACTGGTCGATCCAGTGGGGTACGCGCGACTCCCCGTGGTCGCCCTCCGCGCGAGGGCGTGGATTGAAACGCCTTTGCCGCCGGGGGCGATGCGGTCGTCGATCGGTCGCCCTCCGCGCGAGGGCGTGGATTGAAACCAGAAAGCCCAGCAGGACGTCAAGAAGGAGGTCGACGTCGCCCTCCGCGCGAGGGCGTGGATTGAAACCAGGAGATCCCTTTCTAGGGGAATCATCCCGCCGTCGCCCTCCGCGCGAGGGCGTGGATTGAAACTGTCCTGGCACCCGCACGCTGCGCGAGGGGTGGCCGTCGCCCTCCGCGCGAGGGCGTGGATTGAAACTCGATCTCGGACCGGATCGCGGCAACTGCCTCCTCGTCGCCCTCCGCGCGAGGGCGTGGATGCGGGATTGAAACAGTTCCGCGATCGCCTGGACGAAGGCCGGTTGTCGCCTGCGCGAGGGCGTGGATTGAAACTTGTCATGCCGCCTTGCGGATGAGCAGCCAGCGTCGCCCTCCGCGCGAGGGGCGCGTGGATTGAACGCCTTCCACGCTCGTGCGCCTCGATCACATCCGTCGCCCTCCGCGCGAGTGGGCGGACTGAAACTTGATTGCCTCATTCGCTGCCGCGCGAGGCGGCCTTGTCGCCTCCGCTGCGGCGCGAGGGCGTGATTGTACCGGCTCCCATCGAAGTCATCCCCGGAAGCAAGCGTCGCCTCCTCCGCGCGAGGGCGGATTGAAACCGATGGCCCAAATGATCATGCTCGCGCCTGGTGTCGCCCCCCCGCGCGAGGGCGGATTGAAACCCTCGTCGCCGACCCCGGAACCGACGGATCAGTCGCCCGCGCGAGGGCGTGGATTGAACCACCGCCGAGTTCGGGTTCACAGCCGCCGCGCGAGGGCGTGGATTGAACTTGTAGGAGATCCCTCAGAAGCGGAGAGGGATGCCGTCGCCTTCCGCGCGAGGGCGGATTGAAACTCGAAGACGCCGCCGAGTGCCGAGGGTGTCGGTCGCCCTCCGCGCGAGGGCGGATTGAAACACACGGAGCGTGGCTGCTGGGACGGAGGTCGCCTTCCGCGAGGGCGTGGATTGAACCGCATGTCGTGACGTTTGCCACCACCACGGTCGCCTCCGCGCGAGGGCGTGATTGAAACCCCCGCCTCACCTCTAATCAAGAAGAAAACTGCGTCGCCTCTGCGCGAGGGCGCGGATTGAAACACCCCGGAAATGTCCCACCCTTCAACTGCGCTTTGTCGCCCTCTCGCGCGAGGGCGTGATTGAAACGCGGGCGTTCACGATTCGGGCGCTGCCAGCCACGGTCGCCCGCGCGAGGGGCGCGGATTGAAACATCGAGCATAGACGCTGATGATCACGGCTGGCATGAGTCGCCCTCTGCGCGAGGGCGTGATTGAAACCATGACGAGGAAGTGAAGTTTGCCGGTGCGGCGGTCGCCTCCGCGCGAGGGCGTGGATTGAAATCTCGCAGAGCGCCGCCCAATGCAGTCCACGCAGGTCGCCCTCCGCGCGAGGGCGGGGATTGAACACCCTACCTGAATAGCCCAACGCCAGCGCGTGTTGCCCTCCGCGCGAGGGCGTGGATTGAAACCAGAAGCGCCTGCGCCTGCTGGACGGCGGCGGCGATGTCGCCCCTTCGCGCGAGGGCGATTGAAACGATTATCGACGACAGCAGTTCTGGGCCGATCTGGCCGCCCCTTCGCGCGAGGGCGATTGAACGGTAACCAGCGGCGCCTCAAGGGCAGGGCGGTCGCCTCCTGCGCGAGGGCGGATTGAAACTCCTTGGCCTCAGGCGCTGGAGCCGGAATTGTATGTCGTCGCGCGAGGGCGTGGATTGAACACGCGGATCGGAGTCGACGCGATGAAGCAACTGGTTGCCCTCCCGCGCGAGGGCGGATTGAAACTGGTGCTGACCGGCGACGTCCGCTGCTCGCTGTCGCCTCCGCGCGAGGGCGTGGATTGAAACGTCTTGCGGCCATAGGCCACAGGTTTGGTGAAACTCGTCGCCCTCCGCGCGGAGGGCGTGGATTGAAACCCAGTCCTTGCCGATTGGTCTGGCCTACGGCGAATGGTCGCCCTCGCGCGCGAGGGCGGATTGAAAACGATGCCGTCGTGGCAATGGCCGAACGGATCGCGGTCGCCCGCGCGAGGGCGGGATTGAAACGCCGAGATGCGCCATGACATCCAAAAGGCACAAGTCGCCTGCGCGAGGGCGTGATTGAACCCCGATGGCCGCGATGATTTCGGGGTTGGCGTCGCCTCGCGCGAGGGCGTGTGATTGGAACCTTGAATCCTGCATCTGGGGACCATTTGACGAGTCGCCCTCCTCGGCGCGAGGGCGTGGATTGAAACCTGGGGCGCGCGAGTCCATGTGCTCGAGAGCGATCGTCGCCTCGCGCGAGGGCGGATTGAAACCGTTCCTCGGCCTGCCCAGTGAAGCATTTCCGTGGTCGCCCGCGCGAGGGCGTGATTGAAATCGACCTCGGCGCGCACCGACGGCAACCAACGGTGTCGCCCTCCGCGCGAGGGCGTGATTGAAACCGCGCTGGTGGAGCGTCTAACGGGAGAAATGTCGCCCTCCGCGCGAGGCGTGGATTGAAACCCTGGACTTCTCCCGGCCGGGCGCAGGACGCGGTGGTCGCCCCTCCGCGCGAGAGGGCGATCGAAAACCAGCTCGCTGACGCCTTGTTACACCTTGGTTCTTCCTCGCGCGAGGGCGATCAAACGGTCGACCAGGGCGCTGCTGCTGCGTCGCCTTCGGCGAAGAAAGCGTGATTGAAACGGATCATGAGCGACGATGATTTTGTTCGATCTGGTCGCCTCGCGCGAGGGCGTGGATTGAAACACGTGGATCCTAAGCCCGTGAAAGAAGGCGAGCGTCGCCCCCGCGCGAGGGCGTGGATTGAAACATGGTCAAGGCCAGCGAACCGAGCTGGTAACGCGCCTGCGCGAGGGCGTGGATTGAAATCATGCCCGTGCGGTCGGATGGTCAACGCAAAGTCGCCCTCCGCGCGAGGCGGGGATTGAAACACGATGGAAGTGATTCCGAGTTTTGTTTGTTTCCGTCGCCCTCTGCGCGAGGGCGGATTGAAACGAGTCGCGCTGACGCCTCGAACCTGCTTAAAATGACGAGCGTTCGCGCGAGGGCGGCGTGGATTGAAACCGTCCCAACCGGAGAGCAGCCAGCGAAGAAGTCGCCTTCCCGCGCGAGGGCGTGGATTGAAACCGTCTCGGCATGGCGAAATACGCGGGTGGCCTCGTCGTCCTCTCGCGCGAGGGCGGACAAACTTTTCGGGTCCTGCGGCGCTATCCGCGTGGCAAAGTCGCTCTCCGCGCGAGGGCGTGATTGAAACTCGACGGTTGGGCGTAAGCGTCTCGAGCTCGGCGTCGCTCTCCGCGCAGGCGACGAAAACTAACGTGTAAAGCACGCTCGAGGCCCGCACTTCCGTCGCCCTCCGCGCGAGGGCGATTGAAACGTCTTCGACGTCGTGACGCTTCCGATTGCCATGTCGCCTCCTCTGCGCGAGAGCGTGGATTTCGTCCTGATTACCGAGGGGACTTTTGCTGGAGATATCGTCGCCCTCCGCGCGAGGGCGTGGATTGAAACGATCTGGTTTTGCTGTCAGGAATGCACGGCGGAGTGTCGCCCTCCGCGCGAGGGCGTGGATTGAAACGTATTGCAAGCTACCTGTATGCTCGAAGCTACGGTCGCCCTCCGCGCGAGGGCGTGGATTGAAACTCCGCAATCACCAAAAGAAAATCAAAAAACACCGTCGCCCTCCGCGCGAGGGCGTGGATTGAAACTCCTGTTCGGGGGCCTAATCGCCCGTCCCTACCCGTCGCCCTCCGCGCGAGGGCGTGGATTGAAACCCCGAGACGACCGGCGTTGGCCCGTTGGTCCCTTGTCGCCCTCCGCGCGAGGGCGTGGATTGAAACTGGAACTGCCACGCTTGAAAGACCGCCCAAATGCCGTCGCCCTCCGCGCGAGGGCGTGGATTGAAACTCCGATCTCTGGCGCGACGCCACGTCGGACCTGCGCGTCGCCCTCCGCGCGAGGGCGTGGATTGAAACTGCAGATCGGCAGGGGCCGGCCCTGCGGAGATCGTCGCCCTCCGCGCGAGGGCGTGGATTGAAACCCCTACGCCGCGGATTTGTGCTCGTGCAACCGGGTCGCCCTCCGCGCGAGGGCGTGGATTGAAACAAATCCGGCGGCTCCCCGAACGGACGGAACGACATGTCGCCCTCCGCGCGAGGGCGTGGATTGAAACATGCCGAGGGCGGCGCAGACTTCGCCGGACATCGTCGCCCTCCGCGCGAGGGCGTGGATTGAAACGCACTTTAAGCAGTGGGGAGAGTGGGGGCCCGCCGAGTCGCCCTCCGCGCGAGGGCGTGGATTGAAACGAAGGCGAGCCGGCGGGCAGGTTCAGCCCTGAGGGTCGCCCTCCGCGCGAGGGCGTGGATTGAAACGCGGATCCTAGACGCTGATGATGGCGGCCGATGAGTCGCCCTTCCGCGCGAGGGCGTGGATTGAAACGCGATCCTCGTCGACCAGGTGGCGGCCGATGGAGTCGCCCTCCGCGCGAGGGCGTGGATTGAAACCGTTTCAAGGGCGCGCCGCTCGCCAACGGCGACCCGTCGCCCTCCGCGCGAGGGCGTGGATTGAAACCTGTTGGGCCGATCGATTACGGCCCGCGGACGATCGTCGCCCTCCGCGCGAGGGCGTGGATTGAAACCTTGCCGTCGGCCTCTGTGCCGGCGCGCTTGAGGCAGTCGCCCTCCGCGCGAGGGCGTGGATTGAAACTTCTGCACCTCCGAAACGGCGGCGGCGAACGATGTCGCTCCCCCGCGCGAGGGCGTGGATTGAAACGTCGATCAAGGCGTCGATCGGCCGAATCGGCGGAGCGTCCCCTCCGCGCGAGGGCGTGGATTGAACGGTAACCAGCGGCGCCTCAAGGGCAGGGCGGTCGCCTCCTGCGCGAGGGCGGATTGAAACTCCTTGGCCTCAGGCGCTGGAGCCGGAATTGTATGTCGTCGCGCGAGGGCGTGGATTGAACACGCGGATCGGAGTCGACGCGATGAAGCAACTGGTTGCCCTCCCGCGCGAGGGCGGATTGAAACTGGTGCTGACCGGCGACGTCCGCTGCTCGCTGTCGCCTCCGCGCGAGGGCGTGGATTGAAACGTCTTGCGGCCATAGGCCACAGGTTTGGTGAAACTCGTCGCCCTCCGCGCGGAGGGCGTGGATTGAAACCCAGTCCTTGCCGATTGGTCTGGCCTACGGCGAATGGTCGCCCTCGCGCGCGAGGGCGGATTGAAAACGATGCCGTCGTGGCAATGGCCGAACGGATCGCGGTCGCCCGCGCGAGGGCGGGATTGAAACGCCGAGATGCGCCATGACATCCAAAAGGCACAAGTCGCCTGCGCGAGGGCGTGATTGAACCCCGATGGCCGCGATGATTTCGGGGTTGGCGTCGCCTCGCGCGAGGGCGTGTGATTGGAACCTTGAATCCTGCATCTGGGGACCATTTGACGAGTCGCCCTCCTCGGCGCGAGGGCGTGGATTGAAACCTGGGGCGCGCGAGTCCATGTGCTCGAGAGCGATCGTCGCCTCGCGCGAGGGCGGATTGAAACCGTTCCTCGGCCTGCCCAGTGAAGCATTTCCGTGGTCGCCCGCGCGAGGGCGTGATTGAAATCGACCTCGGCGCGCACCGACGGCAACCAACGGTGTCGCCCTCCGCGCGAGGGCGTGATTGAAACCGCGCTGGTGGAGCGTCTAACGGGAGAAATGTCGCCCTCCGCGCGAGGGCATTAGTTGAAACCTGGACTTCTCCCGGCCGGGCGTAGCGGACGCGGTGGTCGCCCTCCGCGCGAGGCGTGGATTGAAACCACAGCTCGCCGACGCTCTCGAAGAGCACCTTGGTCGCCCTCCGCGCGAGGGCGTGGATTGAAACGGTCGACCAGGGCGGCTTTGGTGCCGAGGTTGCGTCGCCCTCGCGCGAGAAAGCGTGATTGAAACGGATCATGAGCGACGACAAGATTTATCGGATTCGGTCGCCCTCCGCGCGAGGGCGTGGATTGAAACACGTGGATCCCAAGCCCCGTGAAAGAAGGCGAGAGCGTCGCCCTCCGCGCGAGGGCGTGGATTGAGAAACATGGTCAAGGCCGTAGCGAACCGAGTTGTAACTGCGCCCTCCGCGCGCGAGGCGTGGATTGAAATCATGCCGGGGTGCGGTCGGATGGTCAACGCAAAGTCGCCCTCCGCGCGAGGCGTGGATTGAAACATCGATGGAAGGATTCCGAGCTTCTCGGTTTGCTCGTCGCCCTCTGCGCGAGGGCGTGGATTGAAACGAGTCGCGCCGACTCAGACAGTCGTCGACGAGTCGCCCTCCGCGCGGGCGGCGTGGATTGAAAACCGTCCCAAACTGGAGAGTAGCCATGGCGAAGAAGTCGCCCTCCGCGCGAGGGCGTGGATTGAAACCGTCTCGGCATGGCGAAATACGCGGGTGGCCTCGTCGTCCTCCGCGCGAGGGCGTGGATTGAAACTTTCGGGTCCTGCGCCATCCGGGGCGTGCGGCAGCGTCGCCCTCCGCGCGAGGGCGTGGATTGAAACTCGACGGGCTGGGCGTAAGCGTCTCGGAGCTCGGCGTCGCCCTCCGCGCGAGGGCGTGGAAAACTAACGTGTAGGCGACGCTCGAGGCCCGCACTTCCGTCGCCCTCCGCGCGAGGGCGTGGATTGAAACGTCTTCGACGTCGTGGACGCTTCCGATCGCCCAGCGTCGCCCTCCGCGCGAGAGCGTGGATTGAAACCGGATACCGAGGACTTGCGAGCCCTCCAGGCGTCGCCCTCCGCGCGAGGGCGTGGATTGAAACGAAGACGGTCGCGTGGGTCGCGGTCCGGGCTGGTATGGTCGCCCTCCGCGCGAGGGCGTGGATTGAAACGGATCAGGGAAGCCCGAGAGCGCGGTCTGGTGATCGTCGCCCTCCGCGCGAGGGCGTGGATTGAAACGGGCTTGTTGTCCGTCGGGTAGACCACCGCCGCGGTCGCCCTCCGCGCGGGGCGTGGATTAAAACTGCGAAATAGGCGTCGTTTAGCCGGTGGGCTGGCGTCGCCCTCCGCGCGAGGGCGTGGATTGAAACCAGGCGCCCGGCGCGACGCCGCCTCCTCGGCCGGGGTCGCCCTCGGCGCGAGGGCGTGGATTGAAACGCCTGATCTGTTCGCGCGGGCGACGTTTGTGCAGTCGCCCTCCGCGCGAGGGCGTGGATTGAAACCTGCTCTGCCGCGATGATCTGGAGTTGGCGGTTGTCGCCCTCCGCGCGAGGGCGTGGATTGAACGCTTCCTCGAGTTTGGGCTCAGGATGCGTCGCCCTCCGCGCACGTTGAACGAGACCAGGCGTTACGTCGCCCTCCGCGCGAGGGCGTGGATTGAAACTTTACGACGTTGAAGGTTTTGACAGCAGGTTAGTCGCCCTCCGCGCGAGGGCGTGGATTGAAAACATCTTCGCCATCGGTCTGCGCGCCCCCGTTGGCGCGTCGCCCTCCGCGCGAGGGCGTGGATTGAAACCACGGCTGGCGACCATTGCTTCGGTACCTGCCGACGTCGCCCTCCGCGCGAGGGCGTGGATTGAAACTGACCGAACTGGCGAGGCGGGGAATGGCGACCCAAGTCGCCCTCCGCGCGAGGGCGTGGATTGAAACCTGGGAGTTCCGGCAATCCGCCGCGAGCGATTCGCGTCGCCCTCCGCGCGAGGGCGTGGATTGAAACATCGTAGGGGCGCGTTGTCGCGGGGAGATATCGTCGCCCTCCGCGCGAGGGCGTGGATTGAAACCGGGAGATCGCTGGGCGAATGCGCGTCGGATCAGGTCGCCCTCCGCGCGAGGGCGTGGATTGAAACGTATTCCGCAGTCGACTTGCATGGACGGCCTGGTCGATCGTCGCCCTCCGCGCGAGGGCGTGGATTGAAACCTCCGGCATGCCGTCGGCTCGCGACGGCACCGTCGCCCTCCGCGCGAGGGCGTGGATTGAAAACTGCGAAATAGGCGTGCTAATCGAGCCGTTTGCACGTCGCCCTCCGCGCGAGGGCGTGGATTGAAACGCCGCGCCGAATGGCCGATCGGCGGCGGCGTGGGTGATCGTCGCCCTCCGCGCGAGGGCGTGGATTGAAACGTCGCGGGCGTGCATTCGATGGCTGATAGCAAAGACAGCCAGGTCGCCCTCCGCGCGAGGGCGTGGATTGAAACCTTGCAGATCTCGAGTCGCCCTCCGCGCTGAAACACGTGCTCGACGACCAGGCGCACGTCGCCCTCCGCGCGAGGGCGTGGATGAAACTTCTGATGCCGGCTGATCCAGTCGGCGAGAGCCGCGTCGCCCTCCGCGCGAGGGCGTGGATTGAAACCGCGGTCTACGATGGCTCGGCGCGCAATGCGGGTCGCTTGGTCGCCCTCCGCGCGAGGGCGTGGATTGAAACGCCGAACTTCACGGCCGGCGTTCGGCCCCCGAGCTTGTCGCCCTCCGCGCGAGGGCGTGGATTGAAACCGAACTGCCAGACGGGCCAGACCCTCCGTCGATGTCGCCCTCCGCGCGAGGGCGTGGATTGAAAAACGCCTCGCTGGTTCGGCCCCACGTACGATCTGCGTCGCCCTCCGCGCGAGGGCGTGGATTGAAACCGCAGCGCGGAAGAGGCATTGCCGGCCTGGAGATCGTCGCCCTCCGCGCGAGGGCGTGGATTGAAACGATCAGGTTTTGCCGTCGCGCGAGCGCTGAAACAAATCCGGCGGTCCCAGACGGACGGAACGACATGTCGCCCTCCGCGCGAGGGCGTGGATTGAAACGTATGCCGAGCTACCTGCTCGCTCGGCGCTGCGAGTCGCCCTCCGCGCGAGGGCGTGGATTGAAACCCCGCGATCCGGACGCGACGTGAACCGCGTGGTCGCCCTCCGCGCGAGGGCGTGAATGTGGATTGAAACGCGATCCTGGTGACCCAAAGTCGTCGCCCTCCGCGCGAGGGCGTGGATTGAAACGCATCCTTCGTCGATTCCAGCAATCGCACGATCACGTCGCCCTCCGCGCGAGGGCGTGGATTGAAACCCTGGTTTCGGGCGCGCCGCTCGCCAACCGCGTGGTCGCCCTCCGCGCGAGGGCGTGGATTGAAACGCTAGCCTTGCCGATCGATTACGGGCCGCGGACGCGGTCGCCCTCCGCGCGAGGGCGTGGATTGAAACTCTCGCCCGGCCTCTGTGACCGGCGCTGATCCAGACCGTCGCCCTCCGCGCGAGGGCGTGGATTGAAACCACCTCCGAAACGGCGTCGCTGAACGCGGTCGCCCTCCGCGCGAGGGCGTGGATTGAAACGTCGATCGAGGCGTCGATCGCGGAGCGTCGCCCTCCGCGCGAGGGCGTGGATTGAAACCCGGCCGTGAACGTCACGTTGAAAGGCATCGAAGTCGCCCTCCGCGCGAGGGCGTGGATTGAAACTCGCCGATTCTGGTCGCGGCCACGTCGCCGCCGTCGCCCTCCGCGCGAGGGCGTGGATTGAAGGGGCGGATTGAGCGCCCCGCGGAAGGCGAAAACCGCTCGTCGCCCTCCGCGCGAGGGCGTGGATTGAAACAAGAATCCGTTGGCGAGGGATGCGGATGGAACGACATCGTCGCCCTCCGCGCGAGGGCGTGGTTGAAACTGACCCCGGCGTGCTCGTGCCGTATCGACCATTCGTCGCCCTCCGCGGGAGGGCGTGGATTGAAACGTGATGGACAGCCTGCTCAAGCGGGCGGGTTCGCGCTGCTCTCCGCGCGTGAGAACTTTGCTGAAGTTACCGGCGGTCGCTTTCTGCGCGACGTGTCGATGGGCCCTCAAACGAATTGGCAGCATTCTCGGAAGCAGCCAGTGCAAGATCGAAAGGAGCGATTCGCGTCTGTAGCGCGGTGAAAGGAGACATTTCACCGTGCCCCCACACGATCGCTTCTTCAAAACGCTGTTCCGGGTCTTTTTCCGCGAGCTCTTGCTATTGGTCGATCCCGGGCTGGCCTCGCGGATCTCGCCGGAGGCGCGGATCGAGTACCGCGACCAGGAGCTGCTTCCCGATTCCCCGGAGACCGAGCGCCGGGTCGTGGATCTCCTCGCGGCGATCCCGGCCGATGCCGAGGGCGACGCTTTCATGATCCACGTCGAGATCGAGCGAAGGGCCGGTCCTTCGATCGGCCGACGCCTCTGGGAGTACTCGATTCGCCTGCGGGGACGCTATCCGGAGCCGCTGATCTCCTTGGTCGTCTTCCTTCGCGGCGGTCCCGCCGGCGCCGTCTGGCAGACCCACACGGAAGGGGCGGCCGGGCATCAGGTGGCCACGTTTCGTTACCTCTCGTTCGGCCTCTCCAAGCTGCCGGCCGAGCGGCTGCTCGCCCTGCCCGTATCGCTCGCGTGGGGCCTTGCCGCCCTCGCCGACCCCGGGGAGCTCGGCCGGGCGCAAGTGAAGCTCGAGGCGCTCCGGCGGATCGCGGAGGCCACGTTGAGCGAGCGACAGAGGTTTCTCTTGGTGAATTGCGTCGAAACCTACTTACCCTTGAACGGGCGCGACGCGGAGGAGTACGCTTCCGCGATCAGTGCTCGCAAAGCTCTGGAGATTCACGCCATGCAACTGACCTGGGCCGACAAGCTCGAAGCGAAGGGATTCGTCCAAGGACGAAAGGAAGGACGGCAGGAAGGACGGGAAGAGGAAGAAGGCCGGGAAGAAGGTCTTCAAGCAGCCGCCGTGCGCCTAAGAAAGACGGTATTGCGCCTGTTGGGTCAACGGTTCGGCACCGTGCCTCCGACCGTTCGGAGGCGCTTGACCTCCCTTCGGTCCGTGGACGAGCTGACGTCGGTCGCCGATCGGATTCTCGTCGCGCGGTCGTTCGAGGATCTAGGGCTCGGCGAATAGCATCACCGGGGCGAGGCCCGCTTCGGGGCCGTAGAAGGGACCGGTAAGGGGCCGAAGGGAGCATCTGGGGACGGGCGCCCTTCCGGGGGCGACCCGTGCCGGGAGTATGCTCGCGCGATGATGCGGACGATGCGATCGCTCCTCTCTCGACCTGGCTTTTCCTCGCGCATCCTGCCGCGACTCACGGTGTCTGGGATCCTCAGCCTCGTCGCCGTGGCGCCGGCTTCTCCGTGTACGACTTTTTGCCTACGCGACGCGGGCCGCGTGGTGTTCGGCAAGAACTATGACTGGACGCTCGGGCAGGGGATGCTGATCGTCAATCCGCGCGGCCTCGTGCGGACGGCGGACACGACGGATCGGCCGGCGCGATGGACGGCGCGGTACGGCAGCGTTACGTTCAATCAGTACGGCAGAGACTTTCCTTCGGGCGGAATGAACGAGGCGGGTCTCGCGATCGAGCTGATGTGGCTCGAAGAGAGCCGCTATCCCGCGCCGGACGCGCGTCGCACGGTCGACGTTCTGCAGTGGATCCAAAATCAGCTCGACACGCAGGCGACGGTCGCGGGCGTGCTCGCGTCAGACGCGAAGGTCCGCATCACGTCCGGCGCGCCGATTCACTACCTCGTCGCCGACGCGACCGGCGCGGTCGCGACGGTCGAGTTCCTGGACGGACGGCTGGTCGCGCACACGGGTGCGCGCCTACCGGTCGCGGCGCTCACCAACGACACGTACGATCGCTCGCTGCGCTTCGAGCAGGATTTGAAAGGTCGTCCCGCGCCGGGCGACGAGCTGTCGCTCTCACGCTTCGCGCGCACGGCCGGCCGAGTGCGCGCCTTTAAGGCCGATCCGAAGCGGGACGCCGTCGGCTACGCTTTCGAAACGCTCGACCGAGCGGCCCAGCGCACGACGCGTTGGAGCATCGTTTACGAGCTCGATCGGAAGAAAGTGCATTTCCGCACCGGCGACCGGAGACACGTGCGCGATCTTGCGCTCTCCGATCTCGATTTTCGCTGCTCTCAACCCGTGCGTAGCCTCGATCTCGAGGCCGACCTCAGGGGGAACATCCTCGGCAAGTTGAGCGCGTATCGCCCGAGCGACAATCGGCGGCTGGTGGAGCGGTCCTATCGCGGTACGCCGTTCCTAGCGAAGACGTCGGCGGCGGAAATCGATCGCGTGGCGCGCGTGCCGGACCAGGCGACCTGCCAGGGGCAATAAGCAAGAGCTTACCGAAACCGGCGGGATGGGCTTCCTTCGGCCGACTGACGCCGTTCCGCTTCACCGGTCGATTCAGGCTCGGAAACGGCAAAAACGAGCCCTGGGAAGCCTGCACCCGCGCTTGCGGGAGATTGCAGGCGACGTGCCAAGCGGGCGCTAGATCTGGTCCGCGAGCACGACGGTGAGCGGTCGATCTTTGCCGTCTTTCGACCGGACGGTCAGCACGACGCGGCTGCCGACGGGATCGTTCGCGAGGCGAAGGCGAAGGTCGGAAAGCACGAGATCGGTCGCCTTCTTGCCATCGACCGAGACGATCAGCTCCTCCGCTTTCAGGCCCGCTTTCGCCGCGGGGCTCCCGGGGGTGACGTCTTTGATCCGTAGGCCGTCGGGATCGGTGAGAAGCCAGAGCCCCGCCCGGTCGTAGGCGTCCCGTTTCGCGGCGTTGCCGTTGGGTACGAGGTACATGACCTGGCGGCCGTAATCGAACGTCACGTCGAAGCGCCGGAGCAGGCCGCCGCCCACGTTGCCCGCGAGGTGGGGCTGGGCGAGCGCCCCTTTCTTCTGGAGAGAGAACCCGACCACCGGGTCGTCCATGGCGACGGAACCGGTTCCCGCGGGCCCCTCACCGAGGACGATCCGGCCCATCCGCGCGACGCGGCTGCGCGCGGCGCCGCCGACTCCCCAACCCGTCGTGGCCTCGACCGCCTTCGGATGTTTCTCGAGCAGCTTGTGCTGGGCGACGAACGGTGCGTTCAGATCGAGCGTGGAGCGGCTGCCGGTGTCGATCGTGAAGCGACCGGGCAGGCCGTCGATCGTTCCCGCGACCTCCGGCGTTTCGCTGTCGAAGGTGAACGGAATCGCGGCCGCGTCGTGGGGTGGGGTGAAAGCGGCGGGGAGCGTGAAGGTGAGCAGGCCGCCGTCGTAGTCGATCTCGGCGACCAGACGTTTCAATAGCTCGTAGCCGATGATGCCCGATACGGGTACCCCTTCGACCCTCGACATCTCGCCGATCGGGAACACGTAGAACAGCTGGTCGCGAAAGACGAGGCCGCCGAGCCGCACCGATTCGACCTGGGCGATCGCGACGTCCTCCGATTTTTCGCCGACGCCGCGCCCTTCGAGGTTGCCGACGGTCGAAAGGCCGAGCGCCTGCGCGGTCTCCGGGGTGATCGCGTTGACGCCTCCCGTGTCGAAGAACAGGTTGAACTTGCCCTGGCCGTTGATCTCCGCCTGGACGAAGAGGTGGTTGTTCGCCATACGGAACGGCACGCTCGCCTGGGTGCGGCCGTCGGCGAGCTCGAAGTCGCCGGTCCGCTCCGCGGGAGGAGCGAAGCGCGCCTCGTCCACCGCGGCGTCGATCGCGATCGAGGTAACGGCGATCACGGTGTCGTACTTCTCGTGCCCGTTGCCGGTCCTCACGGCGAACGGCAGGCTCAGCCCTTCGACCTTGCGGTAGTCGGAGAAGCTCGTCCGCTGCGTTTCGCCGCCGACGGTTTCGATCGTGTAGTCGAGCAGCAGGGTTTTCGCGTCGAACCAGAGCTCGACCGCCCGGCCACCGTCGGGCGTGGCCAGGATGCCGAGAAAGGAGCGTCCGCTTTCCGTTCGATCGCCGAGCGAGGAGAGCTTGCCGGCACGCCGCTCCGGAAACCAATAGGCGCGCGCGGTCAGGTACGCGCGCTGGATCGCCCCGGCGTAGCTTTCGCCGGAAGTGTTCCGAATCACCTGGCCGGAGGCCTCGACCGACCATCCGGCGGTACCGTCGAACCCGTCGCCGCCGCTTGCGGGGCCAAGCTTCCAGGCATTGCCATAGTGGCCGGACAGGGCGTCCTCGACGCTCGAGACGGTGCCCGATAGCCCGCTCGATTCGACCCTCGCCTCGGTCGTGATCGTCCGAACGCGATCCCACGCCGCGCCGCCCGCGGCCTCCTTGGCGCGCGCCAACAGCTCGCCCGCGTGATCGGGGACCTCGGCAGCCTTTGCGACCTCCGCGGCGGCGGGAGCGGAAGCGACGAGCAGGGCGGCGAGCAAACCGCGGAACGCGGCGCGGGCTGAAGCGAAACGGGTGGCGGGGCGGCTCATGGCGAAGCTCCTCTCTCGGCCTGTCTCCTACGCGTTGGACGGGTGGATGTTACGCCTGCCGCTGAGAGTTGGTAGGTCGCTTCTCTCGAGCTCAGTTCTGGGTGGCTCGATTCGGATTTCTGGTCTTCTCCCCGCCGCCGCTCAGAGGCATCCGCCGCTTCGGCGCGGCGGGCTCGCGGCCCCTTGTCATCCCGCACGTTCTTCGTGCCCGCCTCCGGGGAGCGGCGGCTTCGCTCCTTTCTCCTCGGGACGTGGGCGGGCACCTCTCTTGCGGTAGGGTCCGGGCGATCAACCGTCCAGACGCTCGTACACAGAACGCCAACCGGAACGCTTCGTTGACGGAGGTGCCCGTATGATCCTGCCCGCGCCGACCTCGTACAAGAACAACCTGATCATCCCGATCGCCGTGATGCCGCCTCTGGTTCCGGGGGGCGAACCGCAGCTGGTCTGCCCGTCGTTCATCTTGCCGCTCGGGGAATGGCTGCTGGTCTGGAACCTGGTGACGATCATCCACCCGGAGCTGTCGCGCGCGACGTTCGCCGACAAGGGGATCGTGCCGATGCTCGGGCAGACGCCGAACTTCTCGTCTTCGTTCCAGACCTCGGATACGCAGTGGGTCTGCTCGATCTCGAACGAGTCGAAGGAGGAGGTTTCGAAGGCCTATCCGTTCTTTTACGTCGTGCGTTTCCGTTACCCGCAACCGGGCCAAGGGAACGACCTGACGGTCTTCACCTCGGAGGATCGCGCCGTCATCGATCACGATCCGACGATCGTGGTTTCGCAGGACCCGGCCGAACCGGTCTGAGTCTAGGCTTCGCCAGTTCGCCTCCGGGACGCGGCAACGTCGCCGGCGCCGGCGACCCAGGGAAACTTCGGATCGTCGCGCAGGGGGTCGAACCAGGAGAAGGCGAACCAACGGGGATCGAGCCCGTGGGCCGCGGCCTGTCGGGCGTAGAAGAGCGCCGAGCCGCGGTCGCCGATCACGACGTAGACGACCGAGGCTTCAAAAGCGAGCTGGGCGTTGTCGGGGGTCAGGCGGAGCGCCTTCTGGATCGTCTCGATCGCCCGGTCGGTATCGCCGAGGTGCGCGAGCGCCTGCGCCTCGATCGAGAGCTTCGGCCAGCTGGCGAGCGTCGCCTCGCTCGGCGCGGTGCCGAGCAATCCTCGGTAGAGGGCGCGCGCCTCCTGGGCTCGCCCCGAGAGGGTGAGGCAGTCGGCGAGGTTCAGCGCCGCCGACGGGTCTTCGGGCGCGAGATCGAGCGCGCGGCGGAAGCTCCGCTCGGCCTCCGGGTAGCGGCGGGTGAGCAGATAGGCGAGACCGAGGTTCGAAAACGATCCGGCTTCGGGCTTCTTCGCGACCAGCGCTTCGAGAATCTCGGCCGCGCGCTCGGGCCGGTCGAGCAGCTCGATCTGGGAGAGCGTCTTCAACCCGTCGACGTTGCCCGGCGAGCGCGCGAGCAGGTCGGAGAGATGGTCGCGCGCGGCGTCCAGACGGCCGAGCCGGTACTCGGCGTTCGCGAGGATCAGAAGCGCGCGCCATGAAGGCTGGAGGCGCACCGCCTCGGTCATCCACTCGATCGCTTTCTGAGGATCGCCGCGCCGCTCGGCGAGCTGGCCGCGGCGCAGGAGCGCTCCGGCCGGATCGAGAACCGAGTACGTGTCGAGCACCTTCTGGGCCTCGTCGAGATGGCCGGCCGCGAGCTCCAGCTCGAAGCGGCTCGCGAGCGGGCGCGGGTCGTTCGGGGCGAGCTCCTGCGCTTTGCGGGCGACCGTGAGGCCGCGATCGAGATAGGACCGCTGGCCGGTCTCGGCGAAGCGGCGGCGGGCGAGCCCCGCTTCGAGCGCGTAGACCTCGATCAGTCCGGGAGCGCGAGAGCGTAGGTCGGCGAGATCGGCGAGCAGGCGATCCGGATCGTCGCCGCGCACGAGCCGCTCGCGCACCGCGAGATAGCGGGAAAAGTCCGCCTCGGTGATCGCGGTGATCGCGGTGATCGCCGCCGTGCCGAGCGGCGCGGCCGCATCGCGCGGGGGATGGTCCGGATATGCCTGGCGGATCGAAGCCCCGATCGCCTCGGCGAACAAGAGCGGGCGCGAGGGGGGAAGGTCGAGCGCGGCGCTCCAGAGCACACGTTCGTCGCGCTCGGAAAGCCGGCGAAGCCGCACCTGGCAGAGGTCGTTCGCGCACTCGGCCTCCGCGGTGATCGCCTCCGCCGCCGCGACCGCTCGGGCGACGGCGCCGGCTCTCGGCCGATCGTGCGACGGGTCCTCGGGACGCCCTCCGCCGGCGACCGCCTTGACCTGCGACGATTCGACCGCCGCCAAACCGCGGAGCGGCGCGATCGACCGGAGGATCGCGGTCTGGAGGTTCGCGGCGATCCGGGCGCGCTCGGGCTCGGCGTCCGGTCCGGTGACTCGGGGCTCGAGGACCGCTACATACGTCGGCGGCGCGGCCGGCCGGGCGCGGAGGGTCGCGATGCGGGCACCGAAAAAGAGCGCCATCCCCGCGAGCACGATCAGCGCCGCGATTGCGACACGGAGATCGAGCCTTCGGCGGCGCGGCCGTTCCGTCTCCAAGGGCAGGCCGACGGCCGAGCTGGCCATCCCGCGCCTTTCCCTCTCTGGGGAGGTGGTACCCGGGGCCGAGCCCATCTCGTCCACGACGGGGTGGAAGGGGGAACCGGGAAGGACGCCCGCCGCGGAGCCAACCGGGGCAACCGCCTCGAGCACGTCGAGGATCGACCGCGCGGAGGGGGGACGATCGGCCGGCGACTTGGCGAGGCAACGCTCGACGAGTGCGGCGAGGGCGGCGGGGATCTCGGGGCGGAGCGCTACGAGCGGCGCGGGCGCCTCGTGGAGGATGCGGTGGACCATTCCCGGTCGGCCGCCCTCGAACGGCAGGCGCCCGGCGAGCGTCTCGTAGAGGATCACGCCGAGCGCCCAGAGGTCGCGTGCCGGTCCGTCGGCGAGCCGATCGCCCTCGATCGTTTCGCCCCGCGGCTTGTCCGTCGGCGCGCCCCACGATTCGGGCGGCACGTAGGCGGCGGTGCCCACCGCGATCCCCCGCTCGGTGAGCGGCGCAGCATCGGCCGAGCGGGCGAGCCCGAAGTCGAGCAGCTTCAGGCGCCCGTCCGGCAGGAGCATCACGTTTTCGGGTTTGAGATCGCGGTGGATGATCCCCACTTCATGCGCTGCCGCGAGAGCCGCGGCGAGCTGGCGGCCGACCGAGACGGCTTCCTCGACGGAGAGGCGATGGTCGGGCTCTCGGTCGATTCGGGCGGCGAGCGTCTCGCCCGGGTAGAAGGCCATCGCGAGGAAGCGCCGCCCCTCGTGCTCGCCCACCTCGTAGAGCGTGCCGACGTTCGGATGGTCTAGCGCCGCGGTCGCGCGTGCCTCGCGGCGGAAGCGCTCCTCTTCGCGCGGGGTCGGGTGGGTGGGTGCGTGGAGGAACTTGAGCGCCACCAGGCGCCCGAGGTCGAGGTCGACCGCGCGATAGACGACGCCCATCCCGCCGCGGCCGAGCGGCTCGACGATCCGAAAGTGCGAGACCTCGCGGCCGACCATCGGGTCGCGCTCCGGGCCGTCGGGTGGTGACTCCGTTCGCATCCCCGCGCCGCCCGTTCCGTCGAGGCGTCGATCGTCGTCGCCCGGCACTGGCGCGGGTTCGGCGACGGTGGGCAAGCGCGAACCGTCGAGCGAATCGAGCGGCAGCGCGACGCCGCAGCCGACGCAGTAGGAGTCGAACTCCGAGTTGCTCGCTCGGCAGGCCGGGCAGAGGACCGCCGGCATCAACTCGCCCCGGAGGCGGTTCGGTGGCGGGCGAGCAGCTTCTGCAGGTAGCTCCGGTGGAGCCCCGATTCTCGCGCCGCGCGCGAGACGTTCCCCTCCGTCCGGCGCATCAGCTCGGCGACGAAGCGGCGCTCGACCTCGGCGACGGCGGCCTCGCGCGCCTCGGCGAGGGCGGCGACCGAGAGCTCTCGGAAGACCGGTTCGGCCAGCGGCCCTTCGCCCGTCGCCTCGGCCATCTCGGGCGGCAGGTGATGCAGGTCCATCTCCGGCCCGCGGGCGAGCAGGCAGGCCCGTTCGATCGCGTGCGCCAGCTCCCGGACGTTGCCCGGGTAAGCATGGGCGAGGAGGGCGCGCTCGGCTCGGAAGGAGAAACGAGGCGTCTCGCCGGACCGCCGCCAATGAAGGCCGAGGAAGTGGTCGACGAGGAGCAGGAGATCCCCTCGGCGCTCGCGCAGCGGCGGCAGGGTCAGATCGAGCACTCGCAGGCGGAAGTAGAGATCCTCGCGGAATCGTCCCTCGCGCACCATCTGCTTCAAGTCGCGGTGAGTGGCGGCGACGATCCGCACGTCGACTCGCTCGACCTTGTCGGTGCCGAGCCGCTGGATCTCGCCGAACTGGAGGAAGCGGAGCAGTTTTGCCTGCGCTTCGAGCGCGATCTCGCCGATTTCGTCGAGGAAGAGCGTGCCGCCGTGGGCCGAGGCGAGGCGCCCGGTCCGGTCGCGCCGGGCGTCGGTGAAGGCGCCCGCGACGTGGCCGAACAGCTCGGATTCGAGCAGCATCCCCGGCAGCGCCGAACAGTGGACGACGACGAACGGCCGGCCGCGCCGGCCGCCGTTGACGTGGAGCGCCTTGGCGATCAGCTCCTTGCCGGTGCCGGTCTCGCCGAGCACGAGCACGGGCGCGTCCGCCGCGGCGACCTGGGCGACCGTTTCGAGGATGTCGATCATCCGCGGATCGCGGGTGACGATGCCGGCGAAGTCGTGCTGCGAGAAAAGGTCCCGTTCGAGCTCTCTCCGCCGGCGCTCGAGCATCTCGCGCTCGCTCGCCCGGAGCAGGAACAGGCCGGCGACCTCGGCGAGCTCGGCGAGCAGCGCGCGGCTGTCGCCGTCGAAGCCGTCCACTCGGGAGCGGTTCTCGAGGTAGAGGACGCCGTAAACCTCGCCGCCGTGACGGAGCGGAGCGACCAGGACCGAACAGGCGCCGATCAACAGAGCGCTCTCGCCCGAACGGAAGCGCTCGTCCTCGATCAGGTTCGGCAGGTAGATCCCCTTGCCGGTTTCGATCGCCTCGCGCACCAACGTCCGGCTGAACCGCCGCTCGAGGGCGGAACGCTCGGCGCGCTCGTAGCCGACGTCGAACTTCTGCCGGTACGAGCCCTCCTCACGCACGACGACGAACCCGGTCTCGGCCCCCGTCCGTTCGACGATGCGGGACAGGAGCAGCTCGGGCGCCCGCTCGTCGTCCGGCTCGGCAAGGAGGAGCTTGGCGATCTCAAACAGCTCGCGATCGAGATTCATGGCCGGACCTGCCTCCGAGTGGCGGCACTGTCTCTGGGTTCAGGCGGATCTTAGTCGAATCCGGCGGGCCCCGCTCCGTGGTGCCCTGTTTCGAGGGGGTGCCGCCCGTGGGCGGCAGGTCGGTTGCGATGACGGACGATAAGCCGTTTCGATCGAGCGACTTACGGCGGTCACTCGGGCTGGCACCGGGGCTGCTCTCTTCCCATGGCGTCGAAACGCTCCGCATCGTGCGGCGGCGGAAGATCCAAACGAAACCGTCCATCGAGTCACAGGAGAAGAAGGCCATGGCCACCGAGACGATCAACACCGCGAAGTCCCTCGACCCTCAGCCGAACTACGAGTACTTGCAGGTGCAGGCCACGGTGAACAACTTCACCGGGTTGGAGATGAAGCTGACCGGCTCCGACCTCTCCTGGGGCAAGTGGATGAAGAGCCCGATCAACGTGCCCGCCTACGACCAGGGCTCGTTCTCCTCGCAGGGGCGCGACTCCTCGCCGTCGGGCACGGAAGGCTGGGCGACCTGGACCCTCGGCACCGCCACGATCAAGGTCACGTTCTCCTCGCCCTTCTCCGGCTCGAACACCCAGACCATCACCTGCGATTCGAAGCAGTACGCCGTCTCGGCCAAGGGAACCGATGGCCACGTGAACAACGTGACCTACACCATCAAGCCGGCAGCCTAGGTCGGCGGGAGGCCAACGATTCCACAGGGGATCCCGCCCCGACCCCGTCGTCGGGGCGTCTCCTCTTCCTCTGCCGATTCGTTGCCATCCAGAATCCCGCGTTGTCTCTCTCGCCGCCGCGCGTGCACTCCTTCCCTGTAACGGTTCCCTCAAGGAGGCTCGCCATGAGCGGTCGGGTTTGCGCGTCTGTCCTTTCCCTGTCGCTGGTCTTTACGATCCCCGTTTTTGGATCTTCGGATCGAGACTTCGTGCCCTACCCGTCGCGCCTGCCGCGGGCTCAGGTGGAGGCGAGCGTTCATGCCGATGTCGGCCGCACCCTCTCGGCCTCGCACTACAGCTTGAGGTCGGGGCTCGAGGCCCGGCTCCTGGTGAGCAACCAGGGGCCGCACCCGATGTCCGTCGAGGTCCGGCTTTTCAATCGCGCGGGATCGGCGCGCGATCTCGCGCCGATCAGGCTAGCGGCCGAGGAAGCGCGCGAGCTCAACCTGCGCGATTTCGTTCGCGCGGAATCCGCATGGGGCGAAGGAAGTCTTGAAGTCCACTATCAGGGCAAGAATCTGGAGCTCGGCGGCGTGCTGACGTCGGTTGACGCCGCCCGAAGCCTGATCTTCGACGAGGAGCTTGCCGAGACCGCGACCCAGTTCGAATCGTCGCGGCTCGAAGGGGTCTGGTGGGCGCCTTCGCCGGCCGCCGAGCTCACGTTGGCTCTCGCCAATACGACCGATCTGTCACTCGCGGTCGAGATCGATCTCTCGGGCCGGACCTCGCGGCGGGGCGGCCCCTTGGTGATCGAGCTCGCGCCGCACGCTTCGCGGGTCTTTTCGTATGCCGAGCTGCTCGGCCGGCCCGACCGCACGCTGCCGCGAATCGGTGGGATCTCGCTCGCGCACTCCGGCGCGCCCGGCGCGCTCCTCGCTCGCGCGTTCGTCCAGGAGCCTGGCCTCGGCTATTCCGATTCGATCGAGCTCGGCGATCCCGCGCGGGCGCGGTCGTCGATCCTCGAAGGCGCGGGGCTCCGGCTCGGCCGGATCGGACGCGGACGAGGCTCGCTCAAGCCCGCGCTCGCCGTCCGGAACGTCACCGATCGCCCGGTCGTAGTCACCGGCCGCATCCCGGTCATTACGCGCGGTGGCGAGGAAGGCGCGATCGCCCTTCCGGTGGTGCGGCTCGCGGCGCGGGAGGTCCGGGAGATCGAGCTCGCGGATCTCCTCGACCCGCGCCTGCTGCGTGGCTCGACCGCCTCGGGGCTCGAGCTGGAGTACGACGGCCCGCCCGGAAGCGTTGTGGCTCGGGCGCTCACGGTGAGCACCGGGGGAACCGACGTCTTTCGCTTGCCGTTGGTCGACGCTGCGCGAGCGAGCGCGACCGGAATCTATCCGTTCCGCCTCGACGGCGCCCAGACCGCGCGGGTCTATATCAAGAATGCGACGGCGGAGCCTCGCGATTACACGCTCTCCATCTCCTATCCCGGCGGTTCGTATGTGCTCGGCCTGTCGACCCTGGGACCGCGCCAGACGATAGCCCTCGACCTCAAGGAGCTGCGCGATCGGCAGCTGCCGGACGTCTATGGCCATCCGATCCCGCGCGAGGTGACGGCAGGCAAGGTGCATTGGTCGATGAGAGGGGGCGCTCAACACGCGCTGATCGGGCGGATCGAGCAGGCCGACCTGGTGCACGGCCTGAGCCTCACCGCATCGTGCGGCGCCTGCTGCCCCGACAGTCAGATCGACGCCTTCATCGACCCGGGATCGGCGAGCGGCTACACGGGCGAGACCACGCGATTTCGGATGTACCTCGCCGAGCGTAACTGCTTCGGTAGCTACCTCCCGTGGTACCCCGTGCCGTTCTCGTTCTATTCGTCGACCAACCCGATGGTGGCGACCGTCGACAACAGTGGGCTCGCCCGTGCCGTGGGGCCGGGCACAACGCTGATCCAGACGACGGCCTACGGCGACTCTTACTCCAACTGCGCGGCAGAGGCCGCGAACGAGGAGTATTGCTGCGATGCGACGCCGGTCGCGTTCCCTTGCGAGGCCGAGTACCAGGTCACCCCGCGGATCGAAATCGAGATCGCGAAGACCCCGGCGCAGAACGACGACGTCGTTCTGCTTCAGAGTACGGTGCCGGTTCACCGCAACAAGGTCACGGCGCGAGCACGAGCGGTCGGGAATCCGACCGAGAACGTCACCGCTGTGCTCACCAACCCCGACGGGCGCCTGCGTTTCCCCGACGTCGGAAACGCCACGGCCACTCTCACGCTCCCGGCCTCCGGAGCGTGGGTCGACTTCGAGATCTCGGGAGAGAGCGCGAGCTCGGTCAAGGACGATGCGATCGTCGAAGCCCACTGCAACTCGGCGACCGGTCCGCTCTGCGGATCGGAGAAGATGACCGTGTTCACGTTCGATTCCGCGAGCATCCAGGTGACCGCGGTGGGGAGCTATCCGCAGCAAGCGCCGCCGGTCGGCGGTGTTTACATCACCAGCGGACTCGAACATACGGTGAACTTCGAAGCGCAGGCGTCGATTCGGCCCTCCGGGCTCGACTGCACGGTCGCGCCGATCAAGAACTTGCGGGTCGGAGTGATGCAAAACCTTGAGGGGTCAACCTACTCTTACCGGGTGTCAGACCCAGAATTCCGCTTCACGGACGAGGCCATTCCCGGGGATACGGCTTCGTTCCCGGAAGCCGTGGAGTCGAGGCTCGTTCATCCGGCGAAATACAACGACGCAGTGCCCGGCAGCGCGCCGCTCTACGATGGCCCAGGAGCGTTCCCGGTGATCGGCGGCGCCAACTCGCAAGTTCTCCCGGGTGGTTGTGGTCAGGCGTCCCCCCCGAAGGCGACGACGTCAGATACGCCGTCCTTGGAAGGACTCTTGATTACCGTGCGGTCCTTGCGGCCGGGTACAACCGTCCAGATAGGGACCGCGAGCTATCGCAACGTCGACTGGGTGCACTTGATGGCGTCGTTCCGTACCTGGGCGGCGATCCTCGACGTAGCCACCGGCGAGCTCACTTTGGTTCGCGAAACGACCTGGAATCTCGACGTTTCCAGTAACGGTACGACTCCTCAGAAGGCATCGCCGTCTTCCACCTCCGGAATCGCGTCGACCCTGCCGGTGATCGATCCTCCTTACGCCTCGACGCCGGTCACGCCGCAAAGGATCCCGATCGGAACGATGACCGTAACGAAGCACTGATCCCACCGCCGACCCTGGCGGGTTGTCCCGGCTTTCGTTCGATCGAACCGGCGATTCACTACACTCCCGACGAACGACCACCGCGGGAGGCCGGCCGCCTTGAATCGAATCCCGGAAGGATCGCCGGAACATCCGGTTGATCAGCTGATGCCTTTGATCTACGAGGAGCTGCGCCGGCTCGCGGCGAAGGTCCTCGAGCGGTCGGAGGAGCGGGTGGTCCAGCCGACCAGTCTGGTGCACGAGACCTACCTCCGGTTGCTCGACCAGCGCAAGGTTGATTGGAACGACCGCGCCCATTTCTTCCGGGTGGCGGCGCGCGTGATGCGCCGGGTGTTGGTGGACGCTTATCGGACCCGCAACGCGAAGAAGCGGGGCGGCGACGTGCGGATCACGCTGCTCGACGCGGCGGCGGATCAACCCGACGAGACGGTCGACGTCCAGGCGCTCGACGACGTGCTCTCCGAGCTCGCTCAGGCGGCTCCTGTTCAGGCCTCGATCGTCGAGCTGCGCTATTTCGCGGGCTTCACCATAGAGGAGACGGCCGTCGCGCTCGGGATCGGCTCGGCGACCGTCAAGCGCGACTGGGCGCTCGCCAAGGCGTGGATCTTCCTCCGCCTCACCGGCCGGCCGATGTAGTGTGCCGGCCGGGAGCGGCCGCCCGGACGGTTCGAGCCGAGGGCGCCGAGAAAGCCGATCCGTATGGACCTGGACAACTGGGAGCGGGTGCGGGAGCTGTTTCACCGCGCCCAAGAGATTCCGCGCGGCGACCGGGCGGCATGGCTTGCCGTCGCGTGCGACGGCGAGGAGGAGATCCGCGCCCAGCTCGAAGCGTTGCTCGCCGCCTCGGATCGAGCGGGCGATTTTCTCGAAGAAGGCGTCGCCGCGGCGCTGCCGGAGATCGAGGCGCTCCGTCCGGGGGCGTTGGTCGGTAGCCGGCTCGGTCCCTACCGGC
The DNA here is from genome assembly GCA_044226625.1 of Thermoanaerobaculia bacterium. GTDB lineage: Bacteria > Acidobacteriota > Thermoanaerobaculia > Multivoradales > UBA5704 > DASYKS01. Next base: position 117,087 of record JBGAGQ010000010.1, read on the forward strand.
TGACCGAAGAGATCGGCCGCGGGGGGATGGGGACGGTCTACGCCGGAGTCCGCGACGACGCGAGCTTCACGCAAGAGGTCGCGATCAAGCTCATCCGGCGCGGCATGGATACGGACGACATCCTGCGCCGCTTCCTGGTCGAGCGCCAGATTCTGGCGACGCTCGTCCACCCGAACATCGCGCGCCTCCTGGACGGCGGCTCGACGGAAGACGGCCGCCCCTATTTCGTAATGGAGAGGATCGCGGGCCGGCCGATCGTCGAGCACTGTCGCGAGCGCGGCCTCTCCCTAGAGAAGACGCTTCGTCTGTTCGTCGAGGTTGCCCGCGCGGTCCAGTTCGCTCACCAACACCTGGTGGTCCATCGGGACCTGAAGCCGGCCAACGTCCTGGTCGGCGACGACGGCGCGCCGAAGCTCCTCGACTTCGGGATCGCGAAGCTCCTGACGCCGACGGCCGTGGGAGCGACGATCGACGGAAGCCGCCCTCGGACCCCCGATTACGCGAGCCCCGAGCAGATCGCGGGCGGACCGATCACGACGGCGACCGACGTCTTCGGGCTCGGGCTATTGCTCCACGAACTGATCGTCGGCTCGACGCCCGCGGCAGAGGGTCCGGGCCGCCCGCACGCGCCGAGCCGCGCTCTCCGAGAAGCGGGCGCGCTGAGGCTCGCGCGGCGCGTGGCGGGCGACCTCGACACGATCGTCGGCAAGGCGCTCGAGACCGATCCGGCGCGGCGCTACGCATCGGCCGCCGACCTCGCGGACGACGTCGAGCGGTTCCTGGCGCTCCGGCCGATCGAGGCCCGCCGGCCGACCGCGGCCTATCGGCTCGGCTCGTTCGTGCGGCGGAACAAGCTAGCGTCCAGCGCGGCGGCGGCGTTGCTCGGTCTCCTCGGCGTTGCTGCTGCGCAGGCGATCGCGCTCGCCCGGGAGCGGGCGCACGTCGAGCGCGAGAGCCGCCGGGCCGAGTCGCAGCTGCGCTATCTGATCGACCTGTTCAAGGTCGCCGATCCGGAGACGAACCGGGGCGCCACGGTGACCGTGCGCGAGCTGCTCGACGCCGGGGCGCAACTCCTTCTGGACGAGCGCCGGACCCCCCTCCTTCCGGGCGCCGGCGAGAGGTTCGCCGGCCAACCGGAGAGCCGGGCCGACCTGCTCGATGCGGTGGGGGAGATCTATCTGAACCTCGGGCGCACCGAGGAATCCGCGGCGGCGCTCGAGCGATCGCTCTCGCTGCGAAGCGTAGGGGCGGATCGCGAGGGGGCCCTCGACCGGGCGCAGACCTCCTTGCTGCTCGCCTCGGTTCGCCGAGAGCAAGGGGATTTCAAGGCCGCCGAGCGCCTGCTCTCCAATACCCTGACGGTGCGCGAGCGGTACCTCGGCGGAGATTCGCTGGCGGTCGCCGAGTGCCTGGCCGAATGGGGATGGCTCGACCAACTGCGAGGCGATCCCGACGCGGCCGACCGGCATCTATCCCGCGCGATCATCATCCAGCGGCGGGCGGGTTCGGCCGGAGAGCTGGCGCTCGCCGCGAGCCTCTCGAGCCTTGCCACGGTCGAGGTCGGGCGCGAGCGCCCCGAGCGCGCCCGGATGTGGGTCGACGAATCGCGCGCAATCCACCACCGCCGGCTGGGAGACGACCATCCGCGGACCGCCACCGACCTTACGAACCTGGCCGGGCTCTACTATCGCCAGGGCCAATACGAGGAGGCGGAAAAGGCGATCCGCGAGGCGCTCGCGCTGCGGCGCCGCCTGCTCGGCGCCCGCCATCCGGAGGTGGCCGAGGCGCTCGTGAGCCTCTCGGCGGTCGAGGAGAAACGAGGCGACCTCGCCGCCGCCGAGGCGCGGGTGCGCGAGGCGCTCGCGATCTTTCGCGCACCGAGCCTCGAGAACCACCCGTCCCTTCCTGCCGCGCTCCTGAACCTCGCGGCGATCCTCGCCAAGCGGCGGGAGTTTCCGGAAGCCGACGCGCTGCTCGATGAGGCGATCGCCGCCTACACCCGACAGGAGGGGGACGAGAGCCCCGGAATCGCTACCTGCTGGAACAACCGGGCGAAGATTCGCAAGGACGTGGGCGATTTTCAGGGTGCCGAGGCGTTGTTCCGCCGTGCGCTGTCCCGTTGGCGCGAGGCGTTCGGCGAAGAGCATCCGAAGGTAGCGCTCGCGAAGAACGGCCTCGCCGGCGCGCTCCAGGCCCAGGGGCGATTCGCCGAGGCCGAGGCCGAATACCGCCAGGCGCTCGCCCTGCGGCGCAAGCTGCTCGGGCCCGAGAACCCGGAGGTCGCCTTCTCCCTGGTGGGTCTCGGGGCGGTCCTGGTGCAGCAAGGCCAGGCTTCCGAGGCCGAGCCGCTTCTAGTCGAGGCGCTCGATCTCCGTCGCCGCGCGCTTCCCGCGGGCGATGCGCTGATCGGCATCGCGCAGGGGACGCTGGGCGACTGCGGCGCGGCGCTCGGCCGGCCCGCCGAAGCGCGAGCCCTCTGGCAATCGAGCGAACGGATCCTTTCGGCCGCCTGGGGAGCGGACCATCCCGAGACGCGGCGGATGCGGGAGCGGCTGGCCGCGCGGAGTCCCACGATCGTCGGCTCGCGACACTGAGCAGAGGCTCCCCTGATCCAAACGGGGATCCCGTTTACGCGTCATCGAGGAGGCTCATCGACCCGGCCGGAGACCTCCGGCCATGGAGGAATCCTCATGCTCAGACGTCTGCATGGGTTCGTGTCGTTTCTCGCCCTTGGATTTCTTGGTGCCGTCCCGGCGGTCGCCGGGGTGGATCTCTCCGGGCTGACCTCGATGTCGATGGTCGAAAGCCCCTCCTCCCTGCTCGGACTCGATCTCAAAGCGCTCGAATGGGAGGTTTGCGGCGTCGCGAGCGAAACGATCCGCGGCACCGTGCTGGTGATCGCGAGCGACGGCGGCGGCAATTCGGGAGACCACAGCACGCTCGCGGTCGAAGTGGTGGGGCAGGAGGTCGGGCCGATCGCCGGAACGGTGTTCGCCTCGGTGAGGCCGGTCGATTTCGAGCTCCTGGGCGGCGCGCCGATCGTGCTGTCCTGCGGGAGCTTCAGCTACGTCGTCGTCCTCAATCGACTGGCGGTGCAGCCCATCTCGGTGCTCACGTTGGTCGCGGGCAATCCCAAGGGCACCTATGGCACCTGCGCTGGCAACCTCGCGATCGCGGCGATGCTCGTGCTCACGCGCCTTACGCCGCCTTACGAAACCTGGAGCCTGCCGCGCTCGCTCACGCTCGAGGTCGCCGGTCACTGGGCATTGTCGCTTCCAGCCCCCGGCGGGAGGAGCCCCTTGGCCCTGCTCGCCGCTCCGCTGGGGGGCCGGGTGGTGCCCTGGGCCGAGTGCTTGTCCGTCTCCGGCGAGCCCGGGACCAGCCTCTGCTTCGCGGGCGACCTTCCACTGGCGCCTCCCGTGGAGTGACGTTCCAGAGCCGGGAAAGGGCGGAGCGAGGCTTCGCCCTTTTTTCCCACCGCTGATCCAAAACGCTCTTCCGTTTCCGCGTAGTCGGTCGGTCCGCGGTCCAGCACCGCGGAGCGTAAGGTCACTACGCCTCAATAGGAGAGCGCCCGATGGCGAAAACACGATGGTTGGCAGTCTTCCTGCTCACGATGGCGATTCCCGTCGCGAGCCACGCCGTGCCGGTTCGGCTCACCGACGGATTGGTCGGGGAGTGGCATCTACAAACGATTTACTACCCAGGCTTGGAGCTCGCGCCGGATACGAGCGGTTTCAATCAAACCGGCCGCGTCATCGGTCCGCGGGCCTCGTCGTACGGGTGGCTGTACTCGGGCGTGAACCTGATCGGTGACAAGTACATCACCGTCAACAACTCGCCGCGTCTGAACTTCGGCAAAGGGAGCTTCACCCTGGCGGCCTGGATTCGCATGACCGACACCACCCGCGGGATCAAGACGATCATCGAAAATCGCGGCACCGACGGCCGCGGATACTCCTTCGCCGTCTACGGCGGCAACCAGCTCCTGCTGCAGATGGCGGACGAGACGGGCTGGCTCAACTTCCACGCCGAGGATACCTGGTCGCTCGTGCCGAACCGCTGGCATCACGTCGCGGTGAGCGTGAACCGGACCTCGTGGCCATTCAACGTCACCTTTTACGTCGATGGCTTTCGCGCGGGTCTCGACTCGCCCAAAATGGGCAACATCGACAACACCAACCTCCCCTTCCTGATCGGCGGTCACAAGGACTGGTCGGGCGCTCGCTTCAGCGATCGAATCGACGAGGTGCTGGTCTACAACCGCGCGCTGCCGATGTGGGACATCTGGGCGATCATGAATCCGGGCCGCCCGAACTACAATCCGAGCTTCTGGAACAACAACAGCAAACGGAAGCGCAAGAACAACTGCTACAACTACACCAACAACAAGGCGACCGACACCTTCGCGCAGCCGGGTCGGGCTTCGGGAGCCCAGGCTCCGTACATGAGCTGCTTCTACGTCCATCAGGCGGCGATCGCCGACGGTCTCGTGCCGGTGCCCGATTACCCGAACACCTTGCTCGACTGGAAGAGCGGCGCGGCGCTGGTCGTGGCGCCCGGCCGCGACTATCACTGGTATCGGCTCGGAAACGACGGCACTTGGTCGCACAAGCCCGGCCAAACCTCGGCGACGAACCGCGACAACTCGGGCAACATCATCACCGACCCCCGCACCGCGAACCGCGGCATCTACACCGATTTCTGCGGCTTCTTCATGCTCTGGTCCGACATCGCGGAAGGGTACGGTCATGAAAACATCAACTAACGCCCCACGCGGCGCCCGGGAGAACGAAATGTCGAACCAGAAGAGTTTTTCGGCGGTCCGCGTCTTGGCCCTCGTGGGGCTGCTCTGCATCGTTGCGCTGCCAGTGTCCGCGCAGAAGGGCGGGATCATCGATCCTCCGCCCACGGCGGGATTGCAGGTGACGTTCCTCATTCACTCCGGTCTCGACAACCCGACCCTTACGCTCACCGATCCGGCCCAGGTCGCCGACCTGCAACATCGCATCGAAAGCGTTCGTCTGGACGGTGCCCGCGTCGACGGGGAGGCGCCCGAGCCGGTGCTCGGCTACAACGGAATCATGATCGAGGATTCGGCCAGCCTGGATGCCGAGGACGCCGTGTTCTACGTGATCAAGGACGGTTTGCTCCGAACCGACGGCGGTCTTCCCGATGACGCCGCCGCGCGGTCGATCCAAACTGCGGGAGACGCCTGGCAGATCGAGAACGACCTGATCGCCCTCGGCCTCGCGGCGGGCGCCATCGACGAGGCGACGCTGTCGGAGATTCGCTACATCCGCTGAGGACGACGAGCTCTCAGGACGACAGTCGACGAATTGCGGCGGCGGTTCGGCTAAGCCGAGCCGCCGCCAGCGGGTGAGAATCAGCGGGTGACGGAGATGTCGCTGTCGGCGGTCACCGGTTCCTGCGGACAGGCGCAACCCCCGTGCAGGCAGGTAGAGCAGGTGTTGGTGCCGCACCCGCCGCAGGCGGTCGGCCCGTTCGTGCAGGTGCCGCAGTTGGTGGCATTGCAGCTGTTGGTGGCGCCCAGCGCAAGCCCGCCGTGGGCCGCGGAGACGGCCGGCTGGGTCAGATGGCGCAGAGTCTCCTTGTGAAGCCGGAGCTTGGTCTTCATGGGGATGATCCCTTCCGAGTAGTTTGGCTCGGCGCGAAATCGCCGGGCCCGTTCGAGCGGGCGGAGGTTCCTTCAACCGCTCTCAAGGGTTTCCCTACGACGTTTCCGGTTCAGCGGATGAGCGCGAGCGGAAGGTTTGTTGCACAACAGAATCGTAGCGCTACAAATTGGTTGCGTATCGCGACTTCGGGCCCAAGTTAGGCGCGCGGTCAGCCTCGAGATGCAGTCAAAGCTTCGTCCATCGCCGTGCGGAGGTCGTTCAATCCCGCCTCGATCCGATCCCGGTGCGTACGGAACGACAGCACGCAGATCCGGATCGCGAAGGTCCCGTGGAGGTCGGTGCCCGAGAGGTACACCCGCCCTCTGGCGTTGATCCGTTCGAGGAGGGTTCGGTTCCATGCGTTCAGTGCTTCGCCTTCGACGCCCGGGGGACGATGACGGAAGGCGACGACGGAGAGCTGGGGCTCGGCGAGGATCTCGATGTCCGGGATCGCGCGCAGCTCTTCGGTTGCGTACCGAGTGAGCGCGAGCTTTTCTTCGAGGGCGGCGCGGAAGGCCTGGACGCCGTGGAGTTGGAGGGCGAGCCAGAGCCTCAAGCCTCGGAACGGCTTCGAGAGCTCCGGGCTGATCTCGCAGAAGTCGACGAGGTCGGGGTCGCTCTGGAGATTCGGCATGTAGGCGGCGCCCACCGCGTGGGCGCGGCGGAGCGCTTCGCCGTCGCGGACCAGGAGGGCACCGAGGCCGTAGGGGAGGAAGAGCCCTTTGTGCGGATCGATCGCGAGCGAGTCGGCCCGCTCGATGCCGCGGAGAGCGGTCTTTCCATAATGGGTGAGCAGGAAGCAGGCGCCGTAGGCGCCGTCGACGTGAAGCCAGAGCCGCTCGCGCTCGGCGAGGTCGGCGAGATCAGCGAGCGGATCCACCGCGCCGGTGTTGGTGGTTCCCGCGCTCCCGACGAGAAGGAACGGCGTGAGGCCCACCGCGCGGTCCGCGGCGATTCGCTCGGCCACGATGTCGGGGCGCATCCGGTAGAGCGGATCGGTCGGGATCTCGCGCACCCGGTCGGGGGGAAAGCCCGCGAGAAGGGCCGCTTTCACCATCGAATGATGGACCTGGTCGGAGGCGTAGATCGTCCCCGAGAGGAAGTTCTCCGGCAGCCGCTCGCGGCGGGCGACGACCAGGGCGCTCCAGTTCGCGAGCGAGCCGCCGCTCGTGAAGAAGCCGCGCGCGGCCTTGGGGAATCCGGCGATCGAAGCGAGCCAGGCGAGGGCGTCCGCTTCGAGCTGGGCGAGCGCAGGGGCCGCGGCGAAAACTCCCGTGTAGCGGTTCGCCGTGTCGGCGATCAGGTCGGCAAGCGCCGCGGCGAACAGCCCGCCGCCGGGGATGTAGGCGAGGTAGCCGGGGCCGGCGGTGTTGAAGGTCTTCGGGATCGCCCGCTCGAACAGGAGATCGAGGATCTCCTCGAACGGCCGGCCGGCCTCCGGCATGGGCCCCGAGATTGCGCGGGCGAGATCGATCGCTCCGGCGACATCCGCGCTCGGTTGGTCGGGGAGAGACTCCAGGTGAGGCACGACGCGCGCCATCGCCGCCTCGACGAGGAGCCGCATCTCGTCGCCCGTGGGCTCGAGCGGATGGGGAGTGAGGGCCATACTCGAGAGTTAGTTCGCGGCCGGTGGGTCGACCGCTTTTTCGAGCAGCGCCTCGAACGGCACGATCTGGAGAGCGCCCTCGTGCGTTGCCGCGAGCACCACGCCCGGCGCACGGCCGGCGAGGTGCGCTTCAAGGAAGCGCGAGGCGCAAAGGCACCAGCGGTCGCCCGGCTGGAGGCCGGGAAAGCCGAATTCCGCCACGGGAGTGGTGAGGTCGTTGCCGCGTTCTGCCGAAAACGCGAGGAATTCTTCGGTTACGAGCGCGCAGACGGTGTGCGAACCGCGATCTTCCGGCCCCGTGTTGCAGCAGCCGTCGCGATAGAAACCGGTGAGGGGGGCGAGCGAGCAGTCTTCCAAGGGGCCGCCGACGACGTTTTTTGCGGGCATGCGGGTACCTCCTACGGCGCGGAGAGCGTATCCTTTTTGGCAGGAGGTGTCTCATGCGGGAATCGTCCGTTGCGTTCGAAGCCGAGGCCAAAACCCCGTTCGCCGAAACCGTCGAAGCGTGCCGTAAAGCGCTCGCGCGGGAGGGGTTCGGCGTGCTCACCGAGATCGACGTCCAGGCGACGCTCAAGAAGAAGCTAGACGTCGATCGCGAGCCCTATCTGATCCTGGGAGCTTGCCATCCCCCCTCGGCGCACCGCGCCCTTTCGGCCGAGCCGGCGGTGGGGGTGCTGCTGCCCTGCAACGTCACAGTCTCGAGCGAAGGGGGCAAGACCATCGTCCGCGCCATGAACCCCAAGGCGGCGATGGGCATCCTCGCGAATCCGGAGGTCGAAACCGTCGCCGAAGAGGTAGCCGCCGCGCTCTCGCGCGTGGTGCAGGAGGTCGAGGGGTAAGCAGGACGCCGCGGCCACCGCTTCTGCGGCGGCCGCGTCGAACCAGGATGGAAGTCGTTGCTCTACCAGCAGACGCTCACGTCGAGCGAGCAGATGCACTGCGACAAGAGGGACTGGTCGCAGGCGCAACTCTGCTTCGCGCTCGGCGGGTAGGCGCCGTCGGCGAGCGCCACGGCGTCGTGCGCCAGGCGTTGGATCGTCTCGGCGTGCAAGGCGAGTTTCTTGGCTTTCTTCTGCATGTCGATCTCCTTAGGGAAAGCCCGGTTCAACAAACGAGGCAGAGGGACACCACGTCGGTGACCATGGTGCAGGCGAAGTAGAAGGTCGGCGGCGCCGCGCCTTCGACCTTCGCCGTTTCCGGGCCGGCGAGACGACGGAGCGTTTCGCTGTTCAGGTTCAGTTTTTTGCTGCGCTTCTCCATGGTGTTTCCTCCATCGGGGTGCCGACATTGGCACGGCGGTCCGACCGGCTGGCGCTGGGCCCGCTGCCATCGATTCGGCACGGCGCTCGGCGTTTGATACCGGTCTGAGAGAGGAAGCGGAAAATCGGAGAAAACGGGCTCACGCGCCGAGCAGGCCGGCGAGTGCCCGGGAAATTTCAAATGTCTCCTCCGTCGGGCTCGGCATCGGCCGCCTCGGACTCCAGGCAGAGCCCACCCCCGCGGGAAACCTCGGCGACACAGCGGGGTTCCGGAATCCAATCGCCGCCTTGCCCACGGGCGAACAACAGAAGGTTGCTCTCTCCCTTCGGCATCTTGGAGCCCGAGGGGGCGAGGACCCACGGAGCGGCGAGGTTCAGCGCGATCGGGAAGGGGATCGAGCGAGTCGGACCCCCTCCGGCCGCGGTCAACCGCAGCACCGCCGCCACGAAAAGCATGCCGCGGGAGCTGCCGGTTCGCGGGGAGAGAGGATCTTCGACCAGCACGATGTCGGAACTGGGTTGGGTAGTGCCGGGATCGAGCTCCAGGCGGTAGTTCCAGAGGCCGCATGAGGTGGGATAGGGGGTGGCGCCGACGAGGGCGAGACCGACCGGTTCGAGGCTCACCGGCACCTCGGCGCCGAGGTGGGCATGGCGCAGGACCCGGACCTCGAAACGGCGAAGGCCCGAGCCGCCTCCGTCCCCCTGGACGACGATGCCGCCCGCGAGATGAGTCGGCGGCAACGCGCCGCACAGCTCCAGCTCCAGGAGGCGGGGGTCCACCTTGAGCTCCGAAGTATCCGGGCCGGCGATGCGGAGCGAGACGGCTCCGGGATCGATTCCGCTCTCCGATCCGTGGGCGAAGAGCGCGTTCGGCAGCCCGACGAGGCACGCGATCGCCGCGACGAGATGAAGACCTGCGATCGACGCGATCGAAGGAATGGGGAGCCGGGCCAGGGTTCGGGGGGCGACGGGCGGGGTGGCAAGCTGCGGAGCCGAGCGAGACGCGTGGGTCATCGAAAATCCTCCTGTGTGGCGCGTGAGCCGAAGGCGCGAGAAAACAAGCGGAAACCTTCGGATTTCGGGCTCACCGGTGGCCGCGGTTTTCGGGGTCGACCTCTATCTCTCGATGCGGTCCGGCGTTCCGGCTCCTCGGCGCGCGGCGAGCCGGTCGAGGCGTTGCATGCGCCGCTCGGCACGCAGGGTGTCGGCGTGCTCCGCGCCGCGCAGCGCGCGGATTCGATCGAGGCTCGCCGCTAGTAGCGGCCGGGCCTCCGAGAGCTGGCCCCGTTCGGCCAGGCAGGCGCCGAGGGCGTTCTCCACCAGGGCGATCCCGATGTGTCCCGGCGGCAGGCCGGCGACGCGGATCGCGAGAGCCCGGCGCAGCAGCGGCTCCGCCTCGTCCGGCCGGCCGCGGGCCACCAGTACGTTGCCCAGGCCGACCCGCGGCGTCGCGAGATCGACGTGGTCGGCGGGGAGTCGTCGGTCGCGGATCGCGAGCGCCTCGCGGTAGTTCCTTTCGGCTTCGGTGAGCTCTCCGCGGCGCTCGACCAGGGAGCCGAGCGTGACGAGAGAGACCGCGAGATCGAGCGGTGGCGTCTCTGGCGACCGGCGGCGAATCGCGAGCGCCTCGCGGGCCAGCCGTTCGGCGCCCGCCGGGTCTCCCAGGTCTCGACGCGCGAGCGCCATCTGGTTCAGGCCGACGGCGACGTTCGGGTGGTCGGGGCCGTAAAGCGCCTTCAGAGCGGAGAGCGCCTCCTCATACAGGGGTTCCGCTTCGGCCGGGCGGCCGGCGGCCTGGAGCGCCGCGGCGAGGTTGTTGAGTGCGGTGGGCAGTTGAGGGGAGCGGCCTCCAGCAGCCCGCCGTTCGAGCGCGACCGCCTCGCGGTGCGAGGCCTCCGCCTCCGCGAGCAGGCCGAGCGCCATTTGCGCCGCGCCAAGATCGCTCCAGTTGCTCGCGATCTCCGGATGATCGGGCGGCAGCAGGCGGAGGCGAAGCTGGAGCGCTTCGCGCAGCAACCGCTCTGCCGTGGCGTAGCGCCCTTGGCCGTAGAAGGTACGGCCGAGGCTCGCGAGGTCTTCGGCCGCGAGCGGATGATCGGATCCGAGCTCCTTTCGGCGCAGCTCGCGGGCCTCGGCGAACAGCGCTTCGGCGGCCCGCAGGCGATTTCGGTCGAGCTCCACCGCGGCGAGGTGGGAGAGCGCCTCGGCGAGGTCGAGCGGCCGAGGGGGCCGAACGGCGCGGAAGGTCGCGACGGCCTGACCCAGCTCCGTCGCTGCGCGACCGATACGGCCCTCGGAAAGGTGGAGCAGGCCGAGGGCGTTCAGACACTCAGCCGCCTCCCAGGAATTGGCGCCTCGGAGCGGGCGGCGCAGGGCGAGCGCCTCCGCGAGACGCTCGCCGCTCGCGGCAAAGTCCCCCTCCTCGCGTAGCACGTGCCCGAGCGCGAGAAGCGTCTCGGCCCGAGCGAGAGCGGCGTGGTCCTCCCCTCCCGCCGGCCGGAGGGCGAGCGAGGTTTCGAGGCTCGATCGCGCCTCGGCGAGCGCGCCGAGGTTCCGGTAGACCACGCCGATCGCTTGGAGCAAGTCGGCACGCGTTTCAGGCTGACGGGCGAGCGCACGGAGGCTTGCTGGCAGCCAGCGGGGCGTGCGGGTGGGCTGCGTGGTGAGGAGGACGCTCCCGCGGTCGAGGATCTCCCGCGCGGTGATGGCTTCGCCTCGGCTCTGGCCAGGATCGGCGATCGCGAAGATGTCGGTGAGAAAGCCGGAGAGCGCCGCGGCCCGGCGTAGCTCCGCTTCTGCCCGGTCGCGGTCCCGGGCCGCGGCATATCCCTGCGCGAGGGCCGTAGCCACCAGAATGACGATCGCGAGCGAGGCCGCCGCGGCGAGTTTGTGCCGACGCATCGCACGGCCCAGCCGGTAGGTGAGCGTGGGACGCCGGGCGAGGACGGGGCGCCGTTCGAGGTGTCGCGCGAGGTCGTCGGCCAGCTCGTCGACCGAGCCGTAGCGACGGGCGGGTTCCGCTTCGAGCGCCTTGCCGACGATCGCTTCGAGATCGCCCGCGAGCGCTCGCGCGAGGCGGTTTCGATCGGGCGCGGCGAGGTCGTCCCGGAATTCGCGTGCGGCGCGGGAGAGCGCTGCGGCTGGAGTGCCGAGGGCTCGCGCGGCGGTGGACGGATCGCACCCCGCGAGCAGCTCGAACAGCAGAGCCCCGAGACCGTAGACGTCGGTCGCCGTGGTGATCGCCCCTCCGGCCAACTGCTCCGGGCTCGCGTAGTCGGGCGTGTGCGGCTGCCGGCCGGGCAGGGTGGCGCCGGAGTCGTCCGCGGTCAAGAGCTTCGCGATGCCGAAATCGATCACCTTGGGCACGCCCGCCTCGTCGACCAGGACGTTCGACGGCTTCAGATCGCGATGGACCACGAGGTTCCGGTGGGCCTGAGCGACCCCCGCGCAGACCGCGAGCACCAGCCGCAGCCGAGCTTCGATCCCGAGACCGCGCTCTCGGCAGTAGCGCGTGATCGGCAGGCCCTCGATCCGTTCGAGCACGAAATAGGGACGGCCGTCGACGGTCGAACCGCCGTCGAGCAGACGGGCGACGTTCGGATGGGCGAGCCCGGCGAGGATCTGCCGCTCATGCTCGAAACGGCGCAGGATTTCCTCGGTGTCGAGGCCGCGCTTGACCAGCTTGATCGCGACCTCCTGCGCAAAGCCCCCCTCGTCGCGGCGGGCGAGGTAGACGGCCGCCATTCCCCCGCGGCCGAGCTCCCGGACGACGCGGTACGGCCCGATCCGCAGGCCTTCAACGGCCGTCTGCAGATCGCGGCCGGCCTCCGCGATCGCCGCGCGCGTCCCGTCCTCGAACGCCGCGGCCGCCGATTCGTGCGCGGCGATCAGGGCCAGCACCCGTTCGAGCAGGTCGGCGTCGCCCGCCGCGGCCTCGGCGCAGAAATCCTTGCGCCGCGCGGTGGGCTGGTCGAGGGCGCCGTGGAAGATCTCCTTGAGCCGCCGGAAGCGCTCAGCCTCCATCGCCCGATCCGGTTCCGGAGATCTCCACCGCCAGCCAGGCTTTCGCCATCGCCCAGTCGCGCTTGACCGTGGCGGGGGAAATGCCGAGCGCGTCAGCCGCCTCTTCGACGGTCATGCCGGCGAAGAACCGAAGCTCGACGATCCGCGCCTGCTGCGGATCGAGCGCCTCCAGCCGGCACAGCGCTCCCTCCAGGGCGAGTAGGTCGACGCCGGCCGACGGCGCCACGGCGAGCGAATCGGTGAGGGTGACACGAAGGTCCGAGCCGCCCCGTTTTTGGGCCTGGCGCTGGCGGTGGTGGTCGACGAGGACACGGCGCATCGTTTGGGCCGCGAGCCGAAAGAAGTGGCTGCGATCGTTCCAGGCGAGCCGGCGCTGTTCGGACAGCCGTAGATAGGCCTCGTGTACCAGGCTGGTCGGATGGATCGTGTCCCTCGCCTCGCCGCGTAGATAACGACCGGCGAGCCATCGCAGCTCGTCGTAGATCAGGGGGAGGAGGCGGTCGACGGAAGGATTGCCCCGGGCGGGGGTCTCGGGCATGGGGAAAGTCTAACGCCGGCAAGCGTGGGTGGCCGTGGGCCTGCCGCAGATGGCGGCCAGGCCGCCGTGGGCGGCCGAGCCGTCGGGAGCCGTCGGCATGGACCTCCCCTCCGCCGTTCCCATAGAATCTCGCGTTCTATGACCGAAAAACTGCCTTTCCCCGAGTATCGCGAGCTGAAGGAATACGTCGGCCAGCGGGTAGAGATCAAGGGCTGGATCGACAACAAGCGTTCGAGCGGCAAGATCGCCTTCCTGCAGATCCGGCTCGACGGCCGGACCGTGCAGGCGGTGGCCGGACGGAACGACGTCGACGAAGAGACCTGGGCCGACATCGAAAGGGTGACCCAGGAGTCGACCGTCCGCGTCGTCGGCACCGTGAAGGAGGACAAGCGCTCTCCGAGCGGGGTCGAGATCCAGATGACCGGATTTTCGATCCTCCATCTGACGGACGAATACCCGATCACGCCCAAGGAGCACGGCACGGCGTTCCTGATGGAGCACCGGCACCTCTGGCTGCGGTCCTCCCGGCAGCGCGCGGCGCTCCGCGTGCGGAGCGAGGTCGAGCAGGCGATCCGCGACTTCTTCTACACCCGGGATTTCACGCTGATCGACTCGCCGATCCTCACGCCTGCGGCGTGCGAGGGGACCTCGACGCTGTTCGAGACCGACTATTTCGGCGACAAGGCGTTTCTCTCGCAGTCGGGCCAGCTCTACCTCGAACCGGCCGCGGCGGCGCTCGGCAAGGTCTACTGTTTCGGGCCGACGTTCCGCGCCGAGAAGTCGAAGACGCGCCGCCATCTGATGGAGTTCTGGATGGTCGAGCCCGAGGTGGCGTTCCTCGAGTTCGACGGGCTCACAGAGCTCGCGGGCGAATTCGTGGGCTATCTCGTCGGCCGCGTGCTCGAGCGGCGGCGTGAAGAGTTGAAGGTCCTCGAACGCGATATCGCGAAGCTCGAGAAGATCGTCCCGCCGTTCCCGCGCATCAGCTACACCCGCGCGGTCGAGATCCTGAACGAGCAGGGGAACCCGATCGTCTGGGGCGACGACTTCGGCGGCGACGAGGAGACGATCCTCGCGAGCCAGTTCGAGCAACCGGTGATCGTCACCGACTTTCCGGCGGCGTTCAAGGCGTTCTACATGCAGCCGTCGCCGAACCCCGAGCCGGGGCGCGAGACGGTGCTCGGCATGGACCTCCTTGCGCCCGAGGGGTACGGCGAGATCATCGGCGGCAGCCAGCGCATCCACGACCACGACCTGCTGATGTCGCGGATCAAGCAGCACGACCTGCCGGTCGAGGCGTTCCAGTGGTACCTCGACGTCCGCCGCTTCGGAGGTTACCCTCACAGCGGCTTCGGCATGGGCATCGAGCGCTTCGTCGCCTGGATGTGCGGCCTGCCGCACCTGCGGGAGACGATTCCGTATCCTCGGATGCTGTACAAGATCTACCCGTAGGAGGAGGCCGCCTCCGGGCGGCCGTTCCGCTGTTCTGACCCGGAAATACGTCTCCAAAATCTTGCGGATGGGGCTTAGTAGTTCGTCAGTCGCCCAGCGAAGCGACCCGATTGTCGCCAGCAACGGTAAGAGTATCAACAATTCTGTGCCACGCGTCCCGCAATGGCGGCGACACGACATGCGGTCGCATGCGCTCAAGCCAACCCGGGAGTAGAAAGCTGTGATTCGCAATTCGCTCGGGATTGGCCTGCACCAGAAATTCGATCCATGGCAGCCCGACCTCCGCCTGCCGTTCCGAAGGTATACGGTCCAAAAGCTGGACCAGCGCATCGAGGGGCCTTGAATAGCCGGCGGCGAGAGGAAGCCATCGTTTGATCTGGGATGTTAAGGCGACCGGGTCTTCCCACGGAATTGAATCGCCTTCAAACTCCCGATGTAGGTATCCGAGCTCATACGAAGGCGTTGGAATAACCGCGGCGAGCGGATCCTGTGCGTAGTGGCGGTCGTTTCTCGGGCAGGCACCTGACTCTACAAGATGCAAGACTCGCTCAAGCACTGCCGGCCAGACCTCGCGAGCGGCGGTGGCGCGTCTCTTCGTCTCCTCACCCACCGCGGCCAGCGCGTGAAGAAATTCACCGAGTAGGCGCGGCTTGTCGGCATAGGCATCGAGGTGAGAGAAGAGGATAGAGCTGTCACCCGTTGCCGCAATCTCTAGGACGGCCCTGGCCGCCGCAGCGGCATCATCGGAGCTATGGTTGTAACCGTGCTTGTAGTCGCACATGCCGCGCCGGTGCGCTGCGAGGAGGACTTTGAGCAGGTCATAGGCGTTGGTCCGACAGCAGGCGCTCGACACAGCAGCGGCTGCGGTCCCTCGAATCGAAGCGCTCAATCGAGGCACGTTTACACGGTCGCACGCCGCTTGCGGTAGGTCTGATGCTACCGGTCCGTCAATATGAATAGTTTGATTGCGTTGCTGTTGTGAATCCCATGGACCGATGAGGCAGTCGCGCGCGATGTCTTCAATGGTAGCTAGTGCGACGACATGGTGACACCTTTCAACGGTGGTGTCGCAAGGGGTCTCCCAGAGCGAGTCGAAGCCACGAGCGAGAAACAGCCGCGCCTCGTTGGCGCCTGCCTTGATGATCCACCGAATAGCTCTAGCTATCGCTTCCTCGTCAATGCCTTCCGTAGCCAGCTGCTCCCTTAGGCCACTTGCACTAGGCATCAAGAGCAGGGGCAGAGCGCGTGCCGCGGACCGGTCTACTCCAGATCCGAAAACGGAATAGTCAGCCTCGAACGCCCCCTGGTCAGCGAGGATGTTGAGAAGGGCAACAAGAACGCCCGCCGCCCAGGTTAAATCATCCTTCGACACCTCGATGCCATCACGTAAGTTTGCTTCGAGAGCAGCGGCTGCGATGGCAGCTGGCGCATCGAAAGGACGATCGGGGCCCGCCTGTGGAGGGTCGTTTGCGAGGTCTCTGGCCACAGCGAGGTCAGCCAATAGCTCGGCGCGCAGGATAGGTGCTCGCTTGGCGATATGGTCGTACCGGTCAGAGTAACGAAACATGAGTCTGAATGGTACCTCCTCGCCCTGCCCCGTCTTTCCCGTGAACACGACCTCTGGCAGCGTCGCCGACCGAGAGGAGGAAGGCGATGGAAGAATTGCTGGCGGAGTTTCGACGGGGAGCAGGTTTGCGTCCGAGAGTTGCGTTCCATCGGGATTTGCGTGAGCTGGCTTGCCAGTACGCGCGCGAAGCGGCGGCTCATGGTGTGAGCCTTCACCGAATCGCGGTGACGCTCGGGATCCATGACAAGACGCTGCAACGCTGGCTTGAAGGGAAGTCGGCGCCGAAGAGTGAGGCGCTCGTGCGGGAGGTCCGGGTCGTCCAGGAGCCTCGCTCCACCCCCGTACTCGTGACGCCCTCCGGCCTGCGCGTCGAAGGTCTCTCGATTCCCGAGATCGTGGTCTTGCTGGAGGCGTTGCGTTGATCGGGCTCGGTCGCGCGGGCCGGGTCTTCGCGCACACGGCACCTGCGGATCTGCGCAACGGATTTGACGGTCTGGCCGCTCTGGTCGTCGAACGCCTCGGGGCCGAGGCGACGAGCGGCGATCTCTACCTCTTCGTCAACCGCGACCGGACGCGGACCAAGATCCTGTGGTGGGACGGCAC
>JBGAGQ010000109.1:0-13302 GCA_044226625.1 Thermoanaerobaculia bacterium
AGCGAAAAGCGGCTGTTACAATCCGCCGCGATCCTCGGGAGATTGCGACGACTGAGAGGCATGGCGGAGAATCTTGTCCGCGAAAAAGGGGAAAGCTTGAAAGGTGATCCTTCGAAGCTGGGCTTTGCGACCCGAGCGATTCACGCCGGGCAGCCGTTCGACCCGACGACCGGAGCGGTCACGGTTCCGATTTATCAGACGTCGACTTACTCCCAGGCGGGTCTGGGCGAAAACACCGGCTTCGAATATGGACGCACCCACAATCCCACTCGGTTCGCCCTCGAAGATCTGGTGGCCTCATTGGAAGGCGGCGCCGACGCCCACGCCTTCGCGTCCGGCATGGCGGCGATCTCGTGCCTGATGACGATCCTCAAGGCTGGCGACCACGTCGTGGTCTCGCAGAACGTCTATGGCGGGACGTTCCGGTACTTCACCAGGATCCTCGAGAAGTTCGGTTTGACCTTTAGCTGGATCGACCCGACGCGCATCGAGAAGGTCGAGGCGGCGATCACGCCGGCAACCCGGATGATCTACCTCGAGTCCCCCTCCAATCCCTTGATGGAGATCACCGACATCGCGGCCGTGGCGGAGGTCGCCCATGCCCACGACGCCAAGGTCGCCGTGGACAATACGTTTCTGTCGCCCTACCTCCAGCTACCGCTGGCCCTGGGCGCCGACTTCGTGGTCCACTCGACCACCAAGTTCCTCAACGGCCACAGCGACTCGATCAGCGGCGTGCTGATCTCGAAAACGCCCGAGGACGGCGAGTGGTTCACCCTCGCCCAAAAATCCGCCGGCGGCATCCTCGCGCCGTTCGAGTGTTTTCTCGTGATGCGGGGGATCAAAACCCTGCCCGTCCGGATGGAACGCCATGAGGCGAACACGAAGCGCATCGTGGAGTTCTTGGGCGGCCATCCGAAGGTGCGGAACATCCTCTACCCAGGCTTGCCGAGCCATCCGGGGTATGAGGTTCAGAAGCGGCAGGCGCGAGGCTTCGGCTCGATGATCTCGATCGAGGTGGGCAGTTATCAAAACGCCAAGGCGATGCTCGATCGAGTGCATCTTTGGGCGCTCGCCGAGAGTCTCGGTGGCGTCGAGAGCTTGATCAGCCATCCGGCGTCCATGACCCATGCCTCGATTCCCCTCGAGCGGCGTAACGCGCTCGGTATCACCGAGGGGCTCGTCCGGCTTTCGGTCGGAATCGAGGAGGTCGCGGACCTCGAGGCGGACCTGGGCCAAGCGCTCGACGCAATCCCCTGAGGCAAAGCCGCGCACGAGTTTCCTCGCGCGCGGTTCGGACCTTATTTCCAAGCTCCGGTCGACGCCTCATAAGTCAGGACGCGGACCCTGCCGCTCCGGCCGAGCACGCGAATCGCCGCGAGACCACGGCGACCGTCCGTGAGATAGAGCGAGCCGGGTGTCGCGCCACCCAGCGGATCGAAGGAAGCGAGATCCGAGTCGTTGAACCGGATCGGATCGTCGAGGCGGTCGAGGCGATGGCTCGGGTCTCCCGGATCGGTTGGGCTGAGGCCGGGAGGAAAGCCGAAGCGGAGGCCGAAACCTAGGCCGCCGAGCCTGCGCGGAGGAGTGACCCTCGGATCGACGCCGGCGCGAATGTCCGCGTTGCGGACACCGTTGCCGTTGCCATCACGAAATAGGGAGAAGGCGACTCCGCCGCCCTGTTCGGCGCTGAACAACACCGCGACGTTCGAAGAATGCCGAATGGCGAAGGACTGCGCGAGGCGGAGGGCCCCGACCAGCTCGGACGCGGCCTGGCGCAGTCGGAGCGCTCCGATCGCGCGGTCGAGCGGGTTCGCCGACAACGCGCCGAGCAGGACGATGAGGGAAAGGACGACGAGCAGCTCGATCAGGGTGTAGCCGTTTGCGAGAGCTCGCCGCGAAAGGTGTTGGAAACGAAGGAGCATGTCGCACCCGACCGGGAAGGAACCGCGCCGGGGAGCCCCACCCGGCGCGGAGATCCCGTTCAGCGGCTCCCGCCCTTTTCGGCCCGCGGGCTCTTCACTTTCTCCTTGAGCGTGGTCTCTCCGCTGATCGCGAGATAGGGCCGAATCAGGGCGAAGGTCTTCTCGCCGATTCCCTTGACCAGCATCAGGTCCTCGACTTTCTTGAACGCCCCGTTCGCCTTCCGATGCTCGACGATCCGCTGCGCGACCGAAGGTCCGACACGGGGAAGGAGCGCGAGTTGGGAGGCCTCCGCGGTATTGAGGTTGACCACCTTCGCGGCGGGTGCCGGGGCGGCGCCGGCCGGCGCAAACGACACGCCGAGGAATGCGAAGAGGGTGAGGAGCGAGGTGACGGTGGTGAAAGCGCGGCTCAGTTTCATGGAAGCGTTCCTTTCGTCTCGCAAGACGGTTGGGGTGAAGCGGTGCGGCAAGCGGTCCGGCAGGACCGCGGTTTGGCGTTTTCGTTCGAGGGGGGCGCCTTGCACCCCCTCGGCCCTTCGCTTGGCTTTTGTCTTTCCCGTAAGAGCGGCTCGCGCCACCTCCCCTCCGGTTCGAGTTCGAGCGGCAGATAGATCAAGCGCGCTGCCAGCGGGGTGGCAGGACACAAACCATTGAAAAAGCGAGGGTTAGGTCAGAAACGCGGGAAGGGGAGGAGGCCCTGCGGTCAAAGGTTCTGGCGCGCGGATCGATCGGCGCGAGCCCGATTCATTCGGCGAGCGCTCGCGCGGCGGGGGGCAAAAGATCTGGACGGAGGCGCGATCTCTTGCCCCCCGGAGGGTTCCTGCGCTCTTCCCTTCCCATAGCCGCGGGGAAACGATTCGAGTAGATTAGGCCGCCATGTCGAAGAGCCCGAAACTCGAGGAAGCGACGAGCGCCGCAGTAGACAAGCCGCCCGCGAAATCCGTCTTCCGTGAATACGCCGAAGCGTTCGTAATCGCCGCGATCTTCCTGCGCTTCGCGAACACCTTCGTGGTCCAAACCTTCTACATACCGAGCGGCTCGATGGAAAACACGCTGCTCGTGGGCGACCACCTGTTCGTCAACCGGTTCATTTACGGTCCGCCCACCCCGCTGCTCGGCAAGATCCTGCCGGGGCGTGAGATCCACCGCGGCGACATCGTGGTCTTCCGTTCGCCGCAGGACCCAAAGCTCGACCTAGTCAAACGCTGCATCGGGGTCGCCGGTGACACGATCGACGTCCGGCAGAAGCAGCTCTACGTCAACGGCCTGGCGGTCGGCGACGCGAGCTA
The DNA here is from genome assembly GCA_044226625.1 of Thermoanaerobaculia bacterium. Classification (GTDB taxonomy): domain Bacteria; phylum Acidobacteriota; class Thermoanaerobaculia; order Multivoradales; family UBA5704; genus DASYKS01. The sequence continues at coordinate 3,215 of JBGAGQ010000109.1, forward strand.
TGCGATCCACTCGGATCCGAACCTGTATCCGGACGAGCCATGGGTCGACAACGACGGGCGGGTTCGCGACAACTTCGGTCCGTTCACCGTGCCCGAGGGCAACTACTTCTGCATGGGCGACAACCGGGACCGGTCATTCGATTCCCGTTTCTGGGGCCCTCTGCCGGCCTACATGGTGAAAGGGCGCGCCTCGACGATCTATTGGTCCTACGGCGGTGAGACCTCCGACGGGCAATTCCACGGTTGGGGCCCAAAGCTGCGTCAGATCGCCCAGACCGCGCTCGGCTTCTTCGGCAGGACGCGATGGAGCCGCACCTTCCACATGCCCCGCTGACGGCCCTTTGACGTCCTTCGGCGATGGCCGCTAGAAGCGTCGGACGGGAGTATCTCGAAGCGTTATTGGTCGCTTTCGTCTTCGCGACGTTCGCCCGGACGTTCCTCTTCCAGGCATTCGAGATCCCGACCGGGTCGATGGAGAAGAATCTCCTGGTCGGCGATCACATCCTGGTCAACAAGTTCGTCTTCGGCCCGACGGCGTTCGAGCTCGAGCGGCGCCTCCTGCCGCAACGTCCGGTCGAACGCGGCGACGTGGTCGTTTTCCGCTACCCCCGCGACCCGTCACAAGACTTCATCAAGCGGTGCGTTGGTGTCGCCGGTGACCGCGTCGAGATCGTCCACCGGGAGCTCGTGGTCAACGAGAAACCGGTCGCCGACGGGTCTTACACCTACCATTTCGGCGGCGAGCCCGGCTCGGACCCGATCGGCTGGTATGAGGTGCGGCCGCGCGACAATTTCGGCCCGTTCGAGGTCCCGCCGAATCATCTGTTCTGCCTTGGCGACAACCGGGACAATTCCCACGACTCCCGGTACTGGGGTCCAGTCCCGGGCGAGTTGCTCAAGGGCCGGGCTCTCCTGATTTACTGGTCAGTCGCCTCGGCCGAACCCGATCTCGAGGCGCCGCCGCGCGGATGGGTCGACCGCTCTTGGCGATGGCTTTCGCGTTTGGTCCGAAAGACCCGGTGGCAAAGGACCTTCGAGCTGGTCCGCTGACCTTCGGCGGGGAGCCCGACGAGCCCGCGGCGGAGCCTGTTAGAATCGGCCAAAGACCCAAGGTGCGATCCGCGGTCGTGTGGCTTTCGCGGGACAGGAGGTTTGGATGGTTCGACGGCAAGGCGAACGGGGCGAGGGTAACTTGGGGTGCATTCTCTGGGCCGTGCTTCTCGCGCTTGCGGCCCTCATTGCGTGGAAGACCATTCCCGTCAAGATGAGCAGCTCGGAGATGTACGACTTCATGGAGGAGCAGGCAAAGTTCGCCGCTCAAACTCCGGACGAGGAGATCAAGAAACAGATCCTGGTGCGCGCCAACCAGCTCGGCATCGAGCTGGACAAGGACCATCTATCGGTGGAGCGACTCGGCGATCGAATCCGCATGAAGGCGGACTACCAGATCCCGATCGAGTTCCCGGGCTACACCTACGTGTGGAAGTTCCATCACGAGGTGGATCGTCCGATCTTCATCTTCTAGCGGGGGGCACGGTCCGGGGCGCGCTTCCGCCTCCGGACCGCTGCACGTGGCACGGCTACGCGCCTTCGCCGTCTCGGCGCTGCCGGGTTTCCTGCTCGGCAGCCACGTCGCCGGGCTCCTCTTCTTCCTGAACCCCCGCATCCGCTTCGCTCCGTTCGGGGTCGGGCGGGCGATGCTCCTGTACGGCGCATTGCTTGGCGCCGTCGGAGCCGCCGGCACCCTCCTTCTTCTCGGGCGTCGGCCCGAACGGGCCGTCCGTTGGCTGCCCTGGACCCTCACGCTGGCGCTTTTCCTCGGCGCGGTCCTCGACGCGGCACACGCCTCCTTTTATGCCTACTTCCTGCCTCCGGGTATCAACGTGCGGCTGCTCAAAACCGCGCTTTGGCTGGCGCTCGGCGGTCTGATCGCCTTCTACACGGCGTTGCTACACACGCTGGACAAGCGGACCTATGGGTGGCGCAGCCGCCTCGCCCTCGGGGGGATTGTGATCCTCTCGCTGGTCGCGGCGGTGGAACGGCGCGAGTCCTTTCGGAGCCCGATCGAAGCAAACAGGCGGCCGCCTGGGGTCGAGCGGTCCGATCATCAGGAGCTGTGGGTGATCGGGATCGACAGCGCGACGCTGGACGCGATCCTTCCGCTCGCCGGTCAGGGCCGGCTCCCCGCATTCTCCGCCCTTCTGCGCGAGGGGGCGTATGGTCGGCTCGAGACGCTCGGCCTCAATCGGCGACCGGCGCTTTGGGCCACGCTCGCTACCGGCAAATACCCTTGGAAGAGCGGCGTGACCGGAGAAGCCGATCACTCCGGGGGGATCGCGGTGCCGGGGGCGGAGCTCAACCTCCTTCCGCGAGGCATCGGGTTTCGCCTCTGGGGGATGCTCGGACCGGACCCGACCCCCGGTTTGCCGCGACGACACGCGCTCGGGCTCTGGGAGATTTTCTCACGCCTGGGCCTGCCGGCCGCCACCGTCTCCTGGCCGGCGACGTGGCCTCCGTTGCCCGGAGCCGGAGCCGTCGTTTCCGAGCGCTTTTTTCGTGCGCCTCCCGCGCTCGGCGAAGCCCAACCTCCGCCCTTCGCGCTCCTCGTACAGAGCCTCGCGGTACGGAACGCCGACCTCGATCCCGACGCCCTCGAGGTGCTCGGTAAGAAGCCCTCGAAGGCCGCTCAGTCGGCCCTCGCGGGCGACCTCTGGCGCGAGCAGGTCGCCCTGGCCCTTGCGAGCGAGAGCTCGTCGGCCGGCCGGCCGAACCTTCGCTTCGTCGTCCTTCCCGGGCTCGCCACCATCTCCGCCGAGGATTTCGGCGGGTTCTACGTCGCGCAGTTCGGTGGCTCGCCAACCGGTCGGGCTCAGGACTCCGCCCGTCGGGTTGCCTCGTATTACGAGCACCTCGACGGTTTCCTCGGCCGGCTGCTCGAGCATCGGGGAGATGCGTTGATCGCGATCGTTTCGGCTCAGGGGGCCGCGCCGATCGGCTGGTGGGAACGGCTGGCCGGCGGCGGATCGCTCGCCGGCTCGTTCGAGGGCGCTCCGGACGGCACGTTCATCCTGGCCGGTCCCGGGGTTCGGGCGGGAGCGCTGCTCGCCAGTCCCCGGCTGGTCGACGTCGCGCCCACGTTGCTGCATGCCCTCGGGCTCCCGGTGGCGCGCGACCTCGACGGCCGCGTTCTCACCGGAGCTTTCGAGGCGTCGTTCTTAGCAAGGCGACCGCTTTCGTTTTTCCCTTCGTACGAGGGGTTGGCGCCCGCGGGGGCGGAGCAGAAGCCACCCGGCCGGGCGCCTCGCTAATCGGGCTTGGCGGCAGCCGTGCCCTTCGCGGTGTCCTTCCGTGCGGCGGGGCTCGCCGGTTGCGCCGGCGCCGCCGGTGCCATGGCGCAACGCCCTTCGAACAGCGCGCCGTCCTCGACGATGAGGGCCGGCGTTTCGAGATCGGCGAACACCTTGCCGGTCGGCGTGATCTGGACGCGTCGGCCGGCGCGGATGGTGCCTCGGACCACGCCCGAGACGAAGACCTGGCCGACCTCGATCTCTCCCTCCACTTCACCCCCGTCGCCCACCACCAGATCGCCCTTGGAGCGGACGATGCCGGTGAGCTTGCCGTCGACCCGGAAGGTCGTTTCGAAGCGAAGCTCGCCGTCGATGTGACTCCCGGTGTCCAGGAAGCCGTTCAAATCGCTCTGCTTGCCCTCGTTCTTGAAGATCATCGCCCCTCCTCGTGTCCCATGAGGAGATCGTAGAGCCGGATCAGCTCCTCCTCGGAATGGAAGTGGACCTTGAGCTGCCCCCCCTTGCCGCGGCGGCGGATCTCGATACGGGTCTGCAGTTTACGGGTCAACGTCTCGAGCGCGGCGGCGGTATTGCCGTCGAGCGACGGCTTCGGGCGCGGCGTGGCGGCAGCCTTCTCCTGCCGGGGCTCGGCGGCGAGCCTCTCGAGATCGCGCGCCGAAAGGCCTTCCGCCACCGCGCGCTCGGCGAGCGCGATCTGCGCCTCCTCCGTCGCGAGACCGAGCAGCGGCCGCGCCTGGCCGGCGGTGAGCGCGCCGGCCCTGACGAGATCTCGGACGTCTTCAGGTAACCTCAAGAGCCGTAATGAGTTAGAGACGGCGGAGCGGCTCTTCCCCACGCGGGCGGCGATCTCGTCGTGGTGGAGGCCGAACCGTTCGAGGCCGAGCAGCGCCTCAGCTTCTTCCATGGGATTCAGGTCCGCGCGCTGGAGGTTTTCGACCAGGGCGAGCTCCAGGAGGTGCTGATCGCCAGCCACCTCGCGAATGACCACCGGCACCTCGGTGAGGCCGGCCCTCCGCGCGGCGCGCCAGCGGCGCTCTCCGGCGATGATGAGGTACGTTCCGTCCTCGGCCGCGGAGACCACCAACGGTTGGATGATCCCCTGCGCGCGAATCGACTCGGCGAGCTCGCCAAGCTGATCCTCGTCGAAGCGTACCCGTGGCTGGAGCCGGTTCGGCTGCAGTCGATCGATCGGAAGGATCGTCGGAAGGGTCGGAGGCCCGGCCGGTTCAGGGGCCTCGCCGGCGGTGTCCTCTCTCCTCTCGGTCTTCTCCTGAATCAGCGCCCCCAGCCCCCGGCCGAGGCCACCTTTCTTGCGCACGCTCACTCAGATCCTCCGGAGGAACTCGCGAGCGAGGGCGAGATAGGCGTCCGCGCCGCGCGACTTGATGTCGTATTGAAAGATTGGCATGCCATGGCTCGGGGCCTCGGCGAGCCGAACGTTCCGAGGCACCACGTTCTCGAACACCTTTCCTTCGAAATGCCGGCGCACCTCGTCCGCGACGTCGCGCGAGAGGTTCATCCTGTCGTCGAACATGGTCAGGACGATGCCGGCGATTTCGAGCCGCGGATTGAGGCTGTCCCGGATGCGCTCCATCGTGGCGACCAGCTCGCTGATCCCTTCGAGAGCGAAGTACTCGCACTGGAGCGGCACCAGGAGCGCATGCGCGGCGGAGAGAGCCATCACCGTCAGATGGCCGAGGGATGGGGGACAGTCGATCAGAATCACGTCGTAGCGGTCGGCTACCTCGGCGAACAGATCGCGCAGGCGATGCTCCCAGTCCTTTTCGCCGACCAGCTCGACCTCCAAACCGACCAGGTCGCGCTGCGACGGCGCGAGGTCCAGGTTCGGAAACCCGCTGGGACGGATGACTTCCTCGAACGGCGCTTCGCCGATCAGCGCATGGTAGAGGTGGGGCGCCGCCGCGCCCGAGCCGAGCCCGCGCGATGCGTTGCCTTGCGGGTCGCAGTCGACCAGCAGCACCCGCTTCTCGAGAGCGCCAAGACCCGCTCCGAGATTGATCGCGCTGGTGGTCTTTCCGACTCCGCCTTTTTGATTTGCGATGGCGAGAATTCGCGCCTTGTTCGAGGCCATGTTCGTGACGACCTTCTCCTGGGCATCCCGTCCGGGAGCTCCGTGGGTCGAACCGCACCGTTTTGGACGACAGAAGAACTAGCTCGCGGAAACCAGCTCCACGATCCGCCGCCTCTCGCTGCCACCGAGTGGAATTTCCCTCCCGAGGCGCAAACCCGCTGGTGGCGCGGGCGTTTCCGCTCCGACCCACATCAAAATTCGGCCTCGCGGCTCGAGCCGACGGCCGAGCTCGCGAAGGAGGTCGGGTGAGAGTCTCAATGCCCGAACGGTGGAAAGTACGAGCCTCTCGGGAAAACCCTCGGGCAGGGGAAGGGAAACTCTAACATCGCGGCATTCGAGCGGCAAAGCCGATCGCCGGGCGGCGGCCAGGAGAAAGCTCGCTTTTTTCTCGCGTGCTTCGTACAGGTTCATTCGAAGCGCGCGGCGCACGGCGGCGATCGGAAATCCGGGAAAACCCGCTCCGGAACCAAGGTCGACCGCCTCGCCTTCGAGGTCAGGGATCAGCGGCAAAGCGGCGAGCGACTCACCGTAGTGCCGGGCGAAGACCTCCGACGCCGTTCCGGGCCCGATCAAGGCAAGGCGTCGATTCCAGCGGCGCAGCTCTTCGTAGTGACCGAAGAGGGAATGGAGCGCCGCCTCGGAGATTCGCTCCGGAGAGAGATCCGCTAGCCGAGCCGAGAACTCCGAGAGAAGTACGGGAGGAAGGTCGAACGCCACGATCGATGCTAGGACGGCCGGCACTCCATAGGCAAGCCGAGGCCCGGACCCTAGGCGTGTGGCTTAAAGTGACCTGGTTACTGGAGCGATAAGGGGAAGGGTGTCCCCGCATGTTTCACGTGAAACGAGCGCTAAGAGGGTGATGTCTGTTTCACGTGAAACGGGCTCGGAAGCGGGAATGCGCTCCCGAGCCATGAACAACGACTAGGAGGGTCGGACGACGACTCGTTTGAAATACCCGTCGCCTTCGCTTTCGGTAAAGACACCGGCGTCATCCGCGAGCGCCATGTGAACGGCGCGGCGGTCGGCAGGATTCATCGGCTCGAGAATCTTCGGCGCGCCGCCTCGGATCACGTCGGCCGCGACCCTCTGCGCGAGACTCCGTAACTGCTCCTCCCGAATCTCGTGGAAGTTGTCGCAATCCACGCGGCAGGCGACGGTTTCTCCCACCCGGTTCCGGATCAGCCTGGGCAAAAGATGCTCCAGCGAATGGAGCAGCTCGCCCGAGTCCTTGAAGCAGATGTCGGCATCCGGACCGACCAAATCCACGAGCAGCTCACCCTCTCCCTGGAAGATCCTCGCCTCCAGGCGGGTACCCGCGATTTCCAGAAGCAGCGCGGCCTCCTCCCGCGCGGCCGTGGCCGCGGCGCCCTCGGCGGGAGAAAACCGCTCCGAAAGCTGGCGCGGAACGTCCTGCAACGGCACCAAATCGGTTGCCACGGACTCCATGCGCGGGCGCCCTGGGCCTTCATCCCGCTTTCGTCCGTCGCGGCCGGGACGCGAACCCCGGTCCTTCCTGTCCCCGCGCCCCCGTTCGTGGCGATCGTCGGAGCGGCGCCGGTCGTCGCGCCCCCGCCCAGGCCCGGGCCGCCGGGCCTCCTCGCGGCGGGCCGGAGAGCCGGCCCCAGGAGCCGACGCGGGACGAACCGGAGCTGAAACCGGAGGAGTCGCCCGGGTGGCGGCCTCTCGCTCGGGGCGTGCCGCGTCGACCTCGATCAGAAATTTTCGCCCACTCCGAACCATGCCCTTCTTCTCGACCCTCTGATACGCGACTCGGTCGGGATCGATCCCGAAATGGCTCGCCGCCTGGAGCACCGCGCGCTCCAGGCTGTCAGCCGAGAAAAACTTTCGCTTGTCGTCGCTCATTTCGCTTTTGCCGCGAGAGTGCTGCCGGCCGGAGTGGTCGGCAAGATCCATCGGTTGTAGACCGCCTGCTGCGCGATCGTCAAGACGTTGTTGGTCAGCCAGTAGATGACGAGCCCGCTCGGGAACTGGAGGAATAGAACCGTCATCAGGACGGGCATCAACTGGAACAGCCGCCGCTGCATCGGATCGCCCGCGCTCGGCGTCATGCGGACCTGCAAGAACTGCGTCGCCCCCATCACGATGGGCAGGATGTAATAGGGGTCCATGGCGGAAAGATCGTGGATCCACCCCAGCCACGGGGCGTTGCGGAGCTCGACCGCGTTGTACAGGACGCTGTAGAACGCGAAGAACACCGGCATCTGGAGGATCATCGGCAGACATCCGCCGGTTGGCTGAACTCCCTCCGCCTTGTAGATCGCCATCATCTCCTCGTTCATCTTGCGCTGCATCTCAAGGTTGGGGCGACCGTTCTTGTCCCGCAGCTTCGGCCGATAGCGTTCCCGGAGCGCCTGCAGCTTCGGGTTCAGCTCCTGCATCTTGCGCATCGACTTCATCGAGCTGTGGGTGAGCGGCAACAGCACGATCTTGATCAGGGTGGTGAGCAGGATGATCGCCCAGCCGTAGTTCGCCACGACATGGTCATAGATCCAATGCAGCGCCGACAGCAGCGGCTGCGCGAGCCACCAGAACGTTCCGAGGCGGAGCGCCTTGCCGAGGCCGTGAGGGAGCTTCGCCAACTGCTCGCGCTCCTTCGAGCCCCAGAACGAGCCGATCTTCAACCGATTCCCGGAGGGGTAGAGATAGAGAGCGAAGTCGCGCTTGAGCTTCTTCTGCTCGTCCGTCAGCTCCGCCGGCACCGGGGTCGCAACCATTCCTGCCGTCCCGGGAGTCAGCAGAACCGGCTGGAACACGGCCTTTTCCAACCCCTCGAACGGCACCACGGCCGCCATGAAATAGGTGTCATCGAGCGCCACCCACCCAAGGCCCGTCGCGCGGACTTCCTTACCCTCTTTGGTCTTTTGCGGATCGAGGGTCTGGACCTCCCCCCCCGTGAGGTAGATGCCCTCGCGCCGCTCGAACCGGCTGCCGAGCTCCTCGACGGTAGGATTGCGGATTCCGGGACCCATCGCGAGCGCCCAGTCCTTCAGGCCTTCGACCTGCACGTCGACGTCGAACAGGCCGTCCGGCCGGAAGCGGAAGAGCTTCCGCGCCCAGCGCTGGCCATCGCCGTATTCGAAGGCCACCTCATTGCCGTCGGCGGAACGGTCGACCTTGAACAGAGCCTTGCCGAGCGCCGTCGGCTCACCGGAAGCGCGGACGATCGCGAACGGATAAGGCCCCGCGGCGCGCTGCCGCACCAACTCGAGCGGCTTGCCGCCCGCGCCGACCTGCCGCTTCAAGGCGTACGACCGGATCTCGCCCCCCTGGTTGCTGAGCTCGATGCGCGCGTCCTTCGTCTCGACGACGACGACTTCGGGAGCCGACGCCGCGGCGGCCGGCCGAGTTGGGGCCGGAGCCACGGTGACCGGCTCTGGGCTCTTGGGTGTCTCTCCCGGACGCGCGGCCGGAGCCGCCGCGGCCGGCTTCGAAGCGGGTGCCGGAGGGGGAGGGACCTCCGCGGGGAAGAAGTAGTGCCAGAGGACGAGGAAGCCGAACGAGAGGGCAGCGGCAAGGAGCAGGCGGCGGGTATCCAAAGGGAGCCTCTTGCGAATCGGTTAGGGCAGATCGATCCCGCCCGGATGTAACGGATGACACCGCATCAGTCGCCCCGCGCCAAGCAGCGCGCCCCGCGCCAATCCGTGTTCGAGGATCGCGAGCCGGGCATACTCCGAGCAGGTGGGCGAGAAACGGCACGATCGAGGGAGAAACGGTGAGATCCGTCGCTTGTAAAAGCCGAGCAGGGCGATCGCGAGCCGCGTCACTTCGTGGCTCCCCGCGTCGTCACCCCCCGCCAAAGGCGAACGAGATCCTCCGCGAACGCTTCAGGCTGCGCCTTCGCGGCTTCCGGCTTGAGATGGACTACGAGGTCGAGAGCCGGCAGATCGTGGCGACCCGGCCAACGGCGATACGCCTCGCGAATCCGCCGCTTGAGGCGATGGCGGACCACGGAGTTGCCGACTTTCCTGCTCGCGGTGATGCCGAGCCTCGGCCGCTCCGTGTCGTTCGAGATGTAATACAGGATCGACGAAGATCCGGTCCGGCGCCGCCCCGCCCGATAACAGCGAAGGAAATCTCCCCTCCGCCTCAAACGATCCTCGCAACGGAAGCTCTCGCTACGAGAGCCGGCGTCGGACGAGCTGGGAGGGGTTGAAGATGGAGGCGGAGCCTGGGCTTCCGACATCAGACGGCCGATCGAACGGTGGGTCGAACGGTTTTGACCGACAGCGGTCAAACAGCTAGGCGGTGGCGACCCTTCCGGCGACGACGTCCGATCACCGCTCGGCCGTTCCGGGTACGCATCCGGACCAAGAAGCCGTGAGTCCGCTTGCGCCGCCGGTTGTTGGGCTGAAACGTCCGCTTCACGTTGCACCTTTTTCCTTGACGTTATTGGCCATTCGTCGTCCGCGGACACGAACGGATCCCTCGCCGGCCTCGTGCCGGGCAAGGGCGTAAAACTAGACGAGAAAACCGCCCCCCGTCAAGAGCGCCGTTTTCCGCGGAAGCCCCGACGAGATTTGAAGAAAATGGCGGAGAGGGTGGGATTCGAACCCACGGACCGAGGATTACCCGGTCAACGGTTTTCGAGACCGTCCCATTCGACCGCTCTGGCACCTCTCCGGTAGAGACTCTTTTGGCGGTGAGGGTGGGATTCGAACCCACGGTAG